>CAWDWW010000015.1:0-183423 GCA_963806115.1 uncultured beta proteobacterium
ACCCGTTCCCGGCTGCGCCGTTCGGCCAGCGCGATCTGGTCACGCAGAAAATCCGAAAATTCGATCCCCTGCGCCTTCAGCGCCTTCGGGTAGAGCGATGCGGCGGTCAGGCCCGGCAGCGTATTGGTTTCCAGGTAAACCGGCCCCTTCGCCGAGACAATGAAGTCGGTCCGGGAATAGCCGCTGCACGACAGCGCGCGATGCGCCCGTAGCGCCTGATCCTTCAGTTGCGCACTGATGTCTTGAGAAAAGCGTCCCGGGCAGATCTCCTAGTCGATTTGAGAAGATATTTGGCCGCGTAGTCGAAGGTGCCCTCTCCCGGGACAATCTCAACCGGCGGAAGCGACATCAACGTGCCATCCGATTGCTCCAGCACGCCACAGGTTGCTTCCACGCCCGCGACGAACGGCTCGATCAGATATTCCTCGGTCTTGGCGGCGTTGCGGACTGCGACGAGGTCCTGCTTCGCGTTGACAAAGATCAGGCCATAGCTCGAACCGTCCCGCGCCGGCTTTGCGATCAGTCTGCCGTATTCGGCAAACGCCGCGTCAAGGTTTTCCAGGGCTACGCCGGCCGGAGCCGCGACACCTGCAATCGCCGCAAACCGTTTCGCCGCGGCCTTGTCGAAGGCGAGATTTGACGACGCCGAGCCGGACCCGGTGAAGGCAATCCCGCGCAGTTCGCACATCGCCTGCAATTCGCCGTTCTCAGCCCGGCCGCCATGCAGGCCGAGCACCAGCACGCGATCCTCGGACTTCGCCTTGTCGAGCGCTGCTTCGAGCGGCAGGCCGCGGTTGGCGGGTTTGAATTCATCCTCGAACGGACGCGCGTGCCCGAGCAGCGCCTTTGAGCCGACGTCATGAACGGTGTCCGCCACGTGCCAGAACCAAAGATCGGCGTCGGGCAAGGCGAGATGCAGCGCTTGGGCGCTGGCCACCGAAACCAGGCGCTCTTTATTGGTACCGCCGAAGAGAATGGTCGCCCGCATCAGCTTTGCTCGATTCCGATCCGCTTGATTTCCCAGTGTAGCTCGATTCCAGAATTCGCTTTAACCCGCTCGCGGACGGTTTCACCCAGCGATTCAATATCATGCCCGGTGGCGTTACCGGTATTGATAAGGAAGTTGCAGTGCATTTCCGAGACCTGCGCCCCACCGACGCGCAAGCCGCGGCAGCCGGCGGCGTCGATCAGTTTCCAGGCGCTGTTACCGGGCGGATTCTTGAAGGTCGATCCTCCGGTCTTTTCCCGAATCGGCTGAGCCGTTTCGCGATGGCTCTGCACATCGTTCATCCGCGCGCGAATGGTCTCGGCGTCCGCGATCGCGCCTTGAAAGCGCGCCGACGTGAAGATGATCGACGGGTCGACGCCGCTGTTGCGATAGACGAACTTCATGTCGGCATTGCTGAAGACATGCCTGGTGCCGTCGCGGCCGATGCCAACAGCCTCGATCAGAACGTCCTTGGTCTCGTTGCCATTGGCGCCGGCATTCATCCGCAGCGCGCCGCCGATGGTGCCGGGAATGCCGAAGAAGAATTCCATGCCGCCGATATTGGCGGCTGCCGCGGTCTCCGCCACGCGCTTGTCGAGTGCGGCCGTGCCCGCGCTGATGATATCGCCGGAAGCGGACGTCTCGCCAAATGCCCGCGGCGACAGGCGGATCACCACGCCCGCCATCCCGCCATCGCGCACGATCAGGTTGGAGCCGACGCCGACGACATAGACCGGCAACTCGTTCGGAAGCAGCTTCAAGAAGTACGCGAGATCGTCCTCATCCGCCGGCGTGAACAGCACCTGCGCCGGCCCGCCGACGCGAAACCACGTCAGCTCCGCCAGCGACTGGTTCGCCAGCAACCGCCCGCGCAATTGCGGCATCGCGGCTTTAAGGTCGGAGGTGATATCAGGGAAGGTCACGGCTACCCCAGCGCCTTCAGTTCGTCGGGCAGTGCGTAGGCCCATTGCGTGATGTTGCCGGCGCCGAGGCAGACGACGAGGTCGCCCGGATGCGCAATTCCGTGAACGACTTTGGCCAGCTCCGCCGAACTTGGCAGCGGGATCACCTCGCGATGGCCATGCGTGCGCAGGCCGAGCACGAAATGGTCGCGGTCGATGCCTTCGATCGGCGCCTCGCCGGCCGGATAGACCTCGGCGACGATGACCGCGTCGGCATCGTTGAAACAGGTGCAGAATTCCTCGAACAGCGATTGCAGGCGGGTGAAGCGGTGCGGCTGCACCACGGCAAAGATCTTGCCGTTGGTCAATTCACGCGCCGCTTTAAGCACGGCTGATATCTCGACCGGGTGATGGCCGTAATCGTCGATCACGGTCACGCCGTTCCACTCGCCGGTCCGGGTGAAGCGCCGCTTGACGCCGCCGAAGCCTGCGAGTGCCTTGCGGATCGCCTCGTCGGAGATGCCGAGCTCATGCGCTACCGCGATCGCCGCCGTTGCATTCGACGCGTTATGTCGTCCCGGCATCGGCAGCATGATGTCCGATATCTCGTGGGTGGCGTCGGTCTTGCGGTTTCGGAACACGACCTTGAATTTCGAGCCGCCGCCGGTCGGCGTGAGGTCGACCAGCCGCGCGTCGGCCTGCGGGTTCTCGCCATAGGTGATAATGCGGCGGTCCTCGATCCTGCCGACGATCGATTGTACGACGGGATGATCGATGCACATCACGGCAAAGCCGTAGAAGGGCACGTTCTCGACGAAATTGCGGAAGGCGTCCTGCACGGCCTCAAACGTCTTGAAATGGTCGAGATGCTCGGGGTCGACATTGGTGACGATGGCGACATCGGTCGGCAGTTTCAGGAACGTGCCGTCGCTCTCGTCAGCTTCGACCACCATCCAGTCGCCGGCTCCCAGCCGCGCATTGGTGCCGTAGGCGTTGATGATGCCGCCATTGATCACGGTCGGATCGAGATTGCCGCCATCGAGCAGGGCTGCGACCATCGAGGTGGTCGTGGTCTTGCCGTGGGTGCCCCCGATCGCGACGCAGCTTTTCAGCCGCATCAACTCGGCGAGCATTTCGGCCCGGCGCACCACCGGAATGCGCTGGGCGCGGGCCGCCATCAATTCGGGATTGCCGCGCTTGATGGCGGTCGAGACCACGACCACGTCGGCGCCATCGACATTCTCGGCCTTGTGGCCGACCGAGACCTTGACGCCCTTCTCGCGCAGCCGCGCGACATTGCCGCTCTCGGAGGCGTCCGAGCCCTGCACGGTGTAGCCGAGATTGACCAGCACCTCGGCGATGCCGCTCATGCCGATACCGCCGATCCCGACGAAGTGAATGGGTCCGATCTCTCGCGGCAGTCTCATGGTGCGTCTCGTCTGTTCCCGTCATGCCCGGGCTTGTCCCGGGCATCCACAAATCCCTACCCCTTCATGCAAGACGTGGATGGCCGGGACAAGCCCAGCCATGACACTACAATGCTGAAAAATGGCGGGTAACGGCCTAGATTCCGGCCACTTTCATCACCAGATCGGCCAGCCGTTCGGCGGCGTCGAGCCGGCCCACGTTGCGGGCGGCTGATGCCATCGCGGTCAGCCGCGCCGGTTCGGCGGCAAAGGCGGAGATTTCCGCCGCCAGCCGGTCGGACGTGAATTCTCCTTGCGGAATCCGTAAAGCCCCGTCCACTTTCGCCAGCACGCCGGCATTGGCGAACTGGTCCTGATCGATCGCGCCCGGCAATGGCACCAGGATCGAGGGCCGGCCGATCGCGGCGAGTTCCGCCACCGTGCCGGCGCCGGAGCGCGAGATCACGAGGTGGCTGGACGCCAGCCGCGCCGGAAGGTCGGTAAAGAACGGCGCCAGCTCGGCATTGATCCTGCGCCGCTCATAGATCGAGCGCACCCGCCCCATGTCTTCCTTGCGCACCTGCTGCGTCAGAACCAGACGGCTCCACAGCATCGGCTCCAGCTTTTCAATTGCGCCCGGCACGATATCGCTCATGACCCGCGCGCCCTGGCTGCCGCCGACCACCAGTAGCCGCAGCGGCCCGTTCGGTTCAGGAGACGCAAACGGCACGGCAGCAGCGGTGAGCACCGCGGGGCGCATCGGCGTGCCGACGGTCACCGTCTTGCCCGCAAGATCAGGATCGCGATCGAGCACGCCCGGCAGCGAGGTGGCAATCGCGTTGACGCGGCGGGAGAGAAAGCGGTTGGCGCGGCCGAGCACGGCATTGGCGTCGTGAATGATGCCGGGCACCCCGAGCAGCCTTGCCGCGATCAGTGGCGGCAGCGTCGGATAGCCGCCGAAGCCGACCACGGCGGCAGGCTTCAGCCGCCGCACCAGCCTGGCGGCAACCAGCGTGCCGTAACCGAGCGTGTAAGCGGTGCGCGCCAGTGCCATCAGCGAGCGGCCGCGCACGGTCTCGCTCGGCACCACGTCGATATTATCCCGGGTGAACAGGCCGCTGTAGCGCAGCGCGCGGGCATCGGTTGCGAGACGCACACGCAGGCCGCGCTTGATGAGCTCGACGCCCAGCGCTTCGGCGGGAAACAAATGGCCACCGGTGCCGCCGGCGGCCAGCAGAATGAGAGGCAGGTTTTTGTCCATGGCTTCAAATAGCCGATGGCGCGGCATTCGTCATCAAGGCGTTACAAACGTCGAACGCCCCGACCTCTCGATCGGGGCGCTGTGACGATATTGCGCTATCATGGCTTTTCTCAAGGCACCGAACCCTGCGTAAGAATGCCCAGCCTCCGCCGCGTCCATACCGCGGCCGGATCCCTGGAAAACATCCATGCCAGGAAATAGAAACCCATCGCCAACAGGTACAGGAACGAGAATCCGAAATACATCGAGTTGTATTCCATCAACCCGCCAAACAGAGCCCCCATCAGATTGTAGGCAAGCGCGGTAGAGATGTTGACGTCGGCCCTGCCGATCAAGGTCGAAAAGACAATGCCCGAAAAGAACAACGGAAGGGTGAGCAGCCCACAGCTCACCGCCATGTCCGCCTGAGGCGAACCCAGGGTGACCAGGCCGTGGTTGCGGGCATAGAAATAGCCAACCAGCAGGCTGGCCATGAGCCCGACATAGGCAAGGCCCGTCTGCTGAACGACCTTCCCCTGCACCATCAGATTGGCCAGGAACGCCATCACCAGAACCAGAATAATGGTCGCGGCGATGACAAACCAGGTGCCTCCAAGATGCAGCCCCCGTTCGGTGATGGCCTTGGTCTCCACCAGCATGAAGCCGGCGCCGAGAAAGAAGAACGGCAGGTAACCGCGTTCGATCGGGCCCGTAAGACCGATGGTCTTGCGCACGAACATGTAGCTCAGAAGCAGCACCATGCCGAGTGCAAACATGTAGCTGATCGGATAGGTGCGCTCGATCATGTAGAAGAACGGCCAGTCATCGGTCGGGATGCTTGCCTCGGGATAGGGCTGCGCGAAATGCTTCGAAACGTCAGTGAATCCGATGGCGGCGAAAGCGTTGACGTCGGGCATGGCGACGTCCCGGCCCTTCTGTGCGATGAAGGCCGTGGTGGTGGCCGAGTTGTAGCGCACGCGAACCGCCAGCGGTTTTCCGGCGCCCGGCAACTCCTGGAGAATGTGCGACAGCTTGAACCCGAGCGATTCGGTCGGCAGCGCGAACGCAACGGACATGATGCCGTCCGGCTTGAGCAGCTTGAAGGCTTCTGCAATTCCCTCACGTGTATAGACGTAGGAAATCGACACGCAGGTTGGAGGCGTGGCTGAGCGCCGTGTGGGAATCCAGCACGCCATAGATGATCAGATCGTATTGCTGGTCCGCCGTGCGGAAGAAGTTGCGCGCATCATTGATGCGCAGCGTGACGCGCGGATCGTCATAAGGATTCTCGGGGTGATTGTGCTTGCCGAGATAAGCAATGGCGGGGTCAATTTCGATCGCATCGACGTGTGATGCACCCATGCGGAGTGCCGCCGCCACGTCGTTACCGCTGCCCGCGCCGACAATGGCGACGCGCTCCGGCTTCTTCTTGAAGTTGAACGGAAACTCGTAATACGCCCGAACGTAACGGATTTCCTCGGATTCATTTCCGCGATTGCTTTCCGCCAGGTCGAACACCTTTTGATAGTAGGCGCCTCCCGACAGGAGATTTATCCGCCCGTCCGATTTGGACATGCGCTCCAGCAACTGATACGGAGAATAGATCCGCTGGATTTCCTGCTGGACCGGCCACGACAGGACTGCGAGCAGCACGCAGAAGCTGGCGACCCCGACCGGCAAGCGCGTATCGCTCGACAGCACGAAGACCAGAAGGATGCCGCCTGTCACGGTGAACCAGACCGCCGGCGGCAGCCAGAACAAGCTCATCACACACAACGCCACGACGCCTAGAATGCTGCCAACCAGATTGAGGCTGTAGGCCTTCAATGCATCCGTGCTCTGCAGCAATCTACCGCAAAGCTGGCCGACCGGATAACAGATGCACGCACAGAGCACGAAACTCATCGCCAGCAGCACATAGACCGGCGCACCCTCCTTGAGCAGAAACGACAAGCCTAGGCCGTCCCATATGCCGCCGACAGCGGTTTGCTCGTGCATCGGGCTGGCCACAAAGAAACCATTCGCCGCGCCAACATCGTAGCGCAGCAGCGTGATGACGCCGACAAACAGGGCAAGCATCGGCAACACCAGCGCCGGGGCGCAGGGCTGCTTGTCTGCAACGGCGTACCCTGCGCCCAGGCCCAGGAAGCAGGCCAGCAGGGTGAAATTCTTGAAGAACGAAAACACCGGGAAGACCGACGCCAGCCAGCGGATCATGACCAGTTCGAGGAGCAGGCTGACCATCGTCACCAGCACGATCAATCTGATCTTTTCCTTCGTGCTGGAATTTGCAAATGCTTGTTCGAAGAGGCTGCCCATCAGGTCGATTTGACGATCCAGCCGGCGCGCGAGCCAAGGCGGATCGACGACGACCAGAAGCACCATCCCGCTCAGCAGGAGGCGAACCGAAATCAGAAACAAGTCGAGGGCGCCGAATGTCCCGCGCTCCAGCCAGATCCGGAACGTCAGAATGAAATAGGCGAAAAAGAGTGTACCCAGGCAAATGCAGAAAAGCCGAACAAGCCTGCGATTGGTCTCCCCGGTTCCGTATTCGCCGCCGATATGATGCGCTCCCATTACCAACCCTTTTCCTGCCCGCTCAGGTTGAGCATGCGGGCAAATCCGTTTAGGAATCGGATCCGGGTTTTAAGGGATTTTACTTAAGATTGTATGCAACCCTTGCGGGATGCACTTTAAGCGTAACCGCGCGACACGCCGGCCGCGTTCATCGATTCCACCTCGGTACGCGGACGCTGCCGCGTCAGCGCCAGCATCATGCCGACGCCATAGGCCAGCGAGATGATCGACGAGCCGCCATAGGAGATGAAGGGCAGCGTCATGCCCTTGGCGGGGATCAGTTGCAGATTGACCGCCATGTTGATCGCGGCCTGCACGCCGAACAGGATCGCAAGGCCCGACGCCGCAAAGCGCGCGAACATATCCTCGCTCGAATAGGCGCGTGTCAGCGTCCGGATCACGACGAAGGCGAACAGCGCCAACCAGCGCCAGGCACAGGATGATGCCGAACTCCTCGGCGGCCACCGCGAACACGAAGTCGGTATGGCTGTCCGGCAGGCTGCGTTTTGCAATGCCTTCGCCGGGTCCAAGGCCGAACCAGCCGCCGTTCCAGAAGGCTTCCATCGCCATGTCGACCTGGAACGTGTCGCCGGAGGCCGGGTTCATGAAGCGCTTGATGCGGCCCGCGACGTGCGGGACCAGCAGATAGGCGCCGAACAATCCGGCCGCCGCGGCGCCGGCAAGGCCGGCCACCCAGATCATCCGCATCCCTGCGATGAAGAACAGCGCGCCCCACACCATCAGGATCAGCATGGTCTGGCCGAAATCCGGTTCCATCACCAGCAGCGACACCAGCGTCAGCAACAGCACGATCGCCATCGACGTCGCCGGCATTTCCGGCCGCTTGGTCGATTCCGCAAACAGCCACGCCGCCATCACCACGAAGGCAGGCTTGGCGGATTCGGAGGCCTGGATGTTGACGCCAAGCAGCGTAATCCAGCGCCGCGAGCCCTTCACCTCGGCGCCGAAGGCCAGCGTCGCCACGATTAGCAGGATGCTAGACCACGAAGACCAGCAGCGCGAGGCGGCGGATCTGCTTCGGCGACAGGAACGATACGCCGATCAGCACCATCAAGGACGGCAGCAGGAACAGCACGTGCCGGCCGAAGAAATGGAAGGGATCGAGCCCGATCCGGGTCGCCACCGGCGGGCTCGCCGCCAGCGACAGGATAACGCCGCCCAGCATCAGCGCCATGATCGCGCCGAGCAGCAGCTTATCCACGGTCCACCACCAGTCCGAAAACGGCGTGCGTTGGTCACGGGCGAGCATGGGCGTCCCCAAATGGCAGAGGTAACGCCCATTGGTGGAGCAGGATGGTTTCCAAGGGGTTAATGAATTGGGGATGTTTTGAGGGAAGCGGCCAGCCTGCGCATTGCGCGGGCCGCCGGAAATTCTAGGATGATGCCAACAAAGACAAAATCGGGGGAGAGACGCCATGCGCGCGCTGGTCCGCTTCATGATCGCGTCGTTGCTCGCCGCGCTGCCGCAGGCCGCATCCGCCCGGGATGGCGGGGGCTGGGTGGTGTCGTGGACCGGCTCGGCCCAGGGCCCCTATCCGGTCGGCAACCCTTCGGCCCAACCCGATCAGAAATTCGCCTTCCCCGACCCTGCGACCGGCGCGCGGGACCAGACCTTTCGCCTGATGGTGCGGCCCGATCTGTGGGGCCGCCAGGCGCGGATCCGGCTCAGCAATGCGTTCGGCAAGAAACCAGTGACGTTCGACGGCGTGTATGTCGGCCTGCAATCGAGCAGCGCTGCGCTGTTGCGCGGCTCCAACCGTCCGGTGACGTTCAGCGGAAAGCCTTCGATCACCATCCCGCCCGGAGAATCAACATGGAGCGATGCGATCGCGCTGCCCTTCGCAAGACAGCCTGACGAACTCGCCGGCCGCCGGCTCGCGGTCAGCTTCCATATCGCAGGCGACAGCGGTCCGATGACCTGGCACGCCAAGGCGCTCACCACCTCCTACGTCACCGCGCCCGGCGCCGGCGCCAAGGGTGCGCCGGAGGATGAGGCGGCATTCCTCTACACCACGGCATCCTGGTTCTTCCTCGATGCGGTTGAGATGACCGCACCCGGAGATGCCTTCGCCATCATGGCGTTCGGCGATTCGATCACCGACGGCACCGCCTCGACCATGAATGGCGATGATCGCTGGCCCAACGTGCTGTCGCGCCGCCTGAAGGCGCTCCATGGCAACAAGGTTGCGGTGGTGAACGGCGGGATCGGCGGCAACCAGATCGCCGGCCCGGCCGAGTACGGTCCCGACAAGCCGTTCGCCGGCGGGCCTGCCTCAGGCCAGCGGCTCGATCGCGACGTGCTCGCGCTGTCAGGCATTTCCGGCCTGATCTGGCTCGAGGGCATCAACGACTTCAGCAAGAACGGCAATGCCTCGGCCGACCAGGTCATCGCGGCGATGAAGGACGGCGTCGAACGGCTGCGGAAGAAATGGCCGCAGCTTCGCATCATCGGCGCCACCGTGGTTTCGGCGCTTGGCAGTTCCAGTGCCGCGCACGGTTTTCCGGAGCAAGATGCCAAGCGGAAGGCCCTCAACGACTTCATCCGCACATCAGGCACGTTCGACGGCGTGATCGATTTCGACAAGACGACGCTCGATCCGCAGTCGGGCGGCCTCAAGCCGGAGTTCGTTCCCGACAGCACCACCGGCAGCCCCGGCGACAAGCTTCATCCCAATCGCACCGGATATCTGGCGATGGGCCAGGCGATCGATCTCGATCTGTTCAAGCCGGGCCGCGCGAGCCGCAGCGCGAGGGGACCACAGTAATTTGTAGGATGGGTGGAGCGAAGCGATACCCATCAATCGCGGTTGGCGAAAGATGATGGGTTTCGCGGAGTTTATCATCGGGCCGGCCGAAGGCCGGACCCGTTGGCTCCACCCATCCTACAATCAAATTACTTTACTCTTGTCGCGGCCGCGATCAGCTCTTTGCCTTCCGCGCTTGTGATCGTCAGCCGCACCTGTTCGCCGCTGTGGCCTGCAGGAACCCCTACGGAAATGCGATTTCCGGCTTTCGGGTCGGCTTTCACGGCGTCGTTAAACAATATCGTGTCGCCGCGTTTCAAAGTGACGCGCAACGGCTTGGCCGGTTCGATACTGAAGAACTGAAGATTCACGCCCGCTGCCGTGGCCGAGAGATTGATCAGGATATTCTCGTTCGCATCCGTCACGTTGCTCATGCCGACGGTCGGGCTGTAGGTCTCCGGGATAGACGCTTCGCCCCGTGCGGGAAGCTGAGCGCGGTGGAAAAACTGGTCCGACACACCGGCCCACAATTCGACGTAAGGCCGCGCTTCGCTCGGGTCCTTGCGCGCATCGGTTTCGTTCGTGAACGACGGAAATCCCCACGTCCACATCTTCAGGCCGGGCGTGATCGTATTGTCGGCGATGCGGATGATCCCCTCTTCGTTGTCGTGGTTGATCACGCCCCAGAAATTCCCACCCTGCATATCGGGCGCCGCGTAGGCGATGCCCATCGTCGGCCAGTTCCTGAAGTGGCGCAGTTTTTCGAAACGGCTCCTGCCCGCGCCTGCGCTCTCGTCGCCGTCGGACAGATTGGCGGACCAGCGGGGCGTGCTGTAGGCCACGATCGGCGCGATGATTTCGGCGCCGCCGGTCGTTTTGGGATTGTTCGGGTCCGATCCCGGCGCGAGCGTCGTGCACGTCCAGTACTCGTAATCGATCGCCCGGGCTTGCGGATTTCTCAGCACCACGCGCGCATCGAGCGCGGCACGATCGGCTTTCAGCGTGACATAGTAAGTCGCTTCGATCCCCGTCGACCCCTTGAGGAACTGCGCTGGTGCCGCGGAATACGCGAAATCATCCTTAAGCGACATCGACACCGTCACTTCGCCGGCACTCTCCTTCACGACCTTGAAATCCCACGGCTTCAGCCACGTCCTGCCGTGCTCGGGATCCGGGAAGGTCGGGAAGATGCCGCCATACACCATCAGCCAGTCGTAATAAAAGACGCCGGCCGTCATCCCGTAGGGTACGCCGACTTCGGTGCGATAAAGTTGTTCGTGGCCGGTCGGCTTGTAGATGATGGAAAGAATGCGTCCGCCAAATTCGGGCACGAGCGTTACCTTCAGATAACGATTCTCGAGCACGTGGGTCTTGAACGTGCGATCGACGATGGTCTTCTTGTCGAGCGACCCGCTGACGAATCCGTTCTCCGCAGAGGTCGCGTATTTGACGGTGCTCCACGAAATCGTCGAACTCGCTGAGAGACACGCCGTCGGACGCCAGCGGCAGCCGTACCTGCGACGGCATGAAGCGCAAAGCTCGCCGAAAGTACGGCAACCGCGAAACGAACACAGGTACGTGAGGGAGCATGAATTGCCATTTGCGACGCCCTCGAATGAGCAGGAACGAAGCTGATGGTTTCGCTGCGCTCTACCCATCCTATAATTAAATCACCGGCTTCGCACCGCGCAATGCCGCCTGCGCCTTCTGCAACGCCTCGATCAGTCGTTCCAGTTCCTGCCTGCCAAAAAAGACTTCAATATCGCCGTTTTGTTTGAGAGACAGTGCAAGTCCGATGATCTCACCTTCCACACGGACCAAAGCCATAGTTTCATCTCCGCTATCGCGGTCTGTAAAGCGGATCGTAGCAACCTGCATAGGAATTACTCTCTCCCCGATCGTAGCTGCGTAGGATGGGTGGAGCGAAGCGATACCCATCAATTACCGCTGCGAAGACGATGGGTTTCGCTGCGCTCTACCCATCCTACAGTCACACCACCGGCTTCACACCCGGCATCGCCGTGACTAGGTCGCGGAACTTCGCGCCGCGGATTTCGAAATTGCGGTATTGGTCGAACGAGGCGCAGGCGGGCGACAGCAGCACCACGGGATCGGCGAGCCCTGAGGCTTCGGCGTCGCGCGCGGCATTGGCCACGGCGACATCGAGCGTTTCGGAGATCTCGTGCGGCACGCGCTCGCCCAGCGTGCCGGCAAATTCCTGCGCGGCTTCGCCGATCAGATAGGCTTTGCGGATGCGCGGAAAATATTCGGCGAGACCGGTGATGCCGCCGTGCTTCGGCTTGCCGCCGGCGATCCAGAAGATATCGCGAAAGACGACAGCGCATGCGCGGCGGCGTCGGCGTTGGTGCCCTTGGAGTCGTTGACGAACAGCACGTTGCCGCGGCGGCCGACCTGCTCCATGCGGTGCGCGAGGCCGGGAAAGCTGCGCAGGCCGTTTTGCAGCGTGTCGACGGAGATATCCATCGCCAGCGCGCAGGCCGCGGCGCAGGCCGCGTTCTGCGCATTGTGCAGGCCGCGCAGCGAACCGATGCCGCCGAGCCTGGCGATCTCGCGGCGCGCGCCGCCGGAGGCCTGCACGACGGTTTCGCGCTCGACATAGATGCCGTCGGGCAGCGGGTTCTTGACGGAGATCCGCACCACGCGCTTGCCCGGCCTGATCGAGCCGGTCGGCGATGTTGCGGCACCAGCCGTCGTCGACGCCGACAATGGACGTGCCCTGCGGCTGCACGCCGGCGACCAGCCGCGCCTTCACGGCGGCGTAGTGCTCCAGCGTGCCGTGGCGATCGATATGGTCTTCGCTGACATTGAGCAGAATGCCGACCGACGGATCGAGCGAGGGCGCCAGATCGATCTGGTAGGACGACATCTCGACCACATGCACGCGCCCCATGCGCGGCGGCTCCAGCGACAGGATCGCGGTGCCGATATTGCCGCCCATCTGGGTGTCGTAGCCGGCGACCTTCATCAGATGCGCGATCAGCGCGGTCGTGGTCGACTTGCCGTTGGTGCCGGTGATGGCGACGAACGGCGCGTCCGGCGCGTGACGGCGTCGCTCGCGGCAGAACAAGTTCGATGTCGCCGATCACCTCACAGCCGGCCTGCCGCGCCATCAGCACCGACCAATGCGGCGCCGGATGCGTCAGCGGCGCGCCGGGCGTCAGGATCAGCGCCGCAAAATTCGTCCACGACACCGTGCGCAGATCGGCGGTGATGAAACCGGCCTGCGCCGCCTTGGCGACATTGTCGGCACTGTCGTCGCCCGCGATCACTTCGGCGCCGCCCGCTTTCAGCGCGTGGCAGCTCGCAAGGCCGGAGCCGCCGAGGCCGAAGACGGCGACCGTCTTGCCTGCGAAGGAGGTGACGGGGATCACGGCTTGACCTCGGAAGTCCGATGCAAGGCGATCACCGCAGCTTCAGCGTGGAGAGGCCGGCCAGCGCCAGCATCACCGAGATGATCCAGAACCGGATCACGATCTGCGGCTCGGTCCAGCCCTTCTGCTCGAAATGATGATGCAGCGGCGCCATCCGGAACACGCGTTTGCCGGTCAGCTTGAACGAGGCCACCTGCACGATCACGGAGACGGCTTCCAGCACGAACAAGCCGCCGATCACGGCCAGCACGATCTCGTGCTTCACGGCCACCGCGGTCGCGCCCAGCATGCCGCCGAGCGCGAGCGAGCCGGTGTCGCCCATGAAGATCGAGGCCGGCGGCGCGTTGAACCAGAGGAATCCGAGGCCGGCGCCGAGCACCGCGCCGCACAGCACCGCGAGCTCGCCGGTGCCGGCGACGTATCTGATCTGCAGATAGTCGGAGAACACCGCGTTGCCGGTCAGGTACGAGATCATGCCGAAGCTGGCGGCCGCGATCATGACCGGCACGATCGCAAGCCCGTCGAGACCATCGGTCAGATTGACCGCGTTGCCGGCGCCGACGATGACGAACGCGCCGAAGATCACGAAGAACCAGCCGAAATTGATCACCACGTCCTTCAGGAAGGGTATCGCGAGCGACGTCGAGGTCGCGTCGCGGCCGAGCCGCACCAGCGCGTAGCAGGCCACGAGCGCAATCACCGCCTCGATCAACAGCCGCAGCTTGCCGGCAAAACCGCTATGGCTCTGTTTCGTCACCTTCAGATAGTCGTCGTAGAATCCGACGAAGCCGAAGCCGAGCGTCACCGCCAGCACGATCCAGACATAGGGATTGAGCGGATTGGCCCACAGCAACGTCGAGACCACGAGGCCCGACAGGATCATCAGCCCGCCCATCGTCGGCGTGCCCTTCTTGGAGATCAGATGCGATTGCGGGCCGTCGGTGCGGATCGGCTGGCCCTTGCCCTGCCGGAGCCGCAAATGATCGATGATCCAGGGCCCGAACAGGAAGACGAACAGCGCGCCCGTCACCATCGCCCCGCCGGTGCGGAAGGTGATGTAGCGGAACACGTTGAGCAGACCGCGGAAGATCCGAGGAGCGGGAACGGTGTTCGAAAGCTCGATCAGCCAGTAAAGCATTCAGGTAGGCCCTATCACGCGGCTTGGTTGGTGGCGGCCGGTGGCGGCAGCGCTGATACACCGTGCTATCGGGGATCAATTGACTTGTGTTTTCGTGGACAACGGATTGTTGCGTTTGAACGAGGCCGAACAGGTCATGCATACTTTCGCCGAAAATCTCGGCTTGAAAGTGATACACGTCGATGCCAGCAAGGAATTCCTGCATCATCTGTCCGGCGTGTCCGAACCCGAACAAAAGCGCAAGATCATCGGCCGCGAGTTCGTCGAAGTGTTCCAGCGCGAAGCCAAAAAACTGCCGAAAGCCAAGTGGCTTGCACAAGGCACGATTTATCCCGATGTGATCGAGTCCGCCGGGGCGAAAACCAAAAAAGCCCATACCATCAAGTCACACCACAATGTCGGCGGCTTGCCGGAAAGCCTGCACCTCAAATTGCTCGAACCGTTGCGCGAACTGTTCAAGGATGAGGTGCGCGAGCTTGGCGTAGCCTTGGGTCTGCCGCATGACATGGTGTATCGCCATCCTTTTCCGGGCCCCGGCCTGGGGGTGCGTATCCTCGGAGAAGTGAAGCGCGAATATGCGGAACTGTTGCGCCGTGCAGATGCGATCTTCATCGAAGAGCTGCATGCCACCAAGGATGATGACGGCAATTCCTGGTACGCGAAAACCTCGCAAGCCTTTGCCGTGTTCCTGCCGGTCAGGAGCGTGGGGGTGATGGGCGATGGGCGCACTTATGAATGGGTGGTGGCGCTGCGCGCGGTGCAAACCCAGGATTTCATGACCGCGCACTGGGCACATCTGCCATACGAACTGCTCGGCAAGGTCTCCAACCGCATCATCAACGAAGTGCGCGGCATCAACCGCGTGGTATACGACATTTCCGGCAAGCCGCCAGCCACCATAGAGTGGGAGTAGTGGTCCCTTCACCCGGATCTTATTGTAATGAAGTGCAAAGTGATCGCTGGAGCAAGCCGCTTTCCGCAGAGGATTCCGAGTCCTTAGCGCGTCTGAAAAATCTGTTCCGAATCAGGGTCAAATGACGTAGCCAGCACAAATTGCCGGTCAGGCAAAATGACGGGCTGACGCATCAATTTTGGGGTATTCTTCTCCCATACCAAGCTTTACACCTGGCTGGTTTCAATGTGATTGTCGGGTTTAGTTGAGATACCGCGAAAGGAGATATTTTGATCAGAAACCTTGCTGTTTCATATGTCGCGAATGGCGCGCTGATTTTTCTGTTTGCAGTCTTTTCCAGCTCCGTCAAGGCCGGTGATTTGTTGTTATTTCCCAGCGTCACTTCAGTACACCAATCAAAGCAGGACGTCGAATTGGCCGACCAGAAATTCGTCCCCGCAGTCGACTTTTTCTACACCAGCGAAATCAGCAACACACGCTTCCTGGCCGAGTTTTTGAAATCTTCCCATGAAGCCGAGCTGGAGCGCATGGAGTTTGGCTGGCGCATCATGCCGGGGAAAACACTATGGGCCGGGCGTTTTCATAATATGCTCAGTTTCTGGAATACCCAAATGCATCACGGCGACTTTTTGCAGTCGTCCCTCAGCCGCCCGACAGTAGCCAATTACGAAGACGAGCACGGACCTCTTCCCGCCCATATCACCGGCTTTATGCTTGAAAGCTCGCGCACCGCAGGCGAATCAGAAATCAATTACATGGCTGGTATGGGCATCGGCCCAACTTTTGATACAACGCTGCAGCCATTTGATCTGCTTGAACCCAATCATCCCGGAAAATTGGCTGCCAGCTTTCGGCTGGGGTACCACCCGGATGCCGGCAATCCCAACCAGTATGGCGCGGCGATAGGATACGCCGATATTCCGTTCAGAAACCCGCTGACTGATCCGGTCAGCAGCCAGATCGTCGATGAAGTGAAGCAAACCGTAATCAGCGCATTCATGAATTACGAGACGCACAATTTTCATCTGATGGGGGAACTGTTCATCTTCGATAATCGCGTATCGGGCCCCAACAACAACAGCCAATACACCACAGTCAGCGGCTATTTGCAGCCGGAATACAAGATAGGGGAGAGCGGCAGAACAACCTTGTTTGGCCGGATCGAAGCTACCCCGGAGGCGGCTAACGACGGTTATTTGTCGCTGTTGCCGGAATTTTCGCCGCATCAGGGAATAGTTGGTTTACGTTACGACCTCACGCCGACTCAAGCGATCAAAGTTGAAGCAGGAAGAACAATCCGCCAGGACAAACTTGATTTCAATTCCATCAGCGCTCAGTGGAGCATGGTATTGCCTTTGTGAGATACTTCATCGCAATTTTGTTCTCAGTGCTGGTTGCGGCGCCGATGGCTCATGCAGAGGAGCAGCGCATCGCGATAGTTGTAAACGCCGCGTCGGGCATCTCGACAATTTCGGCCAAGGAGGTGCGGCGTGCCTATCTGGGGGCAAGCATTGTGCTGAACGGGATTGAAACCAGGCCGTTGCTGAATCAATCCGATAAATTGGCAGGAGAAGTATTCCTGCAACGAATAATGTTCATGTCCGATGAGGCTTATGAACGGCAACTCATCTCGCGTACGTTTCAGGGCGGGATTCGACCGAAGGCTTATGAAAGTCTTCCGGTTTTGCTCGACGCGTTGCACAGCGACAACGCAGCAATCACTTTCATGCTGTATGAAACCGCGATTAAAATTCCAGGGATCAGGATCATAGGCAAACTATGAGCAGATCGGCCAGGGCAAAGGGATTTCTATCCAGCTACACCGGACGCATGCTGATCGGGATGCTGGCGATACATACCATTCTTGTGCCGATGGTTTTTGTCGGCGTGTTGCTTATCCTGCAACAGGATTATCAATCACAATTCATCAATAACGCGCGTTCGCAATCCTATTTGCTGGCAACACTGATCAGTGAGGATCCAAGGCCCGACAGAATAAAGAGCATCATCAACGATCAATTGCTGGCCGGTCAAGTGGCGCTGGCGGAATTCAAAGGTGTTGACGAGACCCTTGGAAGCGATTTCAAAGAAGACTTTTTCTTCGGTCAGAATGGCGACAGGATTTATCACATCATCATACCGGTGCTGGGTCAGAACGATCAGCCGATCGGCAAGCTGCTGATCGGTTTCGACGAAACTCCGGTAGACGAGCACATCAAACAGACTTATATCTGGGGCCTGATGGTTGGGGCCGGCTTCATAATCGTATCGCTGTTCTTCGTGTTTTTCTTCGGTTACCTGTTGACGAATTCAGTGCGCCAGTTGCGTGATGCAGCGCGCCGCATCGCCAACGGCAACATCAACGAGCACCTGGTTCTTTCCACCAACATCAACGAAGTGCAGGATATGGCCGTGGCACTGGAATTCATGCGCGGCAAGCTGGTTTCACGGGAACGTGAAATCGCGTTGCATGCGGCGCGACAGAGTGCTGTGCTTGACACCGCTGATGAAGGCATCATTACGCTTGATGAGCATTGCCACATACAAAGTTTGAACCCGTCTGCAGAAATCATATTCGGTTACAGCAAGGAAGAGCTGATTGGCACCTCATTCTCCCGCTTGCTCATTCCCAGCGATGTCAAACGCTTCATTAACGCAGACGGCGAGCCAATTCCCATTTCGCATCAAGAACTCACCGGACTGCGCAAAACCGGTGAAATATTCTTTTTGCTGCTCTCGATCAGCGAAGGCAATGTCGGCAATACCCGGTTCTTCACGGTGATGGCGCGGGACAATAGCGAACGCCACATTTTTGAAAGCGAACTGGAATATCTGGCCACACACGATATGCTGACCGGATTGCCCAACCGGACTTTGCTCTATGACCGCCTGCAGCAGGCTGTCACCCAGTGCGCCCGAGCCAAAAAACTGGCGGCGATATTGTTCATCGACCTTGACCGCTTTAAAACCATCAACGACACGCTCGGCCATGCTGCCGGCGACAGTGTCTTGAAAGAAGTCTCCTTGCGTCTGCGCGATTGCCTGCGCGAGGGGGATTCGGTCGCCCGCAACGGGGGAGACGAGTTCACTGTCGTGTTGCCTATGCTCAATGATCCGGGCGATGCGATCTTGATCGCACAAAAAGTTCTTGCTACGCTGGAAAAATCGTTCGAGCTGAATGGCCAGGAATTTTTCATCGGTGGCAGTATCGGGATCAGTCTCTATCCGATCGACGGCAATGATGCCGACAGCCTGCTGAAAAATGCCGATATCGCGATGTATCAGTCCAAAGCATCCGGCGGGAACGCCTACCGTTTCTACAGCGCCTGACTTTGCATTTAAATGCAGCTGTCAAACTTCCAGCAGAGCGTTGCGCAGTGCATCCCGTTGTTCTGATTGGGCGAGCGCTGAACCGCTGATCCAGAACACATCCTCGGCACGGCTGCCCAAGGTGTTGATCTTGGCGCGATGCAAGCGGATGTTGTGTTTGTCCAGAATTAGCGCAATGCGTGCCAACAATCCCGGACGATCTCCGGCAATCAGCGAGAGCACATGCATACCCTTGTTGTCCGGCCTGATCTCAACCTCGGTTTTGAGCGGAAAGTGTTTGAGTTGACGGCTGACCCTGCCTGTCGCGGCTGGCGCTATTGGTTTGGCCTGCATGATTTGCTGTGCCAGCTCGAATTCGATGTAGGTCATGATGTCGCGGTATGCCGTATTGCTGCGCGTAACGTCCATGATCTGAAAGCTGTTCAGTGCGTAGCCGTGCAGGGTAGTGTGAATCTTGGCGTCGACGATGGTGTAATTCATGCGCGCAAAGAAATCGCAAATGCGAGCGAACAATCCGCGCTGATCGGTGCAATAGACCATTACCTGCATACCTTCCCCGGCCCGGCTTAGTCTTGCCTTCACGATAGGGGTTGTGGTATTTACCTTGAACGCCAGCAAGCGGGTATGCCAGGCGATTTCCTGCGCTTCATGATCCAGAAAATAACTGTCGTCCAGTTGTGCCCATAACAGTTGGTAAGTCTGCGCAGACATCGCATAAAGATTGAGTGTGGTTGCGGCCTGCCTGCGGATATCGTCAAGCTGATTGGTGACTTTGCCATCGCTCAGGAAGCGCCGGGTTGCGTAGTACAGATTCTCGATCAGTTTTGCTTTCCATGCGTTCCATATTTTCGGGCTGGTGCCGCGCACGTCCGCGACGGTCAGCAAATACAACGCGACCAGATAGCGTTCATTCTTGATTTTTCCGGCAAATCCGGCAATCACTTCAGGGTCGGACAGGTCTTGCTTCTGCGCGGTGGCGGAAAGGCTGAGATGGTGCTCGACCAGCCAGACAACCAGATCGCTGTCATCGCGGCTAAGCTGGTGCTGCGTGCAGAATGTTCGGGCATCCTTCTTGCCCAGTTGGGAATGATCCCCGCCGCGTCCCTTGGCGATGTCATGGAACAGCCCTGCGACGTACAGCACTTCGGGGCGGGCAAATTCGCCGATCAATTGGCTGCACAGCGGAAATTCATGGGCATATTTTGCTACAGCAAAGCGGCGCAGATTGCGTACCACCATCAGGATGTGCTCATCCACCGTATAGACATGAAACAGATCATGCTGCATCTGCCCGACGATGCGACCGAATGCGGGTATATAGCGACCAAGAATGCCGTATTGATTCATGCGCCGCAAAGCGCGGATGACCCCATTCGGTTGGCGCAGGATCTCCATGAATCGTGAGCGGTTCAGCGGATTGCGGCGAAAATCCGCATCGATATGGTGTTGGGCACGCCACAAGGCACGCAGTGTTCTCGCACTGAGGTCGGTTAGTTCCGGATGCATTTGCATGAGCAGGAACAGCTCAAAAATCGCCTCAGGGGTATGTTCGAACAGATTTTCATCGCGAATTTCCAACAGGGTGCCGATGACCCTGAATCTTTCATTGAGCGCCAGCTGGGGTGGCGTTTCATGAAACAAATAATCATGCAGATTTTGCATCAGGATTGCGTTGAATTGCCGCACCGCCAGTTTGGTCCGGTAGTAGTGTTGCATCAGGTGTTCGCTGGCGCGTCTGTTGGCAGACGCGTTGATGCCCATTTGCTCGGCAAGCGGTGTCTGATATTCGAATATCAATCGGTCTTCGCGCCGATTGGCGAGATAGTGCAATCGTGTGCGCAGGGATTGCAACAGCTTGTCGTGTCTGGCGATCTGGCGTGCCTCGGAGGTAGTGATCAGGCCTGCATGCGCAAGTTCTGTCCAGCGTGTGCCCAGACCGGCCGCCCGGCTGATCCAGGTAACGGTTTGAAGATCGCGCAAGCCGCCAGGACTTTCCTTGATGTTGGGCTCGAGGTTGTAATCCGCATTCGCAAATCGTTCATGGCGTTGCTGCTGCTCGCGCTGTTTGGCGAGAAAAAATTCACGCGGGTCGAGATATTGGTGTAATACGTTTTTCAATTCGCCGAACAGCCTGGCATCGCCAGTGAGCAGGCGCATTTCCAGCAGGTTGGTTTGCACGGTGATGTCTGCGGATTCTTTCAGGCATTGCGCGATGGTGCGAATGCTGTGGCCGACTTCCATGCCGATATCCCAAAGTATGCCGACCAATTCATGCAGCTTTTGTTGCAATGCCTCGTCAGGTTCTGCATACAGCAGGATCAGCAGATCGATGTCCGAACGGGGGTACAGTTCGCCGCGTCCGTAACCGCCCACCGCGACCAGCGCGATGTTTTCGGGCATTGCGAGCTGTTTCCAGACGTCGCACAGGTAGCGGTCGATCAGGCGGCTGTGAGCGGTGAGCAGGCGCGACGCATCGCCATGTTGCAGAAAATCTTGTTCGAGGGCCAGCCGATCGCCGCGCAATGATGCGCGCAGGTCAACGACAGATTTATTGGTTTGGCGGTGGAGGACAGCCATCGGAAACGGTCAACACTTCAAAGCCGGTATCGGTGACGAGTATGGTGTGTTCGTATTGCGCTGACAGGCTATGGTCTTTGGTGACCACCGTCCAGCCGTCGCCCAGCTGTTTGATGCCGGCTTTGCCGGCATTGATCATCGGCTCGATGGTGAACGTCATGCCGGGTTCGAGTCTAAGTCCGGTCTTCGGGCGGCCGTAATGCAATACCTGCGGTTCATCATGGAAAAGCCGGCCGATGCCATGTCCGCAGAATTCGCGCACCACGCTATAGCCCAGCGGTTCGACAAAGCTCTGGATGGCATAACCGATATCACCCAGATACCCGCCCGGCCTTACCGCGCGAATGCCGCGCCATAACGATTGGTAGGTGACCTCGCACAAGCGTCTGGCCTGGATCGACGGTTCTCCGACATAAAACATGCGGCTGCTGTCGCCGTGATAACCGTCCTTGATAACGGTAATATCCAGATTGACGATGTCGCCGTTCTTGAGCTTTTTGTCGCTCGGCACACCGTGGCAAACCTGATGATTGATCGAGGTGCAAATGGATTTTGGGTAGGGGGTATGCCCGCCCGGCGCGTAATCGAGCGGCGCAGGAATGGCATGTTGCACATTGACGATCAAGTCATGACAGAGCTTGTCCAGCTCGTTGGTGGTCACGCCCGGCTTGACATATGGAGTGATGTAATCGAGTACCTCGCTGGTCAGGCGGCCGGCTACGCGCATTTTCTCGATTTCTTGCGGGGTCTTGATGGAGACAGACATAACTCTTGGATAATTTGCGGAATTGTTAAGAATATCACGCGATTCTAATTGTTGACAATCATGATAGGGAATTAATTTTTCTGGATGTGCAAGTCATGGCCGTAATTGAAAATCCGAGCCGCCATTGGCGGCATGCAGGCGTGCGATATGGGATTCGGGCAACAAAAGGCGGGCCATCACAGCCCGCTTTGACAAGATGCAATAGGGTATTATTCAGTCAGCAATACTTTCTTTTGTTCTTTGATCACCGAGCGTATTTCCACGCGACGGTTTAGCGCGCGGCCAGCTTTTGTCTTGTTGTCGCCTATTGGATCGGCAGGGCCCAGACCCTTGGTTACGACACGGTCAGCCGCAATACCTTTCTTGACCAGATACTTCTTCACCACTTCAGCGCGTGCCAAGGACAGCTTCAAGTTCAGTCTTTCGGAGCCAGTGATATCGGTGTATCCAATCACTTCAAGCTTCGCATCGGGGAACGCGGCTGCAAATTCCACCACTCCATTCAGTTGCTCACTGGCTGCTTTCTTCAATTTGGCTGAACCGACGCCAAAGTTGGAACCCTTGATTCGCACCGGCTTGTCTTCCATCAGGATCTTGTACGACTCTGATACAGGCGCGGCAACAACTGGCATGGCGACAGCTACAGGTGCAGGGGGCGGAGGGGGAGGCGGCACACGCGAAAGGTATGTAGCCAGTGCTTCGATATCATGGGCGGTCAGGTGGGTGGTGATGCGTAGCATCATGCCCGAGCGGTCATTTTCGCGCACTTCATGCTTGAAGTCGGTCAGTTGTTTTATCAAGTATTCCTTGTGCTGTCCGCCGAGCACCGGGAACAGGTTATTGTTGAGCGGTTCTCCGCTGCCATGTTCACCATGGCATTTGACACAACGAAAAGCGCCGGTCCTTCTATTCCCTTCGGTAAATAACTTTTGACCTTCCAGATAGAGCTTTTGCTCTGCATCATTCTCTGTCGGCGCTCCTCCCATCTGCTTTTGGCTGGCGAAATACGCCGCGATATCGAACAAATCATTGAAATTGTCAACGCTCATTGCCATATCGGTCATGACCTCATTGTAGCGGGCGCCGTTCTGGAACTCACGGACCTGCTTCTGGATGTAATCAGACCATTGGCCGGAAAGCTTGGGGAAATCAGGGGATACACTGTTGCCATCTTCGCCGTGGCAACCCTGGCACAGGGCCGATTTGTCCTTGCCGATAACGGGATCGCCGATACCGATGCGCTGGTTGATCTCCGATGGCGTGTCAGGGTTGTCCATCGCATAGGCGGAGGGTGCTGTGAACAGCACTATGGCCAATACGCCGACAATGATATTGTTGCTGTGCAACATGGATTCTCCTGGCAAGGCACTTATTCCCACTGCAATTGTTTCTTATAAGTGTTGCTGCGTCAATTTCTTATTTATTGAAGCAACTGCTTAGCTCACGCCTGCCAATTTAAGTGGCCCGCTACCAGAAAAGCGATCGAGATAGAGGTAGATTACCGGAGTGATGAATAGCGTGATCACCTGCGAGAACAGCAATCCGCCGACGACGGCAAGACCAAGTGGCTGACGCAGTTCGGAGCCGGAGCCAAAGCCGATGGCGATGGGCAATGCGCCCATCAGCGCCGCCGAGGTGGTCATCATGATCGGGCGGAAACGCAGCAGGCATGCGGTGCGGATCGCTTCGCGAGGCGCCATGCCCTGGTTGCGTTGGGCGTTAAGCGCAAAGTCTATCATCATGATGGCGTTTTTCTTGACGATGCCGATCAGCATCAGGATGCCGATCATGGCGATGATCGACAGGTCTATATTGAACAGCCACAACATCGTCAGCGCGCCGACCGCAGCCGATGGCAGTCCGGACAGTATCGTGATCGGGTGGATATAACTTTCGTACAATACGCCGAGCAGCACGTAGATCACCAGCAGCGCAACGACGATCAATATTATCTGGCTCGACTGCGATGACTGGAATGCCGCTGCGTCTCCCCCGTAGCTGGTGAGTATGCTGACCGGCATGTTGAGTTCGCGCTTGTACTGGTCGATCTGCCTGGAGGCATCGCCCAGAGCCGCGCCGGGCGCGAGATTGAACGAGACCGTCACGGCATTGAGTTGGCCGGTGTGATTGATCGAAAGAGGCCCCACTTCGCGCTCGACGGTCGCGATGCTGGTCAACGATACCAGCGTGCCGTTCTTGCTGCGCACATAGATCTTGCCAAATGCAGCTTTCATCGGCGCGATCTTCGGCAGGGACCTGCATGATGACCTGATAGCTGTCGCTCGAAGTGTAGATCGTCGAGACCTGGCGCTCACCGAAAGCGCTGTATAGCGCAGACCGGATGTCGGCGATCTGCACGCCCAGCAGGTTGGCCTTGTCGCGGTTGATGTTGAGTTGCGCCTGCAAGCCTTTCAGTTGCGAGTCGCTGGTGACATCGCGAAAGATCGGTTCATCGCGCATGCGTGACATCAGGCCTTCGGACGCCGCGCGCAATTCTTCGGCGTGCACGCTGCGCATGACGTATTGATAGCGGCTCTTGCTGATGCGACCGCCCAGCCTGAGGTTCTGGATGGGGTTGATGTAGACATTGACGCCGGGAACGGCGCGCACCTGCGCGGCGCAGTTCTTCGACCACCTTGTCGATCGGCGGACGCTCGCCGCGCGGTTTGAGGGTCATGAACAGGCGCCCGCTGTTGCTGTCGCTGGCAAAAACGAGCAGCGTATCCACTGCTGGATTGGCGCGGATCACGTCGCCGGTGCGCTGCAACAGTTCGGAGATCGCGGGAAAGGAAATGTCCTCGACCGCTTCCACAGTGATCAAGGCCTGGCCGATATCCTCGTTGGGAAAGAAGCCCTTGGGTATGGCAACGAACAGGGCGATGGTGACGAGCAGGGTAGCCGATCGCGATGCCGAGCACCGTGCGGTTATGAAACAATGCCCAGTCGAGTCCGCGTTCGTAGGATGACAGCACACGGTTGAAGCCGTGCTCGAACCATGCGGTCAATTTCAGGCCCGTTCCTTGGTTTTTCATGCTGGGTCACATAGCGGCTGGCCAGCATCGGGATCAGTGTCAGCGATGCCAGGGCAGAAACGAGCACGGCGATACCGACCACTGCGGCGAATTCATGGAACAGCAAGCCGATCACGCCGGGCATGAAGAAGATCGGGATGAATACCGCGACCAGCGAAAGCGAAATCGAGATGATGGTGAAGCTGATCTCCTTCGATCCCAGCAGCGCAGCCTGCAGCGGCGTTTCGCCCAATTCGACATGGCGCACGATGTTTTCCAGCACCACGATGGCATCATCCACCACCAGTCCGACCGCAAGCGTGATGGCGAGCAGCGAAATATTGTCCAGGCTGTAACCGAAGGCGCTCATCAGCGCCACCGTCCCCAGCAGGGAGATCGGCAGCGTCAGTGCGGGTATGAAGGTGGCGGTGGCCTTGCGCAGGAACAGGAAGATCACCAGCACGACGAGGGTGATGGTGATCGTCAGGGTGATCTTCACATCATGGATCGACATTGCGGATCGATACCGAGCGGTCGTTGCGCAGTTTGAGCTGAACGGACGACGGCATTTGCGCGATGAGCTTGGGCATCGCTGCCTTGATCTCATCCACTGTCGCGACGGTGTTGGCGCCGGGCTGGCGCTGTACCGAAAGCGTGATGGCGCGTTCGCCGTTGGCCCAGGCTTGCCGTCTTGACCGATTCCACGCTGTCTTCGACCACGGCCACGTCGGAAAGCCTGTACCGGAGCGCCGCTCGGGCGGTGGCCACGACCAGATTGGCGAATGCGGCGGCGTTATCGAGTTGCCGGTTGGCCTGGATGATCAGCGTCTGGCGCGGCCCGTCCAGCGTGCCGACCGGTGAATTGGCGTTGGCGCTGTGCAGCGCGTTGGCGATGTCATCGACGGTCAGGTTGTGCGTCGCAAGCGCTTCCGGATGCACGCGCACGCGCACGGCATACTTTTTCTGCCCGTTGATGTTTACCTGCGCCACGCCGGGAAGCGTCGAAAGCGTCGGCGAAATCAGGTTGCTCGGCGAAACTGTTCAGATCCGAAAGCGACATCGAGGGCGATGTCAGGGTAAGGAAAATGATGGGCGCGTCGGCGGGATTGACCTTCTGGTAGGACGGCGGCGTGGTCATCTCGATTGGCAGGGAGCGCTGCGCGCGCAGCAATGCCGCCTGCACATCGATGGAGGCGCTGTCGATGTTGCGATCCTGATCGAATTCCAGCGTGATCGAGGTGTTCCCCAGCGTGCTCGATGAACTGATCACCGATAGGCCGGAGATGGTCGAGAACTGGCGCTCGAGTGGTGTGGCGACCGAAGAGGCCATCGTTTCAGGACTGGCGCCGGGTAGCGTCGCGGTGACCGAGATCGTGGGCGTATCGTAGCTCGGCAATGCGGCATGGGGATGTCGCCGTAAGCGATGATGCCGGCCAGCACGGCGGAGGCCGACAACAGCACCGTCATGACCGGGCGGCGGATACACAGCTCGGAGAGGTTCATTGTTTGCTCGTGCTATTGGATGTACGCCGGTTTTCTGTCATGCCTGATGCATTCGGAATTGAGCCAGCCGCCTTGCCGGAGGTGATGTCGGTTGAGTGCCATCGGCTTCGACCACGACGCTGCCGGGCCTGAGATTCTGCGCACCTTCCACGACGACACGCGTGCCCGGCGCGATACCTTCAACCACGGCGATGCCGTCCTGGATCAGAACGCACATTGATCGGCAGTGATGCAACCTTGTTATCTTCACCGATCACGTAAAGGAATTTCTTTTCCGGCCCGGTCTGCACTGCCTGTGCAGGGACCGTGAGGGCACCAACCAGCTTGCGCGGAGCCAAGTGCCACAGTGACGAACATGCCGGGCCAGAGGCGATGGTCGGCATTGGGAAATTCAGCCTTGAGACGTATCGTGCCGCTTGCCGTATCCACCGAATTGTCGATGAATACCAGACGGCCCTTGCAGGTCCGGTTGGTTGGCCAGATCCAGCTTTGCGCTGACACGGCCACTTTGCCTTTGGCAAATGCCTGCTGCAAGCCTGCAAGCTCCCGTTCAGGCAGCGTGAAGCTGACGTTGATCGGATCGAGCTGTGTGATGGTCACCAGCACGGCGCCAGTCGCGGTCGAAGTGCCAGGTTGCACCAGGCTTCCCGGATATACCGAAATGGCACCCGTGCGCCCGGCAATCGGCGCAGTGATCTCGTCGAAACTGCGCGCCACACGACTTGCCTCCAAGGCAGCCTGATCGACTGCAAGCTGGCCGCGCAATACATCCACCTGGTTTTGCGCCGTATCAAACTCGGACTGCGAAATGTACTCCTGCCGGAACAACTCTCGCTGACGTTCAAGATTCGTTCGGCGTTCACCAGGTCGGCACGGTCCTTGACCACCTGTGCCTCGGCTTTGCTGAGGTTGGCATCTTCGGTGCGGGTATCAAGCGTGAACAACCGGTCGCCCTTGTGCACGAACTGCCCTTCCTTGATGTGCACTACTTTGATCGTGGCACTGATCTGCGGCCGCACATCAACGGATTGCAGTGCTGACACCGTGCCGTTTGCCGTGAGCCTGACTGATACATCGGCCTGCGTGACCGGGGCGCTCACCACCTGAAATGCGCCTGCTCCCTTGGGGTTGGCTGCAGTGCTCCGGACATGCCATAACCAGTGCGCCAGCGGCCAGTGCGATGAGCGAAATGACGGCCACGGAAATCCATATGCGCCGCTTGGCGCGCGCCGAAGATTTTTGTCGGGATGACAACTTCCATCTAAAAGTCGCTCTCAAAATTCTGTTTCATCAACATCAGGCTGATAATTGAGGTTGGGACTGTATCTATTGGTAGCGCAACGCTTCTATCGGATCGAGCTGCGCGGCTTTGCGTGCCGGATAAAAACCGAAGAAGATACCCACCGTTGCTGCGACGCTGAATGCCACGACGACCGAACTGCCCGAGATGATGACCGCGGTGCCGGTCAACGCGTTGGTCAGCAACGCGCCGCCTATCCCCAATAGCAGATCCGATAAAGCAGCCGATCACCGAGATGATGATGGCTTCCAGCAGGAATTGCAGCAGGATGTCCCGTTCTCGCGCCCCGATCGCCATGCGGATGCCGATCTCGCGTGGTGCGCTCGGTGACCGAGACCAGCATGATGTTCATGATGCCGATGCCGCCGACCAACAGCGATACCGAAGCGATTGCGCCGAGCAGCAGCGACATGACCCGCGTGCTTTCCGCGGCCGAATCCGCTGCCGCGGTGAGGTTGCGCAGGAAAAAGTCGTTATCCATGCCTTCGCGTATCCGGTGCCGCTGACGCAGCAGGTCGGTCATGGATTTTTGCACTTCAGGCATGATTTCCTGGGTAGTGGTCTGCACCATCATCATGCGTACCGAACCCGGAAACTGGGATCCGAATACCTGGCGTTGCGCGGTAGTGAGCGGGATGATGATAGTGTCGTCCTGGTCGCGCCCGTCCATTCCCTGACCTTTGAGCGCCAAAGTGCCGAGAACGACGAACGGACTTTGCCGGATGCGGAAGGTCTTGCCGACCGGATCTTCGTCGCCGAATAGATTGTCCGCGGCAGTTTTTCCGATCAGTGCGACTCGTGTGCCTGAACGTACATCCGAATCGGTGAATGCATCACCGGAAGCTATGGACCAGGAACGCGCTTCCAGATAGCCCGGTGTCGTGCCGATGACTGAAGTATTCCAGTTGTTCGGCCCATATACGACCTGTGCGCTGCCGGGATGTATCGGTGCGACGGCCTGCACGCCGGGCAGTTCGGCGATCGCATCGGCATCGCCGACATTCAGCGTATATCCGCCGCCGCCGCCGGAACGAACGCCGCCAGCCGATCGTGCTGCCGGAAATCAGTATGAACAGGTTGCTGCCCATCGCGGCGATGGTTTGCTTGATTGCATATTGCGCGCCTTGTCCGATCGACATCATCAGCACCACCGCACCGACACCGATCACCATGCCGAGCATGGTCAGCAGCGTGCGCAGGCGGTTCGCGCCCATGGCGCGCCAGGCTTCGCCGAGCATCGCGAGCGTCATGCCGCCACCTCCTGTTGATGCGTAGGCATGATCGCTGATGATGCGTCCGTCAAGAAAGCGCACCTGGCGTTTGGCATGGCTGTGCGATGTCCTCTTCGTGAGTGACCAGCACGATGGTGATGCCTTCGCGGTTCAGTTCGTCGAACAAAGCCATGATTTCTTCGCTGGTCTTGCTGTCCAGATTGCCGGTCGGTTCATCGGCAAGGATCAGGCGAGGGTGGTTGACCAGCGCACGCGCAATCGCCACGCGTTGTTGCTGGCCGCCGGAAATCTTGTTGGGCAATGAGACCTGCTTTGTCTGCCAGCCCGACCTTGGCGAGCAGTTCGTGCGCACGTTGTTGGCGTTCCTCATGTTCCACACCGCAATAGATCAGCGGCAGTGCCACATTGTCCAGCAGCGACATGCGCGGCAACAGGTTGTAACCCTGGAATACGAAGCCGATGGTGCGATTGCGCAGCAAGGCCAGTTCGTCCTTGCTCAGTTCGGCGACGCTGCGTCCATCCAGAAAATAGCGGCCGGCGCTGGGTTTGTCGAGACAGCCGAGGATATTCATGAAGGTGGATTTCCCCGAACCGGACGGACCCATGATCGCGACGAATTCGCCGGCAGCGATGCTGAGTTTCACCTCTTTGAGCGCGGGGAACAATCCGGCAGAAGTCTGGTAGGACTTGTGCAAGCCTTCGATGCGAATAACGAGTGTCGCTCATCAGAACAATCTCATCGGCGGTCTGCTGCCGGGGCTTGCCGATTTGTCAGCCGCCTGTGCTTCGCCAATCACGATCTGGTCGCCTGCCTTGAGTTCTCCGCCGACGATTTCGGTATTGCGGTTGTCGGTGATGCCGAGCGTCACACTGACCGGTTTCAATTTGCCGTTTTCCAATACATATACCTTGCCGGAAAATGCGTCGCGTTTGGGTTTGCCACCCTGTGTAGCGCCGGGACGGTTGCCGCCGTTTTTCTGGGTTTGGTTGCCTGGAGTGGCTGCCGGACCTGGACTGGCCGGCAGTTTCTTTATTTCGCTATCGGCCGGCTTGTAGCGCAGCGCTGCATTGGGAACCAGCAATACATCCTTGCGTTCGGCCACCGCGATGTTCACATAAGCAGTCATGCCGGGTAACAGAATCTGCTCCGGATTGTCCACGTTGATCACCACGTCGTAGGTGACTACGTTCGATACAGTGGTCGGATTAAGGCGTATCTGCTTGACTTCCCCCTTGAAGTGCCGATCCGCGAAGGCATCCACAGTGAAGCGCACTGTCTGCCCGACGCGGATGCTGCCGATATCGGCCTCGGCAAAATTTGAATCGATCTGCATCTTGGACAGATCCTGCGCGATCTTGAACAGTGTCGGGGTCTGCAAACTGGCGGCAACGGTCTGCCCCACATCGACTTCCCTGTCCACCACCACGCCGGATACCGGTGAACGTATCACCGAGTAGGCGAGGTTGGCGCGATCTCTTTCCAATTGCGCGCGAACCGCCAGCAATTGTGCTTCAGCGGATTTCTTGGCTTGTACCGCGGTGTCCAGTTCCTGCTGGGCGACATATTCCAGCGCAAACAAATCGCGTGTGCGTTTTTCGTTGGCAGTCGCCAGATCAAGCGAGGCTTGGGCATTTTGCAAATTGGCCTGGCTTTGTTTCAGTTGCGCGGCGAGCAGGGCATCATCGAGTTCCAGCAAAATCTGCCCCTTTTGAACCTTGCTGTTGAAATCCACATAGAGCTTCTTAACCGTGCCGGACACCTGGGTGCCCACGCTTACCAGTGTCACCGGGTTTATCGTGCCGTTGGCAGATACGGTCTGGCTGATGTCGCCTCTTTCCACTGCTTGCGTACGATATTGCGTCTGGGTTTCCTCATATAGCCGCCAATAAATGGCGATGCCGGCACCGATGACGACAGCACCAATAATGATCAATGCAAGCGGGGAGCGGAATATATTTTTCATGGCTGGGTTTTTTGTGATGGATTTACGCCGGGCTTTTGACCGCTGGCATCCGACAAGGTTTGCAACAGGCCCGCATCCAGACTACCCATTGCCTGGGCAAGCGTGGCGCGGCTGATATTCCAGTTGAAGGTTGACTGTATACGTTGCTGGCGCGCACTGGCCAGAGCACTTTGCGCATTCAGCACATCCAGTATGCTGCCCACGCCAGCCTTGTAGCGGCCCAGCGCGACGCGCGCCGATTGTTCCGCGCTGTCCAGCAAATCGGCGGTGGTGCGCAACGATTGTGTTGCGGTGGTGAGGTTCTGATAGGCCGTCCAGACATCCAGCGCTACTTGCAAGCGCACCTGTTCCAGTTGGGCATTTCTGGCACCCACTTGAGCCTCTGCAGCGCGCAAACTATAGGTTGTTGAATATCCGGAAAAGATCGGAACGCTCAAATTGATCCCCACCTGCGAGCCGTGAGAATTGATACCCGAGTAATTGTATTGAGTTGACGAGGCATTCAGCGAGATCGTTGGTCTGCCCTCCGCGCGGGCGGCATCTGCGCTGGCTTCCGCAGCTTTTACTTGCGCGGCGGCAGCTTGCAGATCGGGGCGGCGTTGGCGTGCCTGCTCGATCAGCGAGCTGATATCACTTTCAAAATGGTCCGGTATAGTGGTCATATTGGTAGGGACCAACGATACTTCACGGTTGGCATCCAGTCCGATCATGTTTGCCAGCGTGCCATGCGCGTTGTTCAGATTGCCCTCGGCGGTGATTCGGTTCAGTGTGGCTTGAGAATAAGCAGTCTGCGCTTGCAGTTTGTCGGCAGGCGTTGCACTGCCGGCGTTATAGCGTGCTTCTGCAGCAGCGAAACTTTCCTTCGCTGCACGCTCGGATTCCAGCGCTGCATCCAGCGCGGCCTTGGTTGCCTGTACCTGATAATAGTCTTGCACCGCGGCAAGAAATACCGCCTGCATCGTGCTGTCTTGCGTGGTACTCGCGGCAGTCAGCAACTGGCGGGCGTTTTCCAGGTTGGCGGAGCGTGAACCGAAGTCATACAGTAAATAGGAAAAAGTCACGCCGGCGCTGCGTTGATCGACACCAGGAGTGGTGCCTGAAGTGTGATTGTCTGAAGCATTCAGATCGACACTGGGCAAATAACCTGCCTTGCTTTCCCCGACCAGTGCAGCCTGGGTCAGCGAATTGGCCCAGGCAACTTGGGTTTGCGGATTGTTGCATAACGCGAGGTTGACGACTTCCTGCAGGTTGAGCGCGTGATCAAGCGGTTGCGGAGCGCACGGATCCCCGCTCACGCCATTGATGCGCAGCGCGGGTTTGGGCGGAAGCATCGCCTCGGTGTTGAAAGGATCGGAAGTTTCCCCCGCAACCGCCAGGCTGTTCCAGAGACAAAGCAGGGTGCAGAAAGAATAACGCATTGCGTCAGTATTCATGAGCAGGAAATCACATTTAGCAAAGTGTATTAGTATAGCGTTTCACGAATGCCCAACCATGCTGATTTGTAATCATTTGTATTTGAACAACCCATCCATTGCCGAGGTCATCGGCATGCGAATGGGAATATTCTGACAGAAAGACGATGCCGGGGGTTTGTTGCGACGTAAGGCCAGAAGTTCAGTAGGTGATGGTTAGCGAATGTGCTCGCGATCTGTGCAAATGGCATTCGCGCAAGTGCAGAACTGAATATACGGAACATATCCAGACGCAGTCGCCATTGTCGTTACGCCACAATGCACACAGCTTGCAAATACTGAATCGCTTCCGCTTTGCAGGCATAGACCGGGCAGGCATAAGACCGGCGGATGGAGCGGCTGTCGGTTCATCGCAAACGCTCGATACATCCACGCGCCGAATCCATTTGTTGATAGAGCATTGCAGCTTTACAAGCATAGGTCGCATCACTATAATGCGCGCTCTTTCGAGGTACCGGGGGTATAGCTCAGCTGGGAGAGCGCTTGCATGGCATGCAAGAGGTCAGCGGTTCGATCCCGCTTATCTCCACCAAAAGAGCTGAAAAAAGTCAAAGTCCCCATCGTCTAGAGGCCTAGGACATCGCCCTTTCACGGCGGTAACACGAGTTCGAATCTCGTTGGGGACGCCATATTTCATAAGGGCTGGAACAATCCGGCCGCTTTATGATTCTTAGCATGGTATCTACAGCCGCCAAGCCTATCCCCCAATATTGTAAAATCCGCGCATGAGCAAAGCATTCACACGTGAAACCGATTTCGAAGAAGAGGAATTGGAACCTTCGGCGCAGTTACCGGCCGGCGCCAGGAATTACATCACGCCCGGCGGATACCGCAAGCTGCAGCAGGAATTGGACCATCTGTGGAAGGTGGAGCGCCCGGCATTGGTCAAAACCATCACCTGGGCGGCCTCCAACGGCGACCGTTCGGAAAACGGCGATTATATCTACGGCAAAAAGCGGCTGCGTGAAATCGACCGCCGTGTGCGTTTCCTGCGCAAGCGGCTCGAGTTGGCCGAGATTGTCGATCCGGCGCAACGCGGAAACTGTAATCAGGTGTTTTTCGGTGCGACGGTGACGGTATGTGACGCCGACGGTTGCGAGAGTACTTATAGCATCGTTGGTGTGGACGAAGCGGATGTGGCAGGTGGCCGGATCAGCTGGGTTTCTCCTCTGGCGCGCACATTGCTCAAATTGAGCGAAGGCGATGTCGCAACGTTGCGCACTCCCACAGGCATCAATGAACTGGAAGTAGTCAACGTCATCTATGCTGAACTGGACTGAGCGCTGAGGCCGGAGGGTTGTGTGATCGGGTAAATGCTTTACGCATTATCCGAAGTTTGTTATGTTGCAGCCTGGGCAGATTCGATACCCGGCGTTGATTCGGAACAGTGTTTCAAAATCGTTCAACCTTGTTGATTATGGATACAAGATTATTGAAGTTTTTGAATAACCGCGAGCAGAACTATCCGCGCGCGCTGGAATATCATTTCCCGCATATCCTCGAAAAGATCATGGCGTTGTGGGACTCTTCTGAATTTGACGCCTATCTGGCCGATCTGATGACGACTTCTCGGATCAACCGCCAGGGTTTCCCGCAGGAAGTGGCATCTGACATCATCTATCTGAGTGTGCTGCATGACCGCAACAGCCAGGCCGCCGGGACCAATTCCTGGGCTCAGGTACTAAGAGACGACCAAACGTGAAATAATGTCTGCGCCGGGCAAACCTGATATCTGCACTTGATCAGGATCCGGTCGGGAACCAATCAACGCTTTCAAGGAAACCAACATGAAGAAAATCGAAGCTGTGATCAAACCATTCAAGTTGGATGACGTGCGCGAAGCACTTTCCGAGGTGGGTGTCAGCGGGCTGACGGTTACCGAAGTCAAGGGTTTCGGCCGGCAAAAAGGCCATACCGAGTTGTACCGCGGCGCGGAATATGTAGTGGACTTCCTGCCCAAGATCAAGATCGAGGTGGTGATCCCGGCCAATCTGCTTGATGCGGCTGTTGAAGCCATCATCAAATCCGCGCATACCGGCAAGATCGGGGATGGCAAGATTTTCGTATCGTCAGTGGAACAGGTTGTTCGCATACGCACCGGTGAAACCGACGAGACTGCGCTGTAATCCTTCCATTCCTGAAGTCAGCCTATTCCCGCGCGCTGCATTAGATGCCAGCCTGATGGCCGGTATAGTTTGCGGCGCGAAGCGGTGTGGCAAATTCGCGTGCCGCACAATCCCTGATGTAAAACCATGCTGAGTTACCGACACGCCTTTCATGCCGGCAATCACGCCGACGTGCTGAAACACTTCATCGAGGTGCAGTTGCTGCGCTATCTGGCGCAGAAAGACAAGCCGTTCTGGTTCATCGACACCCATGCCGGGGCAGGTTGCTATTCCCTAGATAGCGGATATGCAGCCCAGAATGCCGAGTATGAAAGCGGCATAGCACGGTTGTGGGGGCGCGAAGATCTGCCGGCGCCATTGGCGGAGTATGTGGCGCTGGTGAAGCGCATCAACCCCGATGGCCAATTGAAGCTATATCCCGGTTCGCCGTTGGTCGCTGTTGAATCGTTGCGCGGGCAGGACCGGATGCGGCTGTTCGAGTTGCATCCCGCCGACAGTGAAATTTTGCGGGAGAATTTTGCAGCGCACGGATCCAAAGTGCTGATACAGGCCGCCGATGGTCTGGGCGGCCTGAAAGCCTTGTTGCCGCCTCCGCCGCGCCGCGCGCTGGTGCTGATCGACCCATCCTATGAAGACAAGCAGGATTATCAGCGCGTGGTATCGGCGCTGCGTGAAGGTCTGAAGCGCTTTGCCGGCGGGATGTATGCGGTGTGGTATCCGCAGTTGCAGCGAGCCGAAGCCGCGGCAGTTGCCCGAGCAACTCAAGCGTTTGCCGGTGAAAAGCTGGCTCAATGTTGCACTCAGCGTGCAAAAGCCCGGCGAAGATGGTTTCGGCATGTATGGCAGCGGGATGTTCATCATCAATCCGCCGTGGTTGTTGCATGGCGTGCTGCAGCAGGTGATGCCCTATTTGGTCAAGGTGCTGGGGCAAGACGGCGAGGGCGGATACGTGCTGGAGTTTGAAGAGAATGCCGATGCGTGAAACAATGCGGAATGTTTACGTTCAACAGCAATTGCCGGCTTTGTCCGCGACTGGCCGGATTTCTCGATCAGGTGCGCGCGGAACATCCTGACTATCATGCCTTGCCGGTAAGTTCTTTCGGCGAAAATCGCAGCAGATTCCTGATCGTGGGTCTGGCTCCCGGGATGCATGGAGCGAACCGCACCGGCAGACCCTTCAGCGGAGATTTTGCAGGAAATCTGCTGTACGGTTCGTTGCATAAATTTGGCTTTTCCAGCAGTGCCGAGCCGTTGAATGAGGCAGGTAATGCCAACCCGTCCTTGCGCCTGAGTGGCTGTCGTATCACCAACGCAGTGCGCTGCCTGCCGCCGCAGAACAAACCCGAACCGGGCGAGATTCGCAATTGCAATGGCTTTGTTGCCGAGGAGTTGGCGATATTGCCCCAAGGCGGCGCGATATTGGCTCTGGGCACGATCGCCCATAAAGCGGTACTGATGGCATTGGGGCAGCGCAAGGGCAGTTATGCGTTTGCTCATGGCGCACAGCATGCGCTCCCCAATGGACTGAAGCTGTTTGACAGCTACCATTGCAGCCGCTACAACACCCAAACCAAACGCCTGACCACCGCGATGTTCGAGACGGTAATCGGCAACATTGCGCAACACCTGAAACACCTTGAATCCCGACCGGCCTTTTGATCCCCAACCGGTACTGGCGAGCCTGCCTTTGTTGCCGGGTGTTTATCGATTTTTCGATGGCAAGGGTGAAGTGCTGTATGTCGGCAAGGCCAACCAGCTCAAGAAACGCGTGGCCTCCTATTTCCAGAAAACCAATGTCTCGCCACGCATCCGCTTGATGGTCACGCACATTGCGCGCATCGAAACCACCGTGACGCGCTCTGAAACAGAAGCTTTGCTGCTCGAAAACAATCTGATCAAGTCACTCAGGCCGCGCTATAACATTCTGTTCCGTGATGACAAGTCCTATCCGTACATCGTGCTGACCGGAGACAAATTTCCGCGCCTGACCTATTACCGCGGCACACCCAATCGCCAACACCAATATTTTGGACCTTACCCGAATGCGTATGCTGCCAAGGAAAGCATCCAGCTGCTGCAAAAGATCTTTCGCATCCGCACCTGTGAAAACAGCGTGTTCAATAATCGCACCCGTCCCTGTCTGTTGCACCAGATCCATCGCTGCACCGCACCGTGCGTGAAGCTGATTTCGGAGGAGGCTTATCAAAACGACATCCGCAACGCGGTGCTGCTGCTGCAAGGCCGCCACCAGGAAGTCGAGCAGACGCTGAGCGCGGCGATGGCACAAGCGGCAGAAGGGCAGCAATACGAGCTTGCCGCCGCCCTGCGCGACCAGTTGCGCGCGCTGCACACCGTGCAACAAAAGCAATTTGTCGAGTCGACCGGCGGCGCGACCGACGCAGACATCATCGCGCTGGCACAGCAGGATGGACTGGTTTGCGTGAATCTGGCGATGGTGCGCGGCGGGCGGCATCTGGGCGACAAGAGTTTCTTTCCCGATCATGCCGAAGATCTGCCGGCGGACGAGATCATGCAGGCGTTCATCGCGCAGCATTATTTGAATCGCAGCGTGCCGCCATTGCTGGTGCTGGATGCCGGGTGTGCCGACGAAACTCTGGCGCAATTGCTCGGCGAACAGGCGGGACATACGGTCAAGATCAGCCAGGCGGCGAGCGGGGAGCGCAAGCAGTGGCTGGAAATGGCACGGCACAACGCAATGCTGGCTTTGCAACAGCGAAAATCACAGCAGGGAGGACAGAAGCAGCGCCTGGACAAATTGCGCGAATTTCTGGATATGCCGGATCTGCAGCGCATCGAGTGCTTCGATATCAGCCATACCATGGGCGAAGCGGCGCAGGCCTCATGCGTGGTGTATGAAAACCTCGACATGCGCACCAGCCAATATCGCCGCTATAACATCACCGGCATCACCCCGGGTGACGATTATGCGGCAATGCGCCAGGCGTTGACGCGCCGCTACCAGAAGCTGGCCGAAGACGGCCCAAAGCAGGAGGCAGCGCGCCCCGACCTGATCCTGATCGACGGCGGCTTGGGGCAGTTGCATATCGCGATGGAAGTGATGCAGGAATTGGGCTTGAACGATCTGGCGCTGATGGGAGTGGCGAAGGGCGAGGAGCGAAAAGCCGGATTGGAACAATTGATTTATCCTGATGGCACAGCGCGGCAATTGCGCGAAGATGATCCGGCACTGCATTTGATCCAGCAGATCCGCGACGAAGCGCATCGTTTTGCGATCACCGGACATCGCGCCAAACGCGGCAAGGCGCGCACCGCCTCATCGCTGGAAGAGATCAGCGGGGTGGGGGACAAACGGCGGCGCAGCCTGCTGACCCACTTTGGCGGCCTGCGCGAAGTGAAACAGGCGAGCGTCGAGCAACTCAGCCAGGTGGAGGGAATAAGCAAAGCGCTTGCGGAGAAGATTTACCAGCAGCTACACTAGAGACATGCCGCTCAACGTCCCCAATCTGCTTACCTGGTTCAGAATCCTGTTGATTCCGGTATTTGTCTCGGTATTTTATCTGACCGACGATACGCTCAGCCTGCATCACAAAAATATGGTCAGCACCGCCGTGTTCTTTCTGGCGGCGACTACTGATTGGCTGGATGGCTATCTGGCTCGCAAACTGGATCAATTTTCCGCATTCGGCGCGTTCCTTGATCCGGTTGCAGACAAGTTGATGGTGGCTGCCGCGTTGATCGTGCTGGTCGAACTTGGGCGCGCCGATGCCATCATCTCTTTCATCATCATTGGACGCGAGATCACTATTTCTGCGTTGCGCGAGTGGATGGCCAAGCTTGGCGAAAGCAGGAGTATCGCTGTATCGATGATAGGCAAGATCAAGACTTCATTTCAGATGATTGCGATACTGCTGCTGTTGTATCACGACAGGATAGCCGGGTTCGATTGCCAGTTGTTCGGCTCCTGGCTGCTGTATCTGGCGGCACTGCTTACTTTGTGGTCGATGGGTTACTACCTGATGCTGGCGTCACCAAGACTAAAGAAACTTCAAAAACTGAATTGATGCGGGTAACCGGATACCGGTAACCGGGGCGAAACTCAGCCGGAACAGATCTTCAGCCATTGAGCCGAATACCTCATCGCGCTACCGCCAGTTCGCCCCACTCCGTTGTGTAGCGTTGCGACACATTCCTGCGCCGCATGGACCAGTTTTTCCTGACCCCTTCGCCCAGCAACTGCATCGTCCCGCTGCCCATGCGGCGGTTGATGTGATCGAGTGCCGCCATCAGCGCCGCGGATTTTTGCTGTGCCGCGGCATCCTCGAACAACGTGCGCGGCCTTGATGCGACGGCGATGATTTCGGTGAGCATCACGCCCGCCTTTTGATACGCGTAGCCGCTGCGGTAGATCTGCCGCAGTCCGCTCAGCGCGGCACGGCACAGCAGGCGCGTGTCATCGGTGGGCTCGAACAGCGGCAGCAGCATGGCCGGCTGGTACTGAGGGTCGCCTGCCTGATGGGAATTGGCCTTGTGCGGATTGGTGCGGATATAGACCTGTATGCCGCCCGCGAGGGAATGCTGGCTGCGCAGCTTCTCGGCGGCGCGGGTGGTGTAGGCGATGACCGCTTGTTCCAGGTCTGCCAGCGAAGACACGGACGTGCCGAACGAGCGCGAGCAGATGATCTGCTGGCGCGGCGGGGTGACCTCGTCCAGTCCGATGCAGGCTTCGCCGTTCAGTTCCGCCACGATGCGTTCCATGACCACGCCGAACTCGGCGCGGACGCGCTTGGCAGGGCTGTATTTCAGCTCCAGCACCGTGGCGATGCCCATCTGCTGCAAGCGTTCGGCGCTGCGCCTGCCCACGCCCCAGACTTCGCCGACCCCGATCTTGGCGAGCAGATTGTCCAGCACGCGTGCCGTCATCGCATTGAAGTCGCATACGCTGTGATACTGCTTCTGCTTCTTGGCGACATGGTTGGCGAGTTTGGCCAAGGTCTTGCTCGGTGCAATGCCCACGCACACCGGAATGCCCACGCATTGCCTGATGGTGCCGCGTATCGTCTGCGCATAGCTGGTCAGGTCGGACATGGCGTCCATCCCGGTCAGATCGAGAAAGCATTCATCTATGGAATAGATTTCCTGGTTTGGACTGCATTGCGACAACAGCCGCATCACCCGGTTGGAGATATCGGCGTACAGCGCGTAGTTGGAGGACAGGGCGATGATGCCGTGGCGTTTGGCGAGGTCTTTCAGCTGGAACCACGGCACGGCCATGTTGATGCCGAGGTCCTTGACTTCCTGCGAGCGCGACACCACGCAACCGTCGTTATTGGAGAGCACCACCACCGGCTTGCCTTCCAGGCCGGGCTGGAACAGGCGTTCGCAGGAGACGTAGAAGTTGTTGCAGTCGATTAGCGCGATAGCGCGTTGCATGAATTAACCTAATTCGTTTGTAGGAGCGGGCCATGCCCGCGATTCTCTTTGTTCGCGGGCATGGCCCGCTCCTACGGGTGCCCGGTCACATGGTTTTCGGGAAAATTCCAATCGCTTTTTCTAAGATCAAACCTTATGAATATTCCAGCTCACCACCCCCCAGATGGAAAGATCCTGTTCCGGTTTGATGAGCGTGTCGGGATAGCCCGGATGTGCCGCGCGCAATACCTGTCCGTCCGGGGTATGCAGCAACTGCTTCACGGTGAATTCGCCATCCAGAACCGCGATCACCACACAGCCATGCGTAACAGGCAGGGCACGGTCCACCACCAGCAGGTCACCGTCGAAGATGCCGCGTCCGCGCATCGAGTCACCCGCGACGCGCATGAAGAAGGTGGATTCGCGATGCTGGATCAAATGCTCGTCGAGGCTGAGATGCTGTTCTACATAGTCATCGGCCGGGGAAGGGAAGCCGGCAGGTACGGCACTGCGCAGCAAGGCACGCTGCCGATAGAACAATTCCTTGCTGGGATGGGTCAGCGATAACAGGCCGCGCATGGCGCGTTTAGTCTGCCGGTCCGTATTGCGGGGACGAGCGGCGTTCGGCCGGGCGCCCGGAGGAATAGCGGTCTGCATCACGGTTACTTCCGGTACTTGCGGATCAAACCGACCAATACGCCGAATATCTCCAGGATGCCTTGCGGACGGATGACCGGGTAGGCCGAATTGGCGGGGCGCAAAATGTATTTGCCGCGCTCCTTGTCCAGTGTCTTCAGGGTGAATTCGTTATCCACGATGGCCACCACGATGTCACCCACACTCGCAAGATTGCGTTTTTCCACCACGGCGATATCCCCGTCATGGATACCCGCTTCGATCATCGAATCGCCCTTGACCGGGATCAGCGTGGTTTCGGATGGCTTGTCGATCAGCATGTCATCGATGACGAAATACTCCCCCTGGGTCGCGGACACCGAAACGGGCATGCCTGCCTGAACAGAGGATTCGGCCAACGGGCGCGCAAAGAACTGGCGGGAAGGGATCCATGCGCCATCCGGGGTGCGCTCGAGGAAGCCGGCTGCGTTCAGGCGGGTCAGGATGGCTTTGACCCAGGATTTGGAAGCGATCCCAAACACCTCGCACAACTTGGCGTAAGAGGGGATGTTTTTCCAGTCGGCGTAATAGTCCTGGAGTTTGGCGAGATATTCGCCGTCTCTGAGGTTGAAGTCTGGATTGGCGTCGGATGTATCGGAATCAGTCATGGCAATATTGATGCAGAACGAACGTGCTGTATACTGTAAAGAACGAACGTTCTTTTGTCAAGGGGCAGCCAAAAGGCCCTGTTTTTCAGGGGGAAACGCTGCGTGGCATTGGACGATTCGGCCCGGGCAGGCTTGCTCATGGCGGACTGGAATCCCGTAGCCGGGCATAGGGCGGACGCTGGGTTTTTGGAGATATATTGATATTTGGGAGCAGGGGATCGCTGGCGGGGCGGGGAAAAACATCGCGAGCGGACGGCAAAACCACGGTGGGGAAAGGTTTTACAGGCTGGAATTGCGGCTGCGTTGCGCGCCCGTCAGGCGGACGTCGGGATGCCAACCCGGGCTAAAAAGCCCGATTAATACTCGGAATACTTCTTGGAACTGCCGCGCACCTGTTCGGCCGGATACTTTGCCGCGTTCTTCTCCAGTTTTTGCAGCGCGGTCTTAGTTAGGTCCACCCCCAGTTTGTCGGAAAGGCGCACCAGATACAGCAGGATATCGGCCAGTTCTTCCGCGACGACCGCTTTCTTTGCGGCATCGAGCTTGCCCGATTGTGCTTCGGTGAGCCACTGGAAATGCTCCATCAGCTCGGCGACTTCCACCATCAGCGCCATGCTCAGGTTCTTCGGCGAATGGAACTGGTCCCAGTCACGGGCCTCGGCGAAGGCGCGCAACTTGTCGCGCAACATCAGCAGATCGGATTGGTCGGTCATAGTGCGGCTCCGGTGGAATTTCGGGAAGGTCGGGGACGTATTGTAATACGTGGCAGAGCAGACGCCGCAAGGTTTGATTCGCAATCGAAGCGTGGAAAAGATGGCAAGGACCATTGGAAAAGCAGCTGTCTGAAACTGGACATTCGTGAAGTTCGGCTAACGACACATAGCTGCCGTTCATGAATGGCTGGCTTCTACCAGCAATGGTATCGGTGAAGCAGATTTTAGACAGACTTTTTAGCTTGGTCGCCTAGCTTTGAACGTTGGCTCTTCCACCTTTCATGGCAATCCAAGCCACAAAAGTACACGACGTAGTCTATCGCCTCTGGGACTAACGCTTCGGACTTAGGTAATTCCTTCAGGCATACCTCGCAGGCGATAAGCTCCACATCGATTGGTTTGTCTTCTTTAGTCATGGTGCACCTCCTTAAGTTATCAGACCACTTCGAATACGCAGCAGGGATTACGATCCCAGTTTGAAGAAGTCCAACAGTCACTTAACAGATCTACCGGCCTGCACTATTAATAATCGCGATGCATGCAGGTTCATGATAGGCACTTGATGCATTAATGGCACTGTGCAATTTACTTGTCAGCATATGCATAATAGTACTGGCAGGGGCGAATGTCTCCTTTTGGCACAGAGCAGAATTTCAAACTGTGCAATAGCCTAACCGAAAGCGGTCATTGGCGCTTTGAAATCAGAATTGTAATTGGATTAGCTGGAAGCGGACACTGGTGATATGCAGCTTTTGACACAAAGCCGTACTTCGCAAATTACCGCTGAGACGTTGGTTTCCTTCCAGGCGCTACTTTTGGGATATATCCAGCTAATCGGCACCGTATACCCTCGATTTTCTTACCCTTCTCATACCTGGTAGAAAGGCAAGACATAATATCCCCTTTGGCAGTAAGCTCTGATATTTCGAGTCTTACTTTAGCCAGCGGCATACCTATAGCGATAGCGATCTCAGAGTCGAGTCTGTCACCATATTTATTCAGGTATTGCAAAATTTCTTTCATGCGTTCATATCCAGAAACATTTGGAGTAGCGAATGAAGTATATACCTACAACTTTGCCTGCTCTACTAAATCAATTTCCCCTTGTCGACTGACGTCTATCAACAATGTCTGCTTATGGTAGCAATAGATAATTGAGCTTCGAAAGTAGCTGGCTCACTTATTTTAAGTTGAATATGCAAGAATTTAGGTGTATAAAATATACTTGCTTTTAGAGCAAGGTATCGGAAGGGTTAACCGTTATAAGGAGACGCCTATCGACACTTCAACAATCAATTATCATTAGTTGTTACCCAAGTCAGTATTTGATGACTGACTCTATCGGCATCCCATAAGCCGACACATAAACTAACGCCGCAATAATGCGGCGTTATCATTTTAATGAAGCGTTTTGGTAATCCACACCACAACTCGAATAACAAACTCCCGCAATTGGCACTTTGCTGCAGGTCGCTAAAGTCAGCTATAGCCCCAAATAATTACTAGCATTTCCCAATTTAGAGATCTAAAATATTTGTAAGGATACGGTAATGTCTTGCTCTATCCTTATCTTTTCATCTTTCCGCAACGGAAGGAGGCGATGATGAGTACAGCAGATATGTTAATTCATATACATCCAGAGTTAGATGCTCAAAAGAAAGATCATTTGGCAAAATGGATTGCAGATTGTGATGGAGTTGATTGTGTAGAGTTCGACTGTCACAGTACTCATTATGCGTTGATTGTGAAATTTGATCCTGACAAGGTTCAAAGTATGCAGATACTGAACATGGTGCGTAAAATGGATCCGGTGGCAACCATAGTGGGTCTGTAATCCTGGCAAACGATATTCTTTACTGCTGATGTTTTATTTATGCGCCTTAGAGGCGTAAACAAGGCGGTCAGTCGGTCGCCTCATGTTATGTCGCTGACAGCGTGCCACTAAGCGAGTGTCTACTTTTGGCACCAAGCAGAACTTCAATCCTCGTAATTGATTACCGAAAAGCAGCTACGCACAACGCATAGACCACGACACATAACGGAACTGGTTAGCTTAATGAATTACTGCACTTTCGCCCCCGGCCTGTCGGCGTCATGGTGTTGATTGCTGCGCCGATATGCGGATAATAGATATATGGTTCTAAAGTCCCGCCCCTACCTTGCTGTGATGGCCATGTTGTTGATGAACTCCAGCTGTGCGACCTATCAGCCTGCGCGGACCGATAATCTCTGTTCCATCTTCCGTGGTGATACCGATTGGTATAAGTCTGCCCGCGATGCGAACAAACGCTGGGGAACGCCGGTGTGGGTAATGATGGCGATCATCGATCAGGAGTCGCGTTTTGTCAGTGATGCACAACCGGAACGCGACTGGTTTCTTTTTATCCCGCTTCCGCGCAACTCATCGGCTTATGGTTATGCCCAGGCGCAAGATCAGACCTGGGAAAAGTATATGAAGGAGACGGGTAACAGCGGCCATGATCGTGATGAATTTGCCGATGCAATCAACTTTGTTGGCTGGTATACCTACACTACACAACGCACCCTAGGCATCTCCAAGTGGGATGCCTACAACCAGTACCTCGTCTATCACGAAGGGTATGATGGTTACAAGAGCGGTAGCTGGAAGAGCAAGGGGTGGTTGAAGCAGGTGGCCGGCAAGGTCAAGAGTAAAGCGGCTGCCTATAATGCCCAGTTGAAGAAGTGCCAGCCGGAGCTGGACGACAAGGTGGACAGCTGGTTTTAAAAATTCATTACAGCGAAATTCTATCCGCTTCTGCCCTTTTTTCACCGCGCTGCGTATTTACTGGTGATCTGGCGGAGAGGGGGGGATTCGAACCCCCGTTAGGATATTATCCTAAACACGCTTTCCAGGCGTGCGACTTAAACCGCTCATCCACCTCTCCGAAGGGCGCGCAGAATATCCCAGAACGCCTGTTGCCGCAATCAGAAATGGTTCTTCCACGCGCGCATGGCAGTGAATACGCCCAGTTCGCTGACGCCCCGCTCGCTGGTGTCGGTCAGCCCGCGCTGTTGCAGGGTGTGGATGATTTCCGGCTGGGTACAGCGCAGAAAGGGGTTGGTGGCTTTTTCCAGCGCGATGGTGGAGGGCAGGGTGATCTGGTTTGCTGCGCGCAACTGCCTGGTTGTGGCGGCGCGTTGTTGCACGGCGGGATTACCAGGTTCGCAGGCCAGCGCGAAGCGCAGGTTGGCGGCGGTGTATTCATGGGCGCAGTACACCCGGGTGGAATCGGGGAGTTGTGCGAGACGATGCAGTGAATGGAGCAGTTGCGCCGGCGTCCCCTCGAAGTTCCTGCCGCATCCTGCGCCGAACAGCACGTCGCCGCAGAACACCATTCCCGGCGCGATGTACGCGATGTGATCGTCAATGTGGCCGGGGATCTCGATGATGTCGAATGTGATTCCGGGCGCGTCCAGCTTGAGTTTATCGCCTTCGTGCAGCTCATGGGTGATATGCGGATTGTTCGGATGTCTCCGCCCATACACCGGCACGTTGTATACTTCACGCAAACTTGCGATGCCGCCGATGTGGTCGGCGTGGCGGTGGGTGCACAGGATCGCGTCCAGTTGCAGGCCGTGCGCGATCAGGAAGGCCATCACCGGCGCAGCATCGCCGGGGTCGACCACGGCGGCATGTCGGTCGTCGTGTATGGCCCAGATGTAATTGTCCTGCAGCGCGGGGATGGCGGTGATTTCAATCATTGAACAAGTAGAACGTAGGCAATGCACAATTGTAAGTCAACTGCAGAAAGTTTGAGCGAATGGATGGCCACTCCGCAGGGCAGCTATGTGCTGGAACGCGAACAGGCATATTTCGACCGCACGGTGACCGATATATTTGGCTACAACGCGCTGCAATTGGGGCTGCCGGAACACGATTTTCTGCACAGCAACCGGATGCCGTTGCGTTTCAGCGCGGGCAACCAGGCGGGAAACCATGTGCGCCTGTGTTGCACTGAGCTGCCTTTCGACAGCGACAGCCTGGATCTGGTTTTGCTGCCGCATATTCTCGAGTTTGCAGAATATCCCCACCAGATATTGCGCGAGGCGGTGCGGGTTTTGCGTCCGGAAGGTAATCTGATCATCAGCGGCTTCAATCCACGCAGCCTGTGGGGTCTGCGTCGTGCTCTGGGGAGGAAGCAGGGCTACCCTTGGCGCGGCCAATTCATCACGTTGTCGCGCCTCAAGGACTGGCTGGCGTTGCTGGGTTTCGAAGTGGCCGGAGGACGATTTGCGGCTTATGCGCCGCCGTTCCAAACCAGCAAATGGCTGGAGCGCTTTTCTTTCATGGAAGCCGCGGGCGATCGCTGGTGGGCGGTGAGCGGCGGTGTGTATTTTTTGCACGCGATCAAGCGCGTGCACGGGATGCGCCTGATCAAGCCGAAGTGGAACGAAGGGCTGGTGAGCAAGCTGCTGCCGGCGGCACCGAAATTGAATAACAGGATAACGCAGCGTAACGGGAAAGATCTGCAACGAAACACTTTTGATGGAACGACAAGCCATCCCACTGGTTTGTCAAAAGACGACAGCTAAGCGGCTGGTTATATCAGGGCAAGCGAATGAGCAAGGATGTGGTGGAAATATTTACCGATGGCGCATGCAAGGGCAATCCCGGGGTGGGCGGATGGGGCGCGTTGTTGCGCACCAAGGGCAAGGAGCGCGAGCTGTTCGGCGGCGAGGCGCATACCACCAACAATCGCATGGAACTGATGGGCGCGATCGCCGCGCTGGAAGCATTGAAGCGGCATTGCCATGTGCGGCTGCACACCGATTCAAAATATGTGCAGCAGGGCATCAGCACCTGGGTGCATGACTGGAAAAAGCGCGGCTGGAAGACTGCAGACAAGAAACCGGTGAAGAACGAGGACCTGTGGCGCAGGCTGGACGAATTGGCGACGCAACACAAGATCGAATGGGTATGGGTCAAGGGCCACTCGGGGCACGACGAGAACGAGCGCGCCGATGAGTTGGCGAATCGCGGCGTGGAAATGATACAGGAGAGTGGCGATGCGTAAGATCGTGCTGGATACCGAGACGACCGGACTGGACCCCAAGCAGGGCCATCGCATCATCGAGCTGGCCGCGATCGAACTGGACGGGCGCAAGGTGTCATTGCGCCGCTTCCATCGCTATCTCAATCCGGAGCGCGAGATCGAGGCGGGTGCGGTGGCGATACACGGGCTGACTTATGAGCGTTTGCAGAACGAGGCGAAATTCGCCGACATCGCCCCCGGCTTTCTGGAGTTCATCGAAGGCGCCGAGCTGATCATACACAACGCGCCGTTCGACATCGGCTTTCTCAATCACGAACTGGAATTGATCGGGATGCCGCCGCTGCAGAACGCGGTGATGGATACGCTCAAGGTCGCGCGCGAGATGCATCCCGGCAAGAAGAACAGCCTGGATGCGCTGTGCGGCCGCTATGAGATCGACAACGCGCATCGCAGCCTGCACGGCGCGCTGCTCGATACCGAACTGCTCGCAGAAGTCTATTTCGCGATGACGCGCGGACAGGAAAGCCTGCTTGGCGATGACACGCCGATGATGCGCAAGCCTGCCGTGTTGAGCACCGATGCGTCGCGCCCCAAGCTGCGCGTATTGCTGCCGAGCGCCGAAGAGCTGGCCGAGCACGAGCGGCAGCTTGCCGATATCGACAAGGCGAGCAAAGGGTCCTGTCTGTGGAAGAAACTGGAGGAGCCGGTGTGACCAGGTTCGACCGGATGTGCTGAACGACCCGATGCGCTGAAACAAGCAATTCGCTCATAAATTATTGCTCGACATGAGCGGAATCCAACAAACATGAAAACAGATGTGATCATTATCGGCTCCGGTGCCGCGGGCATGATGTGTGCCATGCAAGCCGGCCAGCGCGGCCGTTCCGTGGTGTTGCTCGATCATGCCAAAAAGCTTGCGGAGAAGATCCGTATCTCCGGCGGCGGACACTGCAACTTCACCAACATCAACACCAGGCCGGAGAACTTCATCTCCAACAATCCGCATTTCTGCCGTTCGGCGCTGGCTTGCTATACGCCGCAGGATTTCATCGCGCTGCTGCAAAAACACAACATCGGCTACCACGAAAAGACGCTCGGCCAATTGTTCTGCGATGACGAATCGGACGCGGTGATCGCGATGCTGCGCGGCGAATGCGAAGCGGCCGGCGTGAAGCGCTTCATGAACTGCGAAGTCGGCGAGATCAGGTATTACCCATCTTCCGAAGGCGGTGCGCCGGAAGTCGAGCCGGAGGAAGAGCTTCGGGCAGACCATAAGAGCCACCGGTTCCACGTCAGCACATCGCGCGGCGACTTCAACTCGGAATCGCTGGTGATCGCCACCGGCGGCCTGTCCATTCCCAAGACCGGCGCGACCCCGTTCGGCTACCACGTCGCCGAGCAATTCGGCATACCCATCACCAAGCTGAAACCCGGCCTGGTGCCGCTGACTTTTGCGCCCAATGACTGGAAGCCCTATGCCGACCTGACCGGCGTTTCGCTGGATACCGTGGTGAGTTTCGGCAAGCAATCGTTCCGCGAAAACATGTTGGTCACCCACCGCGGCCTGAGCGGCCCGGCGATATTGCAAATCTCGTCCTACTGGCAGCATGGCGAACCGCTGCACATCAATCTGCTGCCGGATCGCGATGCGCTGGCATTGCTGACCGAACAGAAGGCCAGCAAAAAATTGCTGAGCAATTACCTGGCGCAATGGTTCCCGAAAAGTTTTTCCGAAGTGTGGTGCGCGCAGTTGACCGAGCACCAGAAGATCGAGAACAAGCCGCTCAATCAATACAACGACAAGGAGCGCAAACTGATCGCAGCGCAATTGCACGACTGGCAGATCACGCCGTCCGGCACGGCCGGTTATAACAAGGCCGAAGTGACTTGCGGCGGGATCGACACGCATGCGCTGTCGTCGAAGACCATGGAATGCATCGAAGTGCCCGGCCTGTATTTCATCGGCGAAGTGGTGGATGTCACCGGATGGCTTGGCGGCTATAACTTCCAGTGGGCGTGGGCTTCGGGTTACGCGGCGGGGCAGGCGGTTTAGCGGACAGTGCTGTCATTCCCTCATGGTAATTCACGCTGCGCATCAAGGACATTGGCGGAGAAAAGGCAGCCAGTAATTTTTGTGATGATTGACAGCAGGTTCGCATGAGTGGCACAGTGCCGCACAGCTTTGGGGATAACCAAAAACATAATTTGATAACTTGAACGATCAAAGGGGAAATGATGGCTGCGCCAGCGTCTGATCCAATGAGATTGGTACGGTCTGCATCACTGACCGTAGCGCTATATTCTTTGGTCATCATGATCTCGTCTATGACGATGGTAAAGCCGGCTCACGCTGTTGGCACTGTGAGCACATCAGTTACATACTCGGGTGGGCTGAGCAGCAGTTCCATTAGTTGCAACCATATGGATTCGATCGATGCGGTTCAAAGCTGTACGCTGGCCGGGCATGATCATATGCTTGCAGAAGATGTAAATGGTTTCAATGCCGGCCCCCAATTTTGGCCCAAACCGCTTTCTTGCCCTACCTCGGTTCTGACGGATAATGGCCCGTCAGGCGGATATGTTGACGTTTTTGTCGTTACGTCCTATCGCGCTGCTTATAACAGCAATTATTATGTGTTTTGCGTTGGTCCGCGCGATATGGCTTATGCTGTTTACACGCAATTATCTTGCCCCATCAATTCAACGCCTACCGGAAGTACATGCACCTGTAACGGCACCTATGAGCCCGACTCCACTCAAACAAGCTGTGTGTCCGTCAACAGTTGCCCGGCTAACATGTCCGGCTTCCCGTGTGTCTGCAATGCTGGGTACGAACTGGATCCTTTTGAAACAGGCTGTGCTTTGGCGCAATACACCCTCTCCCTGACAACCGATCCATTGGACAAGGTAGTACCATCGGGCACGGCAAACGTGATTGCAACCGTTGAAAAATCAGTGGGCGGCCAGACGTCTCCGAAAAGCGACGTGCTGGTGAACATGAAGGTCGATGTGGAGGCAGGCTCTGGTGGACACAATCACGATGACGGAAGGCATATACCTCCTTATACCGGGACGCTGGATAGAGCAACCGGAACCACGTCGTCTGAAGGGAAGGTCGGGTTCACCTTTAAAGCGCCGGAAATCTCCGGTACCCACAACATCACCGTCGCCTGTGTCAATCTTGCCTGTTCCAACAACCCGCAAACGATCAGGATCGATGTCAAGGTGGATGGGTTGACGACACTCACCGCATCACCGGACTTTGTATTGATCGGCGCAGTTGAAAACAGGCATACTGACAACCACTGGCTGACTGCGCAAGCTAAAACAAATTTGCAGAAGATAGTCAATAAATATAACGCCGCCTATCCCGACGGGCCTTTGCTGCACCTGAACGATGCCAGCCTGATATGGGGTGGCAAGTTCGATATTTCGGGGAAATGGACTGGCGACCATAAGGGGCATCGCCGGGGCGAGGAGATCGACATTCGCGCCAATCAACTTGACACCGCAATACCCGAATCCCGCTTCAAGGACTTTCAAAGGTTCGCAAATCAAAGTGGGGCGACCGCCGATCTGCATTGCAATCCCCCATACAGCCTCGCAATCCCCGGTTGCGTACTCGACAACGGTCCCAACCGCCATTTCCACGTGTATCTTTCAGGCAAGTAAAGCCAAGTAATAGGAGAACAACCATCATGAAAATACGAGCCCAACTTCAGCTTTTTGTTTTTGCCTCAGCCGTGACCATTTCGTTTGCCGCACATTCCTACCCCGGTGAAAGTATCTCTCTCGATCCCGTTTCCGGCAATTACAACATCACCTACTGGAACGACAGCATGGAGCCGCCTGCTCTGGAAACAACGGTCTTTGTGCCTGCCACTAAAATCGATCCGGCGGTTCGATCCAGATTCCTTCTTGAGAGCGATGGCAAAATCGTCTACCGGTACACCGTCTCCAGCAGCAAACAAAGCAAACAAACGCTTATAAGCATCATTCTCGATCCGGTCAATTCGGTTATCGGCACTCGCGATGATAGAGGTATGGCAATAGCTACAGTTGCAGAATCTGCGGCTGCGAAGGCTGTTTTTAAAGCCAACATGGCAGCTTTGACTACACCCGCAGGCTGGGATGGGACGGTTGCATTTGGATCAGGTGGAAGCTCAGATGACCTCATACGCATTGGATGGGGGGCGTCGGTAGAACGCTCAACCGGACTCAAACCCGGTGGCGCGGTGAACGGCTTCGGCTTTTCCAGTAATGCGCTGCCGGGTATTATTGAGGCTGAACTGTCGGGAGACTCCCCGGTACATGGCTGGTCGGGCGAAGGTCCTGCCGAGGATAGCGCCATCATCCAGCAGATTAAACAGATTCAGGCCAATGATTTCGTCTCTCGCCCCGCCGCCGTTCCCACCATCGCCGTTCCCGATCCCTTCGACGCTGCTGCATTGCTGGAACGCATCCAGACGCAGATGCACACATGGATCGGAATGCAGTTGCTTGATGCTGCCTTCTCCTCCCAACTAGACCGCTATTTCCAATCCGCGATCAGTGCCTACCGTTTGAACCAGCCCAAGGTCGGCAAGAAGGAAATCCAGACGATGCGCGAACTGCTCAAAAGGGAACATGCCGACGCGGACAGGGAAGAGGGCGGCGATGACCGGGGCGAGAAGGGCGATCACGACGAGAAAAACAAGCCCGTCCTGATCGACAAGCTTGCCGCACGCATCCTCGACTTCGATCTGAAATATGTGACGAAGCGGATGGGCGGAGACAAGGACGATTGATTCTAGATGCCGGCCTTGGGTCGGCGTGCAGGAGATGTTCGCGCTTGCAAGTGCCAATGGCTTTTTATCGGTTTAGTGCTATAGTTTCTTTGTCTTTTCAGGGCATTCAAATCCAGCATTCAAACTCGGACATACAAACAAGAGGAACCAACGATGCGCACCTTATGGATAGTTTTACTGGCCACACTGTTGAGCGGTTGCGGCTACAACACTTTTCAAACCACCGATGAACAGATCAAGGCGAGCTGGGCGGAGGTGCTGAACCAGTACCAGCGCCGCGCCGACCTGATCCCCAACCTGGTCAACACCGTCAAGGGATATGCCGCGCAGGAGCAGACCGTGCTGCTGGGCGTCACCGAGGCGCGCGCCAAGGTCGGCAGCATCCAGGCCACGCCGGAGCTGATCAACGATCCGCAGGCCTTCGCCAAGTTCCAGGCCGCACAGGGCGAATTGACCTCGGCATTGAGCCGCTTGCTGGTGGTGTCGGAGAATTACCCGCAATTGAAATCCGACCAGAATTTCCGCGACCTGCAGGCGCAGCTCGAAGGCACGGAGAACCGCATCACCGTGGCGCGCAACCGCTACATCAAGGCGGTGCAGGAATACAACGTCACGGTGCGCTCCTTCCCGAGCAACCTGACGGCGATGATGTTCGGCTACAAGGTCAAGCCGACGTTCACGGTGGAGAACGAGAAGGAGATCTCCGCGTCCGCCGACGGTGGATTTCGCACCGCCGCCCAAGGGCCGGATTTCGGCGGATTGATATGACAAAATCCTTGGCGCGAGTATTTCTGCTTGCGCTGCTGCTGACCGGGCTAACGTTCATCGGAGCGGCGCACGCCGATGTCGCTGTGCCGCCGCTCACCCATCGCGTCACCGACCTGACCGCCACGCTGGATGCGCGACAGATACAGGCGCTTGAAACCCGGCTCGCCGACTTCGAAGCGAAGAAGGGCGCGCAGCTTGCGGTGCTGATCGTGCCGACCACCCAACCGGAGACCATCGAACAATACGGCATCCGCGTCGTCGAGACATGGAAGCTCGGACGCAAGGGCGTGGATGACGGCGCGCTGCTGCTGGTCGCCAAGGATGACCGCACGTTGCGCATCGAGGTGGGTTACGGTCTGGAAGGCGTGCTGAACGATGCCACTGCGCATCGCATCATCGACGAGATCATCGTGCCGCGTTTCAAGCGCGGCGATTTTTATCCGGGCATCGAGTCGGGCCTGGCTGCGATGATGCAGGTCGTCGATGGCGAACCCTTGCCGGCGCCGACAGCGCGCCGCCGCGAGCGGCAAATACGATATCGAGTCGTTGATGTTCATCGCATTCGGTGCTGGTGGTGGCGTGGGCGGCATGTTGCGCGCGCTGCTCGGCCGCTTTCCCGCCGCGTTGCTGATGGGCGGAGGGCTGGGGTTGCTGGCCTGGTTGACCGTCGCGCCGTTGCTCATCGCGGTGCTGGCCGGCGTGGTGGCATTCGTGTTCGTGCTGCTGGGCGGCGGTGGGACGCGGCATCGGCGGCTACGGCTGGCGGTTTTGGCGGCGGCGGCTTCGGTGGCGGGGGCGGTGGGGATTCAGCGGCGGAGGCGGCGGCTTTGGCGGTGGCGGCGCATCGGGGAGCTGGTGAATGAGGCTCTCATGGATTTAAAACGAGTGATGCGACATCTGTCGATCGGCCGCGCGGCGGTGCGGCGCGTCTTTCCGCTGCGCGCGCTGAACGCGATCGAGCAGGCGATCCGCACAACCGAAGCGCGGCATGCCGGGCAGATCCGTTTCGCGGTCGAGGCCTCGCTGGAGCTGGCACCGCTGCTGGCCGGGCAGACCGCGCAGCAACGCGCCATCGAGGTGTTTTCCAAGTTGCGCGTCTGGGATACCGAGCACAACAACGGCGTGCTGATCTATCTGTTGCTGGCCGACCATGATGTCGAGATCGTTGCCGATCGCGGCATCCACGTCAGGCTCGGCAAGGAAGTCTGGGAAACGATTTGCCACGAGATGGAGGCGGCTTTCCGCGCCGGACATTTCGAAGCGGGCGTGCTCGCCGGGATACATGCGGTGGGTGAACATCTGTCGCGCCACTTTCCGGCAAGCGGCGGCAAGCTCAACGAAATGCCGGATCGTCCGGTGGTGTTGTAGAACGAAGATGCGCAATGCTCCATACATGGTATTGTCATGCGCCCGACTTTTCATCCCCATCTGGTAAACGGTTCGACGGGAGACCCCGTACTATTCGTCGACTGCCTGTTCGAACATCGCGCGCTGATGTTCGATCTGGGCGATATCCGGGCGCTGCCGCCGCGCAAACTGATGCGACTCAGTCATGTTTTCGTCTCCCATGCGCACATGGATCATTTCATCGGATTCGATTGGCTGCTGCGCATTTTGCTCGGTCGGGACAAGGATTTGCAACTATACGGCCCGCCCGGCTTTCTTGCGCAGGTGGAACACAAGCTGCGCGCCTACACCTGGAATCTGGTGCAAAACTATCTGTCCGATTTTACGCTGCGCGTCACCGAACTGGACGGCAATGGGGCAGGGCGGCTCGCCAGTTTCCGCTGTCACAACGGGTTCCGCCGCGAAGACGAAACAAGCGTGATCTGCCCGGACAATGTGTTGCTGCGCGAGCCTGCATTGCATGTGCGCTGTGCATTGCTCGACCATGGAGGCATTCCTTGCATGGCTTACACACTCGAAGAGCAGGCGCACGTCAATGTATGGAAGAACCGGCTGCAGGAACTCGGCCTGCCGGTGGGAGCATGGCTGCGTGACATGAAGCAGGCCGTGCTGCGCAACGAACCGGAGCAGTGGCAGATACGCGTGGAGTGGCGCGAGGATGATGTGCAACACGAGCGGCTGGTGTCGCTGGCCGAGTTGCAGCCCGCTCTGCATATCGTGCCCGGCCAGAAGATCGCCTATGTCACCGATGTCGCATGGCATCAGGACAACTTGAAGCGCATCGTTGAGTTAACGCACGGCGCCGACTTGCTTTACATCGAAGCCGTATTTCTGGAACGCGATGCCGAACACGGACAGCGCAAGTTCCACCTGACCGCGCGCCAGGCCGGAGAGATCGCGCGTGCTGCGCATGTCGGCAGCGTCATCCCGATGCATTTTTCGCCGCGCTATCAGGGGGTGGACAGGACGGCGTTGCGTACCGAAGTAGAAGCAGCATTTGGCCGCGCTTCAATCCCCGCTCTCCAGTAAGTTACACAATGGTCGACGTTCGGTTATGAGCCAATAGTGGAAATTCAACTTGATAATCCATTTGTTTCACGGCAGGATGCAGTATAGATGAGAGACATTGCGGATTTTATCGAAAGGAGCACATCGGGGGTCACATGAACGAAGATCAAATTGTCGGTCGCATAGCAGCTATTGAATACGTTCTCAGTCAAGCATTGTCATTTTCGCTGACTCAATTTGATGCACCTCTTGATATTTTGTCAGAGTGCGAAGAACATTTAGCACGCAACCTGGCAAAATCCGGATTGAAAGATGAACAGAAGCGGGTTGTCCAAGAATTTTCCTCTCGGTTTTATTCTGCTGTGCGTGCTTCCGTCGTCGCTGAGGAAGAGGAAGATTTCGAGCGACATCTAAATAAATGACTTGATTGCAAAGCGCCAATGTCCGCTTGTAGGTTGGCTATTGCAAGTCTCGAAGGGCAGCTTTGTGCTGCGGATTCAACCGGCCGTTCGCAAGTGCCATCCAACTTAAGCAGTTGCTCGATTCATTTATTCAAAATGGGGTGCTGTGGTTCACTCAAAGGTGAACTGCGGCAAATTTAGAACCTCTTGTTGAGAGAGTTTTTGCATCATATGTCTGTGCATCATTGGCTGTAAATTTTGTATGGCCGAGTTGATTCGAACCTCTGGTGCGGGCGCACTTCCAATGATTATAGCTCCGGAAGTTGACGGAATCGGATACTCCTTTGCTTTCGCCATTGGAAGGATGGCGCTGAAAGAATTGCGCCAAATGCAATTATTCAGCAGTTTACGGCCCTCCCATCTGTCGGTCGGTCTGTAGGAGTATCTCGGCACCAGTAGCGCTGTCGGAGCGGAGAAATCCAGACTTGGCGCTTACCGACATGCGGGTGACGTTGGGGCTGATCTCCTCCAACTCGATGTCAATAGAACGGTTTATGGATTTCGCGTTGATCTCTTCCCCGCCCTCGACCTTGCCGCTGGAGCGCACATCGATATGCATACTTTGAAGTGCTGCCAGGGTGGCCGCCCGAACCTTGGGTAGGGATGCGGTGAAGGTGCGGGAAACTGTACCGGACATTGTGTAGGATATCCCGGCCGATGTGCCGCCCCCGAGGGCGCTAATCGCAATCGCCTCGCACCCAGCCAGATGCAGGGCGACGATCGCGAGGACAATAACTCGGCTGGTTACGGATTGCATCGCTATGGTGTCGTGGGTTGGGGGTAAACTCGTTGCATAGTAACACAGGGCAAAAGCAGACACTCGCTCCTGCCCGTACTATTATGCATATGCGGACGCGCAAAATTAGGGTGTGTTAAATGAATCAAAGACTGTTGAAAATATGCACGCCTCGCTATTTTTAATAGTACTAACCGGTGCGTTCGTCTAATAACTGTTGGGCGCCAGTGGGCCGCTAGATATACATTCGCCAGATTCTGACAAAAGGAGAAGAAAAATGCTTGAGACCATTGCGATTGTCCTGGTTGTCCTCTGGCTACTGGGTTTTGTCACCTCATACACCATGGGCGGATTCATTCATATCCTCCTGGTCATCGCTGTCGTGGTGATACTGATTCGTGTCATTCGAGGTAGACGCTTGTAACGATGCCGGTGTGGTTCTATTCAAGGGGCACCGGGCAGAGTGGTCCGGTTGTTGCAGCTGCTGCCCAACACTGCGCTCCAGCCGACATCAGCGCTCACGCGCTTCCGCGGCTGCGTTTGCTCGTTGAAGTTCTGCTTGTATGGTTGGGGTGGTGGTATCGGCTTTGTGTCGTAAGCCGTACTTGACCAGGCTCCGCTTCCGGGTAACCTATCAACTGACTTGATTGAATAAACCCAAGGGCAGCTTTTGGGTAAGCTATTACAAGGATCGAATATCGGCTTCGTGCCAAAAGCTGCTATTCGCAATAGCCCTTCAATTTTCTCAATTGCTCGTTCCAATTATTCAGGATAGGGTGCTGAAGTTAATCAAATTGTATTAATATAAAATAAATGAATCCAAATATCATCGTGGGAATAATTCTGAACTTTAGTTCATTAATTTACACCGCGTCTAAACTTTGTCATTGAGTACAGGAAGGTCTGTCATGACGTACGAACTAACAATTCTCCAGAAGCCCAATTATCTGCACGCCATTGTCACCGGCCGAAACAGCAAAGAAAATGTGACGCAGTATTTGGAACAAATCCGTGAAGAGTGCATTGCCCGCAACTGTCACAGGGTATTGGTAGAAGAGCGTCTCGAAGGCCCCCGTTTGGGCACGATGGATGTTTTCCTGATCGTGGCGGAAGAAAGTGTCAAAGCCAGAGGGACGGTCAAGGAGTTCGCCTATGTTGATGTCAATGCCGAAGGCGATTTGATGCCTTTTGCCGAGACCGTGGCGGTAAACCGCGGGATGCGCGTAGCTGTTTTTTCGACTGTGGCGGATGCTGAGAAATGGCTTCTCAGTGGCAATCTCAAAGACACCAAACCAGGTGCTGCAAAGGACGCAGAACATCCGCGCCGCTAAGCATTCCGTTGACCGTCCGCTAGCTGGAACTTCGACATTCTACAAAGTGTCGTTAGCCGAACTTCACCAGGTTCCGCTTTCGGGTAAGCTATTACAAGGATCGAAGGGCTGCTTCGTGCCAATAGCGGCCAGTCGAAAAAATGTCAAATACCAACATTATTCTGGTAAGTGTAAATCAGGATTACCTTATGAAATCAAAATTCCAAAACGGTTATTGCTCTCTTCATTCGTTACAGGGACATCACCGAGCGCAAGAAAGCCGAGGAATTATTACGATTTCATAGCGAGATTCTAAACAGCGTAGCGGAAGGCATTTTCCTGGTTCGTCCAAGTGATGGATTGATTGTTTATACAAACCCGCAGTTTGAACGTATGTTTGGCTATCAGTCTGACGAACTCATCGGCAAGCATGTAAGCATATTGAATGCCCCTTCCGAGGTTAGTCCCGAGGCGGTGGCAAACATGATCAATCTAGAGCTTGAGAGAGCAGGGGTGTGGAATGGCGAGGTAAAAAACATCAGAAAGGATGGAATAATTTTCTGGTGTCATGTCAGCATTGCGACTTTTCATCATCCGGAATTTGGGAAGGTCTGGGTGGCGGCTCACTATGACGATACCGCGCGGGAAGAAGCCCTGTCAGCCCTAAAACAGAGCGAAAAATGGTTCCGTAGCATTTTCGAGAACGTCCATACCGGCATTGCATCGACCGACAGCAACGGACGAGTAACCAGTTTCAACGAGACCTTCAGTTCCATGCTGGGATATGACGCTGAGGCACTAATGCAGATGAACTTCGCCGATTTCACTCATCCTGATGACTTGAAACTGGAGAAAGTCTACTTCGACGAAATTCTCGCTGGCAAACGAGACCACTATCACATTACGAAGCGCTACATCGCGAATCACGGCAATATCCTGTGGGTGGATCTCTCTGCGGCTGCGATTCGCGATGCCAATGGCAGGGTGTCCAATTTTGTGGCCGTCACCCAGGACATCACGGACAGAAAAGTTGCTGAAAGCGAGATCAAGCATCTGGCGTTCTACGACCAGCTCACCCGGCTGCCCAACCGGCGGCTTCTAATGGACCGGCTTCAACAGGCATTGGCTTCCAGTGCGCGTAGCGGCCGAGAAGGTGCACTGCTGTTTATTGACCTGGACAATTTCAAGACCCTCAACGACACGCTCGGCCATGACATCGGGGACATGCTGCTGCAACAGGTCGCGCAGCGCCTGGAGTCCTGCTGTACGCGAAGGCGATACCGTGGCCCGTCTGGGTGGTGATGAATTCGTGGTGATGCTGTTAGACCTGAGTGAGCAACCCATTGAAGCGGCAGCACAGACGGAAACCATCGGCGAGAAAATTCTCGCTGCCCTCAGTCAACCTTACCAACTTGGCAAGCATGTATACCGCTGCACCGCCAGCATCGGAGTCACCTTGTTTAGCGGCAACCAACAGAGCGACAGATGAACTGATGAAACAAGCCGACATCGCCATGTATCAGGCCAAGAAAGCCGGTCGCAACACCCTGCGATTCTTCGACCGGCAGATGCAGGAAAACATCTCTGCCCGTGTCTCACTGGAAGGTGAATTGCACAACGCACTTGAGTTCCAGCAATTTCATCTGTATTACCAGATCCAGGTCGACAGTTCACATCGTCCATTGGGTGCAGAGGCATTGATCCGCTGGATACATCCTGCACGCGGCCTGGTATCGCCTGCTCAATTCATTCCGCTGGCGGAAGAAACCGGGCTGATCCTGCCCATAGGCCTTTGGGTGCTGGAGACGGCCTGCGCCCAGCTCAAGGCATGGCAGCAAGATGCTCTAACCCGTGACCTCGTGCTGGCGGTAAACGTGAGCGCCAAACAATTCCACCAGGCTGATTTCGTGGCTCAAGTGCAAGCTGCCGTGCAACGCCATGCCATCAACCCGAAGTTGCTCAAGCTGGAGCTGACTGAAAGCCTGTTGCTGGAGAATATCGAAGACACCATTGCAACCATGAACAGCATTGAGCGAAATCGGAATCCAGTTCTCATATGGACGACTTCGGCACCGGCTATTCATCCTTGCAATACCTCAAGACGGCTACCGCTGGATCAACTCAAGATTGACCAGTCGTTCATACGCGATATTGTCACCGATAACAGCGATAAAGCGATTGTGCGCACCATCATTGCCATGGCACAAAGCCTGGACATAGACGTCATTGCCGAAGGGGTGGAGACGGAAGAACAACGACAACTGCTCCTGAAAAATGGTTGCACTCGTTTCCAAGGATATTTGTTCGGCAAGCCGGTGCCCATTAAACAGTTTGAGGAAATGTTAAAGCAGATCTCATCACCATTGGAATATTGACGAACATCTCCTTTCAAAACGTTGAACTTCCGAAATGTGTCGTTAACCGTACAATACGAAGTTCCGCATTGTGTCGTAAGCAGAACTTGACGAGTATCTGCTTTCGGGAAGCCTGATTACAAGGTCATATAACTGACTGGGGTCATATCGCCACGCCTCGGCCTCTCCTGCCCAATCCCCGCTGCAACATTGCGTAGCACCTCAACAAATATCTTCTGAATTCGAGCTTTGATGTTGCTAACAACCGGCGCAGGAATGTGAATACTTATACAACCTTAACTGTTCTGCCTTTTGAGTTGGTGTCCAATTAGGATTGCGGGCTACTATTGCTTTGATAACATCGTCTGGCCATTCCTGGTCAGCTTGCTCGAGTACCACTGGTTTGGCTGCAACTTGACGATACTGTGGTGCATGTTCACCGGTTGCAATAAAGTGACCAAAGTTCTGCTGGGCCCGTACGGTTGCCAGGAATAACTTTGAGCAGGCAGAACTGTAGTCCCTTTGATGTTCACCTACACATTGGTGTTCTGCCCTCTGAGCATCTTGATAAGCGGTCTTCTCGGGTGACATCATGGCCGCACGTTCCTCCACAGGCCCGCCAGCGTAGAAGTTACCTTCGGCACGTGCGGCTTGTACAGAGGCAGAGAACATAATAGTTGCTACCAAGGTAATCCAGATTGACTTTTTCACAGTATTTCTTCCAATAAATAATGCGCTAAAGTTGAGCCGCTGGGTAACACAAAAAATGAATCAGCCAGGGCAAGGAGGGAGTAATCAGTTTGTGCACACGGAAGATCATCCGTATCGCAGTCCCGCTACCTTAGCTCCCTTTAGGCCGGTGACTTTGCGTCCTTATCTTTCGATAAGTTTGCCAAGTGGGTGTAAATTAATGAATGGGCCCGATAGAATCAATCCCATAAGGATGAAAGGTCGGCTATTTCGGATGAGCGGTAAATGAGGAAGCGTCTAACAGCAATGTTGATTGCTTCTTGGGGGTTCGCATTGAAGATCCGCTTTTCATCAGTGCATATTACACACGGGCTCATGTGCAAGCAGCCATTGGGATCCAAACATCACTCCAGCCGTTGTTCAAGGGACTTCCATGCTTCTTGCGCAGACCGTAGATCATCAATATCGCCATTGTTGATGAAAGTCACGGTGGCACCCAGCTCTTCTTCCCGTAACGGCTCCTGTACAAACTGCAATTTTTTCACTACGGAAATATCAGCCTCGGAGGCATCGTTGCCCTTGCTGCTTCGCAGCGCCAATCGTTCAGCCAGCAGTGCCGCATCGGTCTGCACAGTGGCGATGACGAAAGGCACGTCCAGCTCGTGCGCAAGCGCGCGGAAGATCTCGCGCTCGGTCCGGAGTACAAAAGCGGCATCGACGATGACGGTAAATCCCGCGGTGATGATGCCACGCGCCAACTCTTTTAGCCGTGCATAGGTACGGAGTGTTGCATCCTCGCTATAGATATCGGCATCGAGCAGCGCCTTGCTGTCGGCCAGTGCCGGCAGTCCGAACAGCCGCTTGCGCTCGACATCGGAACGGATGCGTATCGCGCCCAGCCGCTCCAGCGCGATCTGCGCGAAGGTGCTCTTGCCGCAACCCGGCAATCCCTGGGTGATGATCACTGCCGGACGTCGCCGAGTGAGGCAGCTATGCGCCAGGCGCAGATAACTGCGGCAGGACTTCAACTCCGGTTTTTTTCTTGCGCCGCGCTGACCGGCGCGTATCGCGGCGATCTTGGCGCGCACCATCGCACGGTAGGCGAGATAGAAACGCAGAACGCCGCATCCTTGATAATCGCCGGTTTTTTCCAGATAAGCGTTGAGCAGGCGCCAGGCGAAATGCGGCTGGCCGCGCCGCAGCAGGTCCATCACAGTGAAACTGATCTCGCTGATCACATCGATCCAGCGCAGTACGGGGCTGAACTCGATGCAGTCGAAAGGCGTGGGCTTGTCGTCCAGTATCACGATATTTCCGAGGTGCAGGTCGCCATGGCATTCGCGCAGGTAACCTGCCGCTGCGCGCTGCCGGAAAAGCGGCTCGCATTCCGAGAACGCCTGCACACTGGCCCCGCGCACTGTTTTCAGCATCGCCAGGTCATCGGGTTCACTGAACAGTTGCGGCAATTGCGCGAAGTTTTCCAGCACTTCCTTTTCTATTTCGGTCGTAGCGCAATACGGGGAATCCTTTGTGGCACCCGGCAACGATGAGTGGAAGTCGGCGATGAGAGAAGCCAGCTTGTCGATATGCCCGGCAGTGACGAGACCGCGAGCCAGCATGCGATCCATCAGGCTCGATTGGGTAAACCTTCGCATGTGTACTGCATATTCGATGGCGGGCTCTTTACCCAGCACAGGTGCTTCCGGGTTGCCGCCGATGGCAACGACATCAAGGTAGAGTTCCGCAGCCAGACGGCGATTCAGGCGCAGCTCTTCGGTGCAAAAAAAGCGGCGCTTTTCCAGCGTGGAAAAATCCAGGAAGCCAAGATCGACAGATTTTTTGATCTTGTAAGCATCCTGGCCGGTGAGCAGAGACCCAGGAGATGTGCGTCTCTTCAGTTTTTGGTTTATGAGGAAAATATCCGGGTGAGCACAGCGTGTTAACAAGCCGCTGCTGGCGCAACAAATCCGCTGAGCTATTTGCCGATATGAGCTGTGCGTGCATCATGGATGATATCCCCAATATGCTTTGCACTTTAGCATGGCTGGAGAGGGTTTGCCGCGCGGAAACAATCGGCGCACAATCGAGCCGGTAACATTTGCAAATATTTATAAAGGAAGATAGCACATGGCCGTCACCGCACATTGGGAACACTTCCCTCATCAAGCCGATGTTGGCGTGCGCGGTGTGGGCGCGACACTGGAGCAGTCTTTCGAGCAGGCCGCGCTGGCATTGACTGCGGTGATCACCGATCTGGCGATCGTGGAACCCAAGGAGATGCTGCAGATTTCCTGCATGGCGCCCAACGCCGAATTGCTGCTGGTCGATTGGCTCAACAGCCTTGTCTTCGAGATGGCCACACGCAACATGCTGTTCAGCCGCTTTGAAGTTCATCTGGAAGGAAAACATCTCAATGCGAAAGCTTGGGGAGAGCCACTGGAGGTGGCGCGCCACCATCCCGCGGTAGAGATAAAAGGTGCGACCTACACCTCGCTGAAGGTCGCCCAGCAGCCGGATGGTAGTTGGCTTGCCCAGTGCATCGTAGACGTCTGATCACATAGAGAACGCCATGGACCCCGCATTGTTCGAACGCAGATCGGAATACGAATGGCACATCAGGCCATTCGGGAAGATGCACGTGCCGGGGGTGATATTCGCCAGCGAAGCGCTGCTGCGCGAAATGGATGCCAAGGTCTATGAGCAGGTCACCAATGTCGCGATGCTGCCTGGCATCGTCGAGGCATCCTGGGCGATGCCGGACGCACACTGGGGCTACGGTTTCCCGATCGGCGGCGTGGCTGCGTTCGATGCCGAAGCGGGCGGCGTGGTCTCGGCGGGCGGCGTGGGCTTCGACATTTCCTGCGGCGTGCGCACCCTGCACACCGGCCTGAGTGTCGAAGATATCGATGCCGTAAAGATGCGTCTCGCGGATGCGCTGTACCACACGATACCCGCGGGCATGGGCAGCACCGGCGCGATCAGGCTGGATGCAACGGAGATGGATGCGATGCTGCGCGGCGGCGCGCGCTGGGCGGTGGAGCACGGCTTCGGCAACGCGGCAGACCTGGAGCGCATCGAAGAGGGTGGTTGCATGCGAGGTGCCGAACCGTCGCACGTTTCCGATCAGGCCAAGAAGCGCCAGCGCGACGAGATGGGCACGCTCGGCTCCGGCAACCATTACCTCGAGATACAGCGCGTGACCGATGTATATGCGCCGGAGATCGCCGCGGCGTTCGGCGTAAAGACCGGTGACATCGTAGTCAGCATCCATTGCGGCTCGCGCGGACTCGGCCACCAGATCGGCACCGAATTCCTGAAGCGGATGGTGATTGCCGCACCCGGCCATGGCATCGCGCTGCCCGACCGCGAACTGGCCTGTGCGCCGATAAATTCGCCGCTCGGTAAGGAATATCTCGGCGCGATGCGCGCGGCGATCAATTGCGCGCTTGCCAACCGCCAGATACTCACCCACCTGACGCGCCAGATATTCGAGCAAGTGCTCCCGCAGGCGAAACTGCCTCTGCTGTATGACGTATCGCACAACACCTGCAAAGTCGAAGAGCACAAGATCGATGGCAAAAAAAAGACGCTCTATGTGCACCGCAAGGGCGCCACGCGCGCCTTCGGGCCGGGGCATCCCGATCTGCCCGCCGCACTGAGCGATGCCGGGCAGCCGGTGCTGATCGGTGGCAGCATGGGCACGGCTTCATATATTCTGGCAGGGACAGAGCAGGGAATGGAAAAGGCATTCGGCTCGGCGTGCCACGGTGCTGGGCGCGCGATGAGCCGCCATCAGGCGCTACGCAACTGGGGCGGGCGCAAGGTGGTGGACGATTTGGCCGGACACGGAATCTTGATACGCAGCCCTTCGATGCGCGGGGTTGCCGAAGAGGCACCGGGCGCGTACAAGGATGTCAGCGCGGTCGTGGATGCTGCCGACCACGCCGGGCTGGCGCGTAAAGTTGCACGGGTAGTTCCACTGATCTGTATCAAAGGCTGAGAGGATTCTTGGAGTATGGTTGACGATCATGACTACAACTGAACGCAACAAATTGAATCCCCAAACCGGCGACGCACTGCTTATCGTCGACGCGCAGAACGATTTTTTGCCCGGCGGCAGTCTGGCCGTTTCGCATGGAGACGAGGTGGTGCCGGCACTCAACCGGTATCTGCAAATCTTCGTTGAACATCGCCTGCCGGTTTATGCGACGCGCGACTGGCATCCGGAAAAACATTGTTCCTTCCGTGAGCAAGGCGGCCCGTGGCCGCCGCACTGCGTCGCGGACTCATCCGGCGCGAAGTTCGCCGCAACGCTGCAACTGCCGCCTGCTGCTGTGATCATTTCCAAGGCGATCAGCGAGGAACAGGATGCCTATTCGGGATTCGAGGGCACCGACCTGGACAGCCGATTGCATTCAGCCAACATCAGCAGGCTGTACATTGGCGGGCTCGCCACCGACTACTGCGTGCTCAACACCGTGCGCGATGCGCTGCGGCACGGCTATCAGGTACTGCTGCTAAGCGACGCGATCCGCGCGGTGGATGTCCAGCCAGGTGACGGGCAACGCTCCGAAGAAGAAATGGTCAAGCTCGGTGCGCAGCGCATTACCGTGGAGGAGATTGCTGCATGAATTCTCAGATGAACCTTAACAATGCTGTTGGAATTTGTAGGAGCGGGCCATGCCCGCGACCAAACTTTTCGCGGGCATGGCCCGCTCCTACAAATTGGTTCTCCCAAAGATTATGTTATGTGAAAAGCATAACAGTTAATCATTACGCGGTTTTTCATAGCCATATAGATGGACAACTGCGGATTTCCAAATGAATCCTTCAGAGAACCCAGCCAACAGCGCGCTGCTCACTGATCTCTACCAGCTGACGATGATGCAGGGCTATCACGATGCAGGCATGGAGGATATCGCGGTGTTCGAGTTTTTCGTGCGCAAGCTGCGCCCCGGGCGCGGCTTTTTGGTGGCGGCAGGTCTGGAACAATCATTGGAATTTCTGGAAGGTCTGCATTTCTCTTCCGGAGACCTGGCCTGGCTGGAAAGTACCGGTCGCTTCAGCAAGGAATTTCTGGACAGTCTTGCAACGCTGCGCTTTACCGGCGATGTCCACGCGATGCCGGAAGGCACGATATTTTTTCCGAACGAGCCGATCCTGCGCGTGACCGCACCGATCGCCCAGGCGCAATTGGTCGAAACGCGTCTGATCAACCTGCTGCATTTCCAATCGCTGATCGCCTCCAAGGCGGCGCGCATGGCGCTGATGGCGCCCGACAAACTGCTGGTGGATTTCGGGCTGCGTCGCGCGCATGGCGCGGAAGCGGGACTGCTTGCGGCGCGTGCCAGCTATATTGCGGGCTTCAGCGGGACGGCGACGGTACAGGCAGGCATGCAGTTCGGCATCCCGCTGTTCGGTACGATGGCGCATTCTTTCGTGCAGGCGCACGACGATGAAGAGCAGGCATTCGAGCATTTCGCGCATGCACAGCCTGACAACGTCGTGCTGCTGATCGACACCTACGACACCGAAGAAGCTGCGCGGAAAGTGGTTGCACTTTCACCCAAACTTGAACGCGAAGGTATCCGCATCAAGGGTGTGCGCATCGATTCCGGCAATCTTGCCGATCATGCGCATCAGGTGCGCCAGATTCTGGATGCGGGCGGACTCAATCATGTCACGATCTTCGCCAGCGGCGACCTGGACGAGTATGCGCTGCGCGATATGCTTGCCTCAGGTGCACCGGTGGACGGTTTCGGCATCGGCACGCGCATGGACACATCGAGCGATGTTCCCTATTTTGACTGCGCCTACAAGCTCGAGGAGTACGCTGGTAAGGCGCGACGCAAACGCTCCGAAGGCAAGCAGACCTGGCCTGGCCGCAAACAGGTGTACCGCAATTACGATGCACATGGCCGCATGGCATCGGATGTCGTGACGGTAGAGAGCGATCCACAGCAGGGCGAACCACTGATCGCGCCCATGATGCGCGGAGGAAAACGGCTTGCGGAAGGTGCTACGCTGCCAGACATTCGCAGCCATGCAGCTGCCGATCTGGCACGGCTGCCAGAGCCCTTGCGAAAACTGCAAGAGCCTTATGCTTATCAGGTGGAAATATCCGGCGCACTGCACGAGCTTGCGGAGCAGGTCGACCGGGAATCATCAAGTCATTAACAGGAGATGCAATCGTGAATGAAGATTCTGTCACACCGGGAAGAAAGCGCAACATATGGATACGCGGATTGTTCATGTTGCTGATGTTCCTGGCATTTCATGTTAGTACAACTGTGCTATGCATCGTTGCCGTCATTCAGTTCGTGATGAAGTTGCTGAGCCATACACCCAATGAACGCCTGGTTATGTTCGGCCGCAGCCTCGGGACGATACTTGCAGCAGATCGCCGATTTCCAGATTTTTGCCACCGAGGAGATGCCTTTCCCTTTCAGCGATTGGCCAGCCACTAATCCATGATTTGATCTGGCTCAAGAATTAGCGTGGCTAACTTTGAAATATTCAGCCATTTGGGACGAACGGTATCACAGGAGGGATGAACGGTAAAAATAAAGATAAGTGGTATTGCAGCAATGTTGTAGAAAGTGCAGAGTATTGCTCGTTGGGGAAGGCTATTTTGGCTGTCACCCAAAACGAGGTGCCTGAACTTAGGCACATCTGCTGCAAGAAAAAACGGGAGGAATTTGCAATGATCAACCGGAATTCGTGGTTGTTTTGGCCTGACAGCATAGCGCTGTCCATATTGGTCCTGGCCATACTGGTGATGTTGTTTCTGTATGCGGCACGCAAGCCTATGCATGGTGTGATCCACTCGGTATGCAACCTGGTTACACAGTCTACCCGTTTCATTTCCCGCTGGTTATTCCTGAGTGCAGAAAACCTGCGTTTGCGCAACCAATCGGTGTTGCTGGCGCATAGTCAGGAAAGTGCGGCTACCATGATCGATCGGGAATTCGAGCGAGTGACCAATATCATCCGCAAGGATATGCAGGAATTCCCCGCATTGCAGCGCAAATTGATGGAAGAAGTCACGCGTATCGAGGATGACTACCGCAAATGCGGAGAGGTCCCGGCACCGCCGCCGGAATGGGTGAGCGCGCTGGAATCGGTCTCGAAGATCAAATCGGGCGGCGATATTCCGCGCAAGCTGCTCGAAGACATCAACAAGTCGATCCAGAAGATCCACGACAAGACCGTGGCGGAGTTTCGGCGTTCCTATGAAGAACGCCACAAGATCCTTAAGGGGATGCAGCCATCATGGCGCTCGGTGGAAAAACTGATCGGGGAGATGGACAAGAAGATGGTCACCCTGAACACCAACGCCAAACAGATCGATGGCCATATGACCAAATTCGAGGGGATACGCGCCAAGGACAGCAAGACCGAGCATGCACTGACCACGTCCGCATTCGTGCAGTTGGCGATCTCGGCGCTGGTCATGGTGATCGCTATGGGCGGCGCATTCATCAACTACAAGCTGATTGCGCTTCCGATGTCGGAAATGGTGGGCGCCAGCGATTACATCTCCAGCAACCTGAGGACTTCGGATGTGGCGGCTTTGGTGATCATCCTGATGGAGGCCTCGATGGGGCTGTTCCTGCTTGAATCGCTGCGCATTACGCAACTGTTCCCCAAGATCGCCAGCATGGATGATCGCATGCGTCGCCGCTTGATGCTGGCCTCGTTGATCTTTTTGGTGATCCTCGCTGCTATCGAGTCGTCCCTGGCACTGATGCGCGACATGCTGGTCGCTGACAAGGCTTCGCTGATGCGTGATCTGTCCTCGTCCGCACCCCCGGTGTCAGACAGCATGATGGCAAACATTCCGATGGCCGGACAGATGATCATGGGCTTCGTGTTACCGTTCGCATTGGCTTTCGTGGCGATACCGCTGGAAAGTGTGGTGCATTCGCTGCGCACTGTCATCGGAGTGGTGCTGGTGCAGTCCATGCGCGGGCTCGGCTTCGTGCTCAGGTTCGTAGGCGTGATGTTCAGGCGCATCGCCAAGGTGCTGGAATTGAGTTATGACGTCCTGATCGTCATCCCGCTGATGGTAGAACGCTGGGTGATGGCAATTCGTGTAAATGCGCCTGTAAAAGGGCATGCCAAATCCGGGAGTGCATCATGAAAAGATCACTGCTCGCGTGGATCATGCTTTCCGGCACGTTCCTCCTCGGCGCTTGTGGCGACAGCCGTATACATAGCCAGGCAGTGTATATGTTGGTGGATACATCCGGCACCTATACGAAAGAGATCAACAAGGCTACCAAGATCATTAGTTATCTGCTGGCGACACTGAATCCGGGCGATTCGCTGGCGGTGGCCAAAGTTGAGACGCGCAGCTTCACAGAAAAAGATATCGTCGCAAAGGTCACCTTTGACAGGCGTCCTTCGCAGGCAACCCAGCAAAAACGCGCTTTCAAAAACAAGATCGAGGAATTTTCCAAGGCTATCCACGGCAGCGCATATACCGATATTACCGGTGGCCTGATCCAGGGAGCGGAATACCTGAACGAGACCAAGGCCGGAAACAAGACCATCGTCATCTTCTCTGACATGCAGGAAGAACTGGGCAAGGGAACGGTGCGTGATTTCCCGATCAAGCTCGATGGCATACGCATCGTTGCGTTGAACGTGAGCAAGCTGGGAACCGACAACGCCGATCCACGGTTATACCTTGATAGGCTGTCGCGCTGGAAAGCGAGGGTACTCAAGGCCGGCGCTACCGAGTGGGTGGTGGTGAACGACTTGGATAACAACATGGAATCCATCCTGAACACGCGCTGATAGCGGATGGCAAAGCTGTCCAATTCAAATGGGGCTGGCATATGCGGCCCCATTTTTTTTCATGAGGCCCGGTGCAGATCGCCTCATCGGTTATCCGCTGAGGAAGTAAACAGGCAGATCCTGGCGGCTAATTCCCCCTGAGAGGGCGGTCCTCTTTCTGGTCAGTGTTGCCTGTCCCTTGTTTCAGTTGTGCCATCGCACGGATGGAAAATTGCGGGTTGAAATTATCGAGCGCCGACATCACCAGCATAGTAACGATCACTGGCTGGATCAGCACGACAAAAGTGATGCTGCAAATTTCAGTGAACATGCGGAAGTACCTTCTTGTCCGGTTTAGCTCGTGCAGGTGCGCGCGATATTTCGATACCTTGCCGTGCATCGCCACTCCTTCGATCACAACCATGAGCAACCCGCCCACTACACCGGTCAGTAAGGCCATCTTCAGTTCTATCGAACCCATACCCCTCCCTTGACGCTTGATTTTATATCTTTAGGATATCCGCATTTATTCGGGCAGAATACTTTGGCCAGAATATTACACTGCTGCTGCCAACCTTGAAATCAAGTTTCAACCAGTCAACCAGGGAAGCGCTATTCCGTTGGTGATCATGATGACCGCTCAACATCTCTTTCCTTGTTATCGGGGAGGGAGGATGCTGCAGATTCCCACCGTTTCGCCCCACCCTGATACAAGTCGAGTTTGCTAATATGCCTATCCGAGCGTTATCTGCGAAATGCACACTTTTTTTATCCAATAGGAACCCCCGCATGAAGATCGGCATACCAAAAGAAATCAAAGCGAACGAAAAACGCGTCTCGCTGGTTCCGGCTGGGGCGGCGGCCCTGGTTTCGGCCGGACATACCGTCATCGTCGAAACGGGCGCGGGCATGGGCAGCGATTTCAGCGATGAGCAATACCTTCTGGCGGGCGCACAGATCGCTCTAGATGCCGATGCAGTATGGGCGGCGTCCGAACTGATCCTGAAAGTGAAAGAGCCGATTGAGCCGGAATGGAAACATATCAGAACCGGTCAGATCATCTTCACTTACTTTCATTTTGCCGCAAACGAACAGTTGACCAGAGCGCACATTGCCTCCGGCGCGGTTTGTGTCGCGTATGAAACGGTTGAATTGCCATCGGGTGAACTGCCGCTGTTGACACCCATGTCCGAAGTGGCCGGGCGCATGGCAGTACAGGAAGGCGCAAAATATCTGGAGAAACTGTACGGCGGCCGCGGCATCCTGCTCAGTGGCGTTCCGGGCGTGCCGCCTGCCAAGGTGGTGATACTCGGCGGCGGCGTGGTCGGTTTTAATGCGGCGAAGATTGCGGCCGCACTGGGTGCGAATGTCATAATACTCGACACATCGTTGGAAAGGCTGCGCTATTTGAGCGATGTGATGCCGTCCAACGTGCAGCTGATATTTTCCAACCGCTACAATCTTCTGGAGCAGATCACCAATGCCGATCTGGTCATCTGCGCGGTGCTTATACACGGTGCCATCGCACCCAAGCTGATATGCCGCGGAGACCTCGTCAAGATGCACGCCGGCGCGGTTATCGTGGATGTGTCAATCGACCAGGGTGGCTGTGTCGAGACCATGCATCCGACCACGCACGAGAAACCGACCTTTATCGTCGATGGCATCGTCCACTATGGTGTGGCCAACATGCCCGGCAATGTGCCCTTGACCTCCACATTGGCGCTGACCAACGCAACTTTGCCCTATGTGCTGCTATTGGCCAACAAGGGGTACAGTCAGGCACTCAAGGAATCACCTGCACTGCTGAAGGGGCTCAACATCATTGGCGGAAAAGTAACTTACAAAAAAGTCGCCGAGGCATTCGGTTTGGAGTTTCATGCTGCGGAATCGATTCTCGGCTGAAAGAGTTGATTTCATCTTCCGCAAGCGTGTGATGCTCGGGAAGCGGCACATTTTGTACCTCTTTGAGGCATGACCGGCGGTGCTTATATGGTCAACCACAGCCGGCACCAAAGGCGCCGTGATTGATTGGTTCGGAAGTCGCTTGAATATTCAAAATCTGGTTGCGCACCATCGCCAAATAAACCAGAATCCATGCATAAATGCCCAATCAAACAGGAGGGAACATCATGATACGCAATCCAATCGACATTGCCAGCCGCGTAAGCCCAGAACTATCCAGCCTCATCGAAACACTAATCGACCAATTGGAAACAGGCGAGCCTGTGACACTGGCCTCGGTTCGTTCATTCATCAAGCACGAAATGCCCGATGAAATCGAAGAAGACGAGCACCTTCACCACTTCGATGTCGCCGAATCGGTCATCGACGAACTCGATGAACTGATCGAGCAGTTCGGAGAATCCGCCGCAGCGATGGACTTTATCTACACCTTCGCCAGCGAACCGCTATCGCGGGTGATAGAAGAAGTCATGAACGACGAGAATCGCGAAGTTCCGGCAACGCTGAATGATATTCAGGAAGCGGTACTCGACGGCTTGGGCGGGCGCCTGGTAGGCGAGGGCATTTTGGAAGAGGACGAGGATGACGTGCTTTTGCCCGAGATCGAAAGCCTGATTGACCGATACGGCTCCGATGCACTGGCGGAGAATTTCCTGCGGTATGAGTAGCGATACAGCCCAGATTGGCGCTTTAATGCTCGTTCCAGAACAATCCGAATGGCCTGTTTGGCGTTTTTATCAAGAGCTTGCATAGGAGGCATTCAAGTGAACAGACTTCTGGTAACTGCGTTGCTGTTATTGTCAGCTTTACCCGCATATGCATCAGTGGCGGGCGGGTTGTACGGGCAGGGGCGCACCCAGGTATCTGTGGTGGGAGGGAATGGTTATGCCTTCAACAAAAACTATTTCATCATTGGCGCAAGGGTGAGCTATTACGTGCTTGATGGACTGGGTGTCGGGCTGTCATATGAGAAATGGTCGGATAACAATCCCGGGATCACCAAGTATGCGCCCTTTGTGCAATACGTTTTCTATCAGTCATTTTCTTTTATGCAGCCCTATGTCGGCGCGTTTTATCGTCGCACTGCTGTGGATGGTCTGCCTGACATCAAATCATTCGGAGAACGCGCGGGTATCAATATTTCTTCCGGGCACAACGCCTATATCAGTTTCGGATTTGTTCAGGAGGTTTACCTCGATTGCCAAGAATCGGTTTACCAATCATGCAGGGAAACCTACCCTGACTTCGGTATAACCTTCGGATTTTAATGTGGAAATCCAGCGCATCAAATGTGTATTGCCATGATTATATTAGTTAATATGGGCCTTTGAGATGTATCACGATCTCTTGCATGGGTCGGTCAGCCGCAGAACGTGTTGTGGCAAGCTGGCCCTGCTTTTGCTGTTGTGCTTTGCCAAAGCACCTGCGCATGCGGGGACAGAGGTTCTGTCCTATAAAGATCAGGCGCTGACATTGGATGGTGAAAGCAGGACGGTACGCGTACCAAAAGGTTACCGGCTGGAATTGCTCAGCCGGCTGGATGCGCCGCGCATGCTGACCTTTGCAGCGAACGGCGATCTGTACGCCGGTTCAAATTCCGGCAAGGTTTATCGCTTGCAGCCGCCCTATACGAAACCGGAGGTGCTGGCGCAACCGGGAGGCTATCCTCACAGTGTGGCGCTACGGCAGGGCGAGATACTGATCGCGATGACCGATGGTTTGTATCATGCACCGTATCGTCCCGGACAGGACTCGATCGCGCCCGGTGCATTGACGTTGCTGGCGGCACTGCCGGGCGGGGGCGGGCATGACAGCCGCACCGTGGGAATAGGTCCGGATGGGCGGTTGTATGTGAGTCTCGGTATCCAGCGCAACTGTAGCGACCAGTATCTGGGCAAGGGTTATTCGTTCGAAGATCAGCGCGGCGGAGTGGAGGTATTGCGCGAAAGTGGCGGCAAGGCATACTGGGAGCCATTTGCCTCAGGGCTGCGAAATCCAGTCGGTTTCGCCTGGCATCCTCAAACAGGTGTGCTTTATGCCAGCAACAACGGACCGGATCATCTGGGTTATGATCAGCCGCCGGAATATTTCAGCAAGCTTATCGCCGGCTCTTTCCATGGCATGCCGTGGTTCCTGTTTGATGGCAAACAGGTCCGGCGTGATGATTGTGTGTCGAGCCAGCCGCCGCGACCTATCAATGAAGTGACAATACCGGCAGCGACATTCCCGGCGCGCAATGCGCCGCTGGGTATGGCTTTTGTGCCCAAGGGTGCAATGGACGCTACCCTGGAATACGATGCGGTGGTCGCGTTGCACGGTTCATGGGGTACGAAGCCCGGCGGCGGTTTCATGGGCAGTGCTGCCACGCGCCGACCGCCTAAGATCGTTGCGGTGCGTTTTCTGAATGGTCAGGCGATGCGTGTGGATGACCTGATTACCGGCTTTCAATTGCCCGATGGAGAGCGTTGGGCGCGCCCGGCAGGGGTGGCGTTAGGGCCAGACGGCGCATTGTATTTCAGCAGCGACAGCGAGACCGACGGGCTGTTCAGGCTGAAACATGTTAAATAATATAATTTAAACAGATATATATAATATAAAATTAAAGTTAAATCAATATGATTTATACAGTCTAAATTGCTGGGACAATTGATGTGAGCAAACTCTTTTCACCTGTCACTCTCGGCAAGCTGGCATTGAACAATCGCATCGTAGTCTCGCCCATGTGCCAATATTCAGCCAAACAGGGCCAGGCTAGCGACTGGCATCTGATCCATCTTGGTCATATGGCTTTGTCTGGCGCCGGTCTGCTGTTCATCGAGGCTACGTCGGCAACGCCGGCGGGACGCATCTCTCCGGGAGACCTGGGGCTGTGGTCCGACCAGACCGAGGCGGCTCTCGACCGGGTGATCAAAGCGATAAGGCAATACTCGGCGATTCCCATCGGCATTCAGTTGGCGCACGCCGGACGCAAGGCCTCCGTACAGGTGCCTTGGGAGGGAGGTCAGTCGCTAGCCCCTGAGCATGGGGGGTGGCAAACCGTTGCACCTTCGGCCTTGCCGTTTTCTGTGAATGATGCCCCGCCAATCGCATTGGATGAAGCCGGTTTGCAGCAGTTACGGAACGATTTTGCGTCCGAAGCACACCGTGCGCACCGGCTGGGAATGGACGTGATCGAACTGCACGCGGCGCATGGCTATCTGTTGCATCAATTTTTGTCACCTTTGTCGAATAAGCGCGGCGACCGGTATGGCGGCTCGCTGGAGAATAGGATGCGCTTCCCGCTGGAAATCTTCGAATCGGTACGCGCTGCCGTACCGGGTGACTTGCCGGTGGGCGTGCGGATTTCCGCAACAGACTGGATGGCAGACGGGTGGGAAATCGAGCAGAGCGTTGTTTTTGCTAAGGAATTACAGCGAATGGGTTGCAGTTTCATCGATGTGTCGAGCGGTGGCCTGTCTCCGTTGCAACAGATCCCGCTCGAGCCGGGCTATCAGGTCCCATTCGCCGAACGGATACGGCGCGAAACCGGCTTGACCACGATCGCCGTCGGCCTGATCACCGAGCCGGAGCAGGCTGAAAAGATCATCTCTTCCGGTCAGGCGGACATGGTGGCGCTGGCCCGGGGTATGCTGTACGACCCGCGCTGGCCATGGCACGCAGCGGCAAAGCTGGGGGCACAGGTGGTCGCACCGAATCAATATTTGCGCTCGCAGCCGAGAGAGCTTAAATCCTTGTTCAAGTCATCATGAAAATGCCTGTGAGTATCAATTACTTCATTTCTTTGGTTGTTCTGTCGTTCACTGGTGCAGCGCATGCCGAGCCTTTGCTTCTGAAGGATCATCCGCTGGTTGGCAAGATATGGGACATGAAAAGCCGCAGCTTCATCGACGAGTCAGCGCTGCTTGCCAGGGCCAACAAAGCCGATGTGCTTCTGCTCGGTGAGACGCATGACAATCCGTTGCATCATGAACTCCAGCAGAAGCTGCTGAAAGCCCGCATCACATCGGGCGCGCGTCCGGCGTTGATGATGGAGCAACTCGATATTGATAGCCAATCGTCGCTCGATCATGCATTGAACGGAACCAATCGCGCCGAAGTGCTGGACAATGTCACCAAGCTGATCAAGTTCGCCGACAGGCAGTTTTATCGCCCGTTTCTGGCCATCGCCATAGACAACAAGTTGCCGGTAATTGCCGCCAACATTCCTAGCCAGCGTTTGCAGCCGGTGATCTGGGACGGATTCGCCGCTTATGATGCGGGGGAACTGAAGCGTCTGGATGTCGAACAGGTGTGGAGCGAGAACCGCCAGAAATATCTGATCACGCACATGGGTGGCGCGCACTGCGGCCAGCTCAGGGATGGATTGCGTGCAGGCCTGTCGCGCAGCCAGCGCCTGCGCGATGCATTGATGGTTGATAGCACGGTATCCAGTATCGGCCGTGGCGTGGTCGGCATTGTCGGTAGCAGCCATGCCCGCCGCGACGTAGGCCTGCCTATCTACTTTGCCGCGCGCGCTCCGACGGCACACGTTTATTCGATCGGCTTTGTCGAGGTCGTTCCGGGCAGAACCAACCCCGATACCTACGCCACTGAAAGTGCCACGGGGGATGTGCCATTTGATGCGATCTGGTTCACACCCAGTGTCGCAAGAACCGATCCCTGTGCCAAACTCGACCGCCAAAGGGTGCAGCCATCCGTCAGCAAACCGATCGGCAAATCGTAACTTCCCTGAAAAAAACCAGAATTCGCACTACACCCTGCTAAGATATATCCATGACACCGATATTCGATGCGCTATCAAGCGCCTTTCGCGATTTGTTCCAGTTCAAGGTACTGTGGATCGTGGTTTGGCCGATGCTGGCGGCCATTCTGTTGTGGCTTGTTTTAGGTGTGACCTTCTGGGAAACTTTCTCGGGATGGATCGCAAGCGGCCTCAATGCGATCGGCATTCAAACATGGCTGGATGGCGTAGAGCCGCAATGGGTTGCGAACGGTATCCAGGCTGTTGTGCATCTGATCCTGTTCGTGCCGCTGGTATTCGTGACCGCATTGCTGATCACCGCCCTGTTTGCAATGCCTGCGCTGATAGCTCTGGTTGCCGAACGTTACTATCCTCAACTCAAGCGCGAAAACAGCCTGGGCATGGTTGGCAGCCTGATCAACACCGCAATTGCCATCTCCATCTTTGTCGCCATCTGGGTACTCTCCCTGCCTTTGTGGTTGATCGGTGCCGGTATTGTGATTCCATTCATAGCGGCGACATATCTGAACCAGCGTTTGTTTCGATATGATGCGATAGCGGAACACGCCAGTAGCGAGGAGATGCGAACGATGATTGCTCAGTACCGCTCATCATGGTGGGGCTTGGGTTTTCTGACCGGCTTGTTTCAATTTGTGCCATTGCTGAATCTGCTCGCGCCGGTATTGACGGCGCTGGCCTTCATACATTTCGGGCTTGCGCGCCTGGCCCAGTTGCGCCGGGTGTCATCGCACACCGATTGAAGTTCAAGTGTCAAGCCGGTCATGAAGCACTTGCCAGCGACCAGTGCCAGCATGGACAATGTTCCGGTAACCGCTTGAACAGAGAGGAGGAGAAGGGTGGATACAGCGAAGCACCGGGAGTTTCGCACAGCGGCAACCAGCGCAGGCCTGCGTTATGTCACTGATGGCTTTTCTGGCATCAGCCGGCGTCGTTCCGGCAAGGGGTGGAGCTATCTTAATCCTGACGGTACGTTGATCGCTGACGCCCACACGCGCAAACGGATCAATGCGCTGGCGATCCCGCCGGCATGGACCAATGTCTGGATCTGTCCCGATCCCGACGGTCACATCCAGGTAACGGCGCGCGATGCGCGAGGACGCAAACAATACCGCTATCATCCTTCGTACCGCGAAGCGCGCGACCAATCCAAGTTTTGCCGCATGCTTGAATTCAGCGAGATCCTGCCCGCGCTGCGGGAACGTGTGGAACGGGATCTGCGCGCTGCTGAGCTGAGCCGGCGGCAAATACTTGCAACGGTTGTGCATCTGCTGGACAGGACGCTGATACGCGTCGGAAATGACGAATATGCGAGAGAGAACCGTTCCTATGGGCTGACTACGCTGCGCAGGAAGCATGTGGAGGTGAACGGGACATTGCTGCGTTTCAGCTTCCGCGGCAAAAGCGGGGTCGATCACTCGGTGGCATTGAATGACCTGAAGCTCGCGCGTATCGTGCAGCGCTGTCATGATCTGCCGGGACAGGAAATATTTCAGTATCTCGACGCCTTCGGCAAACGCAAGCCGATCTCATCGGACGACGTGAACGATTATCTTCGGGAAGCCAGCGGCCGCGACATCACGGCCAAGGATTTTCGCACCTGGGGCGGCACCATGGTGGCGGCCGTGGCGTTGCGTGCCATGGGACCTGCGTCCAGCAGGCGCGAAGCGGATCGCAACATCGTGCGCGCTCTCGACGCTGTGGCTGAACGGCTCGGCAACACTCGCGCCGTATGTCGCAAGTATTATGTGCATCCCGCACTGATCAATGCCTATCATCTCGGCCTGACAGCACCCGCCCCGCCCGCGGAGGCACGGAAATCCCGCCGCGCGGAGTCGCAAGCAGCGTTGCGGCGCGACGAGTTGGTGGTGCTGCAATTTCTGCAGGAGTCGGTACAGGCGATGTAGTCTGGCGGCACGAGATCCGGGATGAAAAATATCCCGGGATCGGAGTCAATATCTATCTGCCGGTGTCTATGCTTGCGGGGATTTGCCCCGTTTGAACGCCTCGATGCGTTTCAGGAACACACCCATCACTTCGCGGTAGAGGGCGTCCTTGAGCACGCTGTCCTCGTTGCCCGCATCCACGTTCGGATTGTCGTTGATCTCGATCACATAGAGGCGTTTGCCGACCTGCTTGATGTCCACGCCATAGAATCCGTCGCCGATCAGCCTGGCTGCCTTGAGCGCGATCTTCACCACGCGGTCAGGCGCTTCGCCGACCGACAGCGCTTCTGTTGTACCCTCGACGAAATCGTGCTTGTCATCGCCATGCCGGATGATCTGCCAGTGACCGGGAACCATGAAGTATTTCGCGACGAACAGCGGCCTCCGGTCGAGGATGCCGACGCGCCAGTCGAATTCGGTGGGCAGGTATTCCTGGGCGACGATCAATTCCGATTTGTCCAGCAGGCCGTTCACTTTGGCAGGCAGTTCTACTTCCGTTTCCACTTTCACGACGCCTATCGAGAACGAACTATCCGGCTGCTTGAGCACGCAGGGCAGGCCGAGCGTGGGGACGATCTGGTTCACGTTGTCGCGCTGCACCAATAGCGTCTTGGGGGCGGGGATGCGGTGCCGCGCGAGTATCTCGGCGAGATAGACCTTGTTGTTGCACTTCAGGATGGAGTCAGGATCGTCGATCACCACCAGCCCTTCGGCGGCGGCGCGCCGCGAGAAACGGTAGGTGTAATGGTTGACGAATGTGGTGTCGCGGATGAACAGCGCGTCGAATTCGGTCAGCCGCCCGTAATCCGCCTTGGTGATGAACTCCGCATGCATGCCCAGTGCCTGCGCGGCCTTCTCGAACTTTTGCAGCGCCTTCGCATTGGAGGCCGGTTCGGGATTGTCCGGGTCATGCAGTATCGCGAGGTTGTAGCGCGGCGCGGCACGCTTCGGAGACCGTCGCCTGTGGCCCATGAAATATTCCGTAGTAGCCTGGATCGCAAATTCCTGGTGCTGGGGCGGGATGTCGCTGGCAGCGATCGGACGCACGCTGCGTATGTGCCAATGCTGGCCGCGGCGCTGGAAATCGGCGCGCAACAGCGGTGACTGCAGCAGGCTGAACAACTGGCGGCCAAGTGTATCGTAACGGCTCGCGGTGCTGCGGCCGAAGTAGATGTCGAGTTCGAACGCATCCGACTTGACCGTCGCGAGCGATTTCTGGATCAGGTCGTCGAGCCCTTCGGTCAGCAGCCGCACCATGTTCCGCGATTGCAGATCCTCGATCGTGTTGGCGCGGGGCAGCGGCTTGTGTCCGCGCGCCTCGGCGAGCAGCGAGACATAATAGCCCAGCGACTGGTAGCGGTAGCTCTTGCACAGGTTGTACACTCTCGCATTGCTTTCGCTGCCATAGGCCGGGTCGGTCAGATAAGCACGCGCCGGTACGACAGTCACGCCGGGAATCGCAAGCGGCCAGTCACGCGGATTGTTGACGACGATGAGGTTGTTCATATTGTTCCCTTTTCCGAAGATCCATGGCGAGATTCTTCACGGCGCAGGCGCAACCCCTCGCGCACCAGTGCCGCCTCGAAATCGGCGAAGCGGGCCGCAGATTGCCCGTTATCTGTCCCATACCTGCTGCAACTGTGTCAGCGCGTGTCCGGCAGTCAGGCGGCCATGCCGGAGGTAGCCCAGTGTCCGCGCCGCCATCTGCGCCAATGGCGACAGCGGCGGCGCGGCCTTGCTCCAGATGCCGCGCAGCTCGCGCAAGAATATCGCGACGGTCGTGTCGCCGATGCCCTTGCCCAGTGCCTTGAGCCGTGCTTCCAGATCGCGCGGATCTGTTGCGGCGGCATGCAGCATGTCCAGATCGCCCGCGTAGTCGCGCAACAGGGTAGTGCATACCGCGAGCAATTTGGTGGCGGTCTTGAAATCGTAACGCACATAGCCACCGGCATCGAGGATGGCCACCAAGCCGTCCCAGCCGGTATCAACGATGCGCTGCGGGGCGAGCACGCCGCGTGCGGCAAATTCGTGCCAGGTGCGTGTGGCAAGCTGTTCCGTAATACGCGTTCCATACAGTATCGCGGCGAGGAACCACTTGAAGCGCTCGCCGCTGTCCGCGCTGGCGAGATCGATGCCGAGCGCCGTCGCATAGCTTCCGCCATGGCTGCGCACCAGTTCGGCGGGGGGAATCATGGTAAGTCTTCCGGCATCAACCCATGGCGCATCGCCCATGATTTGGCACGAGCGATGGCGATGCGGATGGCGCTGCCCTCGTCGTGGCCTTCGGCCAGCAGGGCATTGGCGATCTCTATCGCCTTGGCGCGCACCAACGTCGGCAGATGCTGCATGGAACGAGGGTAGTAATCTTCATCCCACGGCATGTTCAGGTCTCGTATACGAGATGGTGCATTTCAGGTGTGTGTCCACGGGAGTATAGGCGCGCATTTCAGGTCGAGCGCACGCACGCGATTGGTGCGATAGGCGGGGAAGAGCTGCGCGAAATCGAAGTTGGGCACGTTCTGCGACATGATCCAGATATCGGCATCGGTATGGCGCACCACGCTGGTGGCGTTGCCCATCATGCCGAGATAGATGCCGACCTCGACCAGCGTCAGCACCGAGGAAAAGACGATGCCGACCAGCGTGATGACCAGCCTGCCGCGCTCCTGAAATAACATTCTGAATGCAAGCCACAACATGTTTGTGCGCTCCAGTTAACTTGCTTCAGGTGCAAGCCAGTCGGGTGATCATGTCAGAAAATGAGTTAACCGGTTTGCTCGTGTCCTTGTTTCATTCTACTCCGCGATACGGGGCTCTGCCTGCCAGACCAGCCGGTCATCCTGACAGAATCAGCTTTGTTGTAGCCAAGGCACTATGCAACCCAAAGATAGTCGCCAAGTGGGAGGTTATGTTTAAGCAAAACAATTTGATTCCGTTACCTTTGTATGAAGGTTGGATAAAATGTGTCAAAGTAGAAAAGTTTTTGATGCGGGAAGGAAATTCGAGCATCGGCTGTGTGCCAAAAGCCGCCATTCAAACTAACTGATTCGCGGGTGTGTTTCTTCACCAAGCAGCCAGAAAATACCCCCAGACAGTAACATCGAGACCGCTACGAACCACAATGCTACCTGCACTGAGCACACTGAAGTGTGCGGCGATTCCCTGCTTAGGATCATCTTCAACGACAAGAACGCGCATATTCCTAATTCATTCAGGGTGGCGTAAGGAAGCGGGTCTATTATTCATTTTGTGGCAGTTTTGCACAAAATGGTTCAATCGAAAACCAAGGAGAGTTCGAGACCATAACTGGAGGCGGTGACCAAGATGAATCACCACGAGAGGTAATCTTGCCCATTCATTAGGAGATCACAATCATGGAAACAAACCAAAAAGCGACTGTAGCAGATGTCTCACAACAGAAAGCGGGGGAGCTGCAATCTGAATTGAATGTTATCGAATCAAAAATCAAAGATAACGAGAAGCTATCAAGGGAAGATATCAAATTTATCGGTGAACTCGGCTGGCTTAGCGCTGCAGCAGTAACAATAGCCGCCATAGCTGCCAGCGTTTAGAAAACATTGTCATCCCCCATGCGGTTTCATTATCGCAGTGATGAAAGTGGAAAGGTCATGAGTTGCAACGGAGCATTTTCGATTTGATTAATATTGGCAGGAGGTAACTATCATGAGAGTGAAATCACCACAAAAACTTGATAAAGGGGAAGTAAATTACATCAGCGAGCTCGGCTGGCCTGCCGGCTGGCTTTGCGCCTTGTCAGTGGCAATATCCGCTATTGCTATTGGTTACGTGTCATAGACAACTTTTCTGACTTTGCATAAAGGCTGTAAGCAAGTAACAAGCAATAACAACGGGCGGGCAACCGCCCTTTGCTTTTCTTGCACCTAATGTCACTGAAGGCCCGCTTTGTGTCGAAAGCGGACGACCAAAGTGGTAAATTGCGAGTCATTGGGGCAGCATCAACAATTCTTATCTTCCATTACTCCGCTCAGACTGCCTGCCATACCAACCGCTCATCACGACGCATTAGCCTGGTGCCGAATTCTGCGCACAGCATTTCCATACGCGCGCAGATCGCGTCGAATTCCTTGCCGCGCGCCAATGCGACGTGCGCCACGCTCAATGACACCGGCAGCAATTCGATGCGGCACAGCTTGCCGTGCTCGAACATCAGCTTGAACAGACAGGAACGGTCGTTGCGCAACTGCGGATGGACTGCGTAGTCGTCGATGAAATTGCCGGTGTCGTAGAGGATCGGCTTGCCCTGATAGATCTCGATGCCCTGGCAGATATGCGCGCTGTGGCCGTGGTAGATGTCGGCGCCGAGTTCGATCACGCGTCTGGCGAAGCTGCGGAATTCCGCGGAAGGGCGTTCGACGAAATTCGCGCCCCAGTGGTTGGAGAACACCACCAGATCGGCGCGCTGCGCACGTGCCTGCGCGATGTCGTTGGCGATGCGCGCCAGTCGTTTCCTGCTGCAGCGAGATTTCCAGATAGTTGGTGCCGGGATGTTTTGCAGTTGCCGCGAAGTCCGGCTCGTTGTCGGTGTACGAGAGCAGCGCGACGCGGCAGGGCGCTGCACCTGGCACTTCGATAATCGCAGGGGCGGCGGCTTCTTCAGCATTGGCACCGGCGCCGGCATGGCGGATGCCGCTCGCGTCGAGCACGCGCAGTGTGTCGCGCAGGCCTTGCACTTCATAGTCGAGGATGTGATTGTTGGCGAGCGAGCAGGCATCGATGTGCGCGACCTGCAACACGCGCACGGCCTCGGGGTCGGCGCGGAAATGGAACATCTTCTCGGTGCGCGTCCATTGCTGGAGATGGGTGGTGAGGGCGCATTCCAGATTGATGATGCGCAGATCGGCTTGTGCCAGATGCGGCAGCACGTCGCCCCATACTTCTTCCGGCTGCATGTCCTTGAGCCTGTCGTTGACCAGGCGGCCGAGCATTACGTCTCCGGTTAAGGCTAGCGTAAACATGATGACACCAAAGTTGTAGGAGCGGGCCATGCCCGCGACCAAAGTGTTCGCGGGCATGGCCCGCTCCTACGGGTGCCCGTCCAGAAGTTTTTCGGACAGCCGGAAAAATCATTGTCGATATTTACGCACACCGGAAGAGTCACATCGTGCGCTTGATCAGCTTGCGCAGCGCGGCAAGCGAACGCGTGTTGAGCACGTCGGATTTTTCCAGCCAGCCGCGCCGCGCCTGTCCGACGCCATACTTAAGGTTGGCGAAATCGAACGTGCTGTGCGCGTCCGAATTGATGCTGACCAGCACGCCTTCTTCCTTCGCGCTCTGGCATTGGCTGTCGAGCAGGTCGAGGCGTTCCGGGTGGGCGTTCAGTTCGAGGAAGCAGCCGCGCTGTTTGGCATGGCGGATGATGCGCAGCATGTCGACATCGTAGGGCTCGCGCTGTTCGATCAGGCGGCCGCTGGGATGGGCGAGCAGCGTGAAGTGCGGACTATCCATCGCGCGCAGGATGCGCTCGGTCTGCTTGGCGCGCGACAGGTCGAAGCGGCTGTGCACCGCGCCGACCACCAGATCGAGCCGCGCCAGCACACGATCCGGCAGGTCGAGGCTGCCGTCTTCGAGGATGTCCACCTCGATGCCCTTGAGCAGCGTGATGCCGTCCAGCTTTGTGTTGAGAAGGTCGATCTCGTCGCACTGTTTCGCCAGTTGCTGCGGGTCGAGGCCGTGCGCGACGGTGAGTCGGCGCGAGTGCTCGGTGATGGCGAGGTATTCCAGCCCCAGCGCCTTGGCCGCCAGCGCCATGTCGCGCAGGCTGTCGTGACCGTCGGTGGCCTTGGTGTGCGCATGCAGGTCGCCCTTGAGGTCGGACAGCTCGACCAGCTTGGGCAGACGTCCGGCGCGCGCCGCCTCGATCTCGCCGCGGTCTTCGCGCAGCTCCGGCGGGATGTAAGGCAGGCCGACGGCGCGATATACCGATTCCTCGCTGTCCCCGGCGATGCGCTTTGTCTCCACGGAACACGCCGTACTCGTTGACCTTGAGGCCGAGCTGCTGCGCGATGCGGCGGATCGCGATGTTGTGCGACTTGGAGCCGGTGAAGTAGTGCAATGCCGCACCGTAACTTTCCTGCGCCACGACGCGCAGGTCGACCTGCATGCCGCATTTGAGCAGCACGCTGGCGCGCGTTTCGCCGGCGGAGAATACTTCGGCCACTTCGTCATACGCAGTGAAGCGCTGCATCACCGAGCTGTCCGGCGTTGCAGTGACCAGGATATCCAGGTCGCCGACGGTTTCGCGCATGCGCCGGAAGCTGCCGGCCACGACCACCTGCTGCACGCCGGGAACCGCTTGCAGAAAGGCGCGCAGCGTCTCGGCATATTGCGCCGCGGTGGCGAGCTTGAAGCGGCGGCTCTGGCTGGCATGGGCCTGCACCGCCTGCAGAATGTTCTGCTCGGTTTTTTCGCCGAAGCCGTGCAGCGCGCGGATGCGGCCATCCTGCGCGGCGCGCTGCAGTTGCTCGATGGTCTGCACGTCAAGGTCGTGGTACAGCATCTTGACGCGCTTGGGCCCCAGCCCGGGTATCTTCAGCAATTCGGTGATGGCCGGCGGCAGTTCCTTGCGCAAGCGATCCAGCAGGCTGCAATGTCCGGTGCTGATGATCTCGGTGATCTTGCCGGCGAGATCGCTACCGATGCCGGGCAAGCGGGTCAGGTCGTCGCCGCGCTCCACCAGCACGCGCGCCTCCTGCGGCAGGTCACCCATGATGCGCGCGGCATTGCGATAGGCACGGATGCGAAACGGGTTCGCCCCCTCGATCTCCAGCAGGTCGGCGATCTCTTCGAATACAGTGGTGATGTCGGCGTTGTGAACGGGCATATGCGTATTGTATTCCTCTGACTCAAACGATGGACAGGTAAGCGTCAGTCTTTTCGAGTAGGCTGCTATAGTAAATGCTCCACGCTTCTATCGAAGCGAGAAATTGCAAAGCATGGCAGTCGAGACCGAACTCAAATTACGCATCGCCCCCGAACAGCTTGCCAGGCTGAAGCGTCATGCGCTGCTCAAGACATATTCGGTTAAGCGTCCAACTACGCGCCGTCTGCAAAACATCTATTACGACACCCCGAAACTTGATTTGCATCAGTCCGGAATGGCGTTGCGTCTGCGCCACGCCGGGGGGCAATGGCTGCAAACCCTGAAGGGCGGCGGTTCGGTGCAGGCCGGGCTGCATCAGCGCAATGAGTGGGAAGTGCCGGTGAAGCGCTATGGCACTGGATTTTTCGGCGACGCAGGAAGTGGAATGGGACGAGCTTCTGGCGCCGCCGTTGCGCAAGAAATTGAAGCCGGTGTTCGTCACCGATTTTTCCCGCAACAGCCGGATGCTGGATTTTCAGGGTGCGCAAATCGAGTTGTGCATGGATCAGGGTGAAGTGCGCACCGAGCAGCGCAGCATGCCGATCTGCGAACTGGAATTGGAATTGAAATCCGGAGAGATTCAGCAGTTGTTCGAACTAGCTCTTGCGATACTGGAGATCGTGCCGTTCGAGCTTGAGACAGTCAGCAAGGCGGAGCAGGGCTACCGCCTGTTGTCAGGATATACCGAGCATCCGGTCAAGAGTGTAGTGCCGGCACTTGCCAGGACGGACACGCTGGCCGATATGCTGAAAGCGCTGATCTGGTCTTGTTTGCAGCATTTCCAGGACAACCTGTCAGGTGTGATGGGGCATGGCGCGATGGCGGGCGACGATGCGGAATATCTGCATCAGATGCGCGTCGCATTGCGCCGCTTGCGCGTGGTAATGCGCATGGCGGAAAAGATTCACACCGACAGGCGATTGGCCGGATTGTACAAAGATGTTTCAGAACTTTGTATCGCGCTGGGGAGAATACGCGAATGGGATGTGTTCATCTCCCAGACGGTGCAGCCGATATGCAGGCGCATGTCTGGAAATGCAGGTTTGCAGGCTTTGCTGGCAGCCAGCGAACAGCGGCGTGCGGCCTGGTATGCGGCATTGCGGAGTGCGGCACAAGCGCGTGAACGGCAGCGCTTGCTGTTGCGTTTTGCAATCTGGATGAACGGTCCATATTGGCGTCAGACCCCATATTGGCATCAGACAAAGACCGCGCAACAGCCGCAAGCTTTCGCGACCAGACGTTTGCGCAAATTGGCCAAACGGTTTGCACAATCCGGGCAGCACCTTGAAACTGCCGATGCTGCGCGCCTGCATGAGCTGCGCATCATCGCCAAGAAGCTCAGATACAGCGCGGAATTTTTCGCGGCTTTGTACGACAAGCGGAAAGCCGAGTCTTTTCTTTCAGCTTTGAGCGATGTGCAAGATGTGCTCGGACAGATCAATGATATCGCGGTCGCGCACCGCTTGTTGGACGGGTTGGCGGCTCAACAGGAAGCGGCCCTTCTGGACGCCGTTACTTTGTGCAGGGGGTGGATCGCGCATGAGTTGTCCCGACTGCTCAATATATTGCGCAAAACTTTCCAGCGCTTTAATAAACAAGCCGCGTTTTGGCAAAAATAAATAGCCGTTGGTCATTGCCAGCGACGGCGTTGCAGTTTATCGTGTGCGGGTGAACCGGCTGATTTTTTCGAACTGTGGGTATTGCTTGGGAAAGGAAATACATGAGCTTCTCATCTGTGCAAAAGACGTCGCTACTCGTAGGTATCCTGGCCATCATTGGTGCAGGCGCATTTGTGTATTTCGATCCCCTTGATCTTGATCTTCTGGGCTTGAAGCAAAAACCCGTTGCTGCGAAATCAGCAGCCCCAAAACATGTTGCGGCATCCGTGCAACGTCCGAATCCTGCTTCACCCAAATCAGCCGTTGCAGCAACACAGGTAAAAGCCTCGGCGGCTTTACCGCCCCCGGCAGCCGAACATGCATCTGCAGCGATGTCACCCGCACCTAAAGCCCCCGTTGCTTCGACCCATGCGGAAGCGCCTGCTGCCGCAGCACGCTCAATGCCATCTCCGACCGCAGCGCTTGCGGCAGCTAGTCCGACTGCAGCCCCTCAAGTTGCGGTGCAGGCTCAGCAGCCGACAATGAAACTATCCCCAACGAAACTAGCCAATGAGACCAAGAAAGAGACCAAGACCGCCGGCAAACCGGCCGCTGTTAAACCAGCGAGACCCAAGAATCTGGATTTGAGACATTGCCTGGATTTGGAAGACAACGCTGCGATCGCAAAATGCGCTGGTGAGTAAGCGTGGCAACTCCGCGACTTGAAGCGCGGCACCGGCCCTCCGGATTGAACTTCAGATTCAATGAAGGACGAATGAAGTTTGAGGATTATGTTGCGAGTAATCGCAGCATGCTCTACAGGGCGCACGCCGGTGCAGCCGATCTGGAAAAGATAGTCGACGGCAATGCGCCGTTCGAATTGAAGCCGGCACCCGGCTTTCCGGCAGGGCAAAAAAAACCCTATCGTCGCGGCGTGCTGCTCACGCATGGCCTGAGCGACTCCCCCTATTCCATGCATCACCTGGCCGCGTTCTTCCAGCAAAACGGCTTCCGCGTCATGGCAGTATTGCTGCCTGGTCATGGCACGCAACCCGGGGATCTGCTTGAGGTGACCTGGCAGGAATGGGCCAAGACAGTGGCCTATGGAGCTTATAGACTTGCCGAAGAGGTTGATGAAATCTATCTGGCGGGATACTCCACCGGCGGCACGTTGAGCGTTTACCATAGCCTGCGCGATTACCGGGTGCGCGGCCTGTTCCTGTTTTCTCCGGCGCTCGAGATCACACGAAAGTCGGCGTTGGCGAACCTGCATAAGCTTTATAGCTGGCTGATACCGTCTGCAAAATGGGTGCACATCAAACCCGATCTGGACATCTACAAGTACGAGTCCCTTACAAAAAATGCAGCTGCCCAGACCTATGCGCTGACCAAGGAGCTTGATGCCCTGTTACGGCAGTATGAACTGGACATTCCGGTGTTCATCGCTGCCAGCGCGGATGATATGACCGTCAAGACATCGGTGATTCTGGAATTCATCAAGCGCGCGCGCCACCCATCAAACAAGCTGGTGCTCTACACCACCGAGCCGGAAAAGTTTCCGCCCGGCATTCCGGAAGGAAGACTGGAATTGGTGAACAGCGTGGTTCCCGGGCAGAAGATATTGAGCTCCGCACACACGGCCATCGTGATGCCGCCCGAGGACAGGCATTACGGCGCGGCGGGGGAGTATTCCAATTGTGTGCATTATTACCCCGACGAAATGGAAAAATATGCTGCCTGTCTCAAGCATCCCGAGCAGGATTATCAGGGAGAGATAACCGAGAAAAACCTGAAAGCCGGCATACTTCGCCGCCTGACGTACAACCCGAATTTTGCTGCGCTCAAGGTATCGATGCAGCGGTTCATAGACCGTATGCCGTGATTACAAACCACATCAACTGCCGCGCAAACTAAGACAGTGATCGCAGTGCCGCACGCTTCCCGCGCCAGACATTCACGCCCGCCAGTATCACCAGGCCCGACGACAAAATAACTGCCGGTGATCAATATCGCCAGGCGATGGTCGCCCTGCGAGATCCAGCTGACCAGGCCGTAAGTCAATGGCCCCAGTATCGACGAAAGCTTTACCGCCAGTCCCCATAGCCCGAAGAACTCGGCGCGCCGCGTGGCCGGACTCAACAGTCCGACCAGCGCGCGTCCCGCGGATTGGCTGGAGCCCATGCAGATGCCGGCGAGGTTGGCGGCGACCCAGAACATATCAGGGCCTTGTGCGGCCCATGCCAGGACGACCATGACGATCCAGCCGACCAGCGTCAATGCGATGGTGGGGATATGACCGATGCGGTCTTGCAGATGGCCGAACAGAAAGGCGCCGATCGCGGCGGTGATGTTGACCACAAAAATCAGCATGATGGTCTGCTGGGTGGTGAAGTGCATCGCCTGCTGCGCGTAGATGGCCGCGAGCGTGATCACCGCCTGGATGCCTGCCTGGTAGAACACCGTGCAGATCAGGAAGCGGCGCAGGTCGCGGTAATCTCTCGCGTGCCTGATTGTTTGCCCGAGCCTCGCAAATGATTCCTGGATCATGTTCAGCCCCTGGCAGATGCGGCTGCGGCACGGCGCGTTCCTTCAGGAACAGAAATGTAGGCAGGCTGGAGATCGCGAACAGTGCGGCCGTGATCAGCATGGTCACCGGCACGAAATCCGCAGCCTGCTGTCCATGACTCTGCGCCCAGGTCACATAGGCCAGGCAGGCGCCCAGGCTGACCAGGCCGCCGACATAACCCAGGCTCCATCCCCATCCCGACACCTTGCCGAGCGAACGCCCGCGCGCCAGTTCCGGCAGGAAGGCCGCAACAATATTCTCTCCGCTGCCGTAAAAGAAATTGGAAAGCACGATCAGCGGGATGGTGAGCCACAGGCTGCCCGGCCCGGAAAATGCCAGCAGCGCGGTAAATACCACACAACCGATAGTGGTCAGCGCCAGCAGTTTCTTCTTGGCGGCATACGCATCCGCATAAGCGCCGATGACCGGCGCGGTGAACATGATAGCCGCATAGGAAACCGCCAGCGCGGCCGTCCATGCGAACGTCGCCCAAGGCTGGTTGTCCGCCACCACCGAAACGAAATAGGCATTGAAGATGGCGGTGATGACTACCGTGGTGTAGCCTGAGTTGGCGAAGTCGTACATGGCCCAGGACCAGACTTCGCGCGGGGTGACGGTTTTAGCAAGAGAATGGCGCATGGTTTTTCTTGACCGACATGGGTGGATGAGGGGATATTGTTGACCATTACTGACGCGAATGTAAAACGGCATGCATGGCGAGGAATCCGGTTTCCTTGGACAGGCAAGCCAGGGAGTGCATGGTGAACGCTATGAATGACACCTCCAGCACATTGCTGGTAACCATCCGGCAGCTCGCGGCCGAACTGCACATGCGCCCCGAGGCAGCTATTCCGGTAACGCTGGACTGTTCACTGGAACGGGATCTGGGCATTGACAGCCTCGGGCGGGTGGAACTGCTCGCGCGCATTGAGCATGTCTTCGGGATCAGCCTGCCGGAACAAGTATTTGCCACTGCCGAAACGCCACGGGATTTGCTGCAGGCGGTGCTGGCCGCCGCCCCTGCCACGGCACTGCTGGCGGACGTGCAGAGGAGCGAAGCCCCGGTTTGGGTGCAGGCCGAACCGTCGGATGTGGCTACGCTGCCGGAGGTTCTGGATTGGCATGTGCGCGCCCATCCGGACCGGACGCACATTACGCTGCTGGATGCAGAGGGCAAGGAAACTGCGATAACCTACGCCGCACTGCGGGACGGTGCGGAAGAAATCGCTTCGGGATTGCTGGAGCGCGGGTTGCGGCCCGGCCAGTCGGTGGCGATCATGCTGCCCACCAGCCGTGAATATTTCTGCTGCTTCTTCGGGGTGTTGCTGGCAGGCGGAGTGCCCGTGCCCATTTATCCGCCTGCCCGCTTCTCGCAGATCGAGGATCATCTGCGGCGGCAAGCGGGCATACTCTCCAATGCGCTCGCAACTATCCTGATTACGGTGCCCGAGGCGAAGCCCATGGCGAAGCTGCTTCAGGCGCAGGTGGAGGCGTTGCGTATTGTTGCCACGGCGGCCGAGCTGTCCATCTCCGGACACGCGCCAAGAAGCCCGCTCAAAGCCGAGAATATCGCGCTGCTCCAGTACACGTCCGGCAGTACCGGCAACCCCAAGGGTGTCTGTCCTGACCCATGCCAATCTGCTGGCCAACATCCGCGCCATGGGACAAGCGGTGCACGTCACTTCCACGGACGTGTTCGTCAGCTGGCTGCCGCTGTACCACGACATGGGCCTGATCGGCGCCTGGCTGGGCAGCTTGTACTATGCCTTCCCGCTGGTGGTGATGTCGCCACTTACCTTTCTGGCACGCCAGGAGCGCTGGCTGTGGGCGATCCACAAGCACCGCGGCACCCTATCGGCTTCCCCCAATTTCGGCTATGAACTGTGTTTACGCAAGATTCCGGATGCTGTTCTCGAAGGACTGGATCTGTCGAGCTGGCGCATGGCTTTCAACGGCGCAGAACCGGTCAGCCCTGAAACCATCACCAATTTCGCGCAACGCTTCGGCCGCTACGGATTGCGCCCGGAAGCGATCGCGCCGGTATATGGGCTGGCCGAATGTTCGGTTGGGCTGGCGTTTCCGCCACCCGGACGCGGACCGCTGATCGACTCGCATCAAGCGGGACAGGTTCATGCGTACCGGTCATGCTGAACCGGCTGGCAGCGGGGAGGTGGATGCCTTGCGCTATGTGGCATGTGGCCAGCCGCTTCCCGGCCACGAGGTCAGGATCGTGGATGCCACCGGACGCGAGCTGGGGGAGCGTGTGGAAGGGCATCTCGAATTCAAGGGGCCGTCCGCCACCAGCGGCTACTTCCGCAACCCGGAGCAGACACGCCAACTGTTCCATGGCGAGTGGCTGGATTCCGGCGATTTTGCCTATTTGGCCGAAGGCGATATCTACCTGACCGGCCGTGCAAAGGACATCATCATCCGCGCCGGGCGAAATATCTACCCCTATGAACTTGAGGAAGCTGTGGGCAATATTCCCGGCATCCGCAAGGGGTGCGTTGCGGTCTTCGGCAGCCCGGATCCTGCCTCTGGCACTGAGCGCCTGGTGGTGCTGGCCGAAACGCGCGAAACCTCCGCCGCACAACTGGAAATCCTGCGCGGACAGATCAATGCATTGACGCTGGACATACTGGGAATAGCCGGCGGACAACATCGTGCTGGCGCCGATCCACAGCGTGCTCAAGACATCAAGCGGCAAGATCCGCCGGGCGGCCTGCCGCGAATTGTTCGAGAAGGGTGCAAGGCCGACACGCGCGGTATGGTGGCAGATCACCCGTCTGGCGTGGGCCGGAATATTGCCCCAGTTGCGCCGTGGCATCAGGGTGGTGTCCGATGTTTTTTACGCCGCATACACATGGATGCTGTTCTGGTTGCTTGCGCCTTTGACCTGGCTGGCTGCCGTGCTGCTGCGCCGCCACGCCTGGAGCTGGAAGGCAAGCCACCTGAGTGCGCGGCTATTTGCGCGCCTGACAGGGACGCCCATCGCGGTTCGCGGGTTGGAAAACCTGTCGTCCGATGCGCCCTGCGTGCTGGTGGCAAACCATGCCAGCTATCTGGATGGCATCGTGGTCGTCGCAGCGCTACCGGGCGAACTCAGCAGCGCCGGTTATTTCAGTTTTGTGGCCAAGCGTGAACTGCTGGACAGCTTCGTAGCGCGCACCTATCTTCAGCGCATCGGATCGGATTTCGTCGAGCGTTTCGAATCGCAGCGCAGCGTGCAAGATGTGAAACAGGTAGCACGTTCCCTGCAATCCGGACGCAGCCCGGTGTTCTTTCCGGAAGGCACGTTCAGCCGCATACCCGGCCTGATGCCTTTCCGCATGGGCGCATTCGTGCTTGCTGCCGAAGCGGGAGTGCCCGTCGTGCCGGTGAGCATACGCGGCACCCGCTCAATTCTGCGTGACGGCCACTGGTTTCCGCGCCGCGGGATTATCACCGTTACGATAGGCAAGCCGATTGCGCCGGAGGGAAAGAACTGGGCTGAGGCCATTCGTCTGCGTAACATGGTCCGTTCGGAAATCTTGCGCCTGTGCGGGGAACCGGATCTCGCACCGGGAACGCCAGAGGAACAGGCATTGCTTTAACCGTTGAGGCGGTCCAGCAAAATTGCAATATTCGGCAAATATGCTTAGATTCAGCAAATGGATTAGTTGCGGATTTCGCTCCACCGGCATTCCTATGTAAATGGATTTGCTGTGGTCATAGGTAAACTCGAAACATGAATCACCCCAAAGGAACTCTGATATTCGCACACCGTGGCGCCAACAAGGAGGCCGCGGAAAACACCCGTTCGGCTTTCGACAAAGCGCTGGAATATCCCGTCGATGGTATAGAAACTGACGTGCAACTCAGTCGCGATGAGGTCGCAGTGCTCTGGCACGACCGGTTTCTCGGCAAGGTCGGGTTTCCGCTCAAACATGTCGACGATTTCGATTTTGCGCAGTTGCAGACGATGAATTTCGCCGCGCATTATTCTGCGCGGGCTGAACCGGAAGGCATCATGAGCCTGAAGGAATTTGTCTCTGCCTATCGCAAGCGCTGCCGCTTGCTGCTCGAGATCAAGAACCGCGACTGGGAGCAATCGTCACGGCATCGGATCAAAGTGCGACAAACTTTGCAGATGGCCGGCGCATTCGATGGCGCAGTGCAGGGAGATGCGATCATGGTGTCTTCGTTCGATCTGGGCAGCATGGTCTATGCCCATCAAAGCGCGCCCGATTTCCCGCTGGTTTACAACCTTGAAACAGACCAGACTTTTGCCGATGCCAAGCGGGTTTTGTTTGCACAGACATTTCTGCATGGACTTTGCCTGCCGATCAAATTGCTTGATGAAGCGATGGTCGCGCTGTTGCACGACCATGGCAAATGCATCGCGGTCTACACCTGCAACAGCGACGCGGAGATCAATAAGGCGCTTGAGTTAGAGGCGGACATACTCATCAGTGATGTTCCGCAAAAAGCACTTAAGATGAGAAGCCAACAGCAAAGCAAATAGGCTATCAAACTTATTGATTTTATCCATTACTAGAGTATGGTTATAGTTCAATATCGTCCTGAATTTGGCTCACGATATTTAGGAAACAAGTGGAACGTGAGTCTTTAAAGTCGCAGCAAGATCGCAGAGCAATTTGATTGCTTGGGGGTTATCATGAAACGCCCATTAAGTGTAATCCACATTCTGTCTTTATCTCTCATGTTGGCTACTTGTGGTGGTGGGGGTGGCGGCGAAAGCGGTGGAGGACCCTACAATCCGCTCTGGATTTCCATTGACACACTTAACCTCCAAACCACTACAGCCAACCATTCGGTCGATCTCTATGGCTCAGCCTATTGTGGTGATTTCTGCCCCTCCGGGGATGTGGCCTTAGGCTATTGCCCCCAGATTAACTACAACCTCCCGGCGCCGCCCTTTGATATCGGCTGGAGCAATACGAGTTCCGGAACAACTGGTGTAGTTGTACACGGGGTATCTGGCTCTTGTTCTTGTCTATTTTCATATTGCTTCACTTCATACAGTCATAGATGGACGGTGTATGGAGGAGTACCGATTGGTTTGGGGGATAATGTCATAGAGGCGAAAATAACCGATTCATCCGGATATTCAGCGAAGGATTCGGTCACAATCACGCGTACGACTTTATATAATCCGCAGGACATTGCGGTAGACACGATCAACAACCAGCTGGTTGTTGTAAATAACGATTCCTCCTATTCAGGGACTGCAAATATCGTTGTTTATGGCCGCACAGACAACGGATACGCTACCCCAAAGAGCATCATCTCTGGCACAAATACCAGTCTGAACTCACCATATGGCATAACTGTTGACAATATCAACAACGAGATTCTGGTGGCTAATAGTTACTCCATCTTGTTTTTTTCTTTCGCAGCGAACGGCAACGTAACACCGACAAGGACAATTAGTGGGGCATCTACAGGCCTGTCGGGCCAGTCTTTGAAATTGGACAATGCCAACAATGAGATATTTGTGGCCAACAGCTCAAACTCCGTCACCGTCTATGCGCGTACAGCATATGGCGATGCGGCGCCGATCAGGACAATTAGCGGAGCATCCACGGGATTAGGCTCACCCCGCGGTATAGCTGTTGATAACGTAAACAATGAGATCTTCGTGGCAAATTTTTCCACCAAATCTATCACGGTCTACGCGCGGACTGCATATGGCGATGTGGCACCTATCAGAACCATTAGCGGAGCATCCACAGGGCTAAGTTATCCAATTGGCATAGCGGTTGATAACGTTAACAACGAGATATTCGTAACAAACTATTACGCCACGGCCAACTCAATAACAGTATATGCACGGACTGCTGACGGTGATGTGGCACCGATCAGAACATTCAGCACGACAGATGTTCCCAAAGGGATAGATGTGGATAATGTTAACAACGAAGTTTTTGTAACTGAAGGCTACTATTCCGTTAACGTTTATCCACGGACCGCAAATGGTAATGCGACCCCGATCAGATCAATTCATTAGACATGCTTTGTATGGCCGAATCGGGTATAACTGATGCCGAATTCGGAAACTTGACAGGCGGTTTTGATGATATTCAACTTAGGTGAATACAGATTACACTTACATTTCTGCGTCGTTTACAAAAGCATATTCCAAATACCTAAGTCAATTCATTCCGGTTAAATGAAACGCGATTTCTCATTACTTGCCGGAAAACATTTCGATCTGCTGGTGTGCGGCGGCGGTATCTACGGCGCTTGGACAGCCTATGACGCGGCGTTGCGCGGCTTGAGTGTCGCGATCGTCGAGCAGGGCGACTGGGCCGGCGCGACTTCGTCCGCATCCAGCAAACTGATACACGGCGGCCTGCGCTACCTCGAGACTTATGATTTCAAACTGGTCAGGAAAGCAATACGGGAACGGCAACGATTGCTGGAACTGGCGCCGCATCGCGTCTGGCCGTTGCGCTTCGGTGTGCCCATTTATGAAAGACAGCCGCATCGGTACGCTGCGACTGAAGGCGGGTTTGGTTCTGTACGATCTTCTCGCCGGCTTTCCAGGTTCGGACTTTGCCCATCGATATTTTGATCGCACCGGATTTGCTGCGCGATTTCCGGCACTCGATAGCGATGGCCTGAAAGGCGGGTTCACTTACGGCGATGCGCAGACCGATGATGCGCGTCTGGTGCTGGAACTGATCGCGGGTGCGATGGCAGCGGGCGCGGTGTGCGTGAACTATTGCGAACTGACCGGACTGATCGAATCTAGCGGGCAGGTTTGCGGCGCGACGGTTCATGACCGGGTCAACGACAAAAGCGCGCAGGTCCTTGCCAGGCAGATTGTCTATACGACCGGGCAGTGGATGACTGCATCGCAGCCGGGACGCGACTGGTGCCGGTTATCAAAAGGCGTGCATCTGGTCATGCCAGGGACGATGATCCCGCGACAATGACCGAGGAGGCGCTGCTGTTGACCGCCAAATCGGATGGCCGTGTGTTCTTCATGATTCCGTGGTATGGCATGACACTGATCGGCACGACCGATAGGGATCACATCGGCGACCCCGATCATGTGACGGTCGAGCAGAATGAGATTGCCTATCTGCTGAATGAGGCCAATCATTACCTGAAGACCGCATGGACTGAAGCCGATATCGTCGGCAGCTATGCCGGAGTACGCGTGATGAAGCGCAGCGACAAAGCGTCTCCGTCGGATGTCAGCCGCGACTGGGAGCTGAAGACCGCAACCAACGGGGTGCATTATTCGATAGGCGGCAAGCTGACTTCGGCACGCGAAGATGCTTCCGCCATCGTCGACCAGGTCTGCGCACAACTGGATGTCGATAACCCGTGTGCTACCAAGGATCGACGCTTCCCATGGGCACCGGAGGAAAATTATTCCGAATGGTCTGTCTGCCATGAGCACCCGGGCAAACCGGCTGGGTATCGCTCCGGAAATCGCGAAATGGCTGATGCGCCGGCACGGAAGGCGGGTAGGGGAAATACTGCGCAGCATAGAAAGTGATCCGCGCCTGGCCGAACGCATCGTTCCCTCGCTGCCCTTCATCCATGCGGATCTGCTGTTTTGTGCGCGCAACGAAATGGTCATGCATCTGGATGACCTGTTGCGCCGCCGCATGCCGCTGTTGATTCTGGCCAAAGCTCTGCTGAAGACACGCTGCGCCGCATTGCAGAGGTCGTTGCAGATACGTTGGGCTGGGATGAGTCGGCGATCTATCGTGAAGTTGCTTCCTGTCTCAACAAATGACAGCTTCCAAATATTCCGCAATTGCGCTTGACCTCGGCACTACCTCGATCAAGGCCGGTCTGCTGGATCGCGACGGCGAGCTCGGAAATGTGATTGCACTTCCAGCGCCGAAAATTTCAGTCATTGACGGGCGCTATGAAAGCGATGCGCTGGCTTATGCACAGATCGCCGAACAGGCGCTCAAAGCATGCATCGCCCATGCGGGCGATTGCAAATCACTGGGTTTGTGCTCCCAGCGCTCGTCATTCCTGATCTGGGAACAGGATACCGGCCAGCCGCTCACTCCGCTGATCTCGTGGCAAGACAATCGCGGTGCGAAGAGTTGCGAAGAGTTGCGCAAGCACGAGCAAATCATCCGCAATCTGTCCGGCCTGCCGCTGACGCCTTATTACTTCGCCCCCAAACTGCGCCATGTGTTGCAGGGCCATCCGGGATGGAAGGCGCGGCTGGAGCGTGGAGAGTTGCGGGCGGGGACGCTGGATACATTTCTGCTCTGGCGCTGGTCTGCAGGAAATCATTTTGTCACCGATGCATCCATGGCTGCGCGCACTTTGCTGATGGACATCCGGCATCAGCAATGGTCGCCGCAGCTCTGCAAGCTGTTCGGCATTCCGTTGCGCATACTGCCCGAAATCAAGCCTTCCGCAGGATTGAATCTGCGCTTGGATAATGGACTGGTCTTGCAAGCCAGCGTCGGCGACCAGTCCGCCGCGCTGTTCGCCAGCGTCAGTGAGGACCAGGCCGAGGCATTGGTCAATCTCGGCACCGGCTGTTTTGTCGCCCGCTATCTGCCAGTTGGAATGGCGGCATCAAACGGCTACCTGCAAACCTTGGTTTATCAGGATGGCGCACAGCATGTGCATTTCGCCAGCGAAGGCACGCTCAATTCGATCGCTGCCGCGCTTGCCCCTTATCCTGCTGGAGAATGCAGCGTCGATGACCTGGCGCAAGATGATATCTATTGTGTTGCGGAACCCAGTGGATTGGGCGCGCCGTATTTCCGCGGCGATATCGGTATCCGGTATTCCAAACCGGTCGAACATCTGTCCCAACGCCGCATCGCTGCGCTGTTGCTGGAAGCGATAATTTTCAGGGTGGCGCGGATACTCGAGGAGTTTCACCATGAGTCTGCCCTAGAACGCGTTTATCTTTCGGGAGGCCTGTCCGAATTGAGCTGTTTGCAACAGGGCATTGCGCTGTGTGTGCCATTTGAGGTCTTCTGTTTGCAACAAAGCGAGGCGAGCCTGCAGGGTGCGGCATTACTGGCAGCCGGAATGCCCCCTGCAACGCGCAGGGAGTGCGCAAGGGTAGGGACAGCCGGCAACGCAAAAGAACTGCAGAAAAAATACCGGGGCTGGAAACTGTGGCTGGACAATTTGCTTGCACTGTAGAGTTTAGCTACTTGAAATTATTTTGATAGACTCCATTTGGGACATGGGATTTTTGTAAATGTACTTATAGGGGGTTGTATGACTGAAAATATTGCTGTCAATCGCGAAACGATGGGTTTTCAAACGGAAGTCAAACAGCTTCTGCAATTGATGATCCATTCGCTGTATTCCAACCGCGAGATATTCCTGCGCGAGCTGGTCTCCAACGCGTCGGATGCCTGCGACAAATTGCGCTTCGAGGCGTTGCACAACGACAGCCTGTTCGAGAACGATTCCGAACTGCAGATACGCATCGGCTACGACAAGGCTGCCCGCACGCTGACGATCAGCGACAACGGCATCGGCATGAGCCGCGACGAGGTGATCAACAATCTGGGCACGATCGCAAAATCCGGCACGCGGGAATTCTTCACCAAACTGAGCGGCGACCAGCAGAAGGATGCGAACCTGATCGGCCAGTTCGGCGTCGGTTTCTATTCCGCGTTCATCGTGGCCGACAAGGTTACCGTCACGACACGCCGCGCCGGAGAGCAGGCGGATCAGGGCGTGCGTTGGGAATCGGACGGCGGCGGCGAATTCACCATCGAGATGGTGGACAAAGCCGGCGCGCGGCACTGAGATCACGCTGCATCTGCGCGCCGACCAGGACGATCTGCTCAGCGGCTACAAGATACGTTCCATCATCCACAAATATTCCGATCACATCGTCCAGCCCATCGTGATGAAGAAGGAGGAATGGAAGGAGGGCGGCCAGGTCATCACCGACGAGGACGAGACCGTCAACCAGGCTTCGGCATTGTGGGCGCGCGCCAAGAACGAGATTTCCGAAGACGAATACAAGGCGTTCTACAAGCATGTCGGCCATGACTACGAAGACCCGCTGGCATGGATGCATGCGCGCGTGGAAGGCCGCCAGGAATACACGCAACTGCTCTATATCCCGGCGCGCGCGCCGTTCGACCTGTGGGACCGCAATGCCCGCCACGGCATCAAGCTCTATGTGCGCCGCGTGTTCATCATGGACGATGCCGAGCAACTGCTGCCGACCTACTTGCGCTTCGTGCGCGGTGTCGTCGATTCCAGCGATCTGCCGCTGAACGTGTCGCGCGAGATCCTCCAGGAGTCCAAGGACATCGAGGCGATACGCAAGGGCTGCACCAAGAAGGTGCTGGGCCTGCTCGAAGATCTGGCGGCCAACGACAAGGAAAAATACGCCAAGTTCTGGGCTGAATTCGGCCAGGTGCTGAAGGAAGGCGCAGCGGAAGACTTTGCCAACAAGGAAAAGATCGCCGGACTGCTGCGCTTCGCCTCTACCCATGCAGACACCGATGCAGCCACCGTTTCGCTGGCCGACTACATCGCGCGGATGAAGGAAGGGCAGGACAAGATCTACTACATCACCGCCGAGACTTTCAATGCGGCGAAGAACAGCCCGCATCTGGAAGTGTTCCGCAAGAAGGGCATCGAAGTGCTGCTGCTCTCCGATCGCGTGGACGAGTGGGTGGTGAGTTCGCTGACCGAGTTCGACGGCAAAGCGCTGGTCTCGGTCGCCAAGGGCGGGCTGGATCTGGGCAAGCTGGAAGACGAGGCCGAGAAGCAGGAGCAGGAGAAACAGGCCAGCGATCACAAGGAACTGACCGAGAAGATCAAGAAGACACTGGATAAACGCGTCAAGGAAGTCCGGGTGACGCATCGCCTGACCGACTCGCCAGCCTGCCTGGTTGCCGACGAGCATGATATCGGCGGCAACATGGCGCGCATGCTCAAGGCCGCCGGGCAGAAGACGCCGGCGACCCTGCCTATCCTGGAGATCAATCCGACTCATCCGGTGGTGATGCGTTTGAAGGAGGAAGAAAAGCACTTCGATGACTGGGCGGCGGTCCTGTTCGACCAGGCCTTGCTGGCTGAGGGCGGCCAACTGGACGATCCGGCCGGTTTCGTCAAACGGGTCAATCATCTGATGCTGGAGATGCGCGCCTGATTTAAGGATTCGCTATAAAGATTCGCAAAGGGGGAGAATTAAAATCAAAAGAATCGCCAGCTTGTCGGTACTGATGTATCTGTGCTTTGCGCACTATGCTATTGCCGGGGATGACAGTACCGAGACCCAATCCGCGCTTCAGCTTAAGGAAAAGGGATTCAAAGCATGCGCCCATGCAGTGGATGATATTGCGCACTTTGTATTTCAAAGTGACTTTGCATACCTGAACCTGTGGAATCAAAACAATATTGATAAACACTCTGTACTGGTGACGGGAGCGAAATCCTATTCTGTAGGAAAGAGCATTTTGACGATCACTGCGACCGAGTCACAAGTGAGGACATGCGATGCTTCGTTTACGCTGGTCATGCCATTCCCGGAGGATTGCACGCAACTCCGCCAGACAACATTCAAGGAATGGAAATTCTATTCCGACAAGCTTGATGGCATATCGGTTTATGAAGATCCGAGCACGCCAACGGTCGATCTGGCTTTGCAACCATTTCAGGGCGGCTGTCTTGCGGTCAAAACCGGGCTGTTTTTCCTGTCCCGGGAAAAGTAATACGTGGGAAAAATAGTTCTACCGGTCGTCAGGCAGCATCTGATAAGGCTCCATGGTCACCGATTCAATCCGGTGGCCTAGCAATATCAGCCGTCCTTCAAGCCGGGTGTTGCCGGTTTCGCTGAATTCGAACCGGTAACTACGGCGCAACACCCTGCGTCCCGACTTTGCGCGCACCAGCGCCAGCGAGGTGCCGGCTACCGTGTCGTCGAGAAATTGCACGTGCGCATCGTCGCAGGCACGCTTGCCCGCTTTACGGGCGATCTCGAGTGCATGCATGCTGTCGAACCAGAACCAGCCTAATGCGGCCAACACCAGCAGAAAAAGCATACTTAATACGTCCATACCCGGGAAACTCACGAAATCCAATCCGGGAATCTTAACTTATTTGGAAAAATACCTTTGATTTACCTTGACGATACCGGGCTAACCAGCGTAAAAGACAACCTGGTATTTGATTCAAAGTTTTTGCAGTACTGGTTTTCCATGTGCAATCTTCGATTCAAATAGTTTTGCGGGGGCTTTCCCCGTTTTTTAGCAGGAGTAATACACATGGCAACAGGTACAGTTAAATGGTTCAACGACGCAAAGGGATTCGGCTTTGTCACGCCCGATGATGGCAGCGAAGATCTTTTCGCGCATTTTTCCGCGATCAACATGAGCGGCTTCAAGTCACTCAAAGAAGGCCAGAAGGTCACCTTCGAAGTAGTTCAAGGTCCCAAGGGCAAACAAGCCTCCAACATCCAGGCCCCTTAAACGGTTCTTGATTTGGTAAATAAGCCCGGCATGAAAGTGCCGGGCTTTTGCTTGCCTGATTTTTGGTGGGCGATACTGGGTTCGAACCAGTTACCCGAGCCTGACGAATCTCATCACGGGCAAATTTACTCGTATGGTTGCTGCCGACCAACAAAGAAATATTACAAAAAGCAAAATAAATATAAGATTTGTTTTATACAGATGCATCGACTTTACCAAGTTGATTGTGATTTTCATATTTTCATTAGCCTGTTAGCTTCCAATAACGAGAAAGTTGCGGATTTTTCCACTAGTCTTTCAATAAATGTATAAACACTTTCCGGATAACCCAAGACAAACCATCTCAATATTGATGATGGCCTTAACCTTTACCCTTGCATTCTTTTTATTGCAAGGCCACCAAGGTTTTGACCTCGCCGATGAGGGCTCGCTCTGGTACGGTGCGCAGCGCGTAATGGTGGGAGAAGTACCGATTCGCGATTTTATGTCATACGATATCGGGCGCTACTACTGGTCAGCTACATTCATGACCTTATTCGGCAATAACGGTATTGTGGCTTTAAGGTTGGCATCTGCTATCTTTCAAACCATAGCGATATACATCGGCTTGGCAATACTTGCCCGCAGTTCGGCAAAACAGAACAACCTCTTCTTGTCGTTTGCTGCAATTACATTGGTGGTCTGGATGCCCCTCCAATTCAGGCTATTCGATACCTCGCTCCCTATTATGCTTGTTGGCGCTCTTTCGTTTCTCATTGAGCAACCGTCCCGACGCCGATATTTTCTGGCCGGCATGGCTGTCGGCCTGGTTGCGGTCTTTGGTCGAAATCACGGCGTATATGGCTTGATCGGCAGCTTGGGAGTCATGATCTATCTCGATATACGACGTGAAAGCGGCCCAGGTCTGAAGACAGCATTCACAGCTTGGACCTCGGGTGTCGTTGCAGGATATCTTCCGGTTCTGGTGTTTATTGCACTCGTTCCGGGCTTTGCGCAGTCGTTTTGGCAAACTTTCCCTTACCTGTTTGGGACCAATCCAACTCCGCTTCTGCTGCCTTTTCCATGGCCATGGAAAGTATCATCCGGGCAAATGTCTATTACCACAATACTGCGCAGCGTTATAACAGGGACTCTCTTCATTGCCATTGCAGTCTTTGGGGTAATGGGCATTGTGTGGGCGATCCGGAAAAGGCTGCAAAACAAGCCAGTTTCTCCCGCACTGATTGCCTCTGTCTTTCTATCTCTCCCTTATGTGCACTATGCCTATTCACGAGCGGAACTTGAACATCTCACAATAGGCATTGCTCCTTTTCTGTTAGGAATCTTTGCACTGCTGGATAGCCAACCAGCAAAGATAAAGCTGCCTTCCGCTGCGCTGCTTTGTTGTATGAGTCTCTTCGTCGTAATCCCCAAACTGTCATTTTGGTATTGTTATTCAAACCCGCAATGTGTCGAAATCAGAATTGCCGGAGACAAGATCAAGGTTGACGGAGGGACGGCTTCAAATTTGGAGACACTCAACGAACTTGCTGAACAGTTTGCACCGGGTGACCGGGCTTTTATTGCAGCACCATTCTGGCCTGGCGCGTATGCGGCTCTGCAGCGCAAATCCCCCATGTGGGAAATTTACGCGTTATTTCCCCGCAGCATAGCCTTCCAGCAGGCTGAGATCGAAAGGATCAAGGCTGCCAACCCCGGATTTGTGGTAATCGATGATCGTCTTCTCGACAGGCGTGAAGATACGCGCTTCCGAAACACCCACCCACTCATTTACCAATACATCCGTGATAATTTCGAGCTTTTGGATGATCCCATGCAGCCTCCCCAATTTCAGATTTATAGAAGCAAGGGTGGAGGACAATAAAGTAATAGCCCAGCGTCCTCATTCGTACGACGCGATAAATCCGGAAGTTGGAAAATATTGATATCGCTGCCACGACTTGCAAGTCAAATGCATGGCTCGGTTCTCCGGTTGCCCCTTCCGCGCAGATCAGCATAGGCGCCGAAGAGAAACACTTCAAGAGTTGGAAAAGCGTCTACGGAATTATTTCTTGGTTCCGTAAAGATCGACATCATATACCCAGGAATAATTGCCAGAAAGCAACCTCCAGATGGCGCCCCAACGTCCTTCTGCAAACAAAGGGGCGCGCGTAGCAAGCATCACGTCATTCAACAATGGACGCAATCCTTCAACTTCCGTTGTCGGGACATCGTCGAGTACCGTATCGTCATAGCCGGGCGGAAGATCCCTTTGGTAGTGCCCGACTCTCGATTCAGGAATAGCAGGCAAACGTGCAAGAAATGCATCAGCCAAGGCCAATTGATCAAGAATATGGACGGTCGGCCCTGCATAATATCCTGCCATTCCTGCCACTTTTCCAATAATGATAGGCATTCCATCGCTCTGAGCTTCTGCCTTGAAGGAAGCCCCCCGTTGTCCCCAAGGATGAATAGGTTCCGATCCTGTTGTGGCCCATCCAGTTAGTACTGGGAGGAGTCCATTATATTGATAGTAAAAGCGCCTCTCGTCAGCAATGCCGTTGCTCGGGATATCGGTTTCTAATATTGGCGGTTCAATAACTCTTATGACCAGCAAAACCGCAATCATCCCGATAGCGATAATGAAAACTGCTTTTACCCGCTTCATTAACCATTGTGACACAGGCATTTGTGCCAGAAGACAAAGCGCAAGAAAACCAGGAACCGCAAAAAACCGTCCGGACATGAAATCGCCGCCAATGACGATTGTGTAGGCAACATACAGGATGATTCCTATTCCCAATAGCGTTGTCGTCCAGTTTCGCGAACGTGCGGCATCAAAGACGACCTTGCCGATGATCAATGCGAGAAGAGGATCGTTGAGCACGAAATCCTTCGTGTAATCCAGTCCACGCAAGATCAGCGTTCCGGCGCCATACCCTGTGCCCAACTTGGCGTATGCCGTGTTGGGGAATGGCGCACCGTAGTAAATGATCGAAAAGATCATCCACGCCAACGCCGGGAACATCAATGCAGCAGCAGATTTGACACGGTCCCCACCGCGAGCGCGAAAAAGCAGATATGCCATGATGGGTCCGACAAGGACGATCAAATCCAGCCGGTTAAGCAGCAACAATCCTGCGATGCCTGCAGGAATCCAGCTTCTATCGCTACGGTCAAGTTGCCAGACGAACAACGCCAGCAACAGGAAGGTAAGAGGGTTTTCAAGGCCGGAAGTAGAGTATTCGCATATCGCTCGTGATGCCAGCGCTGCCAGGACCAGCAGGCAGCCATATTCAACATTTCGGGCGATTCTGGTGGCCAGCAGCCACAATGCGCTCAAAGACAAAATTATCGAGACCAGCATGGTGGTTACCATGGCTTCCCGGGTCAGCGCATAGAACGGGGTGAGGAAAAACAGCCACAGCGGGTGGGTAAATACCTGTACACGCTCGATGACGTTGTAACGCAATCCGAAGCCGTTAACGAAGTTGTCGATCACGCGAAGGGTGATGAACGCATCGTCGCCAATCCAGGCCGTGCCCAGCAGCATGACTGCCGCAGCCAGCATCGAAATCGAAAGATATTGCTTGTTAATTGTAATATTCATATCGAAGCCAGTCTATTAGCTTAATGAACATAATTACTTTGCGGCTCATTCATATGTAATGCGACTGCTGCACCCTACTTTTGAGCGTGCATCCTCCAAGGACGAGCTAACTAGCATATATTCAATTGAACAAGGAATACGCGCACAACAAAGGTTATAGACAACTACATTACGAGATGAATGACTGAAGGAACTCATCAAAGATTGTACGGCACATGTATACATGTGCCAAAGTTCGGTAAGATGCAATCTCGCATTTTGGTATTTGATTTGTATGAACTACCGTTTTTATTGGTGGGCGATACTGGGTTCGAACCAGTGACCCCTGCCGTGTGAAGGCAGTGCTCTACCGCTGAGCTAACCGCCCGGAAGAGGGCGCGAATTAAAGCATAACGCTGCAATCCCAGTCAATTATCAATTCACAACTTTGTGCGCGCAATGCACAAAGACCGTAAAATGCGCGCCTCATTGTTTGCTCCCATGTTCAGATTATGACCATTCGTACTCGATTTGCTCCCAGTCCAACCGGTTACCTTCACATTGGCGGAGCACGCACCGCATTGTTCTCCTGGGCATACGCGCGCAAGCTGGGCGGCACCTTCATTTTGCGTATAGAAGACACTGATCTGGAACGTTCCACGCTGGAGTCGGAACAGGCGATCCTGGAAAGCATGGCATGGTTGAATCTGGATTATGACGAGGGACCGTTCTACCAGATGAAGCGCATGGATCGTTACAAGGAAGTGATAAAGCAGATGCTGGACGAGGGCACGGCCTATTACTGCTACACCTCACCTGCGGAACTGGATGCAATGCGCGAAGCGCAGCGCGCACGCGGCGAGAAGCCGCGCTACGATGGCCAGTGGCGGCCCGAACAGGGCAAAGTCCTGCCTGCCCCACCGGAAGGGATCAAGCCGGTAGTGCGATTCAAAAATCCGCTGCATGGCGTGGCGGCGTGGGACGACATGGTCAAGGGCAAGATCGTGTTCGAGAACAGCGAACTGGATGATCTGATCATCGCCCGTGCCGACGGTACACCGACTTACAATTTTTGCGTGGTGGTGGACGACCTGGACATGACCATTACCCACGTCATCCGGGGCGACGACCACGTCAACAATACGCCGCGCCAGATCAATATCCTCAAGGCCTTGGGTGTGCCCATTCCGCAATATGCCCATGTTCCGATGATACTGGGCAGCGATGGCGAGCGTTTGTCCAAGCGTCATGGCGCAGTGAGCGTTATGCAATATGCCAAGGACGGCTTTTTGCCTGAAGCGCTGATCAATTATCTGGCGCGCCTGGGTTGGTCGCACGGTGATGAAGAGGTCTTCTCCGTCCAGCAATTCGTGGAATGGTTCGATCTGCGCCACATCAGCAAATCGGCCGCGCAATTCGATCCTGAAAAATTGCGCTGGCTGAACCAGCATTACATCAAGATGGCCGACAACAAGCGTCTGGATGGCCTGGTGCGCAAGCAACTGGAGGAACGCGGCGTGAAGGTCAGCGATGCGCCGCAACTGGAGAAAGTGATCGCCCTGTACAAAGAGCGTGTCGCCACCTTGCTTGAGCTGGCGGACGAGGCGGAGGTGTTTTACATCGAAGTGCATGCCGCACAGGAATTGCTCGATACGCATCTGGTGCCCGAAGTGCTTCCCGCGTTGCGCGAGCTCGCCGAACGTTTTGCCGATGTTACGTGGGAAGCACCAGCGCTGGCCGCATTGATCAAGGAATTGCTGGCCAAACACAATTTAAAGATGCCCAAACTGGCGATGCCGTTGCGCGTGATGCTGCTCGGGCAGACACATACCCCCTCGGTAGATGCCGTGCTGGCACTATTCCCGCGCGAAACGGTGCGGGCGCGCATGAAAAAATATATCTGAACGTTTGGCATGGACAATAAAAAAAGCACACCTTCGGGCGTGCTTTTTTATTTACAGCTTGATTCAGCGAATAGACTTAGCGGCCATTGCCATTGTTGCCGCGACCGAGTGTATAGCTTGGACGATCACCGTTACGGCGTGGTGCAGTGTTGCCGCCGCGATTGTTGCCGAAGCTGCGATCCTGACTGCGCGGCTGGCCGGCACCGTGACCCCCAAAGCCCTGGCCGCCGCCTACGCCCAGGGCGTTGCCGTTGGCTTGACCGTGCCACTGACCGTGACCTTCCTTGCGTCCGGCATGGCTATGACGGCTATCGGGGGCACTGTGGTGAAAACTGTTGCCGGTTTTTCCGGGGAAACCGCCGCTGCGATTGCCGCCGTACCCGCCATTAATGCCACCACCGTATCCGCCACCGTTGCTGTGGCGCGGGCCGCCGTTGCCGCGCGGGCGGTCTGAAGCAGGGCCGGTGCGCAGCTTGTACTTGGGCTCCAGTCCTTCGATGGTGTGCATCTTGATGCTTTGCTGGGTATAACGTTCGATACGCTTCAGCATTTGCGCATCCCGATTCGAGGCGAACGAGATCGCAATGCCGGACGAACCGCCGCGACCGGTGCGCCCTATGCGGTGCACATAGTCTTCGGCGAACTTGGGCAGGTCGAAGTTGATCACATGCGATATGCCGCGCACGTCGAGGCCACGCGCGGCCACATCGGTGGCGACCAGGATGCGCACGTTACCGTTGCGCATATTTAGCAGGGTACGGTTGCGTTCGCGCTGGTTCATGTCGCCGTGCAATGCCGCGACCGAAAGGCCTTGTGCTGACAATCTGTCGGCCAGAGAATCCGCATCGCGCTTGGTGGCGGTAAACACCAGTGCCTGATTCACGTCCACGTCGGTCAACAGATGGCTGAGCATCTTGTTCTTGTGCGCCACATCGTCGGCGAACATCATGCGTTGCTCGATGTTCTCGTGCTTGTCCTTGGCTGCCGACACGGAAATCTTCTTCGGTTCCTTGAGCAGACGCGAGGCCAGATTACCGACCACGCCGTCGAGTGTCGCCGAGAACAACAGAGTCTGGCGCGTCTTGGGAGTCGCTTGAGCGATACGTTCCACATCATCGACGAATCCCATGTCCAGCATGCGATCCGCTTCGTCGAGGATCAGCACTTCCAGTCGCGAAAAATCGATACGACCGCGCTCCAGATGGTCGATCAAACGACCCGGCGTGGCGACGAGGATATCCACATGGCTGGAAAGCAGACGGTTCTGCACCGGGTAGGGCATGCCGCCCAGGATACTGATGATCTTGAAGCGCATGTTCTTGCCGTACTTGGTCGCGGCGTCGCATACTTGCTGTGCCAGTTCGCGGGTCGGGGTCAATACCAGCACGCGCGGACCTTTGCCGGGCATTGTAGAAGGCGTAGCCAGACGGTTCAGTACCGGCAGGATGAACGCTGCGGTCTTGCCACTGCCGGTTTGCGATGAGGCCATCAGGTCGTTGCCGGCCATGATCATTGGTATGGCCTGAGCCTGGATCGGCGTAGGTTCGGTGTAGCCAGTATCGGCGATCGCCTTGAGTATGGTGGTGTTCAAATTCAAATTTTCAAATGACATCTTGCTTCCTTATTTTTAGAATCAAAGGGAACCCATCCCGCCTGTCAGACACAAGTCAACATCCGGCAATCATGGCCGAATGCCGAATCGAAGCCGGCATGACGAACTTCTGGAAATTCCCCAGGGTAAGCGCTGATAGTGGATCTACACGTCAATAACGGGCAGACAGAATAACCGGCGCATAAAACATCGTAGCTAACCGGAAAACTCCAAGGAGTTTATTTAAACTCCGCAGGGGGTTTTATAGACAGGCGCGATTTGCATACGCGCGAGAGATAGGTCAGAAAACGATGAACAATTGCCGCCAAAGCGGCGACAAGGCGCGCATTATACGGATAGAATAAATAAAAGCCAGCGAAAGTTTTTCGAGGCATGCCTTGTGCTAGAATGCGCGCCCTTTTGATCTGCAAGGCTGCATCCATGTCCCGCGAACTCCGCAATATCGCCATCATCGCCCACGTTGACCACGGCAAGACCACTCTGGTGGACAAGCTGCTCAGTCAGGCCGGCTCTTTTGCCTCCTATAAACATATCGCCGAACGCGTGATGGACAGCAACGATCTGGAAAGGGAGCGCGGCATCACCATACTGGCAAAGAACTGCGCTGTGGATTACAAGGGCGTGCATATCAATATTGTTGACACGCCAGGTCACGCCGACTTTGGCGGCGAAGTAGAGCGCGTGCTGGGCATGGTGGACGGCGTGTTGTTGCTGGTGGATGCAGTTGAGGGTCCGATGCCGCAAACCCGTTTCGTTACCAAGAAGGCGCTCGCATTGGGCTTGCGTCCCATCGTGGTGATCAACAAGGTGGATCGCGACGGTGCCCGTTCCGATTGGGTGATCAACAAGACCTTCGATCTGTTCGACAAGCTCGGAGCGACCGAAGAACAGCTCGACTTCCCGGTAGTGTATGCGTCGGCGCTGAATGGCTATGCCACGCTGGACCTGAACCAGCCCAGCGTGGACATGGGGCCGTTGTTCGAGGCGGTGCTGAAGAATGTCCCGGCGCCGGATACCGATGTGGATGCGCCGTTGCAACTGCAGATCTCCGCGCTGGATTATTCCAGCTTCGTCGGCCGCATCGGCGTGGGTCGCGTGCGCCGTGGCCGCGTCAAGCCCGGCCAGGAAGTAATGGTGATGAGCGGCGACAAACCTCCGAAGAAAGCGCGCATCAACCAGGTACTGGGATTTCGCGGTATCGAGCGTGTGCCGCTTGATGAAGCGTTGGCCGGAGATATCGTGCTGATCAACGGTATAGAAGAGATCGGTATCGGTGTGACTATCGCAGATGTGAACAAGCCGGAAGCCTTGCCGATGCCCAAGGTGGACGAGCCGACGCTGACCATGAACCTGATGGTCAATACCTCGCCGCTGGCAGGACAGGAGGGCAAGTTCGTCACCAGCCGCCAGATCCGCGATCGTTTGAACAAGGAACTGCTGGTGAACGTTGCGTTACGCGTCGAGGACACCAGCGAGACCGATGTCTTTTTGCTGGCAGGCCGGGGTGAATTGCACCTGACCATCCTGCTGGAAAACATGCGTCGTGAAGGTTTTGAAATGGGTGTCGGCAAACCGCGTGTGGTCTACCGCGACATCAATGGAGAGAAGTGCGAGCCTTTCGAAGTGCTGACCGTGGACGTCGAAGATACCAACCAGGGAGCGGTGATGGAAGAACTGGGTCGCCGCCGCGGCGACCTGCAGGACATGCAGCCCGACGGGCACGGCCGGGTGCGCCTTGAATACCGTATGCCGGCACGCGGCCTGATCGGGTTCCAGTCCGAATTCATGACCATGACGCGCGGCACCGGCATCATGGCGCACGTGTTCGATGACTATGCGCCGGTCAAGGCGGATATGCCCGGGCGGCGCAACGGCGTGCTGATCTCCGCCGAAAACGGCGAGGCAGTGGCCTATGCGCTATGGAAACTGGAAGACCGTGGCCGCATGTTCGTGTCTCCCGGCGACAAGGTGTACGAGGGTATGATCATCGGCATCCACAGTCGTGACAACGACCTGGTCGTCAACCCGATCAAGGGCAAGCAACTGACCAATGTCCGTGCTTCCGGGACTGATGAAGCGGTGCGCTTGACCCCGCCGGTGCGCCTGACGCTTGAGTCTGCAGTCGAGTTCATCGATGATGATGAGCTCGTCGAAATCACCCCGCTCTCCGTTCGCATGCGCAAGCGTTTCTTGACGGAGATCGAGCGTAAGCGCGCGTCTCGCAGTTAGAACGGTTGCCTCAAGGTCTACGCCGTGCAGGTATCCCTTATACTTGGGCCGGCGTTGTTTATATATCCGATTTTTGTAATGCTGGAGCCAATACTGATCATCGTCTCCGTGGTTTGCGTTGGCTGCTGGTTCATCGGTTGCTGTCATGAACGCATTTCATCTACTGTGGAGAAGACAAGAGGTGAAAGCCAAGTCGAAATTGCCCGACTTAGCGAACGGCTTCCTGCACGCAAGAAGATCCAGCGCTAAGGAAATAGACAGTCTTGCAGCATACGCGCCAACTTACGCTGAGCAACGAGATTGAGCAATCGAGTTGCGGACTGAACAAACCGGAGCGATCGTCCCAGGCTGAGAAAATGCGCGCACTGAGAATGCCAGGAGCAACTCACCAACCGCTCAAGTTTCGCAAGCCACAATTCATCTGTCCAACAGTGTAGAAACGCTTTAAAGTTGAACCATGGATACACGTCTCGAGCAGATTTACGGCAAGGTCGCAGAACGCCTTGACGAAGAGTTCCAAACCAAAGTCCAACGAGACCTTGTCCAGACGTGATGACCGTTCGGCTCGCCACGATAGGTGAAGCGCAAAAGAGGATCGACGGGCTCACTACCAATAGTTGTCAGCCTGCACCACTGTGTTAGGTCAAGCAAAGATCGCGGGAAATTGGGGCGAGGTGCATCTGGAAGCGATTGTACGCAAGCATCATGATCACCCAAGGGCTATGAGTACGATGTCCAGGAAAAGCCAACTCGCGAAGACAGTTCCGGGCGCAATCGTGTGGTAGTGCACATGCCTGAAGACAGGCATCTCTCGCCGATGCCAAAGTTTCGCTGAAGGCTTATGTGGAATATGCCAATTCGGAAACAGATTATCACCGCATGCGCGATAAGAGCGTCATCGGATTCGGTGCGCGGCCACATCAAGGTCTTCTCGGAAACAGTTACCAGCAGCTTTAGGCGTCAAGTCTCTCGATTTTGTGCTGATCTTCATCCGGAAGAACCTGCTTTCATGCTGGCAACGCGCACGACATCGATTTATGGCAGGACGATGGAAAAAGATTCGTTTTGCCGGTCAGTCCCGCCTTTGCTGTTCGATCCTTCGCACTGTGGCACACCTTTGACGGCAGGAGCTCGAATTGCAATGCACAGAGATTGCCAATCGGGGTGCGGAGTCGTATGACAATCTGGTCGGTTTCGTGGAAGACTTGGAAAGCCCGGTTCTAAATTGAACACGGCGCAGAGACTGTCATGAAGGGACATCACAGTTGGCGAGGGGGCGAGGCATGTCATCCGCAAAGCAGAAATGGTCAAAGAATTGGACGTAAAGCCACGAAGCATCGCTGCAAAGGCTGATTGATTCGGCCCAAGATGAATCGCCAACCGATGAATTCCGCAATACAAAGCAGGCTGGAGATTTCCAGCCGCAAGATCAGCGATCATTTCGCCAAGATTGAAGCAGTAGAAATGCGGGAAGATTCAGACCCGAACAAGCTGAATTAATCTGCAGCTGGAACTAAGCATGTCCGCTTGAAATTTATAGGTAAAATTTATTCTGAATTGACCCGCGATCTCACGGGTAACATATTTGCGGTTTTGATCGACCGCCACAAAGGTAAGATATGAACAAAGGTATATTGCGTATCGCTATCTTCTTGATAGCCGCGCTGCTGAATGTGGTCGCGGCTCAAGCCAGCGACTACAAAGGCGGATACCTTGGCGCGAAGTTCGGCATAAACAATTCCACCGCCGCCGGCACGATCAATGCGCCCAGCGCGAGCACTTTTGCATATGGCATACAAGGCGGGTATTTGCAGGGCGGTTATAACCGGGATTTGAGCGCAGTCACCATTGGCGCAGGTATCTACGCCGACTTCAACAGTTATGAAATTCATACCAATGGGGTTGAATATGGCAGCCAGGCTTATGGTGTTGATGCCAAGTTGGGATTGCCTCTCGATGACTGGCTTCTGTACGCAAAAATTGGCTATGGTCGCAGCTCGGGCACCAGAGACCTTAAGACTGTAGCAGGAAAAAGTCCCAATGCAGCTCTGGGCTTTGAATATAAAATTGTGTCTCGCTGGGGTGCGATCGTCGAATACAAATATGATTCATTTTCGAACAACGATAATTCGACTCGGATCAGGAACAGGACCTTTTCCTTTGGCCTGAACTACTACTTTGACAGGCCGCTAAGGGATGAAGTCGTTGTGGCCCAGGAAATTGACCTTGGTCCTGAGCCTGAACTTGACATTAACTTAGATCTTTCAGCGCCCCCGCCTGATATAGGAGCCGGTGCCGGATCGAGCCCGGAAATCCCCCCTGCCATGGTTACTGCCTTGCCCTCCGTCATAGCGGCTTCCAAAGCACCTTCCGTCGTTACCCCGGTAACCCCTTCGGAGCCCGAGTCCTGGACATTATTGCGGGGAAACAAACCTTTCATCGTTGAAGGTAGCAATTTTGCGTCGGGTTCTCTCATTTTGAAGCCAAAAGTTGCCAGGCAACTTGATGATGTAGCGGGATTTTCGAAAAAATATCCCGATGCGAAGCTTGAATTGGTCGGATATGCGGATAACAGCGGCTCTGCAAAGTTGAGCCAAAAGTTCTCTTTGGCGCGCGCTGAATCAGTCAAATCTTACCTGGTCAAGAAAGGCGTGGCAGCTAATCGAATCTCTACCAAGGGTGAAGGCGCTATCAATCCTATGAGCGATAACACTACCAAAGAAGGGCGTACAAAAAATCGGCGTGTCGAGATCCACTCGGTAGTTAAGGGGCAAAGCGAAAGCGGTGTGGCTGCACCTGATAAAGTTCCAGTTTCAGTTCCTGTTTTAGTTCCTGTTCCAGTTTCAGCTTCTGTGACATGGAAGATATTGTTGCAAGACAAACCTGTCCTTGTAAATATTGAAGGTACCAGCTTTGTTTCAAATTCAATTAGCGAGAATTCAACTGTCGATAATCAGTTGGATGAAGTAGTGGAATTTGCACGCAACTATCCTGACACAAGACTGGAATTGACCGGATATACCGATAGCACAGGCACAGCAGAGTTAAATCAAAAGTTGTCCTTAGCGCGTGCCAAGTCGGTAAAAAAGTACCTGGTCAAGAAGGGAGTGGCGGCTAACCGTATAACTGACAAAGGGTGGTGGATCCACCAATCCTGTCGCCGACAACAAAACTAAAGAAGGACGCGCTAAAAATCGTCGCGTAGAAATCCATTCGTTAACCAAAGGACATAAGAAAGCCAGTGTGGTTGTTCCCACACCTGCACCTGCACCTGCACCTACACCTACACCTACACCTGCACCTACCTGCACCTAGCACCTACACCTACACCTACACCTACACCCTACACCCACACCTGCAGCTGCACCTGATCCTGTTAATGCGGCTCCACCAGTCCTTGATCCTGTTGATGATCCAGCACTCCAATAACAATGCAGGCCAAGGAAACCAACGCTAGCAATCGTCGCGTAGAGATTCACATGCATATTCCGAAAGCAGACTGTTTCTTGCGCTCTTTTTTGTTGCTGCTAACAAGCATGCATCGCGATGATAAGATGCGTTCTTTCGAATAACCAAAGCAAAACAATGAAACTGGCAATCGCGCAAATCAACAGTGTGTTAGGGGATCTGACGGGAAATGTTGCAAAGATTTTGCAATATACCGAGCAGGCAAGGCAACAGGGTGCAAAATTATTATTGACCCCAGAACTCAGTTTGTGCGGCTACCCACCCGAAGACTTGCTGCTTCGAGAAGGTTTTTACCAGGCATGTGCGCAGGCATTGAATGATCTCGCCGGAAAAATCTCGGGCATCGCCGCGGTAGTGGGGCATCCCCATGAACTGGACGGCAAACATTACAACGCTGCTTCGCTGATCAGGGACGGTGTGGTTGCCGCAACTTATCTAAAGTGTGACCTTCCCAATTATTCGGTATTCGATGAGCAGCGTTATTTCGACCAGGGTAGCGAACCATGCGTGTTTGAAATCGAAGGCATCCGCTTCGCACTGAATATCTGCGCCGATGTCTGGGAGCGCGAGACTGCGCAACTCGCGCATGATGCCGGCGCTCAAGTGCTGCTGGTTCTGAATGCGTCTCCGTATGCCATCGATAAACAGGAATCACGCTATCAGGTCATCAGGGAGCGGATAACAGAGTCTGGCATGGCAGTGGTCTATGCCAACATGGTCGGCGGCCAGGATGAATTGATCTTTGATGGTGGTTCTTTTGCCTTGGATAGAAACGGAGTGTTGACCGCACGGGCCGCGTCCTTTGAAGAAGCCTTGTCTATCCTTGAATTGCAGGATGATTTGCGGCCTGTCGGAGAAATGGTCGATGAACCGGGTGAGGAGGACGAGGTCTATCGCGCGTTATGCCTCGGCGTGAGGGACTACATTGCCAAGAACAGCTTCCCTGGCGTATTGCTGGGACTGTCGGGCGGCATCGATTCAGCGTTGACACTTGCAATTGCGGTAGACACGCTGGGCCCAGACAAGGTCCATGCGGTGATGATGCCGTCAGCCTATACCGCACAGATCAGTTTGGACGATGCGCGCGAAATGGTGAATACCCTCGGTGTGCGCTACGATGAAATCCCCATTGAGCCGATGTTCCGAAGCTATTTGGCGGCGCTGAAATCCACCTTTGCCGGACGCGCCGAGGATACCACCGAAGAAAACCTGCAGGCGCGCATACGCGGCAATTTGCTGATGGCCCTGTCCAACAAGTTCGGTTCGCTGGTATTGACCACCGGCAACAAGTCCGAGATGACCGTGGGCTACGCCACTCTGTACGGTGATATGGCGGGCGGATTTGCGGTATTGAAGGATGTCAGCAAAACGCTGGTGTATCGTTTGGCGCGCTATCGAAACACGCTGGGAAAGGTGATACCGGAACGCGTCATCACGCGACCGCCCAGTGCCGAATTGCGCGCCAACCAAACCGATCAGGACAGCCTGCCGCCCTATGATGTGCTTGATGCAATCATGGCATGCTACGTTGAACAGAATCTCTCCATTCCGGAGATCATCGCGCGGGGATTTTCAGAAACCGAAGTAAGGCGCGTGGTGCATATGATCCGCATCAGCGAATACAAACGCCGCCAGTCTGCGGTAGGCATACGCATCACGGAACGCAGTTACGGCAAAGACTGGCGTTACCCCATCACGGTGCGATATCAGGATGCTTTCTAACTTTATTCCATTTTCCCGCAAGTTTTGATACAATGCGGCGCGTTTTGTAGATGGGCTTCGAGCCCGTTTTTCATTTGTGGGTCACAAATTGATGGATGTAGTGAAGCTGGTCGAGACAACGGTTAACGGCCTGGGATATGAATTGGTGGACTGTGAACGTTCCGGGCACGGGCTGTTGCGCGTGTTTATCGACAAGCCGGGCGGCATCTCGGTAGACGACTGCCAGGTCGTAAGCAATCAATTGACTCGATTGTTTCTGGTGGAGAACGTTGATTACAACCGCCTTGAAGTTTCATCGCCGGGCTTGGACAGGCCACTAAAGAAAGCGGCAGACTTTGAGCGTTTTTCCGGTGAAAAGGTACAAATCAAGCTGCGCATGCCGTTGGCAGGACGCAAGAATTTCGCCGGCGTGATAGGCAGGGTAAGCGACGGAATATTACAGTTGGATGTGGACGGCAGTCAGGTAGCGATCGAACTGTCGAATTTGGATAAGGCGCGTTTAGTGCCGACATTTTAGTTTTTAGTGTTGCTCGTCCCGGATGATGAGAATCTCTGGGTAAACAAGCAAATAGCCGGAGAATGGTATGAGTCGTGAGATTTTGTTGCTGGTCGATGCTTTGTCGCGTGAAAAGAACGTCGACAAGGAAGTCGTGTTCGAGTCGCTGGAATCCGCATTGGCTTCCGCGACCAAAAAGCGTTTTGCTGACGAGGCTGATGTGCGCGTGGCGATCGACCGCGACTCCGGCGAATATGAATCATTCCGCCGTTGGGAAGTGATGGACGATGAAACCTTCGAGACGCCGGATCTGCATATCAAGCTGGAAGAAGCGCAAAAACGCAATCCCGATATCAAGGTTGGGGAGTTTGTCGAGGAACCTCTGGAATCCATCGACTTCGGTCGTATCGGTGCACAAGCAGCCAAGCAGGTCATCTTCCAGAAGATTCGTGATGCCGAGCGCGAGCAGGTGTTGGCCGACTTTATGGAGCGCAAGGAACATCTGGTGTCAGGTACGGTCAAACGACTGGAGCGCGGCAATGCGATCATCGAGTTCGGCAAGATCGAGGCTTTGCTGCCGCGCGACCAAATGATCGCCAAGGAAAACCTGCGTGTCGGCGATCGCATCAAAGCACATCTGTTGCGCGTTGATCGCAGTGCGCGCGGACCGCAAGTGATCTTGTCGCGAACTTCATCTGAATTGCTGGTTAAGCTGTTCGAGCTGGAAGTGCCCGAGATAGAAGAGAAGCTGCTGGAGATCGTCAGCGCAGCGCGCGATCCGGGTTCGCGCGCGAAGATCGCGGTGGTGTCGCATGATCCACGTATTGATCCTATTGGCACCTGTGTCGGAATGCGCGGCTCGCGCGTGCAGGGCGTAACCAATGAACTGGCCGGTGAGCGTGTTGACATCATACTTTGGGCGGAAGACCCGGCAACTTATGTCATCAACGCGCTTGCACCGGCCGAGGTGAGCAGCATCGTCGTTGATGAAGAGCGCCACAGCATGGATGTGGTGGTCGAGGAAGAAAATCTGGCACAGGCGATCGGGCGCGGCGGCCAGAACGTGCGCCTGGCGAGTGAACTGACCGGCTGGGAACTCAATATCATGACGGTCGAGCAATCCAGCGAGAAGCACAATGAAGAGTTTTCCAACACGCGTGCGATGTTCATGGAAAAGCTGGATGTGGACGAAGAAGTCGCTGATATCCTGGTGCAGGAAGGTTTTAATACGCTTGAAGAAGTGGCATATGTACCGCTGGAGGAAATGCTGGAGATCGAGTCGTTCGACGAAGCTACAGTGAACGAATTGCGCAGTCGCGCGCGCAATGCACTGTTGACAGCAGCGATCGCCAGTGAAGAAAAAGTGGAGCACGGTATAGAAGACTTGCTCAAGCTGGAGGGTATGGATGAGTTGACTGCGCGTACTCTTGCGGGAAAAGGAGTGGCAACACAAGAACAATTGGCAGACCTGGATGTGGACGAATTGGTGGAGCTTTCCGGAATGGATAGCGAACGAGCCAATACATTGATTATGACGGCACGCGCTCCATGGTTTGCTTAACGGGGTGATTAGAGGATAGTAATGGCAAAATTAAACGTAGCGCAATTTGCGACTGAACTGGGATTACCGGTTGCCTTGCTGCTTGAGCAGTTGAAGGCCGCGGGGATCGCCAAGGACGAAGAGTCCAGCCCGTTGACCGAAAAGGACAAGGCGAAACTGCTGGAGCATTTGCGTCAGGCGCACGGTGCCGAGAAACCCACCAAAAAAATCACCCTGATACGCCGTGAAACCACCGAAATCAAGAAGGCTGACAGTTCGGGACGCGCGCGCACCATTCAAGTTGAGGTACGCAAACGCCGCGTGGTAGCTCCGACAGCGGCTGCTGAAGCTGCAGCGGCAGTCGCTCCCGTCACAGCTGAAGCGGCACCCAAAAAAGGCAAGGCTGCCAAGGTGCTGAATGAGAAGGAGCAGGCCTCTCGAGATGAAGAAGCCCGGTTACAGGCAGAATTGGCGGCGCGCCAGGCAGCCGAAGTTCAAGCCAAACAAGAACGCAGCAAGCGCAAGACCACTAGAAAGACCGTTGAGCCTGAAGTGCAGCCTGCCGTAGCGGAGGTGAAAAAGGTTGAGGAAGTTGCTCCTGTTGCGGCACCTATAGTTAATCTGGCCGAAGGCACGTTGCACAAGCCGGCGGCCAAACCCGGTGAAAAGATTGCCAAGCCGGGAAAAAAACCAAAATCCGAAGCCAAGATCAGTCCCTGGGACGAAAAGGGGCACAAGAAGCGTACCCCTCTCAAAACTGGCGAGAAGTCCGGTGTTTGGACGACCCCGATACGCGCGCCGCGTCATGACAGACACGTCAAGCATGCCGCTGAACCTGAACATGCATTCTCGTTGCCGACCGAACCCATCGTGCATGAAGTGGCTGTTCCGGAGACCATTACTGTCGCAGAATTGGCGCAAAAGATGTCGATCAAGGCAGCCGAGATCATCAAGGTATTGATGAATATGGGATCGATGGTAACCATCAATCAGGTGCTCGATCAGGAAACCGCGATGATTGTGGTGGAAGAAATGGGGCACATCGCCAAGGCCGCCAAACTGGATGATCCGGATGCCTATTTGATGGATACCGAGGAACATCACGATGTCGTGCTTGAATCGCGCGCTCCGGTCGTGACCGTGATGGGGCACGTGGATCATGGCAAGACTTCATTGCTTGATTACATACGCCGCACCCGTGTCGCATCTGGCGAAGCAGGCGGAATTACCCAGCACATCGGCGCGTATCACGTTGATACTCCGCGCGGCATGATTACTTTCCTCGATACGCCGGGCCACGAGGCGTTTACCGCGATGCGCGCCCGCGGCGCCAAGGCGACCGACATCGTGATTCTGGTTGTAGCCTCAGATGACGGCGTGATGCCGCAGACCAAGGAAGCCATCGCGCACGCCAGGGCCGCCAACGTGCCAATGGTGGTAGCAGTGACCAAGGTCGACAAGCCCGAAGCCAATGTCGAGAAAGTGAAACAGGAACTTGCTGCCGAAGGCGTGTCTCCGGAAGACTGGGGCGGTGATTCGATGTTTGTCGAGGTTTCATCCAAGACAGGGAAAGGTATCGACCAATTGCTGGAAGGCGTTCTGTTGCAGGCCGAAGTGCTGGAACTGAAAGCACCGCGCACCACCCACGCAAAGGGACTGGTGATCGAAGCGCGTCTGGACAAAGGCAAGGGTCCGGTCGCTACCGTATTGATACAGTCCGGCACGATGAAGCGCGGCGACGCGGTATTGGTCGGGTCGGTATTCGGAAAAGTGCGCGCTATGCTGGATGAGAACGCCAAAGCGGTCAATGAAGCGGGCCCCTCCATTCCGGTGGAGATACAGGGATTATCCGAAGTGCCTGCTGCCGGTGAGGAATTGCTGGTATTGGCGGACGAAAAGCGCGCGCGCGAAATCGCGCTGTTCCGCCAAGGCAAGTATCGCGGCGTGAAACTTGCAAAACAGCAAGCCGCCAAGCTGGAAAACATGTTCGAACAAATGGCCGAGGGCGAAGTGCGCATCTTGTCGCTGATCGTGAAATCCGACGTGCAAGGTTCAGCCGAGGCGATCGCGCAATCGCTGCAAAAACTCTCCACCAACGAGGTCAAGGTCAACCTGATCCACAACGCAGTGGGCGCAATTACAGAGTCGGACATCAATCTGGCATTGGCTTCCAAGGCGATCGTGATCGGCTTCAACACCCGTGCCGATGCTGCTGCGCGCAAGCTTGCCGAAACCTCAGGGGTGGAAATACGCTACTACAACATCATCTACGCGATGGTGGATGAAATAAAGGCTGCATTGTCCGGCATGCTGGCTCCCGAGAAGAGCGGAAGTCATCCTTGGCATGGTCGAAGTGCGCCAGGTGTTTACCGTTTCCAAGGTCGGGACGATCGCCGGTTGTTACGTGCTGGACGGCATGGTCAAACGCGGTGCGAAAGTGCGCGTGTTGCGCGACAACGTGGTTATCCACGATGGTGAACTGGATTCGCTGAAACGCTTCAAGGATGACGTGAAGGAAGTCAAAGCCAATTTCGAATGCGGATTGTCGGTGAAGAATTTCAATGATCTGATCGTGGGCGACAAGCTCGAAGTGTACGAGATCGTCGAGGTCGCGCGCGCCCTTTGATGGAAATCCATTTTGAGGGCGAATTGCTGCGTCACGTGCTCGTTCGCGCCTCGTCTATCTGCAAGATATGTCTCGTTGCTCACTGATAGAACTACTAGCCATTCGACTAAGCCCGCAAGCGGGCAAGTCGCTGGTTATGCGCGGCTCCTTGCAGTGCCCGCGCGAGACGGTGGGGCGTAGCCCTTTGGTGCGGGAGCGCGGAGCAGCAGGCCTGCCCGCTCCAAATGCTTCGCATCGCCGTGTCCGGCCTGCCATCCCGCAAAAGTGAATTTCCAGAGGTGTACAGTGACTAATTTTCAGAGAACCGATCGCATCGCCCAGCAAATCCAGCGTGAAATCGCCGAGATGGTGCGCTTGCAGATCAACGATCCGCGCGTGCGTCTGGTGACCATCACCGGCGTGGAAGTAGCAGGCGATTATTCGCATGCCAAGATTTTTTTCACCCGTCTGGATGGCAAGCACGAAGAAGCGCAGCAAGGCCTGGAACATGCCAGCGGATTCCTGCGCAGCCAGCTGGCGCACAGCATCAAACTGCGTGTCATGCCGCAACTGCATTTCGTCTACGATGCCTCCGTCGAGCGCGGCAGCCACTTGTCGCAACTGATCGACCAGGCAGTTGCCAGCGACAAGCAGTGAAACCTACTGATGAAACGACTAGCCATCCGACTAAGCTGCCCAAAAACGTCTGCCAAGTCGTTGGTTATGCGCTCGGCATAACGGCGTTGCTCAATGACTAAACATGCTCATTTGCTCAGATGTAAACCGCTTCTGCGACACGTTACTGGCGAAGCCAGCCGCTTGCGGGAGCAGATGCAGGCCGCTCTTCCCGCACCAGGATGCTTCGCAACACCGTGTCAGAGCGGCTACTTTTCGCCATCTCGCGCCTTATTCTGCCATCGCTCGTGACGGTTTCAAGAACTTCTGCCGGAGGGACGAATTGAACATCAAGAAGACACCTTGACGGCGTGCTGTTGTTCGACAAGCCGCTGGAACTCAGTTCCAACGATGCGCTGCAGAAAGTCCGCCAATTGTTTCAGGCTGAAAAGGCCGGACACACCGGCACGCTCGATCCTCTCGCCACCGGCCTGTTGCCGGTCTGTTTCGGCGAAGCCACCAAGTTTTCCAATGCTCTGCTGGATGCCGACAAGACTTATCGCGCTTTGTTGCGCCTGGGGCAAACCACCACCACCGGCGATGCGGAAGGGGAGATCATCGCCGAGCGTCCGGTCGAGGTTCTACTGTCTGGCATTGATGCGGTGCTGGCCAGATTTCGCGGAGAGATCCGGCAACTTCCGCCCATGCACAGCGCGCTCAAACACCAGGGCAAGCCGCTCTACGAATATATCCGCAAAGGCGAAACTGTAGAACGCAAGTTGCGCAGCGTGGTGATACATGAGCTGATTCTGAATAGTTTTCAGCGGCAACGAAATGGATATTACCGTGCGTTGCAGCAAAGGCACTTACATACGCACGCTTGCCGAAGATATCGGCGCAGCACTCGGTTGCGGCGCACATCTGATCGGCCTGCGCCGTACCGCGATCGCTCATTTCAATTTGAATGGCAGTTACAACATGCAACAACTGGCAGCGATGAACGAAGAGGACCGCGATGCCTGCATTTTGCCGCTGGAAAGCCTGATGCCGGATATGCCAAAACTGAAACTGGATGACGTGCAAGTCCAGCGCCTGGCGCAAGGGCAACGCTTGGCGCTGGACACCGGACTTGCCGGATGGAAAGGTCAGTTTGCAAGGCCCACAGGGGTTCATCGGGGTGGGGCTGTTGCAAGACCGCCGCCTTGCGCCGGACAGGCTGTTGTCCGATGTGGCAAAACAGGCCGCATTAAGCCGCTTAGGGCCAAAATATTGGGGTTGAGCAACAACCCCGTTAAAGGGTAGAATGCTGCACTTTTTTTAGGAGAGCAAAACCAATGGCAATTACCGCCGCGCAAAAAGCGCAAATCGTGACCGACTTTCAACGCGCCAAGAGCGATACCGGTTCCCCCGAAGTGCAAGTGGCTTTGATCACCGCACGCATCACCTATCTGACCGAGCATTTCAAGGACAATGTCAAGGATCATCATTCACGCCGCGGATTGCTGCGCCTGGTAAGTCGCCGCCGCAAACTGCTTGATTATCTCAAGCGCACGAATGATGCGAGCTATCGCGCGTTGATCCAGCGTCTGGAAATTCGCAAGTAAGAGTTTGTAACCAGCGGGTCGCATAGGCGACCCGTGTTGTTTCGTCCGGTCAATTTTGTCGTCACAACGTGTGCCGCGATTGCGCGGCATACACTGCACAGAGAGGTCTATCTTGAGTCACTTATAAAAAAACAATCGCTTACGGCAATCATCAACTCACATTGGAAACCGGCGAAATCGCGCGCCAGGCCAGCGGTGCCGTGATGGTCAGTCTGGATGACACCGTGGTGCTGGTCACCGTGGTCGCGAGGAAAGATACCAAGCCGGAGCAGGATTTCTTCCCGCTGACCGTGGATTATCAGGAACGGACTTATGCTGCGGGCAAGATACCCGGCGGTTTTTTCAAGCGCGAAGGCCGTCCCAGCGAAAAGGAAATCCTGACCTCGCGTCTGATCGATCGTCCGTTGCGTCCGTTGTTCCCGGAGAGTTTTTACAACGAAATGCAGATCGTCGCAACGGTGATGTCTTCCGATGAAGAGATCGATTCCGATATTCCCGCGATGATAGGCGCATCAGCCGCCCTGGCTTTGTCCGGCATTCCGTTCGACGGCCCGATCGGCGCGGCGCGTGTGGGCTATGCCAACGGCCAATATCTGCTCAATCCGACCGCCACCGAACTGCTGACTTCGCAAATGGATCTGGTGGTCGCCGGCACCGAGCGCGCCGTGCAGATGGTGGAATCCGAAGCGCAACAACTGTCCGAAGAGATCATGCTGGGCGCGGTGATGTTCGGCCACGAACAGATGCAAGTGGTGATACAGGCGATCAACGAAATGGCCGATGCCGTGGGTGCTGATGCATGGGAGTGGACTGCGCCGGTCAAGGACGAAGCATTGATTGCGCAAATTTCCAGTATCGCCGAGGCTGAACTTGGCAAGGCGTATGCGATCCGCTCCAAACAGGCGCGAACCGATGCGGTGGCCGCTATACGCGACAAAGTGATGGCAGCAATGTCACCCGATGTCATTGCCACGCAAAAGAATCACGTCAATGATTTGTTCAGCGCTTTGGAAGCCAAGATCGTGCGCGGTCAGATTCTCAGCGGCGAGCCGCGCATCGATGGACGCGACACGCGTACTGTGCGCCCCATCACGATCCGTAACGGGGTATTGCCGCGTACCCATGGCTCGGCATTGTTCACGCGCGGCGAAACTCAGGCCATCGTGGTTGCGACTTTGGGCAGTATGCGCGATTCCCAGAAAATCGACGCGCTGCAAGGTGAATATTCCGACCGTTTCATGCTGCATTACAACTTTCCGCCTTACTCCACCGGTGAAACCGGGCGCGTGGGGACGCCAAAGCGCCGCGAGATCGGCCATGGCCGTTTGGCCAAGCGCGCGCTGGTGGCGGTGTTGCCGAGCGAGGAAGAGTTCGGTTACGCGATGCGCGTCGTTTCCGAGATCACCGAGTCCAACGGCTCCAGCTCGATGGCTTCGGTATGCGGTGGCTGCTTGTCATTGCTTGATGCCGGTGTGCCGCTCAAGGCGCACGTAGCGGGCATCGCCATGGGGCTGATCAAGGAAGGTAACCGCTTTGCCGTGCTGACCGATATACTCGGCGATGAAGATCACCTGGGCGATATGGACTTCAAGGTGGCCGGCACCGAAGCCGGCGTTACCGCTTTGCAGATGGATATCAAGATCAACGGTATCACTCGCGACATCATGCAGGCTGCTCTGACCCAGGCTCGTGAAGGCCGTATGCACATTCTGGGATTGATGAAGCAGGCCATGCCCAATGCGCGTACCGAAGTCTCCGAATTTGCCCCGCGCATGATCAAGATGAAGATCAATCCGGAAAAGATCCGCGACGTGATCGGCAAAGGGGGTGCGGTGATTCGTGCCTTGACCGAAGAAACCGGCACGACGATTGACATCGATGACACCGGCAACATCACCATTTCCTGTGTGAGCGGCGAAGCGGGCGAATTGGCCAAGAAACGCATCGAAGACATCGTGGCAGACGTGGAAGTAGGCAAGATATACGAAGGCCCTGTGGTCAAGCTGCTCGACTTTGGCGCACTGGTTAATGTGTTACCAGGCAAAGACGGTTTGCTGCATATTTCCCAGATCGCCCACGAACGCGTCGTCAGCGTGTCGGATCACCTGAAGGAAGGCCAGATTGTGCGAGTCAAGGTGCTGGAAGTGGACGACAAGGGCCGTATGAAGCTGAGCATGAAAGCGCTATTGGCCACACCGGAAACGTCCCCCGCTCACCAGTAACTTGCTGGTATAGTGCCAAGAGCACAATAAGAAAGCCCCACCATTTTGGCGGGGCTTTTTTTGTAGCCAGAAAATACTTACTTGGCTACTTGCCTCTCACGTATCTCATCCAGGGTCTTGCAGTCGATGCATAGCGTGGCGGTAGGCCTTGCTTCGAGACGGCTCAAGCCGATCTCGACGCCGCAATTTTCGCAGTAACCATATTCGCCGGCGTCGATCTTGGCGAGCATTTCATTGATCTTCTTGATTAATTTGCGTTCGCGGTCACGGTTGCGCAGTTCGAGTCCCATGTCCGATTCCTGCGTGGCACGGTCATTCGGGTCGGCGAATACTGTTGCTTCATCCTGCATGGTGTGTACGGTGCGATCTATGTCCTTGCCCAATCCTGCCTTGATTTCATTCATGATTTGGCGGAAATGCTCAAGCTGTTTTGGGTTCATGTAAGTCTCGCCCTTCTTGGCTTTGTAAGGGGTAACGAGTTTGTCTGGCTGTACCGGCATTGCACTTCTCCAACGGGAAAAAAATTAAAGTCCGCTTTAATACCAGAAAGCGGCTTACTGGGCAACTAAATTAACATTGCCAAGCAACAGAAAAAGGGTAGGACGTTTGTTAAGTTGGGGGATTGGCAAGGATTTCCATTGCGAGATGGAGTATGTCTGGATTTGTTCGCCAGGCAGTGTGATTTCTGTGGCAACGCACAGTAACGTATCAGGGCGACATTGTCCCAACAGGGCACCGAACATCTTGTCGTTGCGGTATGGGGTTTCGATGAACAGCTGGGTTTGGTTGCGACTGATGGACTCTGCCTCCAGCGATGCAATTGCCTTCTTCCTTTCCATATCTGCAATCGGCAGATAACCGTGAAATGCGAAACACTGGCCATTCAATCCTGCAGCCATCAGCGCCAATAATATGGAGGAAGGCCCGACCAGCGGCACGACGCGGATGCCGTTCTGGTGAGCCAGCCTGACCAAATCCGCACCCGGATCCGCGACTCCGGGGCAACCTGCCTCGGAAATTATGCCGACATCTTTCCCGGCCAATAGCGGGGCCAGCAGTTCAGGTAACTCGTCAGCGCTAGTGTGTTCGTTTAAAGTGGCGAAGTGCAAGGACTGGATCGGTAGTTCAGGTTTGAGCGCCGAGAGGAATTGCCGTGCAGTCTTTGGATGTTCCACCACGAAATATTGCAGCTTGCGTGCCAAGTCTATAACATGCTGCGGCAATACCTGTTCGGCAGGGGTATCACCCAAAGAGCAGGGGATCAGAAATAGCCTGCCGAATGCGCCAGTCATGGTCAGAACAAGCGCACGTTTTCACGTCGCAGCATTTGGATCAATAAAAGCAGCGGCAGACCGATCAATGCGTTGGGATCCTCCCCGGTCATTTTGCTGATCAGCGCGATACCCAGCCCTTCGGTTTTCGCACTTCCTGCGCAGTGATAAGGCTGCTCCTTTTGCAAATAAGCTTCGATCTCGGCATCGCTGAGGTCGTGCAGGGTAACGAAGTTTTCCGCAATCTCCGTCTGCATATTGCCGGTTTTGCTGTTCAATAAAGTCAGTGCCGTATAGAAATGCGTGGTCTTGCCACGCATGGCTTTAAGCTGCTTGACCGCATTGTCGTGGGTAAGCGGTTTGCCGAGCTGTCTGCCCTCCAGCAGGGCGACCTGGTCGGAGCCGATAATCAATGCATCTGGAAAATCACCCGCCACGGCACGGGCTTTTTCCTGCGCCAGGCGTACCGAGGTGGTGCGAGCAGATTCATTCAGTAACGGGGTTTCATCCACATTCGGTGCTACGGCCTCAAATGGCAGTTGTAGCCGTTTGAGAAGTTCGCTGCGGAAAATAGAGCTGGAAGCAAGGACAATCAACTGAGAATTCAACAATATTCCTTAGGAATTTTGACACGGGGCAGCGAAAAATATATCATGCGCGCCTCATGTACGCACGGCCTTTCATCAATAGCTTGGAATTTGCCAGAAATGGCAGCCAATTTAGCGGTGAAGTGCAGCTTGTGGAACTACCGCGTTTGCTGGATATGCTGAAACATCCCCAGGGAATTTTGAGTTATACAGTGCAAGGTGGCGTGGATAATCTGGGCGCACATTTTCTGGATATAGGCGTAGTTGGGCGATGCCAATTGATTTGCCAACGTTGCCTGGATGGTTTGGATTATCCAGTGCGGCTTGAAACGCGCTTGTTACTTCGAGACCAGGCAGTCCTGGACGCACTGGACGATAATGTTGCAAGCGTGGAAGAAGAAGAGTTCGATAGCATTCTGACGGATGCGCGCTTGAATGTGCTGGATATGCTGGAAGAAGAGATTTTGTTGAGCCTGCCGATCGCGCCCAAACATGAGTTGGGTGTTTGTCAGGTGATGGAAGAAAAACATGCTCATATGGCAGAAAAGAATCCATTTGCAGTTTTAGCTTCATTGAAACGTAATTAAACAGTTATATTAGGAGTAGTAATCATGGCAGTTCAGCAGAATAAAAAATCCCCGTCCAAGCGCGGCATGCACCGTGCCCACGATTTCCTGGCCAACCCGGCGACGGCGGTTGAGCCGACCACGGGCGAGACACACTTGCGCCACCATATCAGCCCAACCGGCTTCTACCGCGGCAAGAAAGTAGTCAGGAACAAGGGCGAATAAACCTTCAAGTAGCGCAGCCGATCATAAAGATCGGCTGCGTTTTCTTTTCTGTTAGCCTTGCCGAGGATTGCTTAGTGGATGTTACTTTAGCCATAGATGCGATGGGAGGCGACCACGGCACGACGGTCACCATTCCTGCCGCGGTTGATTACCTGAAGCAGTTCCCCAGCGATACCATCATACTGGTGGGCATACCTGATGCCATAGAAACCGAGATGCGTGCCCTGAATGTGCAAATCGGGGTCAATCTGAGAATTCATCCTGCCTCCGAAGTGGTGGGCATGGATGAACAGCCGCAATCCGCGCTACGCGGCAAAAAGGATTCCTCGATGCGAGTGAGCATCGATCTGGTCAAAAACGGTGAAGCCTTGGCCTGTGTGAGCGCAGGCAACACCGGCGCACTGATGGCGACTGCGCGTTATGTGCTGAAAACCATTCCTGGCATAGACCGCCCCGCGATTGCATCTTTTTTGCCGACAAGGATCGGCCAGGTCTGTATGCTCGACCTGGGCGCAAACACCGATTGCAACGCCGAGCACCTGTTGCAATTCGCCCTGATGGGTTCCACACTGGTCACGGCTCTGGAACACAAACACAATCCCGGCATTGGCCTGTTGAATATCGGCAGCGAAGATATCAAAGGTAACGAAGTGGTCAAGCAAGCCGCTGAGTTGTTGCGAGCCAGCGACCTGAATTTCTACGGAAACGTCGAAGGAAACGACATCTTCAAAGGCACCACCGACGTGGTGGTATGCGATGGCTTTGTCGGAAACGTTGCACTGAAAACAACCGAAGGACTGGCGCAGATGCTGGGGGGATTTTTGCGCGAGGAATTTGGCCGGAACGTATTTTCAAAATTGTCCGCACTGGTGGCAATGCCGGTACTCAATGCCTTCAAGCGCAGGGTGGATCCTCGCCGCTATAACGGCGCGAGCCTGTTGGGTTTGAAGGGCATAGTGGTGAAGAGCCACGGTTCCGCAGATATTTTCTCGTTCCGCTGTGCAATCGAGCGCGCCGCCGAGGAAGCCCGCGGAGGCATGTTGCTGCACATCAGCGAGCACATTGAAAAATGGCATCATTCGAATCAGCAAAAAGCTGCGGAGATTTCCTGATGTACTCAAAAATCATCGGCACCGGAAGTTATCTGCCTGCGAAAGTATTGACCAATTATGACCTGGAAAAGATCGTGGATACCTCGCACGATTGGATCGTCTCTCGTAGCGGCATCGTCGAGCGGCATGTCGCTGCCGACACAGAAATGTCCAGCGATCTCGCCCTGCAGGCCAGTCTGCGCGCCATATCGGCAGCAGGGATCAGGGCTTCCGATATTGATCTGGTAATCGTGGCAACAACTTCTCCGGATCAGATTTTCCCCAGTACTGCCTGCATCCTGCAGGACAAGCTCGGCATAAAAAATCAAAGTGCGGCTTTCGACATGCAGGCCGTTTGCGGTGGTTTTGTGTATGCGATGAACACCGCCGATTTATACATACGCGGCGGACAGGCCAGGACGGCGCTAGTGGTCGGTGCGGAAGTGCTATCGCGCATGCTGGACTGGAGCGACCGCACCACTTGTGTATTGTTTGGTGACGGAGCGGGTGCAGTTGTGTTGCGTGCATCGGAAACGCCCGGGATAGTCGCCAGCAAGTTGCACGCCGATGGCAGCCATCGCGATATGCTGAAAGCGGAGGGAAATGTACGCAACGGGGAAGTACAAGGCGATCCATTCATCAAGATGGAAGGCCAGGCGGTTTTCAAATTTGCCGTAAAGGTGCTCAGCGAAGTGGTCGAGGAATTGCTGGAGGAAAACAAGCTGCAAGGATCTGACATAGACTGGCTGGTTCCGCATCAAGCCAACATACGAATCATGGAAGCCACCGCCAAGAAACTCGGATTGAGCATGGATAACGTGATTGTCACAGTCACCACTCATGGCAACACCTCGGCGGCTTCGATTCCTCTGGCATTGGATACCGCGGTGCGCGATGGCCGCATCAAGCCTGGGCAAAATATAATAATGGAGGCCGTGGGTGGAGGATTTACCTGGGGTGCAGTTCTAATCAAATGGTAGTTTCGATATCCACAATGAAAAAAATCGCTTTCGTATTCCCCGGCCAAGGTTCCCAATCTCGCGGCATGATGAATGGTTATGCCGATTTCCCCGCTGTGGCCGATACCTTTGCCGAGGCATCTGATGTATTGAAGCAAGACCTGTGGCAACTGGTCGCAGAAGGAAGTGATGCCGATCTGAACGCCACCGTCAACACCCAGCCCATCATGCTGACCGCGGGTGTGGCGGTATACCGCGCCTGGAAAGCGCAACATGGCGCTGCCCCATCCATCATGGCCGGGCATAGCCTGGGTGAATATACCGCGCTGGTCGCTGCCGGAGCGTTGACTTTTGCCAATGCGTTGCCCCTGGTGCGTTACCGTGCGCTTTGCATGCAGCAGGCCGTGCCGGAAGGCGTGGGCGGCATCGCCGCGATACTCGGTCTGGATGACGATTCGGTGCGTGCAGTTTGTGTCGAGGGGGCACAAGGCGAAGTGCTGGAAGCGGTGAATTACAATTCTCCCGGGCAAGTGGTGATCGCCGGGACGCGTACCGCGGTGGAACGCGGAATGGAACTGGCCAAGGCAAGGGGCGCGAAGCGCGCGATCATGCTTCCGATGAGCGTGCCGTCACACTGCAAACTAATGGAGGGCGCGGCGCAGAAATTACGCGAATATCTGGGCAACGTCGCGGTGCAAACTCCGGCCATTCCTGTGCTGCATAATGCCGATGTGAAAAGTTATTCGGATGGCGCAGCAATCAAGGACGCACTGGTGCGCCAGTTGTACTCTCCGGTGCGCTGGGTAGAGACAGTGCAGGAATTTGGCAAACGCGGCATCACGCACAATGTGGAATGCGCGCCGGGCAAAGTGCTGGTGGCATTGAACAAGCGCATCGCCACCGACCAGCAAGCATTGGCAATCAGCGACGGCGCGGCACTGACGCAGACTTTGAGCATATTAGCGTAAGGAGGCTTTCTGCATGACACTCCAAGGACAAATCGCATTGGTTACCGGAGCCAGTCGCGGCATCGGCCAAGCCATCGCGCTGGAACTGGGCAAACACGGCGCAACAGTGATCGGTACTGCTACCAGCGGCACTGGTGCACAGGCGATCAGCGCGTACCTTGATGCTGCCGGCATCAAGGGCGTGGGCATGGCGTTAAATGTGAACGATGCGGCACAAACCGAGAAAGTGCTGGGAGATTTGCGCAAGGAATTCGGCGAAGTCTCGATACTGGTGAACAACGCAGGCATAACCCGCGATAATTTGCTGGCGCGCATGACCGACGAGGAGTGGGACGACGTGCTGGCGACCAATCTCAAATCGGTGTTTCGGCTTAGCCGCGCCGTGCTGCGTGCCATGATGAAGGCCAAAGGCGGGCGCATCATCAGCATCTCCTCGGTGGTTGGCAATATGGGCAACGCGGGGCAGACCAACTACGCGGCCTCAAAGGCCGGCATGATAGGCTTCACCAAGTCACTCGCCCAGGAAATCGGCAGCCGCAACATCACCGTGAACTGCGTCGCTCCCGGTTTCATTGACACCGAGATGACCAGCGCTTTGGGCGAGGAACAACGCGCCAAACTCGTCGAACATGTGCCCCTGAAACGACTCGGCCAACCGGCTGATATCGCAGCCGCCGTGGCCTTTTTGGCAGGCCCCGGAGCGTCATATATCACGGGCATTACCCTGCATGTGAATGGCGGAATGTACATGGAATAGGCTGGTATTGCACAGCGACTACAGTCATGGATAGGTGAGGTCCATGCTTGATTTGCTTGGCAGATGATTCGTCCAAGCAGACTGATGAGGCTGTCTTGCCCAACGGATTTGATAACAATACCTGAGGTACCTGTTATCATAAGCAGCGTCAACCTAAAATTTCGTTGGAATAGGATCGTAAATGGCCAAAACAAATTACACTTTCGAGAAACGCCAAAAGGAAATCGCCAAGAAAAAGAAGCAGGAGGAAAAACGCCTGCGAAAAATTGCACCACAGGGCGGGCAGCAGCAGAATGACAATCCTCCTTTGCCCGAGGAAGAGACGAAAACAGCCTGATTCTACAATCTCCCAGACTTGCAAAATGGGGGCCGGGTTGATTGGAAATCCCCTTAAATCGGCTCTTCCGCACCAGATACAAGCTGTTTGGAATTTTAGGCAAATTTGATACAATGCCGCTGCTTTTTTAAATTTAATCAAGGTGGGAGAATAAAAATGTCAATCGAACAACGCGTTAAAAAAATAGTTGCCGAACAACTGGGTGTAAACGAATCCGAAGTCAAGAACGAATCTTCCTTTGTCAATGATTTGGGTGCTGACTCTCTGGATACGGTTGAGCTGGTGATGGCGCTGGAAGAAGAGTTTGAATGTGACATTCCTGATGAAGACGCAGAAAAGATAACCACCGTACAGCAGGCCATTGATTACGTCCTGGCGCATCAAAAGTAATCCGCTTCCTTATTTCTATTTGCCTACCCCCATTCCTATTGTCCATCCTTAACTGTTTGGCGGAGTAAATTTGTCTAAGCGTAGAGTTGTTATTACCGGACTGGGAATAATCTCCCCTGTCGGGATAGGAATTCCCTCGGTTTGGCGGAACATCGTCGCGGGGAAATCCGGCATTACCAAAATCACCCACTTTGATGCCGGTGCGATGGCGGCACAGATTGCCGGCGAAGTGAAAGATTTCGATGTGACGCAATTTCTTTCCGCCAAGGATGCTCGCCGCATGGACAAGTTCATTCATTTTGGCCTGGTGGCTGGGATAGAGGCGTTCAAGGACTCCGGTCTGGAAGTGGCGGAGCGGAATGCCGAACGAATCGGCGTCAACATCGGATCCGGTATCGGCGGGCTGCCGATGATAGAAGACACTCATAACGAATATCTTGCAGCGGGTCCGCGCAAAATATCGCCATTCTTCATTCCGGGCACCATCATCAACATGATTTCCGGCAACCTGTCGGTGATGTACGGATTGAAAGGGCCGAATCTGGCGATGGTTTCCGCCTGCACAACCGGCACACACTGCATCGGAGAATCGGCTCGCATCATTGAATATGGCGACGCGGATGTGATGATCGCGGGCGGCTCTGAAGCGACCGTGTGCCCCCTGGCGGTAGGTGGGTTTTCTGCAGCTCGAGCGCTAAGCACGCGCAACGACGATCCTGCCACAGCGAGTCGCCCCTGGGACAAGGACCGGGATGGATTTGTGGTCGGCGAAGGCGCTGGAGTGATGGTATTGGAAGAATATGAACACGCCAAGGCGCGTGGAGCGAGGATCTACGCTGAACTGGCCGGTTATGGCATGAGCGGCGATGCTTACCATATCACCGCCCCGAATACTGATGGCCCCAAGCGCAGTATGCTCAACGCGCTGCGCAACGCCGGAATGAATCCGCAAAACGTGCAGTACATCAATGCACACGGCACTTCTACACCACTGGGTGACAAGAACGAAACAGAAGCGATCAAGCTGGCGTTCGGCGACCATGCAAAAAAACTGGTCGTGAATTCCACCAAGTCCATGACTGGCCATTTGCTAGGCGGCGCGGGAGGAGTCGAGTCGGTGTTCTGCGCGTTGGCGGTACACCATCAAATTTCGCCGCCAACTATCAATATTTTTGAACAAGACCCCGAGTGTGATCTGGACTACTGCGCGAATGTCGCGCGCGACATGAAGATCAATGTTGCGATGAACAATAATTTCGGCTTCGGCGGAACCAACGGCACTCTGGTATTCCGCAAGGTCTGATCATTCTTCCGATACGATGCTGGTCAATGGCAAACCTGGCAATTTGATCAGCGTTCGCGACAGAGGCCTGCTATACGGCGACGGGGTGTTTCGTACTTTGCGCGCCACTCAAGGCAAAGTGCGGCATTGGCAGCTGCACTATGATAAGCTTTTACATGACTGTACTGCGCTGGGTATTGATTGCCCGGATGCAGCGTTGCTTTCCGCCGAGTTGGATCGCTTGCTCATACAGCACCCCGCTGGAGTCGTGAAACTGATTGTCACGCGCGGACAAGGAATTCGCGGTTATGCTCCTTCTGTACAAGCTACTTCAACCCACATCTGGGACATTTCCCCATTGCCTGATTACCCTGACGATAGGACTACGCATGGAATCAAGGCACGGATGTGTCGATTGCGCCTGAGCCAGCAGCCTCATTTGGCCGGCATCAAACACCTCAACCGTCTGGAAAACGTGCTGGCGGCAGCCGAGTCAAATGATGCAGATATTTCCGAAGGGCTGCTGATGGATGCTGAGGGCAATGTCATTGAGGGCATATGCAGCAACTTGTTTTTGGTCTCGCGTGGAAAATTGGTTACGCCGGACTTGTCCCGCTGTGGTGTGGCAGGGATGCAACGTGACCGTGTGATGGCTTGGGCGGCACAGCACAATATGCCACTGCAAGTGCGCGACGCAGGGCTGGGGGAAGTGATGGATGCCGATGAGGTATTTGTGGTGAACAGCGTCATAGGCCTGTGGCCAATACGCGAACTGGAACAACGCCGTTGGACCGATTTCCCGGTCGCTGCACAGATACGGCAATACCTTGACGAACAGGATGCCAAGTGAAAAAACAGTTGAAGAAGTTATTTGCTCTGCTGATGCTGCCTTTGCTGCTCGTTATGGCAGGGTTTGGTTACTATGCCTATCGCCCGCTGCCATTGCCTGCCACTCCATTCGAGTTCGAGTTAAAACCGGGCCGCAACATAAAGGGTATGGCTCACGAATTACGGCAAGCAGGCCTGCTGGACCATGATTGGGCGTTCGTGTGGTTGGCCAGGTTGCTGGGAAAGTCATCACAAATCCAGGCCGGTTATTACGTGCTCGAGCACCCGGTCACACCGCTGGAGCTACTGTCGATTTTCAGCAGGGGTGCGGTCATACAGAGAAAACTCATTGTTATTGAAGGCTGGACATTCAAGCAATTTCGCGATGCGCTGAATACCAATCCAGATCTGAAACATGTTACGAGCAATTTGTCCGATGCCGAAATCCTGCAACGCATCGGTGCAACAGAAACACATGCCGAGGGACTGTTTTTTCCCGATACGTATCATTTCGCTGCAGGCAGCCGTGACTTGGTAATACTCAAGCGCGCCTACCGGACCATGCAGCAGCATTTACAGGCAGCCTGGGAGACACGCGATACCAACCTGCCATTGCAAACTCCTTACCAAGCGTTGATCCTGGCTTCTATCGTCGAAAAGGAAACGGGGACGCCCAGCGACCGCACCATGATTGCCGGCGTGTTCGTGAACCGGCTGCGCAAGGGCATGCGGCTGCAAACTGATCCGACCGTGATTTACGGCATGGGCGACAAGTTCGATGGCAACCTGCGCAAGCGTGATTTGCTGGCCGACACACCTTACAACACCTACATCCGCCGAGGCCTGACCCCCACACCGATTGCCTTGCCGGGATTGGCCGCTTTGCAAGCCACATTGCATCCTGCGCAGACCGACGCGATATACTTCGTGTCACGCGGTGATGGCAGTTCGCAATTCTCCAGTACCTTGACCGCACATAACCGCGCGGTGGGTAAATACCAGAAATGAGTCCAGAAAAAAACAAGTTCATTACCTTCGAAGGTGTAGACGGAGCCGGAAAAAGTACTCACCTTGCATGGTTTGCGGATGCGTTGCGGCAGCGCGGTCTCGATGTGGTAGTCACCCGCGAGCCCGGCGGCACGCCGCTGGGCGAACAATTGCGCGAGATTTTGTTGCACCAGCCTATGAGCATCGGCACCGAAGCGATGTTGATGTTTGCTGCGCGACTGGAACATATCGAGCAGGTCATCAAGCCGGCGTTGCGCGCCGGCAAGTGGGTGGTTTCCGATCGTTTCAGCGATGCCAGCTTCGCCTATCAGGGCGGCGGCAGGGGCATGGATTGGGAAAAACTTCATCAGCTCGAACAATGGGTACATCCCGACTTGCAACCTGACCTGACCCTGTTTTTCGACGTTGAGGTGGAAATCGCGCGGAAACGCCTGAGGACGCCTGATATAACAAAGGCAAATAATGTTTCACTGGACCGGTTTGAACAGGAACAGGCCGATTTCTTCGAACGGGTACGAACCGGGTATCACCGACGCGTCCAGGAAAACCCGCAGCGTTACATAGTGATCGATGCGGCGCAAACTGTTGATTCAGTCAAACGCAAACTTGAAGAAATCATCAAGATCATTTGAAATGAAAAGTATCTATCCTTGGCAAAATACCGACTGGGAGCGCTTGCAAGAGTTAAGCAAGCGTCCGGTGCAGGGTCTGCTGCTCAAGGGCGGCAAAGGGATAGGCAAGCTCGATCTGGCGGTCAATCTGGCGCAAAGCCTGTTGTGCCAGCAGCCAGATGTATCGGGTTTTGCATGCGGTGATTGTCCATCCTGCCACTGGTTCGAGCAGGGCTCGCACCCTGATTATCGCTTGTTGCAGCCTGAGGCCCTAAGCCTTGACGGCGAAGAAAGCGATGATTTTAAGTCCGTATCTGGCAAAAAACCCAGCAAGCAGATTTCCGTCGATCAAATACGGGGCTTGGCGGATTTTTTCGGTATGACTTCGCATCAAGGCGGCAGGCGCGTGATCATCATTCATCCCGCAGAAGCAATGAACGCCAATGCCGCGAACGCCCTGTTGAAGAGTCTCGAGGAACCGCCGCCGGGGCTGCTGTTCATTTTGGTATCGCACAAACCGCAACAATTGTTGCCAACTATCTTGAGCCGTTGTTTGTCATTCGCGCTTCAGGCTCCCGATGCTGCCAGTGCCGGACGCTGGCTCAAGGACCAGGGCGTGAACAACCCGGTCGAAGCTCTGGCCGCTTCGGGGTTTGCGCCGCTGCAAGCTGTTCAACTGGATGAGCAGTCGGACAGCGGAGAACGCGGCAAATTATTGCGCGCAATTTGCCAGCCTGCCGCTCTGGACGTGTTCGCACTGGCTGAGGGACTGCTGAAGACCGAACAGGTGTTGGTCGTGCAGTGGTTGCAACAATGGAGTTATGACCTCAGTTCAATGAAGCTGTCAGGAAGGTTGCGCTATCACCCCGGCGAAGAAGCAACCATGAATAAATTGGTCGAACCTGTCGCCCCGCTAAATCTGGCGCGATTGCAGAAACACCTGCTAACTGCCAAACGCGAGGCGCAGCATACGCTCAACCCTAGGCTGTTTTTCGAGTCACTTCTATTTGTTTACCGCCAGCTCATGCTGGAACAATAATGCCATTCGTCGATTCCCACTGCCATATCAATTTCCCGGAACTTGTCGTAAACATTGACGACGTACTGGCGCGAATGCGCGCCAACGAAGTGATCAGTGCTCTCTGTGTCTCGGTCAATCTGGCGGATTTCCCGCAGGTCCTGGCGCTTGCAGAACAGTATCCCCACATCTACGCCTCGGTGGGTGTGCATCCCGATCATGAAGATGTCGAAGAGACTGATGTCGCACGTTTGGTCGGTTTGGCGCAGCATCCCAAGATCATCGCCATCGGAGAAACCGGTCTGGATTATTTTCGCCTCAAGGGTGACCTGGAGTGGCAGCGCAAACGCTTTCGTACCCACATCCGCGCGGCTCGCGAGAGCGGCAAGCCGCTCATCATCCACACACGAGGGGCGGCGGCGGACACACTGCACATCATGGCGGAAGAAAAAGCTGCTGAAGCAAGGGGAGTGATGCATTGCTTCACGGAATCCTGGGAAGTGGCGGAAGCTGCACTGGCAATGGGATTTTATATTTCCTTTTCCGGTATCGTCACTTTCAAGAATGCCAGGCAACTCAAGGAAGTGGCTCAGCGCGTGCCGATCGAACGCATATTGATCGAAACAGATGCACCCTATCTGGCTCCCGTGCCGCATCGCGGCAAGCTCAACCAGCCGGCTTATGTAAAGCATGTCGCCGAGGAGATCGCCATGCTGCGCGGCATCAGCCTGGATGAAGTTGGACGGAGTACTACCGAGAATTTTGCGCGCCTTTTCAAGCTGGAAAAGTTTTTCCAGTGAATATTGCAAGTGAAATTATTGACAGGAATATGAATATCCCTATAATGCGCAACTCGTTTTGCGGGAGTAGCTCAGTTGGTAGAGCGCAACCTTGCCAAGGTTGAGGTCGAGAGTTCGAGACTCTTCTCCCGCTCCAATTCAGAGGGAAAGCGTTCTGGCTTTCCCTCAATCATTTCAAGTTGTAGATTCGCACTACGGCGAGATAGCAAAATGGTTATGCAGCGGATTGCAAATCCGCCTATCCCAGTTCGATTCTGGGTCTCGCCTCCAAATACCGCCCGGGTGGTGAAATTGGTAGACACAACGGACTTAAAATCCGTCGCTTGGGTAAAACCAGCGTACCGGTTCGATTCCGGTTCCGGGCACCAGTCAAACTGCTAGAATCCCTCATGCAATACAATCTTGTGTCATCTCGATTATCTTACACATGCAATCGACACCTATTCGAACCATAAGCGGCGACATCGGCGGCACCAAGACTCGTCTTGCCATCATCGGAGTGGATGGCACACGTATCAAACTGGAGCGAGAACACACCTATGCGAGCCGAGATTATTCCGTGTTCGAAGACTTGCTGGCGGAATTTTTGCAGGACTCTAGCATCCCGGTTCGAGCTGCTTTCGGTATTGCCGGACCGGTTCAAGGCAGGGTGGCACAAACCACCAATTTGCCCTGGCGAATTGATGCCGATGCATTGCAAACCAGATTCGGTTTTGACCGCTGCTCGCTCCTCAACGATCTTGAAGCAACTGCAATCGGCTTGCCTGTTATGGGCAAGGATGATCTATTGACCCTGCACTCGGGTTCACCTGTAGCAAGTGGCAATGCGGCAGTGATTGCGGCCGGGACAGGTTTGGGTGAAGCCGGCCTGTTCTGGGATGGCCAACAGCACCACCCGTTTTCCAGTGAAGGCGGGCATGCCAGCTTCAGTCCCGGCAATGACCTGGAAATTGCATTGTTGCAGCATTTGCAAATACGCCATGGACATGTCAGTTGGGAGCGTATCGTTTCCGGACCCGGTTTGGTCAGCCTGCATGAGTTTCTGTGCCTCCATCGAGGCATAACGCTGCCCGATTGGCTGCAGCATAAGATGGAGAAGGGCGAAGATGCTGCTGCCGGAATTGCCGAAGCTGCACTGAGCGAACGTGACGACTTGTGTGTCGAAACACTGGATTGGTTCGTGCGCCTGTATGGTGCAGAAGCCGGTAATCTCGCACTAAAAGTAATGAGCAGGGGTGGCTTGTATCTGGGCGGAGGCATCGCCCCGAAAATCTTGCCGATCCTGCAAAAGGGCGGATTCCTTGGCGGCTTTTTCAGCAAGGGGCGGATGCAGCCCTTGCTGGAAGCGATGCCGGTGAAAGTGATCCTGAACGACCGGGCTGCGCTTTATGGCCCAGCGTTGTATGCATCCAGGTCCTGACTGTCCAGAATGGCATTTCTCTTGCTTAAATCAGCTTTATATCTGCATCGGGATGGGAAGGGCTTGCGTTATAATTCGCGTTCTGATGCATCAAATATTTCTTTTATATCTTGAATATTGAAACCATGGAAAAAGGCACTTCCTATATTCTTCAAGTTCGTCCAAAAGTCCCGGCCCGTCTGGCGCGTCTCGACGAACTCGCAAACAATCTTTGGTATAGCTGGGACCGTCCCACTCGCGCGCTGTTTGCGCGTATGCACCCGGGTTTGTGGAAGGCCACCGGGCAAAGCCCGAAAGCATTTTTGAAGCGTGTGGACGAACAGCGCCTGCTGGATGCAGCTGAAGACCAGGTATTCATCGGCAATCTGAACCGCGTATTGGCAGCCTACGATACCTACCACGATCATCGTATACCTTCTGGCGGTTCGGACTGGCTGCGCAAAGATGACCTGGTCGCCTATTTCTGTGCGGAATTCGGTTTTCACGAAAGTTTTCCCATATATTCGGGTGGTCTGGGTATTCTGGCGGGCGACCACTGCAAGGCAGCAAGTGATTTGCGCCTTCCATTCATCGGTATCGGTTTGTTGTATCGTCAGGGTTATTTCCATCAGACAATTGATGGCGATGGCAACCAGATCGCTATCAATAGCGATTCACATTTTGAAGACTTGCCCATCGTTTCGGCCAAACTTGCTGACGGTTCTGAGGCTTTTACGTCGGTGGATTTGCCGGGCCGCAAACTCAACCTCAAGATTTGGCAAGCCCGGGTAGGCCATATCATGTTGTACTTGTTGGACACTGATCTTCCCGGCAATAGCCCCCATGACCGAGACATCACACACCGCCTGTATGGAGGCGACAAGGTGATGCGCATGGAGCAGGAAATCGTGCTGGGTATTGGCGGAGTGCGTGCCTTGCAAGTGCTGGGATTGAAACCGACTGTTTGGCATATCAACGAAGGTCATGCGGCGTTCTTGGTTCTGGAAAGGATACGCCAGAAGATTGCCGATGACGGTTTGGACTTCGCATCTTCCCTGGAATATGTAGCCGTTAACACCATCTTTACCACACATACCCCGGTACCTGCCGGGCATGACCATTTCAGCGAACAAATGGTGCAGACTTACTTTGAACGATACTACCCAGAAATCAAACTGAGCCGGGACGAATTTATGGCCTTGGGCCATACCAAGGATAGTCCGGATTTCAATATGACCGCATTGGCCATACGCGGCTCCCGTTACAACAATGGTGTATCGCAAATCCATGGTCATGTTTCATCGATTATTTGCGCAGACATGTGGCCGGAAATCGACCCCAATGAAAACCCGATGACTTATGTCACCAATGGTGTGCATGCGCCGACATTTCTCGCATCTGAATGGGTCGAAGTGTTTGAACGGCATCTCGGACTGGAATGGAGCGCGCGCATGAACGACGTGGAATTCTGGGAAGGCATCAAGAACATCCCTGACCATTTGTTCTGGAGTGTACGTCAGTCTCTGAAAGCCGAAATGCTCAATATGGTACGGGAACGCATTAGCGTTCAGCACTTTCGCAATAACGGCTCTGAGGCACACTTGGATCGCCTGCTCAAGTACGTAAATCCGGAAAATCCGAACATTCTTACAGTCGGATTTGCACGCCGCTTTGCAACCTACAAGCGGGCCACCATGCTGTTCGGCGACCTTGATTGGTTGCGCACGATACTCGACGGCACGGAGCATCCTGTAGTCTTTATCTTCGCCGGCAAGGCGCACCCTGCGGACATTCCCGGGCAGGACCTGATACGCCGCATCACCCAAATCTCCAAAATGCCGGAGTTTGTCGGCAAGGTCTTGATGGTGGAGGGCTACGATCTTGCCATGTCGCGCAGGCTGGTTTACGGAGTTGATGTCTGGCTGAACAACCCATTATATCCTTTGGAAGCAAGCGGCACATCAGGTATGAAGGCGGGAATCAATGGCACCATCAACTTGTCAGTGCTGGACGGCTGGTGGGGTGAAAGTTACGATGGGAAGAACGGTTGGGCGATAAAACCTGTATCGGAATCTTTGAGCGAAGAAGTCCGCACCCGCGAAGAAACCAGAACACTCTATGAGTTGTTGCAGGATTCAGTCGTTCCGCTGTACTACGATCACGGTGACATGGGCTTCTCACCTGGCTGGGTGAAAATGGCAAAGCATTCGATGGCGACCATCATGCCGCGCTTCAACGCCAAGCGCATGGTGGGTGAATATCTTGCCAAATGCTATTTACCGGCCAGCCAGCAACACCGTTTGTACAAACAAAGTCAATACGCGAATTCGCACAGCATAGCCGAATGGAAAGCGCGCGTGCGCCATGCATGGTCCGGCGTTTCACTGCGCCGTCTGGACACGGCAATAAAAGAAATCAACTACGGTGAAAATTTGCGATTTGAAGTAGCGGTCAAACTCAACGGACTCACTCCCAATGACGTGGTAGTCGAGATGTTGCTGGGTTTACACACCAAACGCGAGAATTTGCGCGGTTCACGCCATTACCGTTTTGAAGCCACGGGTACGATGACGGAAAAGGGAGAAAATATATTTGCGCTGGAAGTTCAACCAGAGCAATGCGGCAAGCTAGAGTACCGTGTCCGCACCTATCCATTCCATGAGATGCTGACCCATCCGTTCGAGATGGGCATGATGCGCTGGCTGTAACCAGCTCTTCGCGGCAACCATCGCACTCGCCACTTAGTGAAGGTATTTGCGCCGTTTAATCAGAAAGTTTGAAATGCCAGAACTAAAAGTCCTGTTTGCGACATCGGAGGTCGCTCCTTTGATCAAAACGGGGGGGTTGGCGGATGTCAGCGGCGCGTTACCCGCCGCATTGCGCGCTATAGGCTTGGATGTGCGTGTACTTGTACCGGGCTATAACCAGGTCATGTCACAACTGGCCCAACATGAAGTTGCGGCGACCTTCGATGGCCTTTTATCGGGCTTTCCTCCTGCACGGCTGCTGTCCAGCAATTTGGCGAATGGTGTTCCTGTGTTTGTGCTCGATTGCCCGAGTTTTTATCAGCGTGCAGGAGGGCCTTACCAGGATACCAGCGGCCATGACTGGGTAGACAACGCGCTGCGTTTCGGCTTGTTGTCCAAGGTTGCCGCCGTACTGGGCAGCGGTGCATCCCCGCTGAGCTGGCACCCCGATCTGGTGCATTGCAACGACTGGCAGACCGCTTTGACGCCTGCTTATCTGCATTTTGCGCAGGACGCAGCTCCCAGCGTGATGAGCATACATAACTTGGCCTTCCAGGGGATTTTCCCCATCTCGACACTGGAACAATTGAATTTGCCACCTTCTTGTTTCAGCGTAAACGGTGTCGAATACTACGGTAACCTGTCTTTTCTCAAAGCGGGGCTGTTTTATGCCGACCACATCACCACGGTCAGCCCGAACTATGCCAAAGAAATACAGCTGAAAGCGCTGGGTTTCGGAATGCAGGGCTTGCTGACGACACGTCGCGACGACCTTACCGGCATCCTTAACGGCATCGACATGAAGGAATGGGATCCGTCTAGCGACAAGCATCTTGCCCAGACTTACAGCAGTGGGAACATGGCCGGGAAAGCTGCCAACAAGGAAGCCTTGCAAAGCAAATTGAGCTTGAATCTTAAGCCGGATGAGCCGCTGCTCGGTGTGGTCAGCCGTTTTACCCAGCAAAAGGGACTGGATCTACTGTTGGAAATTGCGCCTCTCCTTACCGAGCTGCCAGTGCAATTGGCCATGCTCGGCAGCGGTGATGCGCTGATGCAGAAGTCCGCACGCGAATTATCGCATCGCTATCCCGGCAAGATTGGCGCGGTGATTGGCTTTGACGAGGGACTTTCGCACCTTATAGAGGCCGGCGCGGATATGTTTGTCATGCCGTCACGCTTCGAACCCTGCGGCTTGAACCAGTTGTATAGCCAACGCTATGGAACGCCACCCATCGTGCATGCCACGGGTGGCCTTGCGGATTCGGTTGTAGACTGCACATCGGCCACTCTCAAGGGCGGCACTGCCAGCGGTTTCGTGTTTAGCGACATGACAGCTGAAGATCTGTTAAAGGCCATTCAACGTGCAGTTGACCTCTATCACGACCAGCCCAATTGGAGAGCATTGTGCGAAATATGCATGAGCAAGGACTTCAGTTGGGAAAACAGCGCAAGGGCGTATCGTGAGGTTTATTTGAAGGTGTTGAAGCGTGAGGAGCAGGGTGCCAAGATACGCATCCCCATAGCGCTCCGCCCTGGCCTGCGCAACTCTGGTGATTTGCGCGGTCTAGTCTAGATTAGCGGGGTATCTGATACACGACGAATCCTTAACGTGTTCTACGATTGCCTGATGCTCGATGCGAAGGTTCGCATAGCAGAACATATCATGAAGTTTTTAAATGCCGGTTCGGAGGTCATGTAATTCAAGGGGCATGGTTAAAGAGAGGGAATTACAATTCCGGAGTGCATCGGGTCGGCCCCAATCAGTGGTAGCATAATATCGCGTGAAGAGTCGCAACAGGAGTGAAAGATATTGATCCAAGCAACGGAAAACATAATAGAGGTTAGCGATCTTCATTTTGCATACGGCAAACGGGAGGTGTTAAAGGGCATCAATCTCTCCATCCCTAGCGGAAAGATCGTTGCCATACTTGGCGTCAGCGGATGCGGCAAGACAACTCTGTTGCGCCACTTCGGCGGCCAGTTGCGGCCATCACACGGCGCAGTGAAATTCATGGGCCAGGTGGTTCACGAACTTAACAACGATGACCTGTACAAGATGCGCCTCAAAATGGGCATGATGTTCCAGATGAGCGGTTTGTTCACGGACTTGTCGGTCTATGACAATTTGGCCTTCCCGATGCGAGAACATACCAATCTGCCGGAAGCATTGATCCACGACCTGGTATTGATGAAACTGCACGCCGTCGGCTTGCGCAATGCCCGCAACCTGATGCCGAGCGAACTTTCGGGGGGAATGGAACGCCGCGTTGCGCTGGCACGGGCGATCGCCACAGATCCAGCGCTGATCATCTACGACGAACCGTTCGCCGGACTCGATCCGATTTCCCTCAGCACCATAGCTAACCTGATCAGGCGCCTGAACGACGCGCTCGGCGTGACCTCGGTAGTGGTAACCTACGATCTGTCCGAGTCGCTCAAGATTGTCGATTATGCTTACTTTATTCACGATGGTGTCGTGGTTGCAGAAGGCGATGTAGCGGATATGAAAGATTCAAAGGATCCGTTTGTCCGGCAGTTCGTCCATGCCGAGCCGGATGGACCGATTGCCTTTCAATACCCAAGCAAACCGTATGCGGAAGATCTGGAAATAAACAATTAGTTTGATTGGAACCAAACCTGTTGGTGAGGCGAGGTTCACCCGGAACGGGTGATCACACCTCACTTTGATGAATTGTTGATTAAATCATCCGTTTGGGAGCAAAACATGATGGTACGATATTTGTAGACGCTTCCGCTTACCCATTACAATATACCGATATTTATCCGTTGCTTAAAGCAGCATGAAACTATCAATGCTTACCCGTTTCCGCTTTCTTTTATTCTTCGGCGTGTTTGTTGGCTGCTGGCCCGCTATGCTCCGTGCAGACCAGCTTGAGCAAATGCCACATGAACTGGCTTCTTCAAGTTTTCTGCTGGTTGCCAGCAAGCAAATGGCAGATCCCAGATTCCGCAAAACTGTACTCGTGGTGTCAAGTCATGGGGATACCGGGCACATAGGTGTCATCGTAAATCGCCCGCAGGACATCAAGCTCGACAAGATATTTCCCGACTATCCCAAAGCCAAGGAGTTTAGTCTGTTTTACGGCGGCCCTGTCTATCCCAGACAAATATCCTATCTGATTCGCGGCGGGGAAGCCGTGGAAGGAGCCCTGACAATCTCCAGTAACATCTATCTTGCCTACGATATGCCGGCACTAGGCGAATTGCTGAACGGAAAGCGGCTCTACAAGGATTTGCGCGTGATGTATGGCTTGGCTTCATGGGCGCCAGGACAACTGGAATTTGAAATCAAGCTGGGCGGGTGGTATGTCATTCCGTTCGACGAGTCGGTTATTTTCGATCACCCGCCGGCTGCAATGTGGCAGGAATTGTATAACCGTGCCAACAGCATTGTTCTTTAAGAAGGCGTTACTTTTCTATCGTAAACGGAGGAGAAGGAAACAGGCAGCTGATTTGACCACGACATAACTCCCCATGTCATGCAAGGTCTGGGTTTATATCCACTTAGCGACCATGGCGTACCTTTAACAAAACCGTGGTAATGCGCACGAGCCTAACAGGGAAACCCCATCATTAATGCGCATTTTGCGCATCATGCACGCCCTGTCCACATCCCCCATCACGAAACTAGCGCTGGAAGGAATACATCTTTCTCAGGAACATTTCCACAACTTTCGTCGAAAGATCAGCAGAAAGCGTAGCTGACTTGCCGACTTGCTCGGTAGCCTGCACAAGATTTAATTGTTGACTCACGGAGTCAACTTCAGGATTCCAGCCAGCGTACAAGATATCATCGCCGTAATCGGCTTCCATTGAATCTTGTATGATTTCGTTGTTGTCGTGGTTAGTCCCGATACTCATGCCGCATCCCCCTTTTGTTATTTGACCCTTTGCCGTGGAACTTGAAACGATGGTGAATGTTGAATTGCATATTGCATGCCAGCACCATCACATTAAGGCTGATAATAGTCAAGAATGGCTCAGCTATTGGCTTAGATAGCTATTATGCAAGGGCGTTGGCGATCCGGGAATTTTTCAAATTCCTCCAGATTTCTTAGCCCAGAAGTCTTAGCAATGGGAAGCGGGAAGCCTAAATCCTGAAATTGGGAAAGTTTATAGGTCCGGTACCCTGTAAACTTTGCGGATGAGGGACTGATGGTTGGGAACGTGCGAGGCAGATTGCCAGCGCCAGTCCCTCTTGAACACCAGGTTAGACTTGTACAAGTTTGAGTTCGGCATCATGCTCGAATTTGGAGTTGACCCATAACATTAGGTCGGAGAGCGCAGCATCTTCGGTGATTGCATGCCGCTGTTCGAGGTGGAACTGTATGGCATCCGGCTGACCGGGAGCCTTAAGCACACGCCCCTTTTCATACCACAGGCAGCTTGCGTGGAAACCAAGGACTCCATGCTGCGTAACGAATATCCGGAACACACGGGCATCGACTTTGACCTCGTAGGTTTTTGTCCACTTGATATCACTCACTATAATTCTCCTTGAGATGAAGGTCTAAAATATATTGGCCGGTTGAAGTGTCGACTCGGATTTTACTTTTGTTTCGGCAAAAATTCAGGGCATGCCAGCAACATGGCGTGTCTGATTCAATACCGCCAACTTGGCTTTTAAATCCGGCAAAATTGCCGCGACGGCCTTTTCTCCCTCAAGTACGGCTTTATTGCGTCCACTCATATCAGTAGCGGGGATGCCGTATGTAACGGGCCGGATAACTACATCCGCTTTGGTAAGTTCATAGTGATTGATCGTCTGTCCAAAGATGGTAAATGTCTGCCACAATATGTCAACAATCCCTGCCGTTGTTCTATCCTGAGGGCGATCTGAAATGTCTACGGCGATGACGAAATCGGCACCAAGCGTGCGAGCCACGCTAACCGGTACAGGAGTTACCAGTCCACCATCCACGTAATCCTGGGCGTTGATGGTAACGGGCTGGAAAAACACCGGCACAGAAGAAGACGCTCGAACTGCCATGCCGGTATTGCCGGTCTGGAATACCTTCATTTCGCCAGTGCTCAGGTTGGTAGCTACCGCAGCAAATTGTTTATCGAGATTTTCTATCGGGCGGTATTTGACGTTTTTGTTGATAAAATCCTGCAGTGCCTCCCCCTTGATGCAACCCCGATTATCAGAGATCACGGTCTCTGCTATGCAGCGGTATATACCAGATCCGTCGATTAGCTGGTCTTCCTCCATGTTCATGGACAATTCCTGTATTTGAAAGCCGTTATATCCAGCCGCATAGAGCGCACCAACTACAGAACCGGCGCTGGTGCCAACGATGATATCGGGAGAGATAGCCTGTGCCTCCAGTGCCTTGATCACACCGATGTGGGCAAAGCCGCGTGCAGCACCACCACCCAATGCGAGCGCGATCTTTGCCGGGGGCCTATCTACCCCAAGTGCTGTTAGTTTGGTGCCTGTGCAAGCCGATACGCCGAACAGTAAAAAGAATACGATTGAAATTATCTTCATGTGTTCTCTCAGGGGTTCTTTTGTTTGAATTGATGCTGCCTATTGTACGGACTGGATGATGTCATGGGAAACATCGGGTATTCCGCCAATATCTGCCAATGGCACATGACCGCCCTTCAAATCCCGGTTTCGCCTTGTCATTGGTCTTTTACCAACCCGGACTATTGAAAATCGTTCTAGCGGCCTAGAAAATGGTTTATCAATCCATTGGTCGAGGCATCATGCGTGGCAGACAAAGCCCCATTGCTCAAATCCGGGAGTATCTTGCCCGCCAGTTGTTTGCCCAGTTCCACACCCCATTGGTCGAATGGGTTGATGTTCCACACCACGCTTTGTATGAATACTTTGTGTTCATACAGCGCTATCAGCATGCCCAGCGTGTGCGGGTCGAGCTTGTCGAACAATAAAGTATTGGTTGGTTTGTTGCCCGGAAACACTTTGTGCGGCAACAAGGCTTCCAGTTCCTTGCCCTGCAGGCCTTGCGTTTCCAACTCGGCGCGTGCTTCTGATGAGGTCTTGCCGACCATCAAGGCTTCGGTTTGAGCAAAGCAGTTGGCTAGCAGGATGGCGTGATGTTCACCGAGTGGGTTCTGGCTGTGCATTGGTGCCAGAAAATCCGCCGGTATCATGCGTGTGCCCTGATGGATGAGCTGATAGAAGGCGTGCTGGCCGTTAGTACCGGATTCACCCCATACCACCATACCGGTATCGTAATCCACCTCTTTGCCGTCGCGATCCACGCGCTTGCCGTTGCTCTCCATATCCAGTTGTTGCAGGTAAGCAGGGAAGCGGTGCAGGTACTGGTCGTACGGGAACACGGCATTAGAGCCTGCCCCGAAAAAGTTGCCATACCAGATACCCAGCAATCCCATCAGCACCGGAATGTTCTTGTCCAATGGCGTGTTGCGAAAATGTTCATCCATGACATATGCGCCGCCCAGCAATTCCTCGAACTTGTCCATACCCACATACAATGCGATGGGCAACCCGATAGCCGACCATAATGAATATCGTCCGCCCACCCAATCCCAGAACTCGAACACATTTTGCGGATGAATGCCGAATTTTGCGGTAGCTTCAGGATTTGCGGAAACAGCCACAAAATGTCTTTCCACAGCCCTCTCATCACCCATTTCCGATACCAGCCAGGCACGCGCGGAGCGAGCATTGGTCAAGGTCTCCTGCGTGGTGAAGGTCTTGGAGCTGACGATGAACAGTGTAGTTTCCGCATCCAGATTTTTCAGCGTTTCGACAAGATGCGTGCCATCTATGTTGGAAACGAAATGCGCGCGCAGATTATTACTTGCATAAGGCTTTAGGGCTTCGCATACCATCAGCGGGCCAAGATCTGAACCGCCGATGCCGATGTTGACGATATCGCGGATAGCCTTGCCGGTGTGTCCGACATGTTTGCCGCTACGCACTGCCTCGGAGAAGTGGCGTATCAATCCCAGCACACGCCGTATATCCGGCATGACATCTTTGCCATCCATCAGCACCGGGCGTCCGGAGCGGTTACGCAGAGCGGTATGCAGGGCGGAACGGTGCTCGGTGGAATTGATCTCGCTGCCGCCGAACATGCGCGCTATCCAGTCGGGCACACTGGCTTGTTCGGCGAGTTCGACCAGTAGCCTTACGGTTTGGTCGTCTATGCGGTTCTTGGAGTAATCAAACAGAAGGTTTTCGAGCCTGATCGAATATTTATCGAAGCGCGCCGGGTCATCGAGAAACATCTGACGCATATGGAGCGGTTTGATGAAGGCGTAGTGCGCGCTGAGAGCTTGCCAAGCGGGGGACTGGGTAAGTTTTGACATGATGGTTAATTCAAATCAACAGCAACAGATTAAGCCTCCGCCACGAGTACGACACCAGCCAGAGGCGGCAAAGCAATCTCGGCCGAGCAGGGCAGTCCCATCCACGGAATTGCTTCCGCATTTATCAATCCTGCATTTCCAAAATTGCTGCCGGCGTAATACTGTGAATCGCTGTTCAGCACTTCACGGTACTGCACCTGCTTGGGAAGGCCGATACGATAGTGATTGCGAGGTACGGGCGTCAGATTCAGGGCGATAATGGCACTGGAACCATCACGCGCGCGTCGCTGGTAGGACAGCACCGATTTTTCCGCATCGTTGCAGTCTATCCAGGAGAATCCCTCCGGCTGAAAATCCAGATCGTGCAGTGCCGGCAATTTTCCATAAAGCCGGTTAAGGTCATGGGTCAGATTCTGCATGCCGCGATGAAATTCTTCACCCAGTTGCCACCATTCCAGTTCCCATCTTGATTGCCATTCGCGTCCCTGTGCTATTTCGTTTCCCATGAAGTTGAGCTTTCTTGCCCGGGCTGGTCATCTGGTATGTCAGCAACAAACGCAGGTTGGCGAATTTCTGCCAGGCATCACCGGGCATCTTGGACAATAACGAACCTTTGCCATGCACGACTTCATCGTGAGAGAACGGCAAAACGAAGTTTTCGGTGTAGGCATAAAGCTGGCCGAAGGTAAGTTGGTTATGGTGATAGCGACGGTGCACCGGATCGTTGCGGAAATAGTTCAACGTATCGTTCATCCATCCCATGTTCCATTTTATCGAAAATCCCAAACCGCCCAGATAGACAGGGCGCGACACGCCCGGCCAGGCCGTGGATTCCTCAGCCATGGTCAGCGCGCCGGGAAACTCATCATGCACCATGATGTTCATTTCGCGCAGGAAAGCAACTGCTTCGAGGTTCTCGCGGCCGCCGTATTTATTGGGCAACCATTCGCCCGCTTTACGCGAATAATCCAGATAAAGCATGGACGCAACCGCATCAACACGCAAACCGTCAAAGTGGAATTCAGACAGCCAGTAATGAGCACTGGACATCAGGAACGACTTAATTTCGTTACGACCGTAGTTGAAGATGTGGGTACCCCAGTCCTGATGAAAACCGAGGCGCGGGTCCTGGTGTTCATACAGTGCCGTACCATCAAAGCGCGCCAGTGCCCAGCTGTCCTGCGGAAAATGGGCCGGCACCCAATCGAGGATCACTCCGATGCCTGCCTGATGGCAGGTGTCGATGAGGTTTCGCAACTCATCGGGAGAGCCAAAGCGGCTGGTCGCGGCAAAATAACCGGTTGCTTGATAACCCCACGATTCGTCCAGAGGATGTTCGGAAATGGGCATGAACTCGATGTGCGTGTAGCCCATGCCTTTGACATACGGTACAAGATCGGATGCCAATTCGTTGTAGGTGTAGAAGCGGCCGTCAGGGTGACGTTTCCATGAACCAGCGTGTAGTTCATAAATATTGATCGCGCCATGCAGCCAGTCCCACTGGCCGCGTTGTTTCAACCATTCTGCATCTTGCCAGCGGTGCTCGTTGGCGGCCGCGGCAAGCGCAGCTGTACCCGGACGCAACTCATAACCCTGAGCGTAAGGATCGGTTTTGGTCAGTACTTGACCCGTGTCGCGATTTCTTATTTCAAAACGGTATAGCGCGTTTTGCTGAATATCCGGGATGAATATTTCCCATACTCCGCTGGAACCGTGAGAACGCATAGGATATATGCGCCCATCCCAATTGTTGAATTCGCCGACTACGCTGACCCGTTCGGCGTTTGGGGCCCAAACGGCAAATCGGATACCCTTAACGCCATTAATTTCGATTGAATGCGAACCGAGCATCCGATAACCCTGGCGCAAATTGCCTTCGCTGAACAAATACAAATCCTGCTGGGAAATATGCGAAGGGAACTGGTAGGGGTCGAAAATTTCGTGGGTGGCGATGCCATAGTGAATACGCAGACGGTAAGGGAGGTGCGGTTTTGCTTTGCCGTGCCAATCGAAAAGACCCGTCGGGTGTATGCGCTTCAGTGGTTCGCTTCCACTTGCGGTGAGAAGTGCAATTTGGGTGGCATAAGGTTCGTATACGCGTATGACCCATTCAGAATTTTCTTGATGCAGACCGAGCAAACCGAACGGGTTATAAAGACGTGTTTGCACTAGCGATTCAATCAGCGTTTCCACCCTAATTCCTCATATATCTTGTCTAGTAGGGCAATTGTAAACGATAATGGCAGCACTCTATAAGGTTTATCAGGAATTTAAAATGAACGCTGAGTTGGGTTACTTGCAGAAAAAATATCACGTCGCGATGGAAAATACTGCTCCGCGTTTTATCAGCCGTATAACAAAAAATACTTATGCGATGGTTTTGGCTGGCGGCCGTGGCAGCCGTCTTCACCAACTCACCGATTGGCGTGCCAAACCGGCAGTTCCTTTTGGGGGCAAGTTCCGCATCATTGATTTCGTATTGTCCAATTGCGTGAATTCCGGTATCCGCCATATCGGTGTGGCTACACAGTACAAATCACACAGCCTGATTCAACACATTCAGCGCGGATGGTCATTCCTGAATGGGCAATTCGGTGAATTTATCGATCTGTTGCCGGCTCAGCAACGAGTGGACGAAAACCATTGGTATCAAGGTACCGCAGATGCTGTGTTCCAGAATCTCGACATCCTGCGGTTTTCAAACCCCGACTTTGTACTGATACTGGGTGGTGACCATGTGTACAAAATGGACTATGGCAAGTTGCTCGCTTTCCATGTTGAGAACAAAGCCGATATGACAGTAGCCTGTTTGGAAGTGCCAGTCGCCGAGGCCACAGCGTTTGGTGTGATGACTGTCGATGAAAATTCTCGCGTCGTCGAATTTGCCGAAAAACCAGCCAACCCGGCGTCTATTCTCGGGAAACCCGGCGTGTCGCTGGTCAGCATGGGGATCTATGTGTTCAATGCAAAATTTCTCTTCGAACAATTGATCCGAGATGCCGACGACAAACATTCCAGCCATGATTTTGGGAAAGATTTGATTCCGCGCATGATTAAGAAATATCATGTTTACGCACAAAGTTTCGAGCAAAGTTGTGTCGGGATGGGTGATGACAAGGTGCCCTATTGGCGCGATGTCGGAACCATCGATTCCTATTGGGAAGCCAACATGGAATTGACCAAAGTGATTCCGGATTTGAACATGTATGATCAGGAATGGCCGATTTGGACACATCAGGAACAATTGCCCCCGGCAAAATTTGTATTTGACGAAGATGGCCGTCGTGGCATGGCGGTTGACTCGCTGGTTTCCGGGGGCTGCATTGTTAGCGGATCAACAGTGCGTCGATCATTGCTGTTTTCCGATGTGCGCATAAATGGATATTGCGACATCGAGGACTCGGTATTATTGCCCAACGTGGATGTGCATCGCGATGTCACTTTGAAGCGCGTCATAGTGGACAAGAACTGCAAGATTCCGGAAGGTCTGGTAGTCGGAGTCAATCCGGATGAAGATCGCAAGCGTTTCCATGTCACTCCGAACGGGGTGACGCTCATCACCCCGGAAATGCTCGGGCAAAAAACACACCAATTCCGCTGATATCGATTTACCTCTGCCGGATGACGTTTTTTCCTAATAGATGAAAAAATCCGTTGATTTAGTATTTCTCTGGCACATGCACCAGCCGGATTACCGCGATTATGCAAGCGGTGATTTTGTGTTGCCGTGGACCTATTTGCATGCCATCAAGGATTATACCGATATGGCATTTCATCTTGAGATGCATCCCAAGGTCCGTGCTGTGGTTAATTTCGTGCCCATCTTGCTCGACCAACTGGATGATTACACAGATCAGTTCACCACTGGACAGATACGTGATCCCTTGTTGCGATTGTTGATACATCCAAATTCCGCCAATCTTTCTACAGAAGAACGGCAATTGGCCTTCGATGCTTGCTTCCGCAGCAATCACACCAAGATGATCGCACCCTATCCTGCTTACAAGCGCCTATGGGAACTGTTCAATCTATTGCAAGCTGAAAGTGAAACCGCACTATCTTATCTATCGGAACAGTATGTGGCTGATTTGCTGACCTGGTATCACCTGGCTTGGTGCGGCGAAAGTGTTCGTCGCGAATATGCCCTGGTAGCGCACTTGATGAGCAAGGCAGAAGGCTTCAGCTATGTTGACCGCAAGCAATTATTTGACCTGATCGGAGAATTAATTGCCGGCATCATCCCACGCTATCGCAAGCTGGCTGAATCCGGTCAAATCGAGCTGTCTGCGACGCCACATTACCATCCGCTAGCTCCCCTGTTGATTGATTTCGCCAGTGCCAAAGAAGCTATGCCGGACGCACCCCTGCCTAATTCCCCTCATTATCCCAAGGGCAGGCAGCGCGTAATTGCGCACATTCAATCAGCCAAGAAAAATCATCTTGCGCATTTTGGCGTTGAGCCGCTGGGGATGTGGCCAGCCGAAGGGTCCATTTCAACGGAAACCCTGGAAGTGTTTGCATCTGAGGGTTGCCGTTGGGTCGCCAGCGGGGAGGGCGTGTTAGTCAATAGTTTGCATCAAATGGAGCAACCCATACCTGAACACGGACAATACATGTATCGCCCTTATCAACTTGAAAATGGTGCAAATGGCTTGAGCTGCTTTTTCCGCGATGACCGATTGTCTGACTTGATTGGTTTTGAGTATTCGCGTTGGCATGGCAAAGAGGCGGCGAGGCATTTTATCGACCAAATAGAAGCGATCTCCCTGCGCGCACCGGTAGATGACATACCAGTCGTCAGCGTCATTCTGGACGGTGAAAACGCTTGGGAATATTACCCCTACAATGGATTCTTCTTCCTTGAAGAGTTGTATGCCGAACTTGAGATGCACGCCCAGATAAATACCTGCACATACAGCGATTATCTTAAGTCGAGCGCGGCCAGGGCTGGTAGCGCAAGGCAGCACAGCTTGCAAGGTATTGTTGCTGGAAGTTGGGTCCACGGTAACTTTTCTACCTGGATAGGTTCCAAGGACAAAAATCACGCTTGGGATTTGCTATGTGTCGCAAAGCAGAGTTTCGACATGGTCATGGCCAGCGGGCGCCTCAGCAAAGCCGAACAAGATGCAGCCGAAAAACAATTGTGTTCTTGCGAAAGCTCGGATTGGTTCTGGTGGTTCGGTGACTATAATCCCTCGCACTCGGTAGCCAGCTTTGATCGGTTGTTTCGCCACAATTTGACCGAGCTATATCACTTGATGAAATTGCCTCCCCCACTGAATTTAACAGAACCTATCAGTCAGGGTAGTGGAGCTCCCGAGGCAGGCGGAGCGATGCGCCGCGCATCGGAGTAGTGCATGCCTTGCCCAGTTATGATAACCAAACGCGGCAGCGGCATATTACTTCACCCGACATCGCTCCCGGGTCCGCATGGTGCCGGCGACTTCGGCAAAGATGCATACCGGTTTGTCGATTGGCTCGTGAGTGCCGGTCAACACTATTGGCAGATGCTGCCGCTTGGCGAGATCGGCAAAGGAAATTCTCCTTACATGAGTGTCTCTGCTTTCGCCGGCAATATCCTTCTGATCGATCTAGCGGAATTGTCCAGTCATGGTTGGCTCAGTTCCGAGGATCTTGTCCCGCAACCAAATTTCCGATCTGAACGGATTGATTTTACACTCGTAAGACCATTCCGCATGGAGCGGTTACGCCAAGCCGCCAGGAATTTCTTTGCGAGCAGCCACGATGACATGCACCGGGAATATACCGAGTTCTGTATTGCAGAACATGAATGGCTAGAAGACTACGCCATGTTTATGACCATCGCAGAGCATCAAAGTGGGGAGGATTGGAATCATTGGCCCATGGAACTCGCGCATAGGGAACCACAGGCACTGCGCAATGTAGAACTGACCGGTGCTGACGAAATATATTTCTGGAAATTCTGCCAATGGTGTTTCGCTCGCCAATGGTCTGATTTGAGGCTATATGCCAACGAGCGCGGGGTCAAGATCATAGGTGACGTGCCGATATTCGTGGCTTGTCAAAGTGCGGATGTATGGTCACATCAGGAACTGTTTGAGCTGGACGAAAATGGCCGTCCATTGTTCGTGGCCGGTGTTCCCCCCGACTACTTCAGCAAGACCGGGCAGCTATGGGGTAATCCACTCTACCGTTGGGATATCCACGAGAGAACCGGATACACCTGGTGGATAGCACGCCTCAGACATGCGCTGCAACTGGCAGACCTTGTACGTATTGATCATTTTCGGGGCTTTGTCGCGTACTGGGAGATACCGGCAGACGCACCCAACGCGATTGACGGAAAGTGGGCTGCTGGCCCGGGGGAAAAGCTCTTTAATGCATTTCAAAAGGCATTTCCGCATCTGCCCATCATTGCTGAAGATTTGGGTTTAATCACCCCAGATGTAATAGCACTTCGCGACAAATATGAACTGCCAGGTATGCGTATACTTCAGTTCGCATTTGGTGAGGGGGAGGGCAACCTTTTCTTGCCGCACCATTATGTGTCCAACACTATTGCCTACACAGGTACACACGACAACGACACCATACTTGGCTGGTGGAATACCCTATCTGACCATGAGAAGTCCTTTGCCCTCAGATATCTGCACAGTGACGGACATGAGATTCAATGGGTTATGATGCATGCCATTTCCAGTTCGAAGGCAAATATAGCCATTTTCACCATGCAGGATGTTCTTGGGCTATCCAGCGATCACCGCATGAACTATCCCGGTCTATCATCAGGAAGCTGGGAGTGGCGCTTTTCCTGGGATCAGGTTCAACCATGGCATACTCAGGCATTAATGAAGATGGCTATGGAGGATGCCCGCATTTAGATACAATCGATTTCAGCCTCCAATGCCATGATCCAGGACTACATACCCGGCTTATACTTTGGACTATGAGGACAATTGCCTACCCAGCCTCTCAAGCAAGCCTTTTCTGTACCACAACCACCCCATAACTGATAGCAGGCTGATTCTGACCTCACGAGTACTTGGAAGAAAATTTGACGTTTGCTGACTTCAACACTTCACAGATCCTGCCCGCCGGTTGCCTCATTGTCGCATTTTACATAATATACATTATGCGTATTCCGCAATGCGCAGGGAAAGGCTGACTTTTCAGATCAGGCTATACAGAAGTGCTCTAAATGACGAGAACAAACGACATACGCAATACCGCAACGGCTCTCTATCTATCATTAAGTCAAAGCCTGGCTTTATAAGATTACGAACCTTTCTACAGCAAACTTCAGCCGAGAAGCCTATCGCAAGGCTTACACCGTAAAAATTAGTGCCAAAAAATTACTGCTAATTTAGATCGCCAACAAAAGCAACGCGAACTTACCCGCTTCAAAATTAAACTACACGTCGGCGGTACTACATCAATGAAGACGTAATTTTGAGAAATGGCAGTCTTCCCAAACGTCCAATAAACGATGCCATCATCCTTTCGTTGAATGAAAGCATCTGTTAAGGAAATATAATTTAATTCTAGAATTTTGACTTCTCAGCCTGGCAGACAGCCTATGCGGACTAGAGCCAAACCGCTCTGCTCCACTTAACACGCAGCGGACTGCACTTAGGGACGCGTAAACGGCGTATACGGAACTTCCGGCTTGTAGGTGATACCCTAACATTGTAGCCCAAGGCAGTTGCTGCAGGAATTGCCTCAGGTGCCGGCACGGGCTTGGGTGCCTGTAAATGGGCAACCTGCTTCGTCATCCCCTCGCCTTATATGCTTGAGCTCTGTTGCAGTATGCGGCCGGGATGAAGCAGGCCCCCATCAACGCGCCTGCAACCGGTACCAGGATCAAGCTGCGGCAACTTGAATCTTTGCCTGGTGTGGACCCCGGCCAGCTTGTACCATTTGAAGATGAAGACTTTTTTTGGGTACGGCCAGTATGAGATCACCGCAGATTCCAAATTGACTAGAGATCCTTTGTAGCCGTCATTCCTGTTGAATTAGCATAATCTATAGGAAGCAACAATTTCCCCTTTTTTCAAGCCCCCTCCTCGCAAACGGCTTTATCTAGCCATTTGGACAGTCCAATATGATTAAGTTGGACAGTCCAATTAATATATGTATCGTCCATCATAATAATAGTTAATATAGCCATAATATTATTGCAATAAATTACTGTAAAATACACTTGACATGGACAGTCTAATATGTACAATGTGGACTGTCTAAAATAAAAACAAGGACTGTCCAAATCATGTTGACCAGTTTTGAAGTAATGCGAGCAGCGAACATTTCAAGAGCTACGCTGAACAACTACATCTCGCTAGGTCTACTGCCGCGACCGTTGGTAAAAAATCCAGAGCCTGGTGCAGAAACAAGCGCACGCCAAATTGGATATTTCCCTGAAGAGGTTCTGGCTCGCTTGGAACGCATTAGTCAGTTGAAGAAGGAAGGTTATGCTATGGCGGATATCGCCAAGCAACTCGAGTTGGACGGTTTTCCGACGATCGGGACACCTACCCCGCAAGAAACCGATGACACACACAAACCCTCGGCTAGATCTTCTGAAAAGCCGGGCATTAAAAACGCGCCTCAGACAGTCATGGCTACCAAGTCAAATGCACTCCGCCTGACAATTGATCATATCCCCTACCCGGCCTACATGGTTAACTACAACTTTGAGATCACCTGGTACAACGAAGAAGCACGCACTGAACTGCTGGGTGCATTTGAACACCTGCCTGCAGATATCAAGGAGCGCAATGCACTTACGTATTTGCTCAAGGGAAGGCTGGGCCGAGAAGGAGCCAACCGTGAAGAATTGCTTCAATTTTATCTTCTCTTGGGCAAGGGACGGTTTTCTCGAAATGACCTGATGAACATACTCACCGGTAAGGCTGACGCCACGCCAAAGCAACGGGAGGAAACTCTGGCCGAATTTCGACCCAACGGCACCCTTGTGCAGTTGCCTCTCAATCTGCGCCTGGAAAACGATGAGGTAGCTCACTATAACGTTTATGCCTCTTATTATCGTGAAGGAATCCTGTTTATCCATCTACCACTCCACGCCGATAGCGAAAGCCTGTTGGGGCTGCTTGAACGGCGTGATGAGGTGATCCGCAACCTGCTTAAAAAGCACCTGCCCGTTTTGACTGATGTTGCCGTGCTGGTGGCAGACTTGCAGAGCTCCGTACGCATCTGTACCGAATTGCCACCGGAAGAATATTTCGAACTCATCAATCAAATATGGGCAACCATGGAACCCATTTTCCGGAAGTACTACGGCACTCACGGCAAGCATGTCGGAGACGGCATGGTCTACTATTTTTTTCCGCAACCTGATTGCCATTACATCTTCAATGCGCTGATGTGCGCACAGGAAATGAAAGCCACCATGCGCAGGATCAGTAAGGAGTGGCAGTTGCGCAAAAACTGGATGAATGAGCTTTATCTCAATACCGGCTTGAATGAGGGACATGAATGGCTAGGCATCTTCCACATAGAAACCAAGGTGGAATTCACTGTTCTGGGCGATACCATAAACCATGCCGCAAGGTTATCTGACTTTGCGCGCGGCGGTGCCATATGGGCAACCAAAAACCTGATCGGCAAGCTTCCTTCCAAGGAACGGCAACGGGTCAAGTTCGGCATTCGTCGCCGGGATGCTGAGGGCCGCGAAGTCTTTATTGGCGCTTTCTATTCACGGATCACTGAACTGTCTCATCTAAATGACTCGGCGCGAAACGAAAAATTGAATGACATCGCCGCATTGCCGGTAACAGAGATTATGGAAATTGAGGCCTAAAAATGGAATTCACTGCTATCAATATTTTTGGAATAAATATGGAATTCAATAATGAAGTCTATGAAGCTTTAAGGATCTCTGAAGTGATCTTTGAGACAAATGATGCCATTATGATTACCGATGCCGATGCCAATATCATTCGGGTCAATCAGGCATTTACGGATATTACCGGCTATAGCCAGGAAGAGGTGATCGGCATGAATCCGAGCATGATGAGTTCCGGGAGGCACGATAAGGCGTTTTATTCCGATATGTGGCAACAATTGCTTAGCAATGGCTATTGGTCAGGTGAATTATTTGACAAGCGCAAGAACGGCGAGATTTATCCGAAAAGAGTAAAAATTACTGCCGTAAAAAATGAACGGCAGCAAATAACCCATTACGTTGCAGCATTCAGCGACCTCAGTGAGCGCAAGAGAAGCGAGGAAGAAATCCGCAATCTGGCATTTCACGATTCGCTCACCAAACTTCCGAATCGGCATTTGTTTCTTGACCGCTTCTCTGCTGCATTGGCTAGCGCTTCTCGCCTAAACAAGATTGGCGCAATATTACTCATCGATCTGGATCGTTTCAAAATGCTAAATGACACGCTTGGGCATGACTATGGTGATATGTTGCTTGTTGAAGTCGCAATCCGGCTAAAGGCATGCGTGCGTGAAATAGATACCGTAGCAAGATTGGGTGCCGACGAGTTTGTCGTACTGATCGAGGATGTCAGTGACAATCTGGATGATACTTCACTAAAGGTTGGGCTCATTGCCGAAAAAATCCGCGAGGCATTAGCTCGCCCCTACTACTTCAACGGGCATCAACTCCTTAGCTCATCCAGTATCGGTGTCAGCCTTTATAGCGGCAATGAAAAGTCGATAGAAGAATTGGTTCAACAAGCCGAGATGGCGATGTACCAGGCCAAAAGCGCCGGACGCAATACTATCCGTTATTTTGATCCTGTAATGCAATATAAAGTTACATCTCACGCTGCGATGGAAAGCGATTTGCATCATGCCATTGCACAACAGCAATTGCATTTGTTTTACCAGATGCAAGTTGATGTCAATCATCGCCCAACAGGTGCTGAAGCCTTGCTGCGCTGGTTTCATCCAGAGCGAGGTTTGGTGCTTCCAAGCGTATTTATACCGATTGCCGAAGAAAGCACATTGATACTCGAGATTGGTCACTGGGTAATGAATGCCGCCTGCAAGCAACTGGCATTATGGGCAGAAAACAAACAAACCCGTAATTTGACACTGGCGGTCAATGTCAGTGCGAAACAATTTGCAATTCCCAGTTTTGTGGAAAGTGTTGCCGATGTTCTAAACGCGCATCAGGTCAATCCATCACGTTTGAAACTCGAATTAACCGAGAGCGTGATGCTGGAAGATATGGCTGCCACGGTTGAAAAAATGCACGCTCTGAAAGCTCTTGGGGTCAGTTTGGCAATAGACGATTTCGGCATCGGATATTCGTCTCTGTCTTATTTGAAACAGCTGCCGCTGGATCAGCTTAAAATCGATCAGAGTTTTGTGCAAGGTATTACGAAGGATGGTAGTGATGCCATGTTGGTACAGACCATTATCGATTTGGCGACAAATTTCCGGTTGAATGTAATAGCCGAAGGTGTAGAAACACAGGCGCAACTGACTTTTCTGAAGCATCACGAATGCGTGGGATTCCAGGGATTCTTGTTCGGTATGGCATTGCCGGTGAATGATTTTGAAAGATTAATGCATCGAATTACCAATGATCTAACAGGTTCTTTTCGCGTCTTGAATCCCGGGATTTGATGTAAGCACCATGAATGGTCGGTAAAGGGGTGGGAAATATGGTTAGGCGTTTCGTGATTGTTGTAACAGAAATTCTATTAATCACATTTTGGAATTACAAGATGTCTGGATCGTATTATTCGCTGGACGTATTGTATTGCCTTCCGATTATTCAAGCTTCGCGTATAGACTCTATACGTGCCAAACGCCATTCTGATACCCAGTTGGCCGCACTGATGGGTATCATTGCTGCTGTTGTCTGGAGCATTGCTGAAGCAGCTGTCGTTTGGCCTAGTTATCCTCTGGGCGCTTTTGCAGTCAATATATTTACACGTAGCGTCACTTTTACGGTTCTTGGCCGGGTGTTGACCAAACTATGGAAAGAAAGGGGGTATTTCCGCAAGGATTTGCTGACGGGTTTGGCTAATCGTGTGGAATTTGACGAGAGATTTGCTGCCGAACAACTGCGCAGTCAATGGGCCAACAGGCCTTACTCCTTGCTATTTGTAGAAATTGATCAATTCAACATGCCGAATAACAATCGCAATCATGTTGTCAGCCAAGCCGTCCTTAAGGCCGTGGCCGGGATATTGATGGATAATTCCAGGTGCATTGATACAGTTGCGCGCATTGGCGAGAGCAAGTTCTGTATTTTGTTTCCCGAAACAGACGAATATATTTGCGGGATATTGGGAATGAGGATCAAATCGGCATCAGTGAAGAAATTTCAAACCGAAAACTGGTCAATATCCTTGTCGATAGGTCATGTGACCGTGACAGGAAGCACGAGGAGCTTTGATGAAATATCGCGTGAAGCAAGTGAAAAAATGTATATGACCAAATTTCAGAAACAAGAACAGTGGGGCGGATATAACACGGCAACCATGACTAAATGGTGACATTGAAATTTGATATCCCTGCGATACTACCCCAAATAAAAATGAGTCAGATTTCTCTGACTCATTTTTATTTGGGGTGGCTGATGGGGCTCGAACCCACGACAACAGGAATCACAATCCTGGACTCTACCAACTGAGCTACAGCCACCATTGATCGGACAACCAGTACAACTGGCCAAACCTATAACGACTCTGGATAGCCGCTTGGTATGAACTCTTGCGCTACCAAAAACTTGATTCCGGGCACCTGACAGACGCTGGCGTGCCCGACAGGAATCGAACCTGCAACCCCCAGCTTAGAAGGCTGGTGCTCTATCCGGTTGAGCTACGGGCACAATTCTATTCTTGGGCGATTTTATACATACCAAATCTGGTCGGGGTGGAGAGATTCGAACTCCCGACATCCTGCTCCCAAAGCAGGCGCGCTACCAGGCTACGCTACACCCCGAAGGCTGCGCATTATACAGGCGCAGCCTTATAAATCAAGGAATTTGCAGATAAACGCGACCAATGTATTTTCGCAGACACAGTTCTAATTATTTTTGCTCACCTTCACATGCGGCACACCGTTTTTTAGCGTGCCTATCACCGCAGCCTGCGTAAAACCCGCATGAAAAAAACTAGACAAGACATCATCGACAGCATCAGGGGCAACGGCCACCAATAATCCTCCGCTGGTTTGCGCATCGGCGAGCAAACGGCGCTGCCAAGTTTCCAGTTGCGTGGCGAAATCCACCTCATGACCATAGCTCTCCAGATTGCGGTCTATCGCTCCGGGACCGTAGCCCTGTTGTGCCAAGGGCAAAGCCTCGGAAAGGATCGGTACCAGTTCGAACTGCAACTCGGCTGCAAGTCGTGAACCTCGACACATTTCCAGCAGATGACCGAGCAGGCCGAAGCCGGTCACATCAGTCAGCGCGTGAACTTTGTTCAGGTTGGACAGTTCACGGCCAACTGTATTCAGTTGGGTTGTATTGGCAATCAACTGTGCATAACCTGCGGTGGTAAGCGCACCTTTTTTCAACGCTTGCGCCAGCACGCCAACACCCAAGCCCTTCCCGAGTATCAGCACATCACCTGCTCGTGCATCGCAATTCTTCTTGAGTTTATCGGGATGAACGATGCCGATCGCCACCAAACCGTAGATCGGCTCGACGGAATCGATCGAATGCCCGCCCGCCAGCGGTATGCCGGCGGCTTCGCATACTGTCTCACCGCCTTGCAGGATCGCGCGTATCGTTGAGGCCGGCAGTTTGCTGATCGGCATGCCGACGATCGCCAGCGCCATGATCGGCGTGCCGCCCATCGCGTACACATCGGACAGCGCGTTGGTCGCGGCGATCCGGCCGAAGTCGAACGGATCGTCGACGATGGGCATGAAAAAATCGGTGGTCGCAATGATGGCCTGCTGGTCGTTCAGGCGATACACCGCGGCGTCATCGCTGGTCTCGGTGCCGACCAGAAGGTTGGCAAACGGCAGTTTATCTTTTGCTTTACCTAAAATTTCCTGCAGCAGGGCAGGCGCGATTTTGCAGCCGCAGCCGCCTCCGTGCGACAATTGGGTCAATTTCACTTCAGACATTACCGGGTTCCTAATCAAGATGCTGTTCAAAACCGCGAACCTATCACAACTAGGTGAATTTGACGAAATTATTGATGTGCGCACTCCGGCGGAATTCGCCGAGGATCACATTCCGGGGGCGATAAATTGCCCTGTGCTGTCCAACGAGGAACGCATCACCGTCGGCACTCTGTTCACGCAAGTCTCTCCTTTCGAGGCGCGCAAGGTAGGCGCGGCACTGGTCGCCAGGAACATCGCCGAGCACTTGCAATCCCGCTTTCATGCGCATCCAAAATCCTGGCGCCCCCTGGTCTACTGCTGGCGTGGCGGGCAGCGCAGCGGCGCGATGAGCATCATCCTCGCCCAGGTAGGCTGGACGGTGCATAAACTGGAAGGCGGCTACAAGACCTATCGGCGAAATGTGCTGGAAAAACTCGGGGAATTGCCGCAAGGTTTCACGTTCCGGATGATCTGCGGCCCTACCGGATCGGGGAAAAGCCGCTTGCTTGCGGCCTTGTCAGACACTGGACAGCAGGTGCTCGATCTGGAAACGCTGGCCCGGCATCGCGGCTCGGTGTTGGGCAAACTCCCCGGACAGATCCAACCCTCACAAAAATGGTTCGATAGCGCGTTGCTGGTGGCTTTGCAAAAACTGGACCCGGCCCGGCCGGTATTTGTCGAGGCAGAGAGCAGCAAGATAGGCCTGGTCACCCTGCCCCCTGCCCTCATCACCGCGATGCACGACAGCGCATGCCTGTTGCTGGAAACACCTCTGGAGACGCGCGTTGCCGGACTGCTGGAAGATTACCGCCATTACGTCGATAATCCGGAGATCTTCATCGAGCACCTTAAACCCTTGAACCGCTTTCACGGGGCAAAGCAATTGGATCAATGGAGTTCACTGATCCGTGCAAATGATTTCGACACCATGGTCGGGGAATTGCTCACGATTCACTACGACCCCAGTTATTTCCGGGCGACATCCAGACACTATGCAAATCTCGACAAGGCACAGCGCTTACTGCTGGAGGATTTGTCGGAAAATGCATTGAAAGAAATCGCGAAGAGTTTGTAGGAGCGGGCCATGCCCGCGATTATCATCATGTTCGCGGGCATGGCCCGCTCCTACAACGGATCGAACAACCAAAAATCCATCGCCAACAGGCCGTAGGTCATCACATGATTAAGATGCTGTGCGCCATCGATCTTGTCCGCCGCACCGAGTGCAACGAATAGCGGCAGCAAGTGCTCGTCAGTAGGATGATTCTGTACGGCGTGTGGCGCAAGGGTGCGATAGGCGCTGAGCGCAGCCAGATCGCCCGCGCTGATCCGTTGCGCCATCCAGTCGCAGAATTCTGTCACCCAGTCCGGCGCGGGCGCACCGGGCGGATGATTGAACACCGCGCGCAGATTGTGTGTGATCGAACCGCTGCCGACGATCAGCACACCCTGTTCGCGCAACGGGCGCAGCGCGCGGCCCAGTGCGATGTGCCATGCCGGGTCTTTTGCCGGCAGCAATGAAAGTTGCGCGACCGGAATATCGGCTTTCGGATACATCAGACTCAACGGCACCCATGCACCATGATCGAGACCATGCGCGTCATCCAATTGCGACGGAATCCCCGCCAATTGCAGCGCGCGTGCCGCAGCTTGCGCCATCTCCGGTGCACCGGGCGCCGGGTAATGCATCTTGTACAGTTCCTCGGGAAAGCCGCTGAAGTCGTGTATGGTTTCCGGGTGGACGGCACGGCTGATGGTGGGAGTGCGCGTTTCCCAATGCGCCGAGATCACCAGAATGGCGGATGGCCTGGGCAATTGTTCGCCCAGCTTGCGCCAAGCCACTCCTGTATCGCCCGGATCGAGCGCGAGCGTTGGCGCACCATGGGAGACGAACAGTACAGGCATTTTCATGCCACAAATGCTATCACGGCAAAGCTGGGAATTAAATGGAACATCTGGATTAAAATAGTCGCGAAAATTTCAAAGAGGCGGATATGGAACACAGACAATTGGGCGAAAGCAATCTGCAAGTGTCGGCTTTGAGCCTCGGCACGATGACCTTCGGCGAACAGAACAGCGAATCTGAAGCTCATGCGCAACTCGATCTGGCGGTATCTCGCGGGATAAATTTCATCGATGCCGCGGAGATGTATCCGGTCCCGCCGCGTGCCGAAACCCAGGGACGCACCGAAAGCTATATCGGTTCGTGGCTGAAACATCAGCGTCGCGACTCGCTAATCGTTGCCACCAAGATCGCCGGGCCATCGCGCGGATTTGCGTGGATACGCAACACCCCCCGCATTGATCGACAGAATCTTGAAGCGGCGATAGATGGCAGTCTGAAACGATTACAGACCGACTACGTCGACCTCTATCAGATACATTGGCCTGACCGATATGTGCCTATGTTCGGGGCGACCGGTTATGACATCGCACAGGAACACGACACAGTCCCTATCGCTGAACAACTTCAAGCTCTGGCGGACCTGGTCAAGGCCGGAAAGGTCCGCCATATCGGTCTTTCCAACGAGACCCCGTGGGGTGTGAGCGAATTTGCAAGATGTGCGGAAAAAATGGGACTGCCAAAAATCATCTCGGTGCAAAACGCCTATCACCTGTTGAATCGCAGCTTCGAAACAGGGCTGGCAGAAGTCTGTCATCATCTTAATGTCGGACTATTGGCATACAGCCCGTTGGCATTCGGCTGGCTCACCGGAAAATATGTCTCCGGCCCGAACGCAAAGGGACGCATCACGCTGTTCCCGGGCTTTGGGCAACGCTACGCGAAACCGAACGTGCCTGTGGCCAGCAAGGAATATGTGCGCATCGCTCAGGAAGCCGGTTTGACTCCGGCAACGATGGCGCTAGCCTTTGTTCGAAACAGATGGTTTACCAGCAGCGTGATAGTCGGTGCAACGAACCTGGATCAGTTGAAAGAGAATCTGGACAGCGCCGAAGTGGTTCTATCGGAAGAGATACTGGAAAAGATCGAGGCCGTGCACAAGTTGTACCCAAATCCTGCGCCTTGATATGCGAAAGACATCCCAGGTATCGTATGAAAACATGATGCAAATCGAAATCTGGTCGGACGTGCGCAAAGATTATGAATCAAACACTATACGAGGACATTGGGGGTCTGCCGACCCTACGGAAGGTGCATAAAATTTTCTATGACAAAGTATATGCCCACCATTGGTTGGGGAAATTCTTTGAAGGCCATGACCAGAAGGTGATTGAGAACAAGCAGTCTAGTTTTATGGCCGAGAAAATGGGTAGCACCGCCCCATATTCAGGCAAGGAAATAAAGATGGTCCACGAGGCTATGTACATTACCAAAGAACTGTTCGACATTCGACATAAGTTACTCGATGAATCCATTAAAGAAGCTGGAGTGAATGATACTTTGCGAAAGCGCTGGCTACGGATAGACAGCGCATTCATGCGGCTGATCATTAAGGAATCAGTGGAGTCGATGTTCAATAACGACTGGAAGTTCAAAAAGCCGATAATCATCCCAAGTCCTGTCACAAAGAAACAGTAATTCCACTTGATCCGTGCAAAATGACATTGCAAATGTCGCAACACGGAGGTCGCGAATGCCCGGTATCTGGAAGTGAAAAATCATCACTGACTATCGCTTATGTGTCGTTAACAGAACTTCACCACGTTCCGCTTTCGGGTAAGCTATTACAAGGATCGAAGGGCTGCTATTTGACAATAGCGCCTGTACAGGTGTTCACCAATCAATTTGATGCCTACCCCCTTTAGTTCTATGCGACCATTGTCCGACTTTACCAAATACCCATATTAGTGAATAACTCAGGCAACGCGATCATGCGGTACTCGCCCGGAGACAATTGCATCGAGATTATCCAGGGCACGGTAACCCATCGCATCACGGGTTTCGAATGTCGCGCTGCCGATGTGCGGAAGCAGGAACGTATTTTCCAGTTCCCGATAACCGGGGTGAATATTGTCGGGCTCATTGTTAAAGACGTCGAGCCCGGCCGCAGCCAGTTTTCCCGACCGAAGTGCGGATACCAGCGCATCGTCATCGACCACGCTGCCACGAGCGGTATTCACCACTATCGCACCGTCGGGGAGGAGAGCAATGCGATCGGAGTTCAGCAGGTGGTGCGTCTCGGGAGTAGCCGGACAATGCAGGGCGAGAAAATCGCAGTGCGGCAACATGGCCTCGACGGTTTTGTAAAAGGTCGCGCCTTTTTCGAGTGCCGGAGCCAGACGGCTGCGATTGGAATAAAGGATGGTCATTTCAAAGCCACGGGCGCGCTGAGCCGTGACCTGACCGACTCGTCCCATACCGACAATGCCGAGCCGTTTGCCGGTGACTTGCCGGCCGACCATGAAGGCGGGGCTCCACGTATTCCATTTACCGGTGCGTATCAGGCGTTCGCCTTCGCTGGCACGCCGGGCGGCGCCAAGCATGAGCAGCATGGCGATCTCGGCAGTGGCATCGGCCAGCACATCGGGCGTGTTGGTGACGATGATGTTGCGTGCCTTGGCCGCGGCAAGGTCGACGTGGTCGGTGCCGACCGAGAAACAGACGATGGCTTTGATCGAAGCGGGCAGGCGCGCGATGACTTCGGAGGATAGTTTTTCGGTATGGCAGGGAATGACGACATCGGCGCCTTGCGCCAGCGAGATCAGTTCATCGGTGGAATACAGGCGGTCTTCCGCATTGAAGCGGGGCTCGTAGTCCCGGCGCAATCGATCCTCCACGGCTGGCGGCAGTTTACGGGTGACTAAAACCACCATTCTTTTGTTCATCGATAGTCCTTCGCGTTAGAGGTCATAAAAGCAGTGATATTAACAACATTACGGCGCCGCGACGCATGAAATCATTTTCACATGGTGAATGTCTGATTTTTGGCCGCCCGGTTCCGCTGCGAGCCGATTCTGGACATTCAAACATGGATACTAAGCCGCAATAAACTCCAATGCATTCCCATCGGGGTCGCGGCAGAATAAGGCGCTACGCCCTGATGAACTGAGCGTATAAGCAATCCCCGCTTGTTCTAATCGCGCTTTTAATTTGCCGAATTCAGCCACCGCCAGCGCGACATGCCTGTCGTGTCCTCCATGGGAAGGACGCTGCAGGCCGGCTTCCGGGTTGGGAAGCAACAGCAAATGGATCTGCTGGCTCGTCGCCACGTCGTACCATAAGCCGTCATAGCTCATCTCAGGACGATTTGGATTTGGTTGCAAACCAAGCACATCTTCGTAAAAGGCGCGAGACTTGGCCAAATCAGAGGTTAAAAATGAGGCGTGGAGTATTCCGGTGATCATCGCACTTTAACTGGAATGACCTTGCTCGCCGACAATTTTGCACGACTGCGCGCTTCATCGGTATCTTTCCCGGTCGCCAATGCCACGCCCATGCGGCGGCGCACGAAAGATTCCGGTTTCCCAAACAGGCGAATGTCCGACTGCGGCACGCGCAGTGCTTCTGCTACGCCCTCGAAAGCGATACCTTTTGCTTCGTGCTGGCCGTAGATCACGGCGGAAGCACCCGGAGTGCGCACAGCAGTATTCACAGGCAAGCCCAGAATGGCACGAGCGTGCAGCTCGAATTCATTCTGCACTTGCGAGCACATCGTAACCATGCCGGTGTCGTGCGGGCGCGGGCTGACTTCGCTGAACCAGACTTCGTCGCCTTTGACGAATAACTCCACCCCGAAAATGCCCAAGCCGCCAAGATCGTCGGTCACTTTTTTGGCGATGTCGCGGGTACGCTGCAACGCCATTGGTGACATGGCTTGCGGCTGCCAGCTTTCGACGTAATCGCCGTGCACCTGAACATGTCCAATCGGATCGCAGTAGAGCGTTTCTGTTTTGCCGTCCGTGCCGATCGCGCGCACGGTGAGTTGGGTGATCTCATAATCGAATCGGATCAGCCCCTCTACGATCACTCTGCCCTGGTTCACGCGGCTGCCGCTGGCCGCGTAGTTCCAAGCCTTTTCCACCTCGGCGGCATTATCCACTTTGGATTGTCCCTTGCCGGACGAAGACATCACCGGCTTGATGATGCACGGATAGCCGATTTGTTCTATCGCAGCGCGCATCTCGGTCAGGCTGTCGGCAAACCGATACGGCGAAGTGGGCAATCCCAGCGTCTCCGCTGCCAGACGGCGTATACCTTCGCGGTTCATGGTCAGACGGGCGGCGCGAGCGGTGGGAATGACGCGTGCCAGACCCTCACGCTCTATCTGCTCCAGCATATCGGTGGCGATGGCCTCTATCTCCGGCACGACAATATGCGGCTTCTCCTGCTCGATCAGCGCACGCAGTTGCGCGCCATCCGCCATGTTGATCACGTGAGCGCGATGAGCGACCTGATGGCCCGGCGCATTGGGGTAGCGGTCCACTGCGATGGTTTCCACGCCGAGGCGCTGCAGCGAGATGATGACTTCCTTGCCCAGTTCGCCGCTGCCAAGCAACATAACGCGGGTTGCGGAAGGAGTGAGTGGTGTTCCAATGGTGAGCTGTTTCATTTTTGAAATAATGCTGCGAGTTGACGGGCATTGGATTGCCGAAATTATACACACTGAAGTTGGCCTTTTCTTGGGCAGGCTATTGTTGCCCGACAAGAGGAGTAACATAAGACATCCGTTCAATCACAAGGAGCGAAATCATGACGAATATCGTGCAAATACTGGGTGATGAAGCTGAACATTTGTTGAAACATCGTTGCGACGGGATTCCCAAGGAATCGCTGCACCTGCCGGGGCCGGATTTTGTGGATCGCGTGGTGGCCATCAAGGACCGCAAACCCGGCGTGCTGCGCAGCCTGCAAGCGCTTTACGGGCATGGCCGACTGGCGAACAGCGGCTATCTGTCGCTGCTGCCGGTGGACCAGGGCGTGGAGCATTCCGGAGGTGCATCGTTCGCGCCCAATCCTATTTACTTCGATCCGGACAATATCGTGAAGCTGGCAATAGAGGGTGGCTGCAATGGCGTGGCATCGACGCTCGGCGTGCTTGGCTCGGTGGCGCGCCGCTATGCGCACAAGATCCCGTTCATCGTGAAGATCAACCACAATGAGCTGCTCACCTACCCCAACGAGTTCAACCAGACGCTGTTTGCCAGCGTCGATCAGGCGTTCGACATGGGCGCGGTGGCGGTGGGCGCTACCGTGTTTTACGGCTCCGAACATGCGCGCCGCCAGATACAGGAAGTGTCGGAAGCATTCGAGCATGCACATGATCTTGGCATGGCAACCGTACTGTGGGCCTATCTGCGCAACTCCGCTTTCAAGACCGCCGACAAGGACTACCATGTCTCCGCCGATCTGACCGGGCAGGCCAACCATCTCGGGGTCACGATCAATGCTGACATCGTCAAGCAAAAGATGGCCGAGAACAACGGCGGCTACAACGCGCTCAAGTTCGGCAAGACCAGCCCCAAGGTGTACAGCGAATTGACCACCGACCACCCGGTCGATCTGGTGCGTTACCAGGTGGCGAACTGCTATATGGGGCGCGTCGGTATGATTAATTCAGGCGGGGCCTCGGGCAAGGACGATTTGCATCAGGCAGTGCGCACAGCCGTGATCAACAAACGCGCCGGGGGTATGGGATTGATATCGGGACGCAAGGCTTTCCAGAAGCCAATGAAAGATGGTGTGACATTATTGAATGCGATTCAGGACGTGTATCTGGACAAGGCGGTCACGGTAGCATAACCAGCGGGATCATTCACGCTTGATTGCCGAGACGCGACTGGAAAGGACTTCGGCTGCGGAATGGGAACGGATCAACCGTGTGCAACCAGTGCCTGGGACTTTTCTGCGATGCCGCCGCGCTTGAGCATGGAAAGATATTCCGCCTCGTTAAGCGCGACCACCTTTTTCAGATAAGCTATGTTTTTTTCTATCGATTCAAGATAATAATTGTTTTCGACGCCCATCACGTCCTTGAAGAAAAAGCTCAGCTTGGCGTACATTCCGCCCAATGCGCCGTCAAGTTTTTCCCGGGTAAGCGAGTAAAACGTGTTGGTCTTGCGCAACAGATCGTACATGTTCTGGTAATTTCCGAAATTCGCTTCCTTGAACTCCAGATACAGGAACAACAATTTTTCCAGATAGGTGCGGTCAGCCATCTGACCTGTCAGGTCGGCGGTGGCCACAATTTGTCCGAGCAAGCGGGAACGTTCATTGGAAAAATCAATCTGGGGAAAATTCAGCGCGGGATCGGTACCGCTCATCATCGGCTCAAGCGTAGTCGCATAATTCAACGGAAGATTATGTTCGGTAACGTACTTCTTCATGAATTCTATGCCGCGCTTCACATGTGTCTGCGTGTATTGGGCTCCGGTACCGCCATCCTCTCCATCCAACTGTGAATAGCCTATATCGTGCATCAAGGCGGCCATCATGATCAGCGTCATTTCTTCGTCGTTCAGGTGCGTGCCGGAAATATGCACGCCATGTATCAATCTGACGGCGCACAGGAACACGTCCAAAGTGTGCGACTTGTCGTGATAAAGCGTCTTGATAGAACTGTAACCGGGATAATCACCACGGAAAACGCTCATCACATCATCGAAAACGGTTTTGATCAGGGATGTATCGTATGCGGGGTTGGTACGGATTAGAACTGCTGCCGCCTTCTTCCAGACCGTGCCAGGGTCGCTGTTGGCGAACAGGCTGTTGATCTCGGAAAATGTCGGGATGTGTTTCATTTTCAAATAATCAGCTCATTAATCATCCTATTGATTCATGGCATTCGATATGCCGCGCATATTAACAGGATAAAGCATTTTTTTCATACAGATAAAGTTCTGCATTTCCTAACAATCACTCGAGATTTGATAATTATATATCTGATCTAAAATGTATTTTCCCGGAAAGAAGGCTCGCGGAGACGATCAGCAACGCTCCCAGCCATTCGCGCAGTTGCATCGCTTCATTGGCGAGAAAGTATGACGAAATTGCAGCAACCACCAGCTCAAACAAAAACAACATCATGGCGCGATTGGACGGCAGGTAGGCAATCCCGAATTGCACCGCATAACCGATTGCGCACAATGTGATACCTAGCAAGCCGAGTACCAGCCAGTTACCAGCTTCCACCGCCTCTAGCTGGCCCGGAAATCCGCCCTGCCACCACAACAATGGCAAGGTCAACAGCACTGTGCCTAGCAACACACTGTAGGTCTTGGTCTCGACATTCAAATGCTCCGCTCGGCGAGAGACCACATTCGAGAGTGCGAAACTCATGCCGGCTGACAGCCCTATCCATTCGGAAAGATTTTGCGGCAACGGCAAACCGAGTCGGGGTTCCCAAAGCATGATCACCGCTCCGCTGAAGGACAGCGCGATGACCATATAACCGTAACGATTGAGCCGTTCCCCCAGCAACCAGTAGGAAAACAGGATCGTCCACAACGGCGCGAGATAGAACAGCAACAGTACGCGCATTACTTCGCCATGCAGCATGGCAAGCACATAACCCAGATTCGACCAGCCGGCGCTCAACACCAGGCCCGCTGCCCACCAGCCGGCTTTTGGCAACTCCCGCAAAACGCTTGGCAACATGAATGCACCGCACAACATCGCCAGCAGATAAGTGATCAGGGTCGCCAAGGGTCCGGAAACACCGGTTACCTGCAACACCCTGAAGGGATACCAGATCAGCCCCCAAACCAGGGCGCCGCTCAGGACGCCGGCAATGGGGAATAGATATTGTTTTGATGGCACCGGCTAGGCCCTTATATAATGCACAACCGCCATTTCGCGATCCCTGAAACTGTTAATGAATCCCGACCTCAATCGACTCCAGCCCTACCCGTTCCAGAAACTTGCCGCGCTGTTTCGCGAAGTTCAGCCCAACCCGGATTATCGTGCCATCAGCCTGTCCATCGGCGAGCCAAAACATGCCACTCCACAATTTATTCGCGATGCTCTGGCGAACAATCTCGACGGATTGGCGAATTATCCCACAACCGCCGGCAGCGACCCGTTGCGCGGAACGATAGCCAACTGGCTGTCGGCACGCTACGGCATTCCGGTGCCCGATGCCAAGAACCCGGGGGTTTATCCAAAAGCTCAGATCCTGCCGGTGAATGGCAGCCGCGAAGCACTGTTCGCCTTTGCACAGGTTGTTGTCGACCGCAACAAAGGCAATCCCGTCGTGGTCTGCCCCAACCCGTTCTACCAAATTTACGAGGGTGCGGCATTTTTGGCCGGGGCAAATCCCTGCTTCCTCAACACGCTGCAGGCAGATGGCTATTCGTTGAATTTTTCACAACTGCCCGAAGACATCTGGCAGCGCACGCAGCTCATTTATGTTTGCTCGCCCGGCAATCCGACCGGCAAGGTGATGCCCTTGGAGGAATGGAAAACATTGTTTGAGATGTCCGACCGCTATGGCTTTGTGATCGCATCGGATGAGTGCTATTCCGAGATATATTTCTCCGATAAACCGTTGGGCGCGCTGCAGGCCGCACATCGTCTGGGGCGCAGCGATTACAGGAATCTGGTGGTGTTTTCCAGTTTGTCGAAACGCTCCAATGTGCCGGGAATGCGCTCTGGATTTGTCGCGGGTGATGCAAAGTTCATCGAAAAATTCGCACTCTATCGCACCTACCATGGCTCGGCGATGAGCCCGCCGATACAGGCCGCCAGCATCGCCGCATGGAATGATGAAACTCATGTCGCGGAAAATCGCCGCATGTATGCTGAGAAGATTGCCAGGGTGGTCGAGATTCTGAAACCTGTATTGCCAGTCACAATGCCTGAAGCGGGATTTTACCTGTGGATACGCACTCCGGTTGCCGACCCCCGCTTCGCGCAGGACTTATATCGCGACTATAATGTGGCCGTATTGCCGGGGAGCTATCTGGCGCGATCTGCACAAGGCGTGAATCCTGGTGAGAATCTTGTGCGCCTGGCTCTGGTTGCCAGCACTGAAGAGACTGTGGAAGCCGCACAGCGCATTGCTGAATTCTGTCGTTAGTTAAAGCAAGACCCCGCGTACCGGACAACCACAACTGACGACTCGCGGTTACCAACTCATAAGGACCCATCATGGATCAATTGCAACAAACCATCGAACAGAATTTCGAGCGCCGCGCCGAGATCACCCCGCGCAATGCCGATGCGCAACTCAAGGAAGCGGTGGACAGCGTCATCACCCAATTGGACCAGGGCAAGCTGCGCGTGGCGGAAAAGATAGACGGCCAGTGGGTGACTCACCAATGGCTGAAAAAAGCCGTGTTGTTGTCGTTCCGGATGGAGGATAACGCCTTTATCAAGGGCGGTTTCACCAACTATTATGACAAGGTTCCTTCCAAGTTTGCCGACTACAACAGCCGCGATTTTCGCGAAGGCGGCTTCCGCGTCGTCCCTCCCGCAGCAGCGCGCAGGGGCGCGTTCATCGGCAAGAACGTGGTACTTATGCCTTCCTATGTGAACATCGGCGCGTATGTCGATGAAGGTACGATGGTGGACACCTGGGCGACGGTCGGTTCCTGCGCGCAGATCGGCAAGAATGTGCATCTGAGCGGCGGCGTCGGCATCGGCGGCGTGCTCGAACCGGTGCAGGCCAACCCGACCATTATTGGCGACAACTGCTTTGTCGGGGCACGCTCCGAGATCGTCGAGGGCGTGATCCTTGAGGATAACGTCGTGGTCTCGATGGGCGTGTTCATCGGCCAAAGCACCAAGATATACGACCGCGAAACTGGCGAGGTTTATTATGGTCGGGTACCATCCGGCTCGGTCGTCGTCAGCGGGAATCTGCCTTCCAAGGATGGAAGCTACAGCCTGTACTGCGCGGTGATCGTCAAGAAAGTGGATGCCAAGACCTTGTCCAAGGTAGGCATCAACGAATTGTTGCGCGGGATTTGATTGAAAATCAGAGCACAACGAAGCATGGCAACGAAACTTTGGATTTTAAGGAGTACACGATGATCGTAACACCATTGCTACAACTAGCCGCCAGCAAACAGGCATCCGATTTGTTCTTTTCGGTGGGTGCGCCGGTCAACATCAAGATCGACGGCATTTCCATGCAGGTCAACGCACAGATCCTTGATGCCGATGTCGTGAAGCGCATTGCCTATGAGATGATGTCCCCAAAACAGATCGCCGCGTTTGAAACCCATCTTGAGATGAATTTCTCCTTTCGCGCGGAAGGCATCGGCAATTTTCGCGTCAACGTTTTCCGCCAGCGCGGGGATGTCGCGATCGTGATACGCCATATCAGAGCCCGGATCGGAAGCTCCGAAGAACTTCACCTGCCGGATATCCTTAAAGATCTGGTCATGGAAAAGCGAGGTTTGGTGCTGGTGGTCGGAGCGACCGGCTCCGGAAAATCCACCACCCTGGCCTCCATGCTCGACCATCGCAACAACTCGGTAAGCGGCCATATTCTCACCATCGAAGAACCCATCGAATACTATTTCAACCACGGCAAATCCATCGTCAACCAGCGTGAAATCGGGACTGACACGCGCACCTATGAAAGCGCTTTGTCCAGCGGGATGCGCGAAGCGCCGGATGTGCTGATGATAGGTGAAGTGCGCGACCGCGAAACGCTCAAGCATGCGCTGATCTTCGCGCAGACCGGGCATTTGTGCCTGACCACCTTGCACGCCAACAACAGTTATCACGCGCTGAACCGCATCGTGAATTTCTTTCCATATGAATCCCGCAGGGGTGTTCTGGCCGATCTGTCGATGTGCCTGCGCGCGGTGATCTCGCAGCGGCTGATCCGCGGCGCACAGGGCAAACTTCTGCCGGCCGTGGAAATTCTGCTCAACACCACACTGATAGCCGACCAGATCAAGAACGATGAACTGGACAAGATACGCGAGTCCATCGAGAAAAGCGTTTCCGCCGGCTCGCAAACCTTCGAGCAAGCGCTCTACAAATTGTTCAAGAAACAATTGATCACCAAGGAAGAGGCGCTGCGCAACGCGGATTCGGCAAGCAACCTGGCGTCTTTGGTGGATTTCTCGGAACGCACCGACACCCAGAAGGTGCCGGTATTCGGCTCCGAACCGCCCTCTAAAAAACCGGCGTCTAGCGCCGATTTTGGCGGCATCAAGCTTAATCTGAACGAGCCTAAATGAAGGGCGCACCGGTTTTTGACTTATACGGCATACCCAACTGCGGCACGGTAAAAAAGGCGCGAGACTGGCTGGCACAACATGGAATCGACGTGGTGTTTCACGATTTCAAAAAGCGCGGACTTGATGACGACACTGCAAAGAACTGGCTGCGACAGGCCGACTGGGCCGAGTTGATCAACCGCAATGGCCTGACCTGGCGTGGACTTCCGGAAAAGCGAAAACAAAGTATTCAAGATGCCAATGAAGCGCTCGCACTGATGCTGGAAAATACCAGCGTGATCAAACGGCCCGTGCTGGAACAAAACGGCAAGCTGCTTTATATCGGTTTCGACGAAGCGGCTTATTCGAAGATTTTCAACCTGCATCCCTGATATTGATCATGTCCGATACATTAGAACTCGCCAAAGCCCTCATCGCCCGCCGCTCACTCACCCCCGATGATGCGGGTTGCCAGGATATCCTTGTCCAACGCCTGGAAAAGCTCGGTTTCAAGATCGAGCGGATGCGTTTCGGCAATGTGGACAATTTCTGGGCCCGACGCGGCACGACCTCACCTGTGGTAGTGTTTGCCGGGCACACCGATGTGGTGCCCACAGGCCCGGTGGAAAGTTGGCTCAGTCCGCCGTTCGAGCCGACGATACGCGACGGCATGCTATATGGACGCGGCGCCGCCGACATGAAGACGTCCATCGCGGCGTTCATCACTGCCATCGAGGCGTTTCTTGCGCAGTACCCGAAACACAACGGTTCGATCGCCCTGCTGATCACTTCCGACGAAGAAGGTGTGGCGGTGGACGGAACGGTGCGCGTGGTCGAAGCGCTGTAAGGCTCGCGGCGAGATGATCGATTATTGCATCGTTGGCGAACCCACCTCGAACAAAAAATTCGGCGACATGATCAAGAACGGACGGCGTGGTTCGCTGTCAGGCACGCTGATCGTCAAAGGTGTCCAGGGCCACATCGCCTATCCGCACCTGGTGAAAAACCCTATCCACATGGTGGCGCCGGCAATTGCCGAGCTTGCTGCGACCACCTGGGATAACGGCAACGAATATTTTCCGGCCACCTCATTTCAGATCTCCAACATCAATGGCGGCACCGGCGCAACCAATGTCGTGCCAGGGACGGTCGAGATCTGGTTCAATTTCCGGTTCTCCACCGCCAGTACCGAGCAGGGACTGAAGGACAAAGTTCACGCGATACTGGACAAGCATGGTTTGGAATACGACTTGCAGTGGGAATTTTCGGGCAAGCCGTATCTCACCGCCAAAGGCAGTCTGGTTGCCGCAATCAGCCGCGCCATCGAACAAAGTTACGGAATCACGCCGGAACTTTCCACCAGCGGCGGCACGTCGGACGGACGCTTCATTGCCGACATCTGCCCGCAAGTGATCGAATTCGGGCCGTTGAATGCCACGATACACAAACTCAACGAATGTGTAAGCGTGGCAGAAATGGAACCGCTCAAGCATACATACCAGCGCACCCTGGAATTATTGTTGGCAACATGAGCAGTTATTTTTCAGAGGCCGCACAAACACTGCACACGGTGCGCGACTATCTGCGCTTTGCGGTGAGCCGGTTCAATGAGGCCGGATTGTCCTTCGGGCACGGCAGCAGCGATGCCTACGACGAAGCCGCCTACCTCATCCTGCATACCCTGCATCTTCCGCTGGACCGGCTGGAGCCGTTTCTCGACGCGCGCCTGACCGACAGCGAGCGCACCGAAGTCCTGAACATCGTTCACCGGCGTGTCGAACATCGCATCCCTGCGGCCTACCTGACTCATCAGGCATTTTTGGGCGAATTCAGTTTCTACGTGGATGAACGGGTCATCGTGCCGCGCTCATTCATCGGCGAATTACTGCTGGAAAGACTCAGCCCGTGGATCGCCGACCCGGATTCGATCAGTCAACATATTGGACTTGTGCACCGGCAGCGGTTGTCTCGCGATCATTGCCGCACATGCATTCCCCTATTCCTCCGTGGATGCGGTGGATCTGTCACCGGCCGCACTGGCCGTCGCTGAACGCAACGTAGACGATTACAATCTGCAGGATCGCGTGAATTTGATCGAATCGGATCTTTTCGCCAAGCTTGATAGCAAGCAATATGACCTGATCATCAGCAACCCGCCCTACGTCGATGCCGAATCGGTCAAGACACTGCCTCAGGAATACCTGCACGAACCGGAACTGGCGCTGGGAAGCGGCCACGACGGGCTGGATGCCACCCGCATCATCATTGATCATGCCGCACAGTATCTCACTGACAACGGTGTTCTGGTCGTCGAGATAGGCCACAACCGCGACAAGCTGGAAGCCGCCTACCCCGACCTGCCGTTCACCTGGCTGGACGTCAGCGCGGGCGACCAGTTCGTATTCATGCTGCACCGCAACGACCTTCTTTGACCTTAAAACACCTAGAAATTCAGAATTTCGAGATGACAGGCTGGACACGGCAATGTGAAACATATGGGGCGGGCAGGCCTGCTGCTACGCGCTCCCGCACCAGAGGGCTGCGCCCCACCGTGTCGCGCGGGCACCGCAAGGAGCCGCGCAGAGAATGACGAGACATACCTTTAAGGTAGGCGAGAAATGAACGAGCAAGCGACGCCGCGATTCGCTCGAAAAATGGATTTATAAATGTCAGTTGGCCACTACGAAAACTTTCCTGTTGCCTCGGTACTTTTGCCCAAACGACTGCGCAAGCCGGTCGCTGCGATCTACCACTTTGCCCGTGCGGCGGACGATATTGCTGACGAGGGCGAATCTTCCAATGAAGTACGCCTGGGACGTCTCGACGAGTTCCGTGACGAGCTGAACCACATAGCAAATAATGAAACTCCGTTCACCCCGCTGTTCCGGAACCTTGCCGCAGAAATCCATGGCCACGATCTGCCGATACAGCCGTTTTACGACTTGCTCGATGCGTTCTCGCAGGATGTGGTGAAGAAACGCTATACCGATTTTGACGACTTGCTGGACTACTGCCGCCGCTCCGCCAACCCGGTCGGCAATCTTCTGCTGCATCTTTACGGGGAAGCCACACCGGTCAACATGGCCTATTCGGATGATATCTGCACCAGCTTGCAGATCATCAACTTCTGGCAAGACGTCGCAAAGGATTACGCGATCGGGCGCATCTACCTTCCGCAGGATGAGATGGCGAAACACGGCGTGAGCGAAAACCAGATCGCGCAAGGCATTACCAACGATGCATGGCGCGCACTGATGAAGTTCCAGGTCGAGCGCGCACGCGCGTTGATGATCCACGGAAAACCATTGGGCAGCATCCTCACCGGCCGGGTCGGGCTGGAGATGCGCATGATCATCGCGGGCGGGTTGCGCATACTCGACAAGCTTGAAAATGCGCGATACGACATGTTTCGCCACCGACCGGTATTGAAGCCTCACGACTGGGTTATCATGCTGGCCAAGAGCGCACCGTTCTAAACCGATATGGATCCAAACCAGTACTGTCAGGACAAGGCCCGCCAAAGCGGCTCCAGCTTCTACTACAGCTTCATGTTCCTGCCCAGGGAAAAACGACGCGCCATCACCGCGCTGTATGCCTTCTGCCGCGAGGTGGACGACGTGGTGGACGAATGCACCGATGAACTCGTGGCGCGCACCACGCTCAATTGGTGGCGCACGCAGGTGGCGGACATCTACGGCGGCAATCCTCAGCACCCGGTCGCACAAGCGCTGGTCCCGGTCGTAAAGCGATTCAATATGTCCCAGGAGCATCTGCTCGAGATCATCGACGGCATGGAGATGGACCTCAACCAGCCACGCTATCCCGATTTCAAATCGCTGCAGCTATATTGCTACCGTGTCGCGTCGGTGGTCGGCCTGCTCGCCGCAGAGATATTCGGCTACACCGACCGCAAGACATTGAAGTACGCGCACGACCTCGGCATCGCCTTCCAGCTCACCAACATCATCCGCGATGTCGGCGAGGACGCGCGGCGCAACCGCATCTACCTGCCTATGGACGAATTGCAGCAGTACGGTGTGACTGCTGCGGACATTTTGAACTCCAGGGAAACCGAGAGCTTCCGGAAACTGATGGCGTTCCAGATCGAGCGCGCGCAACGATACTACCGGCAGGCGCTTGAACATCTCCCCGCGGCTGATCGAAAAGCCCAGCGCACCGGACTGATCATGGCCGCGATCTACCAGGCCACATTGAAGGAAATTGTCGCCAGCGATTGCCATGTGCTGAAGGAGCGCGTTGTGCTCGGTACCGGTTACAAATTGTGGTTGGCAATAAAGACGTGGCTGAAGAACTGAAAGTCGCAGTGATCGGCGGCGGCTACGCGGGCATGGCCGCAGCCGTCGCGCTGGCCGATTGCGGTATCCCTGTTACCGTGTTCGAAAGCGCGATGCAACTCGGCGGACGCGCACGCGGTGTGGGTTATCAGGACACCCATCTCGACAACGGACAGCACCTATTGCTCGGCTGCTATGTCCAGACCTTAAACGTGATTGAAAAGGTCGGCGGCAGCATCGAGCAGGATTTCCTGCGGATGCCGCTGCAACTCAATTTGCACGGCGAGTTCTCGATGAAAGTACCGCGCCTGCCCGCACCGCTCCACCTTTTGGTCGCGCTGCTGACACGCCAAGGTCTGACGTCGGCGAACGCCTGGACGCCGTGCGCTTCTTGCTGCATACTGCGTCGGTATGAAATTCAGTTTACCCGACGACACCACCGTCACCGAACTGCTCGCGCAATACGGGCAAGATGAAGCGCTGACGCAAAAACTCTGGGAACCGCTGTGTATCGCCGCACTCAACACACCCATCCGCAAGGCTTCTGCACAGATTTTTCTGAACGTGTTGCGTGACGCGCTGAACCAGACGCGAACCGACAGCGACATTCTGCTGTCGCGCATCAACTTCACCGCACTGTTCCCGCAACGCGCCGCTGACTATGTCGCAAAGAAAGGCGGCAAGGTGCGCATCGCGTGCGCTGTGGAAGCACTGCATCCGCTCGAAGACAGCATCGAAATAACGAGCGCATTGGGCACGGAAAACTTCAGCCACGTGATCTGCGCCGCCCCGCCAGTGGCCGCCGCCAAACTGCTGCGCCCGATTGCCGAGCTTGCGGAGACTGTCGCACGGATCGATACGCTGGAATATCAGCCGATCTATACCGTGTACCTGCAATATCCCGACCACGTCACGCTGCCCCATGCCATGCTCGGTTTACACCAGCGCTACAGCCAGTGGCTGTTCGACAAGGGGCAGATCAGCGGACAACACGGCCTGTTCGCCGCGGTGATCAGTGCGGAAGGCATCCACCAGGAATTGTCGCAGGACGAACTGGCACAAAAAGTAATCTCGGAATTACACGAAGAATTCGGTATCACCGAACAACCCGCATGGTTCAAGGTCATCGCCGAAAAGCGTGCCACGTTCTGCTGCTCACCGAACCTGAAACGCCCCTCGCAACTGACACCCCTGCCCCGATTGCTGCTGGCGGGCGATTACACGGCGGGCGATTATCCCGCCACGCTGGAAGGCGCGGTGATCAGCGGGTTGAAATGCGCGGACGTGATTAGTGCATAGGTAGGCGTGATAGCATACACAGCAGTTTCAAATTATGGGGTAGTGCCGCTTTATCCCACTATGCAGCATGCACCTCCAGAAGATTGGGCATTTGCCATCTACTTTATGTAAGAGAGCACCATGGCCGCTGAATCGTTTGAACTTGATACCGAAGTCCGTACGCTGGTACAGCTTGAATTGCTGAGCTGTACCTTTCGCTGGATCGGCGCCTCATTGATTGGAGATATAGGTGATCGAGATGCTTTGATCGGGAAAGCTAACAGCTCGCGTAGGGTGCAATAAGCGAAGCGCATTGCACCGGATGTACGCGTCACATGCGGCGCAATGCCCGTTGGTTATTGCGCCCTACTAAAACTACTGAAACATTTTATGCCGATTCGCAATTGAGTCGAGAACAAGGCGGCAAGGATGAGGCGACGAAGACAGTACGATTAGTACGGCTAGGAGCCGAAGACGAAGCCAACACAGTTATCGGCTCTAGTGCGGATTGGTATCATAGCTTCACCCGCCTCAACCTCAACGCATTCGTAATCACTGACACCGAACTGAAGCTCATCGCCGCCGCCGCGATGATCGGCGACAGCAACAAACCGAAGAACGGATACAGCACTCCCGCCGCGACCGGCACGCCCAGCATGTTGTAGACGAAGGCGAAAAACAAATTCTGGCGGATGTTGTGCATCGTGGCCTGGCTCAGATGACGCGCGCGGACGATGCCGTTCAAATCCCCCTTGATCAATGTCACCCCGGCGCTTTGCATCGCCACATCGGTACCCGTTCCCATCGCAATGCCGACCTGTGCCTGCGCCAGTGCCGGCGCGTCGTTGATGCCGTCGCCCGCCATCGCGACGATGCGCCCTTCGGCTTGCAGTTGTTTGACGATCTCGGCCTTTTGTTCCGGCAACACTTCGGCAACCACGCGTTTGATTCCCAATTTCTGCGCCACTACTTCGGCGGTGGCACGGCTGTCGCCGGTGATCATGACCAATTCAACGCCGGCAGCCTGCAAGGCACGCACTGCTTCCGGTGTTGATTCCTTGATCGGGTCGGCCACGCCTATCAAGCCGGCAGGCCTCCCGTCGACGGCGACGAATATCACGGTCTGTCCCTCTGCGCGCAGCTTATGCACGCGTTCGAGCAGGGAACCGGTTTGTATCTTCAGTTCGACAAAATATTTCTGGTTGCCGATAACGATTTTGCGGCCATCCACCAGACCGGTGATACCCTTGCCGCTGACCGATTGAAATTCCTTGACCTCGGACAATGCCAGACTGCGCTCCGAAGCTCCCTTGACGATTGCATCCGCCAGCGGATGTTCGCTGGCGCGCTCCAGGCTGGCACTCAGTTGCAATATTTCGTTGCCCTCAAATCCCGGCAGTATGATGACCGAAGTCAATTTCGGTTTGCCTTCGGTCAACGTGCCGGTCTTGTCGATCACCAGCGTATTCACTTTTTCCATGATCTCCAGCGCCTCGGCGTTCTTGATCAGCA
>CAWDWW010000016.1:0-182178 GCA_963806115.1 uncultured beta proteobacterium
GGGGCGGAGCGGCCCATCTGTTGGGCCGCCTGGTAGGAGCGGTCTCGCGGGATGTGGAGGAGGCCCATATTGCGGCCTGTCACTATGACTATGGCCGCCAACTGGCTGAGCACGGTTTCATGGTTTTTGTGCCCGAGCAGCGAGGCTTCAACGAGCGCATGGAAACCTGGCCGAACATGAGGCACCGCGTCATCCCCGAACACGAGGGGGAGGCAATGTGGGAGAGCTCTTGCCGCGCCCTGGCCTTCCATGCCATGCTCCAGGGCAAGACAGCCATCGGCCTGCTAGTCTGGGATACCATGCGCGTCCTCGACTATATCGCTACCAGGCCGGAGCCAATGGTGGACGGCAGGGGCTGCCTGGGCTTCTCGGGAGGAGGGATGACCACACTATACACCGCGGCCTTGGATACGAGAATCAGCGTGGCTGTGATCAGCGCCTACTTCAACCCGTATCGCTTTTTCAAGCTCGCGGTGCATTGCGAATGCAACTACATCCCCGGTATCCTGGAGCTGGCAGACATGCCCGATGTGGCAGCGCTCATCGCCCCTCGGCCGCTGCTCATCGTGGGCGGCACGGAGGATCCAATCTTTCCGGTGGCTGAAACAGAAGCTGCGTACAATCAGTTGCGCAAGGCATACAGTGTTCTGGGTGCCGAGGACCGGCTGGATAAGGACATCTTTCCGGGGGGCCATCGCTTTAATGGCGACAAGGCTTTTGACTGGCTGACCCGCTGGTTGTGCTAGCAGAGTTCAGCCCGCAGGCGTCCTGAGGGGGGAATATGAAGGCGGCTGTCTACACAGGTCTGAAGCAGATCGATTACGGTGAGATTCCAGCGCCGATGGTCGGGCCCGGTCAGGTACTGATCCATGTCGCACGAGCGAGTATTTGCGGAACGGATCTGAGTATCTACAACGGCAAGCATCCTCGAGCCAGGGCCCCGCTGGTGATGGGTCACGAGTTCGCAGGCACGGTCCATGCGTTGGGGGAGGGCGTAGGCAGCGGGCTTGCGCCGGGGATCGCGTCACGGCCAACCCCCTGTTGTGGTGTGGCGCAGTGTGAGGCTTGCCTCGGCGGCAACAACCACGTTTGCCGGACCTTGCGACTGGTAGGGATCGATGTGGACGGTGCCTTCGCCGAATACGTGACCATGGCGGCTGAACGGGTCCACAAGTTGACTGGGAACGTATCCTGGGAGGAAGCTGCCCTGATCGAGCCGGTAGCCGTCGCGGTGCATGCCGTCAGGTGCTCGTCGCTCAGGGCCGGACAGACTGCCCTGGTTATCGGAGCAGGGCCGATCGGCGTGCTGGTGGGAGCGATGGCGCGCCTCGCCGGCGCCCGGCAGGTCTGGATAGTGGACGTCGTGCCCTGGCGCCTCGAGCGACGCCGCCGAGTTCGGCCTCATACCGATCGACGCGTCGGCTGCCGGCGCGGTGTCTGCGGTGCGCGAGGCTACGGGCGGCGTCGGGGCAGAGATGGTGTTCGAGTGCAGCGGGAACCCCGCTGTGTTCCCGGATGTCACGCACTTCTGCGCTATCCGGGGCCAGATCGTGTTCGTAGGCATCCCCAGCGTGCCGGTCCTGTTGGACGTCCGGGATGCGGTTTACCGCGAACTCGAGGGCCGGGCGGTACGCGTTTATGCGAATGTCGAGTTCGGCATCGCGACCTCGTTGGTATGTGCGGGCCGGCTCGATGTGAAGCCGTTGATCAGCCACTGCCTGCCGCTCTCGCGTCTGGAGGAAGGGTTGGGCTACGCGGAAGCGCGAACCGGCTGGAAGGTTCTGTTGGACGTCGCGAGCTAGGTAGGAGTCGCCATGGACAACGTTGACGCCACGCATGGACTCTCGATGAAAGTCGTCATGGTGGACTACGATGATGATCTCTACGAGCCGCCGGACTGGATCGCAGCCGACCTGGCGCGGGCCGAGGCCGGCTGGGCAGCCTTCCAGACGGGGTCGCCAGCACCGCGTCGTCATTGGCGACCGCGGCCGACATCGTCATGGTCCAGTCGGTGAAGCCGTTGCTCAACGCGCAGGCCATTGCCCAATTGCCCCGTTGTCGGGCCATCATTCGGGTGGGAATAGGCTACGACAGCGTGGACGTCGGGGAGGCTACCAGGCGCGGTATTCTGGTCTGCAATGTGCCGAAATACTGCGTGGAGGAGGTGGCCGATCACAGCATGGCCCTGCTGCTCAGCCTGGCACGCCATCTGAACCGTCTGGATCACACCCTCCATGCCCGTCGATGGGACCGTACGGGCCAGAAGCCTGCGCGCAGACTGAGCTGCCAGACCCTGGGCATCATTGGCCTGGGTAAGATCGGCCGAGCCCTGGCGAGCGGCCGGATGGTCAGCTTGTGTAAGGCCAGCGCATCTTATTGGCAGCTTACAAAGCAAAAAAGACTGATCAAAACTCAGACCAGTCTCCGTTAGATTTCCCGCGACAGAATACTCTGCGCGGGAACATTACAAAATTACCGAGAAAACCTTATTGTACGATTTTAACGTTTTTCAAAACCGTTTTATTGTCAAGTCTCCATACCCGTCCGCCGACCGTGCTATCGGATGCCTGGGACAAGAACGCTGCGGCATTGCGTATATCTTCATCAGTCAATTTCTGGCAATCTTCTGCATCTGTCTCATCGGATCATTGGCACGAGAACCATCACGCCAATGCGTCAACTGATTGACCAGGTATACATATTTCTGTTGGCCGATCTTCGGATAAACCGGATCGGAACCGCGGCCATTAAAGCCATGGCAGGACTGGCATGCGGAAACCTTGCCTTCTACCCCGTAGCGAACCAGTATCTGGCCCTTGTATGCTTCTCCCACTACCGTGCCCGTTTGATTTAAGATCCTTGAGGTCGGAAAGCTCCGGGTCGTGCTGGGAAGCTGTTCTCATAGGCTGCCAAATCGCGCATGTCCTGCTCGGTCAGTCCTTTTGCGATACCATTCATCTGTTGCATCGTCAGGTCCGGTGCGCTTGTCTTCCGCAAAATTGGTCAGTTGCTTGACGATGTATACATATCCAACATTGGCAAGCCGGGGGGAGCCCATCGCATCATTGCCCATTGCCTTGTCGCCATGGCATGTGGCACAAGCTGGAACGCTGTCGCCCTTGCCATTTTCGAAGATTTTCTTTCCATTGGTGATATTTGCCGTTACTGCTCCTTCTTCGGCAAAGTTCGCGCCAGAAAAAGCCAGCATGGCGACTGTTCCCCAACATACCAATGCCAAATTGGATAATTTACGCATGTACCCCTCCCCATTCTAAAATTTTTAATCACCCGCACCTAGTGCAGTGCATACCCGACTGTGTTCCCAAGCCGACAAGGGAATCAGGAATTATTATTATCTATCTTGCATCACGCATGAAATTGCACGCATGAAAATAATCAGGAATTCTTTTTCATCAGAATAAAAGCCAAGCCGAATAAAAACACGAAAATACCGACATACATAAGAAGTACTTCACTGGTTGTTGTGTCTGGTTCTAGCATTTGAGGCTCCCCGTTCTAATGATGATTATAAAATTCACGATCCCTGTAAAAGGACGCCGGTGATATTAGCACCAAGAAAACCATGAAGCAAGTGGGTTATTTCATGGAGTTGGCACTAAGCGATCAAGTTCGACTGGTGATACAGATCGTCCCTGCATTTTGATTTAAATAGGGAAGGACATGCTGAATAGTCGAGTTTCTAAGTCAACTATGAATGCAAAACAGTCACAGGAATTTTGCCTGCAATGATGTGATGATGGACCAAACGGCATGCGACTCGAGATCAGGTGCGTTTCAGCTGGCTAGCTGGCATAATGTCCGGTACTTAAGGAGCATTATATGGATAAATCTGTCAATCAATTGGTTGTAGATCTGGAATTGATACGCAGGCTGGATAAGAATGGCCCGCGCTATACCTCTTATCCCACCGCGGATCGCTTCGTTGAAACTTTCAATGCCGAGAGCTATCGCAAGTGGGTGGCAAAACGCGAAATTGGCGGTATCGACCGTCCGCTGTCGCTGTATATCCATATTCCGTTCTGCAACACACTATGTTTTTACTGCGCCTGCAACAAGGTAATAACCAAGGATCGCAGCAAATCTGCCGAATACGTACGCTATCTGATCAAGGAAATGGCCATGCAGGCGATGTTGCTCGGTCCGGATCAAGTCGTAGAGCAGTTGCATTTCGGCGGCGGTACACCGACGTTCCTGAGCGACGATGAAATAAAGCAGGTGATGACGGCGATCCGTCAGCACTTCAAACTGGTGAAAGACGGCGAATACTCGATCGAAATCGATCCTCGCAAGGTCAGCGATGAAACCATCGCGCTGCTCGGCGAGGTGGGCTTCAATCGTATCAGTATCGGCGTGCAGGATTTCGATGATGAAGTGCAGCGCGCGGTGAACCGTATCCAGAGCGAAGAAGAAACGCTGCGCGTGATTCATGCGGCGCGCGCCAATGGCTTCAAATCGGTCAGCATCGATCTGATTTACGGCTTGCCCAAGCAAACGCTGGAAGGCTTTGGCGTGACGCTGGACAAGGTCATTGCCGCCAATCCCGATCGTTTGTCCATCTATAACTATGCGCATATGCCTACCATCTTCAAGCCGCAGCGGCGCATCCATGAAGAGGATCTGCCAGCGCCGCAAATAAAGCTGGATATACTCGACATGGCTGTGAATAAACTGACCGAAGCCGGTTATGTCTATATCGGCATGGATCACTTCGCCAAACCTCAAGACGAGCTTGCGGTGGCACAACGCCAAGGAAAACTGCATCGCAATTTTCAGGGCTATTCAACCCATTCGGATTGCGATCTGGTGGCGCTCGGCCTCAGTGCCATCGGCAAGATCGGCCCGACCTACAGCCAGAATTATCGCGAACTGGAGGATTATTACGCTGCGCTGGACAGGGATGTGCTGCCCATCATGCGCGGCATGGAGTTGAATGACGACGACCTGGTGCGCCGCGCCATCATTCAGGCCTTGATGTGCCATTTCGTGCTTGCCAAAGAGTCATTGAACAGTGCCTACCAGATCGATTTTGATGATTATTTCGCCACCGAACTGAAAGAATTGCGCGAGTATGAACGCGAAGGGTCTGCTGGAAATTTCTCCTCAATCGGTCAAGGTGACCCCGAAAGGGCGTATGCTGATACGCAATATCTGCATGGTGTTTGACAAGTATTTGCGCACGCGACAGGAGCATGCGCTCTATTCCAAGGTGATTTAGGGGTAAAGGGCTCGATTGCCCGGTATGTTTCCTGTCTCGGCTATAATTTGATATGGCTTATTTAGCGGGTCGTGCATGAACAAATTCCTCAAGTATGGTTTGTTGGGTGTGGGCGCCATCGTCGTTGTTGCCGTTGCCGGAGTGGCATACGTGGCGGCAACTTTCAATCCCAACGACTATAAAGGCAGGATCATCAAGGCGGTGAAAGACAGCAAACAGCGCAATCTGCGTCTGGATGGTGATATCAAACTGTCGTTCTATCCAAACATCGGCATAAGTCTGAGCAAGGTATCGCTTTCCGAGTACAGGAATGACAAGGAATTTGCGGCAATCGAATCGGCGCGGGTCTCGCTTGCCTTGATGCCATTGCTGCGCAAACAGGTGGTGGTGGACGAAGTGGCGGTAAGCGGCTTGAAAGCTGTGCTGATCAGGCACAAGGACGGCACGACCAACATCGATGACCTGCTCGGTCAAGCGGAACAGAAACAGCAAGGGCAAGAGCAGAAGAGCATCTCCGGCCCGCCAGTCAAATTCGACATCGCTTCAGTATCCTTGGATAAAACCAATCTCAGCTATCGCGATGAAGGCAGCGGCGCGCAGTATGCCATCAAGGATCTGAAACTCAAGACCGGGCGCATCGCGATCGGTGTGCCGGGCAAAATCGATTTATCAACCTCCATACAGGCCAATCAGCCCAAGCTGGATATCAGCACGCAACTCAAGACCACGCTGACTTTCGATCTGGACAAGCAGAAGTATCAGTTGCAAGGTCTCGACCTGCAAGCCAGCGGCTCGGCTCTGGATATCAGCAACCTGAAAGTGCAGGCAAATGGGGATGCAAGCGTTGACTTGGCCAAGCAGGAATTCGCCGCAAAAAAATTCGCATTGAATGCGAGCGGAGTCAAGGTCAAAGATAAATTCAGCGCCGCGCTGGATACGCCGTCGCTGAGCCTTACCAAGGATAAATATTCCGGCTCCAAGGTGACGCTGAAGGCAAATATGGATGGGGCTTTTGGCAATGTCGTTGCAAGTCTGACGATGCCCGGCGTGGAAGGCAATGCTGAGTCGTTCAAGGTCAGCGCGCTGAGCCTGGATCTGGATATGAAGCAGCCCGAGCAGGCTTTCAAGGTAAAACTCGTCTCACCGCTGTCGGGAAATATCAAATCACAGCAATTCAATCTGAATGACCTCAGCGTTGCAGTGGCCGCCACCGGCGACAAGCTGCCGAACAAATCGGTGAACAGCGAGATGAAGGGCAGCGTGCATGTGGATGCCCTGAAACAAACCGTGCAGGCAAAACTAGCAGGGGGCTTATTGCAAAGCAAGATCAAGGCCGATGTCGGCATAAAAGGTTTTGCCGAGCCGGCGATAAAATTCGATGTAGATATGGACCAATTGGATGCCGATCTGTACCTGCCGAAAACTCCTGTTGCCGCCTCTTCAGCGCAGAAATCAAAGGAGCCGGAACAGCCGCTCGATCTGTCCGCGTTGCGTAAACTCAATCTGGACGGCAACCTGCGCATCGGCGCGCTGAAAGTGATGAACGTGAAATCAACGCAGCTGCGTGTAGATGTAAAAGCACTAAACGGGCTGGTGATTATCAACCCGTTGTCCGCGAAGCTGTATCAGGGCAGCATGTATGGCAACATGAGCGTCAATGCGCAAGGTACGCCCAGTTTTGCCATCAAACAGAAGCTTGATGGCATAGCCATCGCACCCTTGTTGAAAGATGCCGCGGACCTGGATCTGGCAGAGGGAAAGGGCAACATAGCGCTTGACCTCGCCACGCAGGGCGACACCGTCAGCGCGCTGAAGAAAGCGCTGAACGGCACCGTGTCGGTGAATCTGGCGAACGGCGCAATCAAGGGCATCAACCTGACCAAACTGGTCCAGGGCATACAGAATATCAGCAAGGACACCCGGTCGCAGACATTGGGCGTGGACAAGAGCGAGAAGACCGAGTTCAGCGAGTTCAAGGCCAACTTCAAGGTGCGTAACGGCGTCGCTCATAACGATGACTTGGCAGTGAAATCAACGGTGTTGCGCCTGAGTGGCAGCGGCGATATCGACATCGGGCATGACAGCCTCAATTACAACGCCAAGGCCGCAATAGCCAAGACTGAACAGGGCAGGACCGGAACATTACCGGTGAATGTGAGCGGTCCATTCGATGCGCTCAAATTCAAAATCGACTACGGTGCGCTGCTTGTCGATGTCGCCAAGCAAAAGATCGACGAGAAGAAAGAGAAAGTGAAAGAAGATGCCAAGGCCAAGCTGCAGGATGAACTGAAGAAAGGCTTGAAGGGCCTGTTCAAGTGAGCGGTTCACGACGTATAGGTATCCGCTGATACATGACATCGAATTTCGCGCTACGCCTCATCCGCTGGCAAAAGCGACATGGCCGCCACGACCTGCCGTGGCAAGGCGCAGATGCCTACCGTATATGGTTGTCCGAGATCATGCTGCAGCAGACGCAGGTCGCCACCGTCATTCCGTATTATCAGCGCTTCGTCACATCGTTTCCGAACATAGCCGTACTCGCCGCCGCGACCGAAGAACAGGTGCTCGCACACTGGAGCGGTCTCGGCTATTACGCGCGCGGACGCAACCTGCATCGTGCCGCGCAGATCATCGTCGAAAAACATCAAGGCGAATTTCCGCGCCGGTTCGAACAGATACTTGAACTCCCCGGCATAGGCCGTTCCACCGCCGCGGCGATCTGCTCGCTGGCCTACAACGAACAGCACGCGATATTGGACGGAAACGTCAAACGTGTGCTGGCACGCTACTGCGGTATAGCAGGATCACCCAGCGATAAAGCGGTGGAAGCACGGCTTTGGCAACAGGCCGAAGCAGTGCTGCCTCTACGCGATATCTCTACTTACATACAGGCACAGATGGACTTGGGAGCGATGCTGTGCACGCGCAGCAAACCCAAGTGCGGTATATGTCCGGTAAGCAGTGATTGCGTCGCGTATCAAAATGGACGAGCGAGCGAACTGCCCACCGCGCGATTACGCAAAGCCGTGCCGGAAAGGCACAAAACATTTTTATTGCTGATGCATGGCAACGATATCCTGCTGGAGAAAAGACCCGGCAGCGGCATTTGGGGAGGGCTGTGGAGTTTGCCGCAGTTCGATGACGAGGAGGCGGCAAAGAATTGGTTCATACAAAACGGAATGTCTGCGAGCCACGGAGAAATGCTTGCGACATTCACGCACACCTTCACCCACTTCAAATTGCACATCAATCCGCTGAAGATTCAACTCTCGCGTAAACCTTTGCGTGCCGCGCAACCGGGGAGTGTGTGGCTGGATGTGGGGGAGGCGATGCGGGCGGCGATACCGGCGCCGGTTCGCAGCATGTTAAAAGAACTTCGCTGGGGGTAGACCGGCGAAGCCGGTTTGGCTGTCGGGCCGCCCTCGACAACTTCATTCGCCCCACTTCTTCACCAACGTTTGTCCCACTCCCAAATGATCGAGTATCCGCGCTACGACGAAATCCACGATGTCCTGGACGCTCTGCGGATGATGATAGAAACCGGGATTAGGCGGCATGATGACGGCTCCTGCATGCGACAGCTTGAGCATGTTCTCCAGATGGATCGCGGAGAACGGCATCTCGCGCGGCACTAATATCAAGGTACGTTTTTCCTTGAGCATTACGTCGGCGGCACGCGCAGATTAGGTCATCACTGATGCAGTTTGCGATCTTGCCCAGCGTCCCCATCGTGCAGGGGCAGATCACCATGGCATCGCCCGGGTTGGACCCGGAGGCCATCGGAGCGTACCAGTCCTGGATGCCGAATACTTTCAGTTTGCCGCTGAAATTTCCGTAGCGTTCAGCAAACATCTGCTCAGCTTCCTGAGGACGGTTCGGCAGCGTGAAATCCAGTTCCTGTTTGGCGACGATCTGAGCGGCTTGTGAATACACAAGGTGCACACGCTGTCCGCTTTGCAGCAGGCATTCCAGCAGACGCATGCCATAGGGCAAACCGGATGCGCCAGAAAAAGCGAGCGTGATCGTTTTCAAGTCGGGATCTCGATTACGTTAGGTTTGATTGTTTCCGCATTATCCATGAAACGCGCCGCGATCAATCCATTCACAGCGCCGAACACCAGTGCGGCGGTGGCAAAGACGGGAATCAGGTAGGCGATACCGGCGTGCGGGATCAGCCACAGGTACACCACCAGCAGCTGTCCGATGATGTGCGCGAAGGATGCGAAAATGCTATGGCTGACCGGGCCGAACCATCGTTGAGGCAAGTGATGACTTAGCGCAAGAATGGCAAGACTGCATAGTGCACCGGATAAACTCAAGAAAAATCCCGGTGCCAGAAAATTACCGAACAGCAAGCTACCTGCCAACACGCGCAACAGCGATACCCATGCGGCCGAGTGCCAGCCGTAACGCGCCAAAACGATGAGCGTGACTATGTTGGCCAGCCCCGGTTTGACGCCGGGCAGGGGAGAGGGGATGGCGCTCTCCAGTATCGTCAGGCCGAGCGCGACCGCCGCCATGCGCGCGATGTGGTGGTCTTCGGCGGTAGTATTAAGCAGGATTAGGGATTCAGGATTCGGGATTAAGTGTGCCTGCTGTTCGTTGCTCAGGCTTGAATCCTGTATCCTGTATCCTTGATTTTGCATTTCAGTAGTTGAGGCTGTCATAGCGTTTATGGCTCCCGACCAATTCTACACTCACCTGATTTGGCAGGCACAATGCGATCTCGCCGGCATGTTGCAACCAGCCTTGGCGTACACAGTATTGGCGGGGGCTTGGGTCCGAAGCGATGCGTGCTTTACGTTGCTGGATATTGATCACGCTGGTACCTAACCGGCCTGGCACTTCGATCTGCTGGTCGCGCGACAGCGACACTTCGCGAAATATTTTTCCGCCACTGCGGATTACAGCCTTGTCGGCAAGATCCTCACTCCAAAGTTTGGATGTCAGTAACACCACGAAAATGCCGCCGAGAAAAAGCGTCAACCAGTCTCCGAGCTTGATGTGCTGCAAGGGGTTTGAGTACATGATTACTGACTCAGTTCGCGATGGCGCACCAGTACTTGCTGCTGGTGCTCGAAATGACGCGCGAGCTTTTCGGCGAGATAGACTGAACGGTGCTGCCCGCCAGTGCAGCCGATGGCCACCGTCAAATAGCTGCGATTGTCTGCGACAAAATTCGGCAACCAGCGTTCCACGAAATCGTGTATGTCTTTGAACATTTCCTGTGTGCTGGTGGAGTTTTCCAGGAACTCGACCACTGCTGAATCGCGACCGGACAGAGGGCGCAGTTTTGGATCGTAGTGCGGGTTAGGCAGGCAGCGCACATCGAACACGAGATCTGAATCCAGCGGGATTCCATTCTTGAAGCCGAACGACTGGAATAACAGCGTCAGCCGGGCGCGATCCACTGTTATAAATTGTTTGATCCAGTTGCGCAGCGCATTTGCATTCAGTTCGGTGGTATCGATGTGATGGCCGATATCGTTTATTTCGGCGAGTAATTCACGTTCATAGCTGACACATTCCGGCAAAGTGCGGGCTTTTTTGTCATTTGCAGGAATCGTGGCATCACTGAGCGGGTGCAAACGGCGTGTTTCGGAAAAGCGTTTGACCAGTGTGTCGGTTTGGGCATCCAGGAACAACACATGCACGTCCACTCCTTGCTGCTTGATCTGTTGCAACAGGTGTGGCAGGCGATGCACGCTGTTGGCACTGCGTACATCTATGCTGACGGCGATGTTGCTGTACCCTGCATGCTGCAAGTGCTCCACTAGCGCAGCCAGGAGATCGGCTGGCAGATTGTCCACGCAGTAATATCCGCTGTCTTCCAGCACCTTGAGCGCGATACTTTTGCCGGAGCCAGATAAGCCGCTGATCAGGAATAACTGCAAATTGGACTCCCGTCTAATCTTCCAGTAGCAGTTGGTCGTGGCGCGAGATGAATTCCTGCATGCTGTCTATGCCGCGCTGCTGCAACACAAAGTTGCGTGCTGCGGCTTCCACCAATACCGCCAGGTTGCGTCCGGCGACCACCGGTATATTTACCGTGCTGATGCTTACGCCGAGGATATCCTGATGTGTGGCATTGAGCGGCAAGCGTTCCATTTGGGACAAGTCTCCTCCGGGCGGACGATGCAGGTGGACGATGAGCTTCAGGCCTTTTTTCCGCCGTACTGCTGTTTCGCCGAACATGGTGCGGATGTTCAATACGCCGAGGCCGCGCACTTCGAGAAAATCACGCAATAACTCCGGACAGCGACCCTCTAGGGTATCCGGCGCGATACGGTGCAATTCGACGATGTCATCGGCTACCAATCCGTTCCCGCGCGTGATGAGCTCAAGCCCAAGTTCACTTTTGCCGACCGCGCTTTCGCCGGTGATCATTACACCTACGCCAAGCACGTCGAGAAACACGCCGTGGCGGGTGCTGGACTCGGCCAGTTCCTTGGCCAGATAGTGGCGAATCAGCCACATCAGATGCACGCTGGCTTTGGGGGATGCGAACAGAGGAATATTCGATCGGTTGGCAAAATTGATCAATTCAGGCGGTATATCGATCGTGCCGGCCACGATCAAACAAGTCGTGCCATTTTGCTCGATTTGGCGAAACGCGCTGTCGCGCTGTTCTGTGTTTAGACCACGCAGATAATCCAGTTCGGTCTCGCTCAGCACTTGCACCCAATTCGGGTGGATCAGGTTGAGATGGCCGATGAGTCCCTTGTTAGAATTATTAACTTCATCGCTGTCGATGATGCGGTCGGTGCCATCTGCTCCGGCAATACGGCTGAGTTGCAGCCTTTCCTGCTTGTCATCAAACAGTTGCCGGACGTTTACCTGGCTCATGTCACGCTTTGCCAGTCATAAAACAATTGATGGATGCTGGCAGTGTCTTTGCATGCAAGCAGGCGACTGCGGAACTGCGTGTCGCTGAAAATTTGCGCCAGCTCGCCAAGGATCTGCAGATGCAAATCGTTGGCACGTTCCGGTACCAGCAACACGAAAATCATGTTCACAGGTTGGCCGTCCGGCGCGTCGAATGGAATTGGGTGGGAAGTCATTACAAACGCGGCAGTTGCATCGCGCAACTTGGCAATACGTCCGTGCGGGATTGCCACGCCTTGTCCCAAGCCGGTCGAGCCGAGCTTTTCACGCGCGAACAAACTATCGAATACCTGGCTGCGCGAGATCTGCTGGTTGTTCTCAAACAACAGGCCAACCCGCTCAAACACGCGTTTCTTGCTGGTAGATTCAGTGTCCAGGAGGATATTGTCGGGTAGCAGGATTTTGCTGATCAGGTTCATGATATGGAGGGGATGAAAATGGGCGGCGCCGTTACCGCCCGTAATTGACTATTCGGCTGTCGCGTATTTTCCGGAATCATCGTGACGGCGCGAGGAAAGCTTGTCCTTGTGCCTCCGGACCTGGCGGTCCAGCTTGTCAACCAGCATATCAATCGCAGCGTACAAATTTTCATCGTCGCATTCCACGAACAAATTCTTGCCGCTGACGTGCATGGTTGCTTCAGCTTTCTGCTTCAGTTTTTCAACGGAGAGAATTATGTTCACGTCAATCACAACAGTATCGAAGTGGCGCTTGAGTTTATCAAATTTTTCGGTCGCATACCCACGAATAGCCGGAGTGATTTCCAGGTGATGTGCGGTGAGATGGAGGTTCATTGGGTGCTCCTTGATTAGAGAGATTTACGGAGATTCACCGGGAGTATGCGTAATGATTCCCGGTACTTTGCTATGGTACGCCGGGCAACTACAATGCCCTGTTGTGCCAAGATTTCTGACATGCGGCTGTCGGTAAGGGGTTTGTGGCAGTCTTCCGCGCTGACCAATTGTTTGATCAATTCACGTATTGCCGTGGAGGAACAAGTTCCGCCGCTTTCTGTGGCCAGGCCGCTGCCAAAGAAATGTTTGAATTCGTAGATGCCGCGCGGGGTCAGCATGAATTTTTGTGTGGTGCTGCGCGAAACAGTAGATTCGTGCAGCTCAAGTTCGTCGGCAATTTCACGCAACACAAGCGGGCGCATCCCGATCTCGCCGTGCTCGAAAAAATTTACCTGACGTACCACGATGGCCTGTGCGACGCGCAGAATCGTATCAAAACGCTGCTGAAGATTCTTGATCAGCCACTTTGCTTCCTGCAACTGTGTGGCAAGCTGTGAGGAGTTCTTGTCTGAGCGCTGCTGCAGAATGTTGGCGTAAATCTGATTGACGCGCAGCTTGGGCATAGCCTCAACATTCAGCCGTGCGCGCCATTTGTTCCTGTATTTTTCCACGACTACATCGGGCACCACATAATCGGCGACGCTTTGCCCAAATTCTGTGCCTGGTTTTGGATTCAGGCAGGTGATCAGGTTTTGTGCAGCCCGTAATTCATCGTCTGAACAGCGAAGTAATTTTTTGATCTTGCCGAAGTCATGTGCCGCAACCAGATCAAGGTGTTCGCTTGCCAGACGAACTGCCAAATCACGGTGCGGGGTGTCTTCCGGCAATGCTTTGAGTTGCAGGGCCAGGCATTCGCCCAGATTGCGTGCGCCCAGTCCAGCCTGATCAAGGTGTTGCAGCTGCACCAGAGCGGTTTCCAGGTCATCAAGCGTGATTTCCAGTTCATCGGGCAACAGTTCAGCCAGTTCTTCCAGATCCTGGGCAAGATAGCCGTTTTCATCCAGTGCTTCGATCAGTAGGCCGACCACCTTGCGGTCTTTTCCAGCGAGAGAGCTGGTGGTCAGTTGGGAGTGCAGGTGTGCCCGCAGGCTGGCTTGTTCGGCGGCTTGCTCCGGGTAAGTTTCGTCTTCGTCATCAGTGCTGCGTATCGTGCCGCCGCCGGTATTCCAATCGGCCGGCTCGTTGCCAAAATCGTCCGCGCCACGGTCATCGCTGTCGCTAAGTTTTTGCTCAGTCTCTTCTTTGGAGGTGGTCGCAGAGCTGTGTGATTCAGTTTGGAAGGTGCTGGCTGCAGATTCATCGGCCATTTCCAACATGGGGTTTTCTTCCAGCAACCGTGCGACTTCCTGATGCATATCCAGCGTGGAGAGTTGCAGCAGGCGGATAGCCTGCTGCAACTGCGGGGTAAGCGTCAGTTGTTGGGAGATTCGAAGTTGAAGAGTGGGTTTCATTGCATTGTGTCGTATAAGGGAGAAATTCTCGCTACAGCTTGAAGTGTTCGCCCAGATAAACTTTCCTCACGCCCTCATTATAAATGATTTCATCCGGCTTGCCTTCCGCCATTACCGAACCGGCGTTGATGATGTAGGCCCGGTCACAGATGCCCAAGGTTTCACGAACGTTGTGGTCGGTGATCAGCACGCCGATACCACGTTCCTTCAGAAAGCGGATGATTTTTTGAATGTCCAGCACGGCGATCGGATCCACGCCGGCGAATGGCTCATCCAGCAAAATGAAGCGCGGCTCGGTCGCCAATGCGCGCGCGATTTCCACGCGCCGACGTTCCCCGCCGGACAGGCTGACGGCGGGGTTGTCGCGTATGTGCGTGATGTGCAGATCTTCGAGTAACTTGTCCAGATGATTTTTCAGATTGTCATCAGCGATACCTTGAAGTTCCAGTACGGCCTGGATGTTTTGTGCCACGGTCAGACGACGAAAGATCGATGCTTCCTGCGGCAGATAACCGAGCCCCAGACGCGCGCGGCGGTGTATCGGCAGGTGAGTGATGTTTTGGCCGTCAATAAAAATTTCTCCTCCGTTGACAGGGATCAATCCAACGATCATGTAGAACGCGGTGGTCTTTCCAGCGCCGTTAGGGCCCAGCAGACCAACTACTTCGCCGCTCTTCAGCGACAGCGTAGCGTCGTGCACCACAGTGCGCGAACCGTATATTTTCTTCAGACCAACTGCGCGCAGTTCGCTCATGTTCATTGGGTGGGAGGGAAGGTTGTCTCGGGTTTGACGGGCAACGCGCCAGCAGGAGATGGGGAAACATTGCTTTCAATGGCTTTGGGCTGAAGAACTGCACGAACCCTTTGTGGCCGGTCATTTCCCGGAATTGCATCGCCGCTTTTGACAGTAAATATTTCTGTTTTCATGTTGTAAGTAATATTATCGCCGCTGACTTCATCCAGGTCGCGCTTGAGGCGAGCTTTATCTCGGAAGATCAAAGTGCCGGCGTGCGCGTCGTAGTCGATGCGTTCGCCATAGCCTTCTACGTATCCATCCGACCCTTCGCGCTTTTGCCGGAATACGGCGGTATTTCCATAAACCGTGGCATGCTTGAGGCCATCCTTGCCTTCTGCCACGACGACCTTATCGCCGCGTATCAGCATCGTACCTTGAGATAATTGCACATTGCCAATGAATGTGCTGATTTGCTGGGCATCATCCATTATCACCTGATCTGCTTCCAGATGTATCGGCTTGTCGCGGTCGGCGCGTTCGGCAAAGCAGGCTGGCGCCCAAAGCTGCAGAAAAGCCGGCAGCAGGAGAGCTGAAATTAGTAATTTATTGGTTGCTCGGTACATGCTCGCTTCTGACTTGGGAAAGCAGTTTCAGGGTGCGTGTCTTGTTGTCTAATTCCATGCCTGTCGCATGAATGATATTGTTCGCATCTGTAATAGTGACAGAACGGTCGCTGTCAGCCAAATTCTGGTCGGGGACGATACGCAGATATTCGGTTTGCAATTTAAAGCTGTCTTGCCGTTTACTCGCCTCGCGCAATACTTCAACATTGTCGCGCAGAAACACTTCGTCACCTTTACTGGAAATAGTTGCATGTTTGGCGGTTGCATGTATAGCCGGTTGTCCGGCTGATAACATGGTGATGTGAGGTTCTTCCAGTGTGGTGCTGTCGTCATCCGGGTAATGCAGCATTTGTTTTGCAGCCATGATGAAGGTTGGCACGCCCTGGTCATTCAACCTTGTCGCGGAAAAGTTTTCCACAATGGCATCCGGGTCGTGGCGCTTGTTGCTGCCAGGTGTGGCAGGCCCCGGTTGCACCTGCTGGTTCAGCCAATACGTGACGCCCAACACGCCAATCAATGGTACCAACGGCAGCCAGTAACGGGCACGTGAGGAAAAAGTCATTCTAGATAGGATGCAAGTTGCATTTCCAGGGTACCTTGCGCCGACATGATCAACTCGCAGGCCTCGCGCACCGCGCCATGTCCTCCACCGCGTTGCGTGACATAGTGGGAATGTTTGCGCACCAGCAGCGGTGATTCGGGCACGCTGATCGCCAAACCGACATGGCGCATCACCGTGAGATCAACCACGTCATCGCCCATATAGGCAGCGGCATCACGCGGCAGTTTGAGCTTGTCGAGCAGTTCGACCATGGCATGGAGCTTGTTTTCCACGCCCTGAAAGACATGCGAGATACCAAGGTTCTTCGCGCGCGCCTCGACGCAACGCGAAGTGCGTCCGGTGATGATGGCAACTTCCACCCCGCTGGCGCGCAACATTTTCAGGCCATGCCCATCCAGTGAATTGAAACGTTTGAATTCCTCTCCTGAATCCGAATAGAATAATCCGCCGTCGGTCATGACACCATCCACATCGAAAGCGATCAAGCGTATCAATTTTGAGCGGCTTAACAGCATGTTGTTCTCCTAATAAACGTAGGGTGGGCGCAGCCTCATCGTGCCCACGCGGGCTATACAGCGTGGGCGGGAAAACCTGCCCACATCCCGCGACACGTTACTGGCGAAGCCAGCCGTTTGCGGGAGCGGGTGTGAGGCGGCCACTCCCGCCCCGGATGCTTCGCAACGCCGTGTCATGGCCGCCACCCTACGCGACCAGTGCCATCAAATTACTTTTGCGTGCAACAGGTCATGCATATTGAGAGCGCCAACCAGCCTGTTTTGTTCATCCACCACCAGCATCTGGTTGATGTTGAACTGCTCCATCATCTGAACCGCCTCGGCCGCGAGACTGTCCGGACCGATTCTGCGCGGGTTGGTGGACATTACGCTTTGAATCGGCGTGGTGTTGAGATCCAGTTTCTTTGCGAGGGTGCGGCGCAAGTCCCCGTCGGTATATATTCCCATCACGTGTTGTTTGGCATCCACTATGGCGGTCATGCCCACTCCTTTTTTCGAGATTTCAAGAATCGCGTCACCCAGCGTCGCGTCCAGACTTACCATGGGCAAGCGCTCCCCGGTGCGCATGATATCGCTGACACGGGTGAGCAACCGCCTCCCCAGACTGCCGCCGGGATGCGAACGGGCAAAATCCTCCGCACCGAAGCCTTTGGCGTCAAGCAATGCCACCGCAAGTGCATCGCCCAGCGCCAGTGCCGCAGTGGTGCTGGCAGTTGGCGCCAAACCCATGGGGCAGGCCTCCTTATCCACTGCAGCATTGAGATGCACATCGGAAACCTTGGCCAGACTTGATGACGGATTTCCGGTCATGCTGATCAGTTTGGCACCTTGGCGTTTGATGACCGGCACGATCGTCATGAGTTCCTGGCTTTCACCAGAATAGGACAGCGCTATGATGACATCCTGGCTGGTGATCATGCCGAGGTCGCCGTGGCTGGCTTCGCCCGGGTGTACGAAGTAGGCCGGGGTGCCGGTACTGGACAGGGTTGCGGCAATTTTGCGCGCGATGTGTCCGGATTTTCCCATGCCGCTGACAATGACGCGTCCTTCACATTGCAATACAACATTCATCGCACTTATAAAACTATCGTCCAAACGCATGCTTAATGCTTGTACGGCGGCGGCTTCGATGTTCAATACATCGCGGGCGAGGACTAGCGCGCTTGGCGTAGCTGAGAGGATTTTATTCATAGGAGTGAAATTATAGCAGCGGACCCGATTCACTGTGAGATTTTGCCTGGAACATTTCCCCAGGAATATTTTGAAAGCAAGCGCAACTTAGGGCATTATCCGGACATGATGCTTAAGTTGTACGAACACTCACATGACTAACTCTTTACAGCTGCTGCTGATACTGCTTGGCGTTGCCGTGGGCGTGGTGGTGCTGTGCCGCATTCTGCACCTGCCGGCGATGCTGGGCTATCTCCTCGTCGGTATCCTGATCGGTCCGCATGCACTGGGCTGGATACCCGATGCGCCGGAAACCCGCCATCTGGCGGAATTCGGCGTGGTGTTCCTGATGTTCAGTATCGGACTGGAATTCAGTCTTGCACGGCTGCGCAGCATGCAGCGACTGGTATTCGGTCTGGGAACCGCACAGGTGGTAGCGACGATATTGCTGGTCATGCTGACCTCGCTTTTCTTCGGTCTGGATTGGCGCGCCGGGTTGGCGCTGGGCGGCGTGCTGGCGATGTCCTCCACCGCGATAGTCAGCAAGATGCTGGTCGAACGCGCGGAACTGAACACGCTGCACGGCCAGAAAATCATGGGTGTGCTGCTGTTTCAGGATCTGGCCGTGGTGCCGCTCATCATCATCATCCCGGCACTGGCCAGCAGTGGTGAGGCACTATATGCAACGCTGGGGTTTGCCCTACTCAAGGCAGCGCTGGTATTGGCCGCGCTGTTGATCTTCGGGCAACGGTTGTTGCGTCCGTGGTTCCATCTGGTGGCGAGACAAAAATCTTCCGAGCTGTTTATGCTCAACGTGTTGTTGTTCACGCTGGGGCTGGCTTACTTCACCGAACTGGCCGGGCTTTCCCTGGCGCTGGGTGCATTCGTTGCCGGCATTTTGATCTCGGAAACCGAATATCGATTTCAGGTGGAAGAGGACATCAAACCTTTCCGCGATGTGCTGCTTGGCTTGTTCTTTGTCACCATCGGGATGCTGCTAGATCTGGGCAGCGTGATCTCAGGATTCGGCTGGGTGTTGTTGATCCTGCTCATCCTGTTGCCCTTCAAGGCTACGGTCGTTGCACTCCTGGCGCGCTGGTTCGCAGATGATTGGGGCGCGCCGATCCGCAGCGGCCTGGGATTGGCCCAGGCGGGTGAATTCGGATTCGTTCTGCTGACTTTGGCAGGCGGAGTGAATTTGTTGCCTGCTGATGTGATGCAGAACGTGCTTGCTGCCATGCTTATTTCCATGCTGGCCGCGCCCTTTGTGATACAGCACGCCGAAGCCATTGTTCGGCGGCTTTCCCCTTCGGCGTGGATGGCTAGTGCCGTTCTGATACACCAGATCGCAGTGAAAAGCATGTCCCGCGACGCGCACATCATCGTCTGCGGTTATGGACGGAGCGGGCAGGCATTGTCGCGTTTCCTGACACGCGAGAATTTCCGCTTCATCGCGCTGGATCTCGATCCGCGCCGCGTGCATGAGGCGGCTGCAGCCGGAGAGAGTGTGGTGTATGGAGATGCCTCGAAACGCGAAGTACTGCAGGCTGCAGGTCTGATGCGCGCTAAAACTTTGGTGATCACCTACAACGACAGGCATTCCGCGCTCAAGATTTTGCATCATGTGAATCAAATGCGGCCGGACTTGCCGGTGGTAGTACGCACGACAGACGATAGTTACATAGAAGAACTCAAGAAAGCCGGCGCGGCAGAAGTGGTGGCGGAAGTCACAGAAGGCAGCGTGATGCTGGCATCTCAGGCATTGCTGATGTCAGGGGTACCCCTGAATCGCGTGATTCGCCTAGTCCAGGAAAGCCGTGCGGGGCGCTATGCCGCTTTCAGCGGCTATTTCCGCAGTGTTCAATTCGAAGAAGATAGCGCCGGTGAAAGTTCGCAGCCGCGCTTCCTCAGCGTGCTGCTCAAGGACGATTTTACGGCAGTGGGCAGGAAATTGGGTGATATCGGCTTGGCGGAGCTGAACGTAGAAGTGAATGCCGTGCGCAGGCGCAATGTGCAAGGCGCACAACCGAGCGAAGAAATGTTGCTTCAGGCGGGAGACATCCTGGTGCTGCTCGGGTCGCCGGAAGCGCTGCAGGCGGCCGAGTCGCGACTGCATAAAGGCGAATAAAAAAAGCCCGCCGAAGCGGGCTTTGTGAGGCTGGTGCGTGTTTAGTAGCCCATGCACACCAGGTAAGGAGTATCGTCAACAATGTCGGTGGTCGCAGTTGGCGCCGGCGGTGCCGTTACCGTGCCCCCGGCTACCATCACCGAACCGGTCGCAGTATTGCCGTCATCCAGCGTGAGATCGAGTTGCTTCGCAAATTTGCCGGGTATCGCATCGGAACAGACGATGTAGGTTCCCTTCAACCCGGTGATCGGGGTTTGCGCCGCATTGGTTACTCCGATGACCCCGCCGACCGCGTTTCTGGGCAGGTAGTCGGGCGAGGTGGTCACGTTTGCAACTGTCGACCCCGGGCCAAATCCCGCCAAGCGGACATGCTGCCAGAACACGAAGGATTCGTCAGTAACATCCGTCGCATTCCACGTGCCGTCGACTATGCCGTTTCCGGGCGCACAGTGTGAGGCTGCCGCTGGGGTGCATGCTGTCGCTGTTGCACCCAAGTGGGTGGTGACAGTAGGATCATCCCCCGGCAAGGCCTTGTACTTGTCCTGATAGCCGTAGATATACACAGGAATGTTCTTGAAATCGGTGGCGAGGTTCTTGACCTTGGCGCTGTTGATCAGCTCCTGTCCTTTCAATACACCGCCGAGCAGAAGCCCGATAATCACCAGTACGATGGCGATTTCGATCAAGGTAAAGCCTGATTGATTTCTTTTCATTATGATAATCTCCTGTTTTGATATGCCACGCCAGCTATTCAGCAAATGTTGTGCCAATGTTACATAAGTCTTTTGAAATTGTCACTCCCTCGCAGCCGGGAACCCATTTAATCAAGGTATTCGATTGTATCATCCTATAATGAAAGTAATGAGGGGATGTTTGAAAAGGAGGGGGTTGTGCAATTTTATCGGAGTGATTGGCGAGATAATGACAGGATAATGACGAAATGTTGACGCCTAAAATGGTGAGCCAGTTGTTTAGGGATCGCTGGCTGCTGCCGATGATGCTCTGGCTATTGCACGGCGCGCTGTTGCTCGGTGTGGAAAGTCCTTTGGTACATTCGCTATTGCTGGCTCACCTTGGACTGTTTCTGCTCTGGCAGCCATTGTGGCACGGCGAGAGCAGAGTCGGGAATGGCGCGCTTGCCTTCATCGTGCTTGCGGCGGCGGCGGCGATGTTCTGGTTGAGCTGGTGGATAGTCGCTTTTTGGTTGACCGGCCTGTTCGGTCTGGTTGGTGCGCGAATATTTGTGTTTCGCGACCTCTGGGCACGGTTGTTATACCTGTCGGTGATGGCCTATCTGCTCGCGGTGTTGCTGCTCTGGGTGTTGCCGAATCTATTTGCGGCTCAATACTCGATAGATGCCGGACGAACTCTGATGATGTATGTATTGCCACTGTTGCTGTTGGTCATGATGGTTCTGCCGGTTAAAAAGGTACCTGCCAATACCACCCAAACGGTGGACTTCATATACAGCTTGTTGCTGTTCATGCTGCTGGCACTGGTGGTGCTGGGCAGTCTTTCCTTCATGACCTTGAGGCATTTGGATTACCTTGATGCCCTGATGCGCACCCTGTTTTTGATCGGATTGGTCTTGCTGGTATTCGGTGTATTGTGGAATCCGCGTTTCGGTTTTGCCGGTTTGCAAGGGATGTTCTCGCGCTACCTGTTGAATGTGGGCACACCGTTTGAAAACTGGCTAACCCAATTGACCGATGCGGTCCAGCGCGAACCCGATGCTGAAACCTATCTGCGCCGTGCCGTAACATTGCTGGAAGAGTTTCCGTGGCTGTCGGGATTGTCATGGCAATCGCCCGAAGGGTCAGGGCAATTCGGACAATTCAGCGATCACAGCGTAGTAGTGAAAACAAGTGTGTTGCGCTTGACGCTTTATTCCAAACGCTCGCTCAACCCTACCCTGACCTTGCATATATACCTGCTCGTGCAATTGATCGACTATTTTTATCAATCAAAGCAGCGCGAGCAAAGTTTGCGCGACATCACGCGTTTACAGGCCGTGTATGAGACCGGATCGCGTCTTACCCATGACCTGAAAAACATGCTGCAATCCATGCTTTCGCTCACTGCAATCGCACAAAGCCGCGAAGAGCGCGCGCAACAATTATTGCAACAGCAACTCCCGTTGCTTACCCAGCGTATTGAGATGACATTACTCAAACTCCAGCAGCCGCATGTTGTTGAAAGTGAAACCGCGCAACTTGCCCTGAACACATGGTGGGACGCCGTGCGTCTGCGCAACCAGCATCGGGTAGTCGGCTGGCACGCGCCGGAAAGCTTGCCGGACAAAAACATACCCGCCCCCCTGTTCGATTGCATAATCGACAACCTGATCGACAATGTTGTGAAAAAGCGCCAATCCGATCCGGGAATCACCATTTCAGTCGAAATTCAACCAGATCCTGTGAGTCTGACTGTCTGCGACGACGGCGACCCGATACCTGAAAAAATTTCCACAAACTTGTTGCGCGGCGTTGTCACTTCAGAAAACGGTCTGGGGATAGGCTTGTACCAGGCCGCGCGATGGGCGGAACAGTTGGGCTATCGACTGTCGTTGATCAGCAATAAGGGCGGGAAGGTGTGTTTCGAGTTGCGCGATAGCAAGGGCATGAAGGAAAGGCGAAATCTGAATTTATAGAGATGGTTATGTGTGATAAGCTCCGAACCGGTGTTATTCCATTGCGTCTTATTTCGTTTCATGTCTTCTATATCGGCATCTACTCTCGCTGGTTCGCTGCTGCGTCAGGAAATTCTTGATCTGCATGCATATCATGTTCCGGACAGTTCCGGTTACATCAAGCTGGACGCGATGGAAAACCCATATCTTGTGCCGCCTGCATTGCGCGCTGAGATCGCCGAGGCAGTCGCCACAGCCGCCATTAACCGTTATCCCGATCCCGGTGCCGCGTCTCTCAAGGTAAAAATCCGTGCTGCGACCGGTCTGCCCAACGGGATGGAACTGCTGCTGGGCAATGGTTCGGATGAATTGATCCAGTTGCTGGCATTGGCACTTAATAAGCCGGGCGCGACGCTGCTGAGTGTTGAACCTTCGTTCGTTATGTACAAGATGATTTCCAAAATCACCGGGATGCGTTATTTTGGAGTGCAGTTGGCTGCGGATCTTTCTTTGGATTTGCCCGCGATACTAGCGGCGATCAAACGTGAGCGGCCAGCGCTGATTTTTTTGGCCTATCCGAACAATCCCACCGGCAATCTGTTCTCAGCAGAAGCAATCGCTCAAATTATTGCGGTATCGCCTGGTCTGGTGGTGCTGGATGAGGCTTATTATGCCTTTGCCAGTGACAGTTTTATTCCGCACTTGACGCGTTATTCCAATCTGTTGGTGATGCGCACCTTTTCCAAGCTTGGCATGGCCGGATTGCGACTCGGTTTTCTGGCGGGCAATGCTGCGTGGTTGGGGGAGTTGGAAAAGCTGCGCTTGCCGTATAATGTCGGCGTGTTGCCGCAATTGGTTGCCGAGAAATTGTTGTCGCATCATGAGGTTTTGCTGCAGCAAGCCGAACAGATCAAGCTGGACCGTGAGAAACTGTTCCTGCAGTTGAGAGATATTGCTGCTGTACACGTATTCCCCAGCGAGGCGAATTTCCTGCTGTTCCGCGTGGCGAATGCGGGCGCGATATTCAACGGCTTGAAGCTGCGCGGAGTGCTGATCAAGAACTTGAACGGGGGACATCCGTTGTTGAAGGACTGCTTGCGTGTGACTGTAGGTACTCCAGACGAGAATGCGAGATTCATTGCTGCATTACAAGAAACCATAATTCAATCGGCATAGGGCAAAATCATGCGCAACGCAAAAGTTTCACGCAACACACTGGAGACCCAGATCAACGTTGAGCTGAATCTGGACGGTAGCGGTTTGTCCAACTTTGACACCGGTTTGCCGTTTCTTGACCATATGCTCGACCAGGTCGCCCGGCATGGTTTGCTGGATTTGAAAATTCTGGCAAAAGGTGACCTGCACATTGACGCACACCACACGGTGGAAGACATCGGCATCACGCTGGGTCAGGCACTCAATCAGGCAGTAGGCGACAAGAAAGGATTGCGCCGCTACGGTCATGCTTACATACCCCTGGATGAGGCCTTGTCCCGTGTGGTGCTGGACATTTCCGGCCGACCGGGCCTGGTGTTCAATTGTGAATTTGTGCGCGGCAATGTCGGCGATTTTGATGTGGATCTCATCAAGGAATTCTTTCAGGGTTTCGTCAACCACGCCTTGGTCACATTGCATATCGACAATCTCTCGGGCGACAATGCCCACCATCAGGCCGAGACCATTTTCAAGGCTTTTGGGCGCGCATTGCGCATGGCATTGGAACTGGATCCGCGTATGGTCGGGGTGACGCCTTCCACCAAGGGTTCACTATAATTTCAATATAATGGTTGATGTCGCAGTAGTCGATTACGGTATGGGCAACTTGCGCTCGGTGGAACAGGCCTTGCGCAAGGTGTCTCCCGCGGCCGAAATTGTCGTCACAGATGATGCAGACGTTATCGCAAATGCCAAGCGTGTGGTTTTCCCCGGGCAAGGCGCGATGCCAGATTGTATGCGCGAGCTGGACGCGCGCGGACTTCGCGATGCTGTGCTGCTGGCCGCCCGTAGCAGGCCTTTTCTCGGTATCTGTATCGGCCTGCAAATGTTGTTCGAACACAGTGACGAGGGTGATGTTGCCGGGTTGGGGATTTTGCACGGGAAGGTGGTGCGCTTTGCCAGTAATATGAAAGATGCACAGGGTAATAAACTCAAGGTGCCGCACATGGGCTGGAATCAGGTTCATCATGGCAAACACCCATTGTGGGACGGCATAGCACAGGATGCGCGTTTCTATTTTGTGCACAGCTACTATGTGCAGCCTCAGGATGAATCATTGGTTCAGGCGACCAGCCAGTATCCGCGATCATTCGTATGTGCGGTAGCCAAGGATAATTTGTTCGCGGTGCAATTCCACCCTGAAAAAAGCCAAGCAGCCGGGCTCAAACTGCTGCAAAACTTTATGCAATGGAATCCCTAATTTTTTGATACTGCCATGCTGATCATTCCTGCGATAGATTTGAAAGACGGTAATTGTGTGCGCCTCAAACAAGGCGTGATGAAAGATGCCACGGTGTTTTCGGAAGATCCCGCCGCAATGGCAAAACACTGGCTGGCGCAGGGCGCGCGCCGCTTGCATCTGGTGGACCTGAATGGCGCATTTGCCGGCAAGCCGAAAAACGAAGCCGCCGTGCGCAGCATCGTCGAAGCGGTCGGAACGGATATTCCGGTGCAGCTCGGCGGAGGAATACGTGACCTGGAAACAATCGAGCGCTATCTCGATATCGGTGTGACTTACATCATCATCGGCACTGCTGCAGTGAAAGTGCCAGGCTTCCTGCATGAAGCCTGTGACGCGTTTCCCGGGCACATCATGGTGGGCTTGGATGCCAAAGGCGGAAAAGTAGCGGTAGATGGATGGTCCAAACTGACCGGACATGACGTGGCCGATTTGGCACAGCGTTTTGAAGGCTATGGCGTGGAAGCGATCATCTACACCGATATCGGGCGCGACGGCATGTTGTCCGGCGTGAATATTCCCGCCACTGTTGAATTGGCCGCCCCATTGCATGTGCCGGTGATCGCCAGCGGCGGCATCACCAATCTTGATGATGTGAGGGCGCTATGTGCGGTCCAGGCTGAAGGTATCAGCGGCGCGATCACCGGGCGTGCAATCTACGAAGGAACGCTGGATTTCAAAGCCGCGCAAACTCTGGCGGATGAATTGACTGCGGCAGCGGGCTAGTCCATGCTCGCCAAGCGCATCATTCCCTGTCTCGATGTCACGGCGGGGCGCGTCGTCAAAGGCGTGAGCTTTGTCGAGTTGCGCGATGCCGGTGATCCGGTCGAGATCGCGCGACGTTATGACGAGCAGGGCGCGGACGAACTGACCTTTCTGGACATCACTGCCAGTTCGGATGATAGAGGGATTATTTTTCGTATCATCGAGCAAGTAGCATCGCAAGTCTTCATTCCGCTGACCGTCGGTGGCGGGGTGCGCAAAGTGGGCGACGTGCGTGATCTGCTGAATGCCGGAGCGGATAAGGTGAGCATCAATACTTCTGCGGTTCTCAATCCGCAATTGATCGCCGATGCGGCTGGACGTTATGGTGCGCAGTGCATCGTGGTGGCGATAGATGCAAAGCAGACCGGCCCGGCCCGATGGGAAGTATTCACCCACGGCGGACGTAATGCCACCAGCCTGGATGCGGTGGAGTGGGCAAAAAAAATGCAGGATTCGGGCGCAGGTGAAATACTGCTGACCAGCATGGACAGGGACGGACAAAAAAATGGGTTTGATCTGGCATTGACCCGTGCAATTACCGATGCGCTGGAGATTCCGGTGATCGCCAGCGGGGGCGCGGGCAATCTGCAACATCTGGTCGATGGCGTAAAAAAGGGCGGTGCGGACGCGGTGTTGGCTGCGAGCATTTTTCACTTTGGCGAATACACGGTGCTGCAAGCCAAGCGCTTTATGGCACAGCAAGGAATCGAGGTTCGGTTATGAATTCAGGTAAAAGGTACAAGGTGCAAGGCTCAAGGTACAGGGTTCTAGGATTTTCCTTTTACCTTGTGCCTTGCGCCTTGAGCCGGTATTAATTATGAGCGAAGCCTGGTTAAATAAAGTAAATTGGTCTGACGATGGATTGGTGCCGGCCATCGCACAGGATGCCAAAACTGGACGGGTGCTGATGGTGGCGTGGATGGATCGCGATGCCCTGAAACTGACCAGGCAAAAGAACGAAGCGGTGTATTGGTCGCGCTCGCGCAAAAAACTTTGGCACAAGGGAGAGGAATCAGGACATATCCAGAAGGTGAAGGAGATACGTCTTGACTGTGATGGGGATGTGATTCTGCTGAAGGTTGAACAACAAGGCGGCATCGCTTGTCATACCGGACGGGAAAGCTGTTTTTACACCAGTTTGGAGCAGGGCGAGTGGGTTGAAGTGGATGCTGTGCTGAAAGCCCCGGACGAGATATACAAGAAATGAAACAGGACATACTGCAAAAACTGACCGAAACGCTGGAGGCGCGCAAACAGGCGTCTCCGGAAAGTTCCTATGTCGCCAAACTGTTCAGCAAGGGCGAGGATGCCATCCTGAAAAAGATCGGCGAGGAAGCGACGGAAGTCATACTCGCCAGCAAAGCAGGGGACAAAACCGATCTGGTGTATGAAACTGCCGATTTGTGGTTTCATTGCATGGTGTTGTTGGCGCAGCATGGGTTGAGCACTGAAGATGTGCTGAATGAACTGGCGAGACGTGAAGGGGTATCCGGGTTAGCCGAAAAGGCTGGGCGATTAAAGGAATGAGCATGAGCGACTGCCTGTTTTGCAAAATCGTACGCGCTGAAATACCTTGCCGAAAGGTGTACGAGGATGATGAAGTGATGGCGTTCCATGACATCCACCCGGTTGCGCCCGTGCATTTTATGCTGGTGCCGAAGCTGCACCTGGCCACACTGGATGACGCACGTGATACGCATGCTGCATTGCTTGGCAAGATGTTGTTGCTGGCGCCCAGGCTGGCAAAAGAGCAGGGATTGGAGAATGGTTTTCGCACCGTGATCAACACCGGCAAGGGCGGCGGACAGGAAATATTTCATTTGCATATTCATGTCATCGGTGGCGGGATCATCCCGCCCATGGTAAGGCACGATTAATTTCCGATGGTGTGGCAGTAAACTTAAAGGAGAACGAGATGGGCGGATTGAGTATTTGGCATTGGCTGATTGTGTTGCTGGTTATCGTGTTGATCTTTGGCACCAAGAAACTGCGCAACATCGGCAGCGATCTGGGCGGCGCGGTAAAGGGATTCAAGGAAGGCATGCGTTCCGAAGAAGAATCCACCAAGCAGATCAAGGAAGGCGGACAGACCATCGAAGGCGAAGTTAAAGACAAAAAGACAACTAACGTTTAACTCCAATCCCTGATTAGGAACGATCATTATGTTGGCTTCGTCTTCGGTTCCTGATGGATCAACCAGCCATTCGACCAGGTTATCAAAACACGATAGCCAGCCCGCCTATGGCCGGTCAAAATTATATTGTTTGCATCGACTCATACTCGCCGCTTGGTGCTGTTTTCCTACAGGAACAGGAATAGGCCAATCTGGGTTGGCTGGCAAAGATGTTTGATTTCAGTTTTTCGGAGTTGATGGTGGTCATGGTGGTGGCGCTCATCGTGATCGGCCCCGAACGCCTGCCGAAAGTGGCGCGCACGCTGGGACATCTATGGGGGCGTGCACAACGTTATGTGAATGGCGTGAAAGCGGATATAGAGCGCGATATGGCCGTTGAGGAATTCCGCCAGTTACAGCAAAAAGTGCAAGCCGAAGCCGGCGAGATGGAGCAATCGGTCAAGCAAGCCGCGCTGACAGCGGATCAGCAAGTGCAACAGATCAACGAGGCGGTGGCAAAACTTTCATCGCCCGATCAAACAACGCAGCAACCGACGCAACCAGTCGAGAATCCGCCCGCAACAAAACCAAGCAGCAAACCTGAATGAACACCAGAGATAGTTTTATCGCGCATTTGGTCGAGTTGCGCACCCGGTTGTTGCACTCCGTGGTGGCTGTGCTGCTGGTATTCATCTGCCTGTTCCCATGGGCATCCGACCTGTACACCATGTTGGCGCACCCGCTGTTAGCCAGACTTCCCAAAGGCGGGCAGATGATCGCCACCGATGTCACCACCCCATTCTTCGTGCCGCTCAAGGTCGCCTTGATGACGGCCTTTCTCATAGCGCTGCCTTATATTCTTTATCAGATATGGCGCTTCGTCGCGCCCGGCTTATACGCTCACGAAAAGCGTCTGGTGTGGCCGCTGATCATCGCCAGTTCGCTATTATTTTTTTGCGGCATGGCATTCGCTTACTTCGTTGTATTCCCGGTCGTGTTCGGCTTCATCACCGCCAGTGCGCCGCATGGTGTCGCAGTGATGACCGATATCGACAAATATCTGAGTTTTGTGCTCACCATGTTCATGGCATTCGGCATAACCTTTCAGGTACCGGTGGCAATCGTGCTGCTGGTGCGCATGGGTTTCGTCTCGGTCGAAAAGCTGCGTGAAATCCGTCCCTACATGGTGGTCGGGGCGTTCGTGGTGGGGGCGATATTCACCCCGCCCGATGTGGTGTCCCAATCCATGCTGGCGATACCGTTGTGGCTTCTTTACGAGGCGGGGATCCTGGTGGCGACCTGGGTGAAGCCGGCCGGGAAAACGGCTGACACAGGGTAGCCGTCAACGCTCGGATTGACGCGCGAATTACTCAGCGACCGGCTTCGGACGTTTGCCGATCTTTACCTGCAAACCGATAGTTGTCCCGTTGCGCATCAGCTTTATCAGGACCACTTTGCCCGGTGGAAGATTGGCTACTGTATCCAGCATGGTACTGGAGTCTTCGATGGATTTGTCGTCAATCGCGACCAGAATATCCCCGGTCTTCATCCCGGCATGTTCTGCCGGACTGTTGTGTATCACTTCGGTGATCAGCACGCCTTTGGTGTCGCCGAGTTTGAAGGATTCGGCCAGTTCCGGGGTGAGTTCCTGTACCCCTGCGCCGACCCAGCCGCGTGTTACCGAACCATGCAGGATGATTTGTTCCATGGTCTTTTTCGCGGTGCTGGCGGATATGGCGAAACCGATGCCGAGCGATCCGCCGTTCGGCGAATAGATTGCGCTGTTGATGCCGATCAGGTTGCCGTTACTGTCCACCAGCGCGCCGCCGGAATTGCCGGGGTTGATCGCGGCATCGGTCTGGATGAAGTTTTCAAAAGTGTTGATCCCCAGATGGTCGCGCTTGAGCGCGCTGACGATGCCCATTGTGACGGTTTCACCGACACCGAACGGGTTGCCGATGGCGAGCACCATGTCGCCCACGTGTGCTTGTTCCGGATGACCGAAAGTGATGGCGGGCAGGTTGCCGGGCAGATCGATTTTGATCACCGCCAGATCGGTTTCCGGGTCTGAGCCGATGACATGTGCCTTGGCCTTGCGGCCATCGGACAGCGCGACTTCGATTTGATCGGCGGCTTCCACCACATGCTGGTTGGTCAGGATGTAGCCGTCAGGACTGACGATCACACCGGAGCCCAGGCTGGAACTGGTTTGCGGTTCGGTATCGAGCTGGTCGCCGAAGAAAAATTTGAAGCGCGGGTCATCCATGAAGGGATTGACCGGGGTCTTGATGATGGTGCTGGTAAAGATGTTCACCACGGTAGGCATGGCTTTTTGTGCCGCGGCACTCAAGCCCATCGCCGGTGCTCTGGCGTCGCTGGCCAGCGGCGTGTTTTCATACAGGGTGACCACGCCGCTGCGCGCGGCATTCGGCAGCAACTCCGGTTTCAGGGTATGAATTATAAAGAGCAGCGCCAGCGCGATCGTGACGGTCTGGGAGAACAAAAGCCAGTGTTTACGCATGTTATGATGAATTTGGTATTTCAAGTCTAAATAAGGGAACGCTATGTTGCTTAGTGAACTGCGCGATTATAACGCAAGCCTGCTGCAAACCAATCTGTTCAAGGATTACTGCCCGAACGGTGTGCAGGTTGAAGGCCGCGCGGAGGTGCGGCGTATTGCGACCGGTGTGACGGCTTCGCAGCAAGTGCTGGAACAGGCGATCGAGTGGGGCGCGGACGCGATTCTGGTGCATCACGGTTATTTCTGGCGCAATGAAGAGGCTACCATTGTCGGGATCAAGAAAAATCGCATCGCTGAGCTGTTGCGCAACGATGTGAGTTTGCTGGCCTACCACCTGCCGCTCGACGCGCATGCCGAACTGGGTAACAACGCCCAACTCGGCAAAGTGCTGGGTTTGACCGAACAGGGCCGGTTCGGAGAACAAAACATCGCCTGCATAGGTTCGTTGGCGCAATCACAGACGCTGGAACAATTTACCCGTCAGGTCGAGCGTGCCTTGCAACGCATCCCTCAAGTCACAGGAGAAGATGCAAAACAAATTAGAACAGTGGCGTGGTGCAGCGGCGCTGCGCAAGGATATTTCGAGCAGGCAATCGCCCAGGGTGCAGATGCCTATATAACCGGAGAAGCTTCCGAGCAGAACTATCATCTGGCCAATGAAACCGGCGTGGCGTTTATCGGCGCCGGGCATCATGCCACCGAGCGTTTTGGAATTCAGGCGCTGGGCAATCATCTGGCAACACATTTCGGTTTGGAGCATCGCTTTTTCGACCAGGCCAATCCGATTTGACCACCGCCGCTTGATAGTTATACGCTGAACGTTTCGCTCAATCGATCAATTCGTCGCGCAATCCATTCAGAGAAGCGGCCAGGCCGCGTGGCATGCTTTTTAGTGCTGCATTTGCGGCCTCGATTTCGTCACGGTGATCAATCAGCAATGTTCTAAAAATAATTTCGACATCATCCAATAATTTTTCGGGTTGCTTTGCGTAGCGCAACAGAAAGTCCTTGCGACGCGGATGAAATGCTGTCCACTGCCAGGCAAGAAATCCCTCATTGTTCTTGAAACCGCCGTTTTGAAGGGACTTTTTCAGCCTGTTTACTGCCGCTATTCCGATTTGTTCGGGAGAGGGTGCGCGACTCCACATCAAGCCAAAATAAATTCTCCAGTCCCCGCCCAGATATTGTTGTTCCATCATCGGACTAAGGTAAAGCGGTTGTTCCGTACTGGCGTTGCAATGCAATCCGACCAGACAATCCGGTGCGTTCTTGTCTTCGGTAGGTTCGAGGCGCCATGCCAGTTCGTTTTCTTCAATCAATGTCTTAAAGCGTGAAAGCAACTTCAGCCACAGGCGATTGTTCATCTGCTCGCGCAGCTTATCCATCTGTTCCGCAACAGACAGCGCCAAGGAGAAATTTTCTGGTTGGGTAAAAAATTCCAGTATCGCCTGTTCTTCATTCATGTTGTCATATCCGAAGTAGCCCGAAAATTGGGAATAAATCCAAATGTATCCAAATGTATATAAGCAGTTGCTGTAATTATGTGTGGCATATAACTATTTCTTGTTTGCCGTGGATGAATTGCACTATTCAGTATTGACTTTATTTTTCAGACTAGACATTATTCGTCCGCGTAAACGCGCCGAGCTCATCCGGGCGGAATAAATCGAAGGCTGATGATAATAATAATCGCGACACAACGCATAATAAAATAATCCGATCTATCTGTTCATTCATCGCCGGCAAATGCCGGTGTGGATTTATTGTTCGCTGGGGGGAGCCTTTACGATGCACCGTTTTGTATATTTATCTGCTTTGCTTATCGGGTTGTTTTCTGCCTTGAACAGTTATGCAGCCGATGCACCTCAATCCGAACCAGCGGATCCCGGCATCGAAGGTTCTGCTATCGACAAGGCAGCAAAGGAAAAGTCTGATAGCGGAGGTTCTGCTTTCGCTGAGTGGGAATCGAAATACTTTGCGTCTGGCCCGGATAATGTTGGCCCCGCGATCGAGCAGCCGATAGAATTTCCGCACTTCCGACATGCCGGCGACCACGACAAGGGTGGAATGGAAATCAACTGCATGTATTGCCATACCTACGCCCGGCGCAGTTTGGTGGCGGGTATTCCCCCGGTGCAAAAATGCATAGGCTGCCATCAGAGCATCGATTCGGTGCGCGACAAGCCGCGCATCAAGAAATTGTTCGAATACTGGGATGCCAAAAAGGCGATTCCGTGGAAGAAGGTGCATGATCTTCCGGACTTCGTGCGCTTCAGTCATGAGCGTCATGTCCAGCGTTTCATATTCCAGTTAAACCGCCCCGTTCAGGAAGTCTGCGGTTATTGCCATGGAGATGTGAAAACAATGACGGTGGCACGCCGCCAGAGATTGCTTTCCATGGGTTTCTGCGTTACCTGCCACGAAATCAACCATCCGGTCACGGCCGAAGGCGGCACACCCATTGGCGATCAGAAATATTGGTACAGCATGCGCAAGCCGATTACCGATGCGTCGGTCATGCTCAAGGCCCAGGGTCCGAACGACTGTTGGGAATGCCATAAATAGTTTAGAAAGGTTGTAAAGATGAACAACGATTTTGATCGGCGTGATTTTCTGAAGGTGCTGGGTTGGAGCGGTGCGGCAGTTGCATTGAGCGGCTGCGGCAACGGTATGGTTGAGAATGGCAAGGAAACCGTGGTTTCGTATGTCGAAACGAACGATTACATGATTCCCAGCATCAGCGTGTATTTCAATTCGACCTGCGCGCAATGCGATGCCGGTTGCAGCATCATGGGGCGTGTACGCGAAGGGCGCGTGTTGAAACTGGAAGGCAATCCCAATTCCGCGATCAATCGCGGCAAGACCTGCGGCTTGGGGCAGGCGGGTGTGCAACATCACTACAATCCTGACCGGGTACGCGAGCCGTTATTGCGGACGGGTGAACAGGGCGAAGCCATTTCCTGGGACAAGGCTCATGCACTGATTGCCGAGAAGCTCAAGGGTGTGAGCGGCGAAGAGATCGCCTTTTTGACCGGCGGTGTGAGCGGACATCTCAAAGTATTGCTGGGCAATTATCTGGACAGCTTCGGCTGCAAGAACCATTTCGTCTATGAAGCCATTGGACCTGCAGTGGTGCGTGCCGCAAACAAAAAATCTTATGGTGTGGAAATGCCGCGCATCAATATCAACAAGGCCAAGGTTGTGTTGTCGTTTGGCGCTGACTTTCTGGGTGCATGGGTTTCCCCGGTGCATTTCTCGCAACAGTATGCGCAGTTTCGCAAAGGAGTGAACGGCCAGCGCGGCGTGCTGGTGCAGATTGAATCCAAGATGACCATTACCGGCGCCAATGCAGATCGCTGGCTGGTGGTGCGTCCCGGAACGGAAGGTATCCTGGCGCTGGGTATCATCAATGCGCTGGGCTCCCACGGCGTAACAATGTCCGGTGACATTGCCTCGGCAGTGAAGGCCTATGACAAGGATACGCGTCAGCAAGGATACCGGCGTGTCGGCTGAACAGATCGACAAGATCGCCGCGCTGCTGAAATCTCGCACACCGAGTCTGGTGCTGGCAGGCAGTGCGGCAGAAGGTTACGCGCATGGTTCGCAGAATGCCGCAGCGATCAATTTGCTCAATCATGTGCTGGGCAATGTGGGCAAAACAATCGAAGCTGCCGCGGTTGTGCCGTTCCCGCAAATGACGCCTGCAACAGGCAATACCGCTGCGTTGAAGCAACTTAACGAAGGTTTGCATGCGGGTAAGTACAAGGTGTTGTTCAATTACGCTGCCAATCCGGTATTCACCGCACCGGGAGCGATGAAATTCAAGGACAACATGGCCAAGGCCGGTTTCAAGGTGGCGTTTACACATTATCTTGATGAAACCGCGATGCAGGCCGATCTGGTGTTGCCGCTCGACTCCGCGCTCGAAGAATGGGGCACCCAGGTTCCGGAGTATATGGCGGACGTTGCACAAATCAATATCCGGCAGCCGTTGATGGAAAAGCTGCACCCGGAAACCCGTAGCATGGGCGAAATTCTGCTGGCATTGATCAAGCAGCGTCGCGCTGAAGAATACAAAAAATTCGATGATTTCTATGCCTATCTGCGTTCAGCCGTGCTGCAAAACAAGAGCGCGCTGGGTGGCGGTGGCATTGCTGACGACGATATCTTCTGGAACGAGACGCTGAGCAAAGGCATTGTCAAACTGCCCGGGGCAGTGCACGCATCGTTGTCCGGCAGGTCCGCTGTGGCGGGCATGACTCTTCCGAACCCGGCTGCAATTGATGCCCAGTATCCGTTACAACTGATTCCGCATGTGAACGCCAGTCTGCGGGACGGACGCAATACCAACCAGCCCTGGTTGCAGGAATCGCCCGATCCAATGACGACTATAGTATGGGATTCCTGGGTGGAGATACACCCCAGCAAGGCTGCCGAATTGGGCATAGTAGAGGGCGATATCGTCGAAGTGACCGGCAAGAACGGTTCGGTCAAGGCGCAAGCCTATCTGTTTCCGGGGATACATCCTGATGCGATTTCGATTCCGCTGGGCCGCGGCCATGAAGCGATGGGCCGTTACGCCAAGGGATACGGCGTGAACCCGTTCCAGATTCTGGATACGGTGTTTGACAAGGAAACAGGTGAACTGGCACTGCATGAGACGCGCGTCAAAATCAGCAAAACGGGCGAGCGCGTGATCGTGGTCAAGGATGAAGGTCCGGTAGGCGGCAAACAATTGGGTCAAAAAATCGTCCCGCGCATGACCACAGATAAAGTAAACCTTTCGAAGGAGATCTAAAGATGTCGATTAGCACCTTGTTTGCAGATTACTCGCAATTCCGCCACCGGCATCCGGATGGGGACGTCCCGCACAACCCATACAAGTGGGCGATGGCTATCGACCTGGACGCATGCAGCGGTTGCAATGCCTGCGCTGTCGCTTGTTATGCGGAAAACAATTTGCCGGTTGTGGGCAGGGAGAAATTTGCGCACGGCCAAGTGATGCACTGGATGCGCATCGAGCGTTACTGGGATGAAGACGGGCGCGAGTTTCCGGATCAGGGCGCGCGATTCCTGCCGATGTTGTGCCAGCAATGCGAAGCCGCTCCCTGCGAAACGGTATGCCCGGTGGGAGCCACCAACCATACACCTGACGGCCTTAATTCGCAGGTTTACAATCGTTGCATCGGATCGCGTTATTGCTCATCCAACTGCCCGTACAAAGTTCGCTACTTCAACTGGTGGGATTACTCCACCACCGACAACGTCTGGCCTGCCGAAATGAACATGCAGCTGAACCCGGATGTGACGGTGCGCAGCAAGGGTGTGATGGAGAAATGCACCTTCTGTATGCAGCGGTCTGAGGGCGGCCGAAAGCGACGCAAAGACCCAGGGGCGTCTGGTGCGTGACGGCGAAGTGCAGACGGCCTGTCAGCAGGCCTGTCCGACCAGCGCCATCAGCTTCGGCAATCTGGTCGACCCGGAATCCAGGGTGCACAAGCAGTGGCGAGCACAGCAGGTTGATCTGGATAAGCATGAGCAGGCCAAGGATGAGGAGCCGGGCGGAAGCGATCTGCGCGGTTATCGGATATATGAATTTCTGGCACCCTATCCCTCGATCATGTATCTGGAACGCGTGCGCGAAACCGAAATTTAAATTGGCATAACCACTGTCATTTCTTTAGGAAATAAACGATGAAAGATATTCGCGAAGACATCGCCTGGGCACAGATCAATACCGATGTGCTCAAGAGCCTGGAAAATCCCAGGAAGCTGTATTGGGTCATATTGTTCGTCGCGATTGCCGCGGTCGGCGTTGCGGTGGGCTGTGAGATTTACCAGTACACCATGGGGCTGGGTGTCGGCAATTTTGACAATCCGCACATGTGGGGTTTGTATATCGCCTCGTTCATCTTCTGGATCGGCATGAGCCACTCGGGTACTTTGCTGTCGGCGATTCTGCATATCATACATGCCGACTGGCGCAAGCCGATTTATCGCTTTGCCGAGGCGATGACCACTTTCTCGCTGATGACGGCCGGCCTGTTCGTGGCGGTGCATCTGGGACGTATCTGGCAGATTTACTTTGCGCTGCCGTATCCGAATATGCGCCAGTTGTGGCCGAATTTCCAGTCGCCGCTGCTGTGGGACGCGATGGCGATCTTTACTTATCTGAGTTCGTCGATCTTGTTCCTGTACGTCGGGATGATCCCGGATCTGGCGATCTGCCGCGACAACATGCATCCGGGCTGGCGCAAGAAGCTGTATACGGCTTTGGCTTTGGGCTGGGAAGGAACGGATCGCCAGTGGCGCAATTTCCGCGTGACCTACCTGACTATCGCCTGCTTCCTGATCCCGCTGGCCGTATCGGTGCACTCGATCGTTGCATCCGACTTTGCGATGTCGCAACAACCGGGCTGGCACATCACGTCCTTCCCGCCCTACTTTGTCGCCGGTGCGCTGTATTCCGGATGTGCCGCGATCATCACGCTTTTCGTGATCCTGCGTTATGTGTTCAAGTTTGAAGAATACATGACAAAGGCCATCCTGAAGAAGATCGTGCGTTTGACTTTTGCGATTGCAATGGTCTGGACATACCTGGTTTGGGTCGAATACGCTACGGCCTGGTTCGGGAAACGCACACGACCACCACTTGATGGTCGAGAAAGCCACCGGTACCTACGCGCCATTCTGGTGGATGATGAATTTCTGCGCTTCGGTCGTTCCGTTCGATTCTGTTTTTCAAACGGTTCCAGACCAACATCCCGGTGCTGTTCGCTGTTTCGCTGCTGCTTAACCTCGGCATGTGGCTGGAACGCTGGATGATCGTTGCACCGACTTTCGCCGATGGCTATTACCCGTGGACATGGGATCACGACCAGTGGCCCAGTCTGGTGCAATGGGGCATCGTGTTCGGCAGTTTCGGCTGGTTTACCATGCTGTTCATGATTTTCTGCAAGGTATTCCCGTCCGTGTCCATGTATGAAGTGAAGGAAATGGTGTATCACCGCAGGCTGGAAACCAAGAGACGGGAAGCAACTGGAAATTTGGCCGCAGCCGGGAAGGGGGCACACTAAATGAGCAAACGTCATTTACTCGCATTGTTCAACAATTTTGACGAAGCCGAGGCCGTCGTCACAGAGTTGCGCAATCTCAGGATCAAAGGCTTCAATTCAGACAAAGACATGATAGTCAAATCACCGATCGAGCACCCCGAAGTGGAGGAGTTCTTGGGCTACAAACCTGTCTATGTGCAGTGGTTCACTTTGTTCGGGGCTGTGGGAATGGGATTTATAATGTTTTGGTTGATCTCTGCTTCTCAGGGTAACTTCTTTGCGCAAATGAAAGGCGGGAAACCGATCGTTCCTTTCCCGCCCAATTTCGTGCTGACCTACGAATTGTTCATTTTGGGCGGGGTATATATCACCATTCTAGGTTTCCTGATCTGTGCGGGTTTGCCCGCCAGGCGTTCACCGTTATATAGCGCCAAGGTATCCGAAGACCAAGTCGGTATTTTGGTTAAGGCGGATGAGGAGCGGCAGCAGCACTTTGAAGGCAATTTTCACTAAACATCAGGCTTTGGAAATTCAGGAAGAGGCGGGGAAATGAACAAGATTATCATTGGCAATCGTATTGATGATTGCACCCACGTTAGCGCACGCATGGCCGTGGTCTATGGACCAGGGTAACCAGATCAGTATCAAACCCCAGGAAAGCGTTGATCCGGCCAATCCGGGCATGGAGCCCTTTCCGAAACGATCGGTGCCCGTCCCGAGTACGCCCACTTCTTCGACAGAAGTCAAGGATAAGGATGCCGCGTTCAAGCTGGTCAATCCAGTTCCGGTAACTGCCAGAACGGTCGATATGGGTCACCGCCTGTTCTCGATTTATTGCGTTCCCTGTCATGGAAAATCCGGCACCGGCGATGGCTATGTGGGGCAAAAATTGATTCTGCAACCATGGAATTTGACCTCGAGCAATGATCTGCACCCCTGGAATTCCCCGGATTATCCAGATGGCTACATCTTTGGCATGATGACTTTCGGTGGCGCGATTATGCCTGTTTATGCCATTGATTTGAGTCCCACCGAACGCTGGGAAGTGGTTAATTATATCCGCGCTGTGCTGCAAAAAAGGGGGATACCCGTTGCTACTGCCGCATCACAGAAGAAAAGATAGGAGACGGTCAACATGTTTTCATACAGCAATTGGTCGGTTCTGACCGTGAATTTTCTGGTGGTGGTGTATCTCGCCCTCGGCGGGGTGACGCTAAGTGCGATATTGCATCTGGCGGGAGCGCGCTGGAGATATGAGATTCGCATTCTGGCCAGTTCCTTGTTTGCCCTTTTTCCGTTGGCTTTCGTGTTGCTGGTCGTGTTGCTCGTCAACGCCGATGCGACTTTCCCATGGATGAAGCTGGCCGGGGAACATAAAATCGGGGCATCTCCCTGGGACGGCTTCACTTTCCTCGCGTGGCGCGAAGTTATCGGCATACTTGTGGCGATGGCGATACACTGGATCTTTATCAAGCGCCAGGCAGTCAGTGAGCGCAGTTCCGAGGATGCGGCACGTTTTCACAGAATTGCGTGCTGGATACCCTATGTTTATGTGGTGTACGGCACCATGGTCGCATGGGACTTTGAGATGTTCATGGTTCCTGGCTGGCAGAGCGGGATCTTTGCCATGCAGGAATTCGTCAGCTTTTTCGGCATGTTCCTGTCATTCCTGGTGATCTGGATCTACGCATTGAACAGCCGCGATAGATTGGTGCGTCCGGTAGAAACTTTTGTGTACAATTACCTCGCGCAAATGATGTTGGCCTTTACATTGTTGTGGGTATATACCTTCTTCGCGCAATATCTCACCCTGTGGTATGGCAACATCCCGGAGGAAGTGGATCGGCTGAATGGGATGCAGGATGGACATTACACCTTTATCTGGTGGGCGATGATCGTCCTGAAACTGGTGATTCCCGTTTTCCTCACTAGCCATGACGTTCACCCGGCACAATGTCAAAGCGACAGTGGCGGTAGCTACCTGCATCATCATCGGCACGATATTCGAGCGCTATGTCTGGATAGCCGGTTCTCTTGGCGGCGTTGGGTCATATCCTTTTGTAGCTGCTATAGTTATCAGTGGAGTGGTCGCGACAATCGGTTTCTTCCTCGTTCGGATGCGTTTGCAAAGCATCCAATTGGTTAAAGGGTAAACAGTATTTATGATGAGATTGTATTCGGGGACATCAGATCCCTATAGTCACCGCTGTCGGATTGTGCTGTTCGAGAAAGGCATGGATTTTGAGGTGATTGACGTTGATTTGATGAACAAGTCGGAAGATGTAGCGGCAATCAATCCGTATGGCAAAGTGCCGGTGCTGGTGGAGCGCGATCTGGTGTCTTTACGAGGCAAACATCATCAACGAATATATTGATGAGCGTTTCCCGCATCCGCAACTGATGCCGCCTGATCCCGTCATGCGCGGCCGTGCAAGGTTGTTTCTGCATCGCTTCGAACAGGAGATCTACAGCCAGGTTGAAGCGATAGAGCATGGCGTTCCCAAGGCGGCCGATAAGGCGCGCGCAATCATTCGCGACAACCTGACCCAACTCGCGCAGATATTGACCACGCAGAAGTTCTTGCTGGGGGATGAGTTCTCCATGCTGGACGTGGCGATCGCTCCGCTGCTTTGGCGGCTCGATTATTACGGCATCCAGATGGGCAAGGAAGCAGCCCCGCTGATGAAATATGCCGAGCGGTTGTTCTCTCGCCAGGGCTTTATCGATGCACTGACTGCCTCCGAAAGAGCAATGCGCAAGTGAGTGATTTCATCGGCGACGCGTTCGCCCGTACCTGATTCGCGCGATTGTACGAATGGTGTATGGATTGCGGGTTGACCCCTTATCTGGCTGTCCGGGTCGATGAGCATACTGAAGTGCCGCGTTCCCATGTGAAGGACGGCGAAATCGTCCTGAACCTGAGTGCCGGATGCGGTGCTCAATCTTGCAGATGGGCAACGAGATGATCACCTGCACCGGGCGGTTCGGCGGTGTGCCGTTCGATCTCATGGTGCCGGTGGTCGCAACCATAGGCATATTTGCCAAGGAAACGGGACAGGGGTTGGTGTTTCAAGGTGACGAACCGCAACAGCCGCCTCCCTCTTCGGGCGATGGCGAGTCCAAGCCGGCACCCCACAAGCCAAACCTGAAGATCGTGAAATAAAAAAGCCGCAGGATATGCGGCTTTTTTGTTCGGCAAAATCGCCGTTACACAACAGCTTGAGCCAGTGTTGTATGCATCTTGTCCATGGCCTTTTGTTCGATTTGGCGGATACGCTCGGCCGATACGTTGAACTCGGCAGCCAGGTCATGCAACGTTGCAGCTGCGCCATCGTCATTCAGCCAGCGCGCCTCGACGATGCGGCGGCTGCGCTCATCCAGACCCGCCAAAGCGTGCGACAAACCAGTCTGTTTGCAGGCGCTCGCGTTCGGCGCTTTCCAGAATGTGCGACGGCTCATGTTCCGAGTTCTCGGCCAGATAATTGATCGGCGCATAATTTTCATCGTCATCGACCCCGCCCGGTTCCAGAGCGACTTCATGCCCGGCGAATCGCATTTCCATTTCCACCACATCGTGCTCACTGACCTTGAGTTGCTGGGCAATCTCGCTGATCTGCTGCGGCTTGAGCGGATCCAGACCCTTTTTCATGCTGCGCAGATTGAAGAACAGTTTGCGCTGTGACTTGGTGGTGGCGATCTTGACCAATCGCCAGTTGCGTACCACGAACTCGTGGATCTCGGCGCGTATCCAATGCAGCGCAAACGATACCAAGCGCACGCCGCGTTCCGGATCGTAGCGTTTCACCGCTTTCATCAGGCCGATGTTGCCTTCCTGAATCAGGTCGGCTTGCGGGAGCCCGTAACCGGCGTAGCCACGCGCCACACTGACCACCACGCGCAAGTGAGAAAGCACCAATTCCCGCGCCGCATCCAGGTCATTTTCGTTTTTGAATCGCGTTGCCAAGGCATACTCCTTCTGTTCTGTCAAAACCGGGAAACGGTTTACAGATTGAACATAAGCTTCCAGGCTGCCGACGGCAGACGGTATCGGCAAATTCATCGTGGCATTCATTTTGTTTCCTCCTTGCTGGATATTTTAGCACTCGAAGCATTGGAGTGCCAGGGTGGGAAAAGGTTCGTTGCAGGTCTTTTGTGGGTGAGGGTCTGGTTACACGGCTATAAATGGTTAACAATACAACATATTGGATTGGTTATTTGTTCCTTCCCAATCCCGATTCCCGTCCTGCCGGGTATCATGGGCGATTCCTGAGGAAAATCGTGACCTGCACGCACATTTTTGTCACAATGCCCCATTGAGGGATGATTATGTGCCTCGGCCGCTTGTTTTTTCTTTTAGCAACGGTGATACATCTGAAAGCATATCGTAAATTGACTTTTATGCTTCACGGTGGCTTCACCGGTCAGGTGGCTATGCGAAGCTCATCGATTATATTTCAAACACTTTGGGAAAAATGCATGAATAAAATCGTTCTCTTCATGGCAACCATAATGACTGCTGTGTCCTTTGCGCCGGAAGTGTCAGCACAGCCCTTATTCTCTCGTCAAACTGGGATGGTCTGTTCCGGATGCCACTTCCAGCACTATCCATTGCTGAATGGATTTGGTCGCGCATTCAAGTCCGCCGGTTTTACCATGATGGGCGCACAGGGAAAAGCGGAGGGGGAAAATTTAGCCATTCCCAACGCGTTGAACTTGTCCGTGCTGGCAACTGCAGGATATGAAAAAACCAACCAGGCAGCCGGCATATCACCCCAAAAAACGACCGGTGATGGCGTATTCTATGTGCCCGGTACCGGCGGTGAACTGTCACTTTTCCTTGGCGGCCGTGTAACCGGGAGCTCCGGCTTTCTGGCAGAAATCGGTACGGGCGGATCTGTAGCAGGCACTGCCGTTAGTACAGCCCATAGCTCGGCCAAATTGCCCGTCCTGTTTGAAACGGCGATCCCCAGTGTCAAGGTGACCGAAGGCACGCTCGTCGGTTTCATACCGTTCACCACGGATGATCATGGCGCATCCTACGGCTTTGAATTGCTGAATACCGGCGCCAATGCCGTGCATCAGATGAGTCCCACGCCAGGCCTGAATGGCGCGCATAGCGCGGCGCTTTCGGCCCAGCAATTCATCGGTACCGACGGTGCCGCAACCGGAGTGGCATTGGTTGCGAGCAACCCCATGTGTTTCATCAACCTGACCAAGTACGACCAGACCGGCATCGCAAACGGTACCCTGGCGGTGTTGGGCTCAACTTACCTGCGTGTTGCCGGCATGTTCGATCTGGGCGGATGGGATACGGGCGCGGGCATTCAGATTTGGAGCGGGAACTCCGCTGCCTATGACGCCGGGACATATGTGAATACCGACACCAGGGCAAGGGCTATCGACGGCCAGTTGCAGGGCATGATGGGCGACACTCCGGTGGGTTTCTACGCCAGTTATGCCACGGCACCGGCAGGCACGAACACCTACAACATGGATCCCGCTGCGGCTGTTTCTCCTTACGACTGTGCCTGCGGTTTACGGTACGCTTACCAAGAGCGCCTTCAATATTTCTGCCGAAGTGGGCGTGATCCCCGATAAAGTCACTTTGGGCGTCGCCGTTCGCTACGGCAAGAGCGGTGTTGCATCGCGGCAGCAGCAATGCAACTGATAACGCAATCACGCTGATTGCCACCTACAAGCTGGCGCAGAACATGATGGCATCATTCTCCCTCACCAACGCAAGCGGCGGCTACTGGGATGCGGCACACCAAAATGCGCTGGGTAGCGGAACCACCACCATCAACCTGTTCACCTTATTTTGAATATATTGTTACAAAATAATATTTCCTCTATTATTTTTACGAATGTGTATATTTAAACTTCAAATGTTAGGGAACTATCAACATTTGGGTTATACAACGTTAACCGTAGCGACTTGCTGCAGTTTTTGCTAGGGCGTAGGCGGACGGCTATATAAAGCTTAGCAACGCGTATATTTGATTTCTAGATAAGATGAATCAACCATGCAATTCAAGAATGGATCTTTCTGGCAATTCGTGCTCTGGTAACTGCCGCGACTTTCGCGTCACAGGCTCAGCGCTGCCGTTGTTCGCGCGTCAGATCGGCATGGAATGCGCGGCGTGCCACTTCCAGCACTTTCCGATGCTGACCGCCTTCGGCCGTTCCTTCAAGGCAGGCGCTTACACGATGATCGGCGCACAGGAAAAGTGGAAGGGGATAACCTGTCCATTCCCGCAGTGCTGAATGCGGCCATCTTGACCACCATGGGCTACCAAAAGAACAATTCCGATAGTCTGGCTCTCTCCGATGCTGCGAGTTATTCCAATGGTACGGGGCACAGGCGATGGCTCGGTATACGTGCCCGGCACCAACGGTGAATTCTCGCTGTTCGTGGGCGGCCGCACCAGTGACTTCTCGGGCGCACTGGCCGAGGTGGGTCTGCTGCAAAGCAACGGCACAGGTGCCGGCCTTGCTTCCGCCAAGTTCCCGATGCTGTGGGAAGTGGGTGACAACGGGACCCGCGCAGGCGTGGTGCCCTTCACCACCGACGGGCAGGGCTCATCCTACGGCTTTGAAACACTGAACACCGGCGCCAATCGCGGTGCATACCATGCTGTTCATCGGCGGTGACTTCAATGGCTCCGTTGCTCCTGTTCTTTCCGCGCAGCAATACATCGGCACTGCCCAAGCGGCAACCGGCGCGGCCTTCGTGGTGAACAACCCCAATTACTTCGTCAACGTGACCAAGTTCCATGGGGTCGGCACGAATGATCTGGGCGGCGCGGGCGCTGCTTTGACCTCCACCTATGTGCGCGCAGCGTATATTTTTGATGTGGCCGGTTGGGATAGCGCCGTGGGTGTGCAGAACTGGAGCGGTGTTTCTGCTACTACTGTTGACACCACTGCTCCACCTTTCACTACTCAGGCCGCAACAAAGGCTACCGCCATCGACGCTCAGATGCAGGGTGCGGTGAACGACATGCCGCTTGGGATCTATGCCTCCTATGCACGTGCCCCAGTCGACCTTGAAAATCCAAATATATTTAACCAGGCAGACGACGGTACAGGTACAGGTACTATGGTTCAGGGTACCGAAACCAGGAGTTCCTTCAATATCTCGGCCGAACTGGGCGTGATTCCTCAAAAAGCGACCTTGGGCATCGGCCTTCGTCGCGGCAAGAGCGGTCAGACTGTTGGCGGATCGAACAATGCCAGCGACAATGCCTATCCTGCTCGAAGGCAGCTACAAGCTGGCGCAGAACATGCTGCTGAATCTGGTCTATGTCAGCCAAAGCGGTGAGTACTGGAATACGGCGCACGAAAATACTCTGGGCAGCAAGGAAACCATCGTCAACCTGGCAGTGATCTGGTAATTTCAGGGTGATTGTCTCCTGAGAATTATTCAGGAGCAGGTTGCAAAAAAAACAGGGGAGCCTAGTCTCCCCTGTTTTTTTTCGCCCACCATTTCTTCACTTCGTCATTCATTTCTTTTTCAGCAGCGCTTGCAGGTCGGCGAACGGATTATGCGTCGCCGCGGATGTATGGTTGTCGCGATTTCCCGGCCGCGCCTGTTCTTCAAGCAGGCGCATGTGCTCGTTGTCGTGGCAATACAGGCACAGCAGCTCCCAGTTGCTGCCATCCAGCGGGTTGTTGTCGTGATCGTGGTCCTTGTGGTGCACCGTCAATTCGCGCAGCCGCGCACCGGAGAACTCGCGTCCGCAGCGTCCGCAGATCCACGGGAACAGTTTGAGCGCCTGCTCGCGATAGGTCGCCTCGCGTTCGCTGCTGTGCCGGCGCGCTTCGGCGACGACGCGGTCCAGGCGTGCCTGGTCCGGAATGGTGCGTTTGGGCATGTTTCAGGATTCCGCTTTCCGGCAGGGCCTGGGCCCCGCCGGAAAGCATTTACTCAGGGATTGCTGCCGACCTTGGCAGGCACGGGTTGCTTCTTGGGTTTCTTCGCTTCCTTGGTCTTTCGCTGCTGTCCTTTAGCCATGATAGATCTCCTTGTGGTGACTGCATGTTGAAATATGCGGCAACTAATGTGGTTCGGTTAAAGATGTATCCCTGCCGTTCGGCCAACCGAGATTCGGTAAAACCCAACGCGCGCAGATGATAATCCGGCGCAGGAAAATATGAAACATTTTCTGTTTTACCCGGGTTATCTCCCGACTCAAGGTATCATGCCGAAATCACAAATCCCGCTGATCTTGGCAAAAAGAATCGAACAACTGACCCGGTACGGACTTGTCTTAGAGGCCATCAAGCTACACCGGAAAAGGCCCAGACTGATCCGCCTGGAGCATGACGAGAAACCGGCCGATAGTGAGTGAGGCAAATCAGCAGCAAACCCAAGGAAACAGCAACGCGCCAACGGGGCTTCAATAAAATGGAAAGTAGTGACTCACTGACTAAGGGATCAGGCATACCCCATCCTGCAACATCTGCAGCCGCACTGCGCGTATCGCAGTTGCGCGGGCGATCCTGAAAAACGCCCCGTTGTTGCTGCTGGACGAGGCGGCCAGCGCGCTGGATGCGGAATCGGAAATTCTGGTACAGAAGGGGCTCAACGCCGCGATGAAAGGACGCAACACGCTGATCATCGCGCACCGGCTGGCCACCGTGCAAAAGGCTGACCGCATCGTGGTTATGGAACACGGCCGTATCGTCGAAACCGGAACCCCGGAAGACCTGCGCAAACAGAGCGGGCTTTACGCGCGTCTGAGCGATTACAATTTGAAGTTTGAAACACTTGACGCAAATTGTTCAGACGGGGCAGAACACGAGCTGTCGGGTATTTATTTGCATGCATTCGAGAATATAATGCGCCTGGAAAATCAAGGATTCATTCAAGCCTGAGAAAAATCCGGACGGCAGGGCCGTGCAGAACTGCAGATGAACCGGGATTTTTAAAGGCATCATTCAACTCAACTGAGAATATTACCGGGGAAGAACATGAGGCGATACTTACTGGCAACGATGGGTGCAATCGTCATAACGATGAGCGGGGTTGTTCTTGCCGCACCCATGACCAAGGATCAGGGAGACGCGATACTCAAGGAGTTGCGCGAGATCAAGCAGTTGCTGGCAAGGCAGCAGACCCAGCCGGCACCGCCAGCTGCGCTGATGCCTCAGAAACTGACAGTCAAGGGCGATGCGATATACAAGCTCGGTAAAAACGATGCGCCGCTGACAATGGTGGAGTTCACCGACTTCCAGTGCCCTTTCTGCGGCCGGTTCGAGGCGACCACTTTTCCCGAGATCAAAAAGAACTTTATCGATACCGGCAAGCTGCGCCTCATTCTGCGTGACCTCCCTCTGTCGGACTTGCATCCATACGCTCTGAAAGCCGCCCAGTCCGTGCACTGTGCCGGGGATCAGGGAAAGTTTTGGGAGATGAAGGATTTGGTGTTCAAAAATCAGAGCAGGCTCGATGTTGATTCGCTGGCAGGTTATGCAAAGGATATTTCATTAGATGCTGACACCTACAAGAGCTGCATGGCAGATGGCAAGCATCTTAAGGAAATCGGCGAAGAAACCAAATATGCTATATCGTTGGGTATAACCGGAACGCCGACGTTCATACTCGGCAAAACTGATGGCGACACGGTGGAGGGCCGAGTGATAGTCGGCGCCCAGCCGTATGCGGTCTTCGAAGCGGCTATCAACGAGATACTCGGGAAGAACTGATAGAACTTTCGCCATCTGACTAGCCCGGCAGCTATGCATAGCCGGCTGACTGGGTCGGCGAACGCGTTGCATAGCCATTCGGCTAAGTCACCAAAGTACGGTGCATAAGCCGCTGGTTAACACCAACCAGGCTCATGCAGCGTGCACCGTGTTTGCCGCATGAGCCTGTTTCAAACGCTTTCTGCCTTCAGCCCAGCGCCGGGTAGTCCGTATATCCCTTCGCGCCCGGCGTGTAGAACGTGTTCATATCGACTTCGTTTACTGCCGCACCGGTCTTCCATCGCGTCACCAGATCAGGATTGGCGAGGAACGGTTTCCCCACTGCGATCAGGTCGCATCTGCCCGCGGCCAGATCGCTCTCGGCGCGTGCGGCATCGTAGCCGCCGGACAGGATCAGTTTGCCCTTGAACACCTTGCGGAACGTGGTCTTCATCGAGTCCGGCACTTTGGGCGCGCCCATCGCTGAGTGGTCGACCAGATGAATATAGACCAACCCGCGAGCATTGAGCTGCTGCGCCAGATAGGTGTAATCCGCTTCCATTGCATCGTACAGCGGCATGTCGTTGAATACCCCGAACGGCGACAGGCGTATGCCGACCTTGTCCTTGCCGATCGCCTTGATGGCCGCATCGGCGACCTCGAGCACAAAGCGCGCGCGGTTCTCTATCGAACCGCCGTAGCGGTCGGTGCGCTGATTCGAGTTCGGGCGGATGAATTGTTCGAGCAGATAGCCGTTTGCCCCGTGCAGTTCGATGCCATCGAATCCAGCCGTCACTGCATTCTTGGCGGCTTGAGCGAATTCATCTATTGCAGTCTTGATGTCATCCTCGGTCATTGCTTGCGGCATGCCATTCGGTTTCATGCCCTCGGCATCGGTGTACATGTCACCGGCGGCTGCTACCGCCGAAGGCCCCAGCACGCGGGCGCCCTTGGGCAGGTTGAGCGGATGGGCGATACGCCCGCAATGCATGAACTGCATGAACATCTTCGCCCCTTTGGGGCGAACCGCATCGGTGACGAGCTTCCATCCCGCTATTTGCTCTTTGGAGAAAATCCCAGGTATTCGCGGATAGCCCAGGCCATTCGGGCGATGGCGATGTGCCTTCGGTGACGATGAGCCCCGCATCTCCCCGCTGCGCGTAATATTCTGCCATCAGTTCGTTAGGGACATTGCCGATGGCGCGGTTGCGCGTCATCGGAGACATTACCAGACGATTCTGAAGCGTGAGGGTTCCAAGAGTAGTTTTCGAAAACAGCAGCGACATGGGTATTCCTTTTGAAATTGAATCGGATATTTTACGGATAAATATGCCCGGGTGCATATTGCCAAATGCGAATTTTTCACACTCAGGAAATGAACGGATAATCCCCATCTGATGGATAGGTAAATGAAACTGCCAATCTGGCGCCCATACATTCAGAATTAAATGGGCCGCAACATCATATAACATTTCCGGATTGCCATATTTGGCTCACATTGCCAAGAATGAAGACGGAATTTCGCCACTTTCATCGTTTTCCATTCTTTAAAATACTCGCCATATCGCCCTGCATGCCAATATCTGCGCCATTCCAGACAATTCGTACTTTGTGGTGGCATGTAATATGCTCATAATCACTGTAAGGACGGAAATAACAAGTACGGAGGATGTAAGCAAGCAGAAGGAGGTGTGCCATGAAAGTCACGATGAACATGAGCAACTACGAAATCGAATATGAGGCGATAGAGGCCGAGTACGATGATGAAATATTGTGCTCCGGCTGGAATCCTCAAGTTGACTCAATGTGCCAGCAACTGCAGCTGGTACCGGCCAGCGAACCGCAGGCAATGCCGGAGGGGCTTGCGACGGAAGTCGTTGAGCTGTTCCTGAGAAAGATGTATTCCTATCAGCGATAATTGCGCGGCGGCTTCTTTCGGATGGCATCCGGCCTCAGGAGGAGCGATTGTTTGCAGGGAATCTGCAAACCATGCAGGTTCGAATTCTGGGGGTGGTTATAAATCGCTATCCGGCCGCCTTTGAGCGGTTCGGCCATAGTAGAATTTACTTGGCTTTGTGTTCCAGAGCGATGCCGATCAGTTCCAGGGCAACTCCCAGGACAAGTAATAGAGCGCCAGGCCATGCTTCTGGAGTGAGAATCATCAGCGCGGCGCCCAGCACCACCATGATCACAGCAGTGACACGCCGCGTACGCGGATTCTTTATCATATGGCCTCCTTTATTTTCTATGTTTAATGTTAAAGTATAGTGTAGATGATGATAATCAGTCGACATGATTTTCGGTCGCCCCGCAAGGTTACCAGTGATTAAATCAATGGCGGAGATCATAATGAAAAAACTGAAGCATGAAGCAGAATTATTCAAAGGGGCATTGCTCGCGGGCGTTAAATATGCCGAGGGACGGGGCGTTGTCGAATTTGAGCCGACCGATTCGGCAAGCGAGAAGCTTTTCTACATTTACCGGCTTCTGGTGCATGATAAAGTCATTCAACCATTGCCTGAAGATCAGGTCGCTGAAAAAACTTTGCGTCACAAACTTGCAATCTGGTACTCAAAACAACTGCCTAAAGATCATCCCCTCTTAAACTAGGCAGAATGACCGGCCTGTTCCAGCCACATTGACCGTATGAATTTCTTCTCGCCATCAGTATTGCCATATCGAGATGAGCGCGGACGATAATAGCGAAAAATTCCGCATCGACAAATGGCTTTGTGCTGCGCGTTTCTTCAAAACACGCTCCTTGGCAGCTGATGCGGTCGAGTGCGGTAAAGTGCATATCAATCAGGTGCGTGTCAAACCGGCCAAGGCGGTAGCGGTGGGAGATATGCTCAACATCAACATCGGGCAGAAGCAATTTGTAATCGAAGTAATGGCACTTTCCAACAAGCGCGGCCCGGCTGCCGAGGCGCAGAAATTATATCGTGAGACGGATGCCAGCCGGCAGCGGCGTGAAACCATCGCTGCCCAGATCAAGGAACAACCACGATCATTCATTTTCAAGGGCAGACCGACAAAGCGCGATCGGAGGGAGATGGAGAAGTTCAAGAAAGGAAAGTGATGCCTGCCAGAACGCGCTGTCGGTATTCAGATTCGGAGTTTCAAGGAATAGGCAACCAGGTTTGCCGAGTTTGCCCGATATCATTTTGTATCATCAAATAGCATCTCCAGGCGCAAGCTAAGCGTGGGGCTGGATCGAAAATTTTCTGTTTTGGGAAAATGCAGTTGCGGGCTGAATTCAAAGAACATCCAGTCACGATGCAAACGGTAACGATAAAGCATCGATAGAACATAATCCGTCAATTCGTATTGCGGATTGCTGACCCCGATCGCACTCGTCTGATACAGCAGGGCGGTACGATCATTCAGGGTGTGGTAGACCGACAGGTCCTGGCGTAAATCGAAGTTCTGCTTGTCTTTGAGCCACGCGACAGTGCTAGTGGCACGGAACAGAACCGGCTTGCTCAAGAAACGCTCAAAATCCAGCTGGGTGGTTTCGCCCAAGCCCAGGTTATTAAACCAGTATATCGACTCCGCCGCTTTCAGGCGCCACACATCGCCCAGCGGGACCGAATAGCTTCCCCTGGTGCGTACGAAAGGGTGTGGGGGGATTGGGAATTTTATCCCCCAGTCAAAACTAAGATGCCAGACGTCTTTTAATTCTTTCACATAGCGAGCAGCCAGGCCATAACTACCGGGTGCAGCGACTTGATTGCTTAGCAAGGTCGAATTTTGTGTCTGTTCGTCTGTTATATTGTTTTCTGGAGCCGATTCGAGCAGCAGATGCAATCGCCCTTCGGTAGCAGGCAATTTCAAATTTACCCTGCCCGACAGACTGAGCTTTCCATCGCCGCCGTATCCGGTGACGCGGGTAAGATCGAGTTGCACAACACTTTGGTTGCTCTCCTGGTAATGACGGTCACCACCAAAGAAGCGGTCAATATCGTTGGCGAAGCTGGCTATCTGCCCGGACAAATAATTGTGTGGAACATCTATGACAGCCAAGCTGTCTGACTCCTGCGCTTGAGACGCAGAAGTCAGAGGCGCAGGTTGCTCAGCTCCAAGCAGTTTCATTGGAAAAACAGCATTTAACATCAGTAACCAGGAGAAAAGCCTGCAAAGCCTGATGGATTTATGCATTAAGGATGGCATTTAGCCGGATATTACACAAAGTAATCGCATTAGCAGAGTTTGACATGACGCGGGGGCATCGGCAAACGGACGACACACCATAGTCATACGGTAATATATGTGGCCCAATATTCAACCTGCCATGAAAATCTCGAAAGTGACTTCTGAATTATTGTGTTGCATCGGTGTAAACGAGCACGTGACGGGCATTCCGGAAAACTATGGTTATTGCGGACAATTTGTACGACAATTCAATTTGCGGCGCTAAGCTGTCGCCAAACATATCAAGCTGACCAGGAGAGAACATGGACATATTGCAAAAGATCATTATTTTCATCGCAGTTACATTTGTAGTTGGGGGCGTGGGCTGGTTTATTTTTATTGCGCATTGATTGGCGGCTTTTGACAGACGAAAGGCCATCGGTAGCAGTGGATGTTTGTCAGTGATACTTATCCGAATTTCGTTGTGGGAACATAGCCCATGAACGATGCATCTCAAGTTTTGCCCGATGTATCATCAGCGTAACTGCACGGGCCCACATTCAAATGAAGCGCATACGTTTCGAATAATTCTGGCCAGGATGGATATGGAAAAAGATTTTTGGCTGGAACGTTGGGAGCGTGAAGAAATTGGCTTTCATCAGAATGAGGTTAATCCTTATTTATGTGAATTCTGGCCAGGATTAAAACTTGCCCGCGGCAGCATGGTTTTCGTGCCGCTGTGTGGCAAAAGCCGGGACATGAAATGGCTGCATGATCAGGGGCACCAGGTCCTGGGTGTGGAACTGAGTGCCATCGCAACGCAGGCTTTCTTCAAAGAAAATGGCTACTCACCCGAGCATACAAACAAGGGAAAATTTGACTGTTACGAGGCGAATGGTATCCGCATATCGTGCGGGGATTTTTTCGATTTGAGCAGAAATGACTTGGCAAAAGTCAGCGCGGTGTATGACCGGGCATCGCTGATAGCGCTACCGCCGGAAATGCGTGTACGCTATGTCCGCCACCTGGTGAGCATCCTGCCGCCGGCAACTCAGATTCTGCTGATTACTGTGGATTACCCCCAGCAGGAAATGCAGGGACCGCCGTTTTCGGTATCCCCGGACGAAGTGGAAGAGCTCTTTCGCGGATATGCCGAGGTACGCTTGCTGTCGCAACCGGAGGTGCTGGAGCAAAACCCGCGCTTTCAGCAACGCGGCTTGAGCCGCTTGCAGGAAAACATCTTCAAGGTGACGCTTCGCTAAATTGACTCGTTTTCATTTCCGGTTCATTTTGAAACGATAACAAGCCCCCGGACTTTATTGCTGGTCGTGTCCAGGGTGGCAATCGCCTGTCGCAGTGTACTGATGCCGACCCAAACCGGCGGATACTTATACTTTGCCACATCGAGTATCAGAACACGGTCGGATTGCATATCAAAAGCAGCCAATACCGACCAGTGACCGCCCCCTACCTGTCCCAGGCTTGCACGCAAGTAGTTCGCCAGCACAAACTGACCGTCGTCTCCAAGCGCCTTTTGCAGCAAGGTGCGCAGACTTTCATCGTTAAGGGTATCACCGGCGATGGATATGGCCCGGACACCTTGCGCAGTCAAAGTTTCTGCCATCTGTTCCCGTGTCATACCGATCTGCAGAACGGTTTCCGGACTGATGATATTTTTCACATCAGCGGTGAAATAATTCTGCTGGGTAAAGTAGGCGTAGGGAGCATAAGTGGGGTCGACAGGCTTCTTGATCGGCATGGCATTGAGCACGGTTATGGCGCTGGCCACGGAACAATATGACTGGGTGTTCTGCACCGCGAACGTCGGGATCAATTGCCAGTAATCCGCATCGGCAGGGATGCGGGCACGTAGTTCCTTGCCTGCCGCCGAGTCCCAATAAATGACATCTGGTTCAGAGTCCGCTACCCCCCAAGCCGCAGATGCCAGGCAAAACAGCATGATTGCGAATACAACTTTCTTCATGGGTCTTCTTCCCGGTAAATTACATATGCATCATAACGATACCATCATCAGCATTCAACTGGAGAATTAAATGGATCGAGTCCGGCAGCTCAAAACCCCCCGCCATCTTTGAAAATAAAATCAGCCCGCGGATAAATTGGAAACGTGCAACTTCTTCATAAATCGTGCCTGAACCAGTTGTGGTAGGATAAAACGCATGCCAATATGGCCCATGAATATTCACCGACCCATGCAGTTTGTAAAGTGTTATCTGATATGGGAGTCTCTGCCTGTTGCATTGCGCGGTAGCGCAACAACAGCTGTCTGCAGGCGGGTGGAGCAGTGGTAGCGTTCTCACTGCTGCTGGTCGGCTTCATCATGGCCGGCGTCTATTACATCATACTCATCAAGCGCAGGCTTGCCCGTGACGCGACCAGCAGCAAGCAGTCCGAACAACGTGAAAAATCCCGCAACCATGTTTTGGAACTTCTGGCTCATGGCGCTCCGCTCTTCACCATTCTTGAGGCTATCGCACGCGGAGTGGAGCAAGAGCAACCGGACATACTTTGCAGCATCATGCTGCTTGACGACGAGGGCAGGCATCTGTTGAACGGTGCGGCGCCCAGTCTGCCCGGTTTTTACAACGATGCAATAGACGGGTTCGGGACAGGAGTCGGCGCTGCCTCATTCGGCACCGCTGCATTCACCGGCCAGCGTGTCATCGTTGAAGACGTCCGGACCCATCCTTACTGGGCACCTTACAGGGAGCTCACCGCCAGGGCGGGGCTGGGGGCATGCTGGTCGGAACCCATCCTCTCGGTTTCCGGCAAAGTGCTCGGCGTATTCGCGATCTATCATCGTCAGGCGCACCAGCCGAAAGATAAAGAGATTCGTTTGATCGAGCAAGCCGCAAATCTGGCAGAGATTGCACTGGGCCGCAGCCATGCCGACCAGGCGCTCAAGGAGAGCGAAAAAATGCTCTCTGATATTCTGGAGAACGTTTCCGCCTACATCTACATGAAGGATACCCAGGGATGCTACATGTTCGCCAACCGCCTGCTGCGCGAGCGTTTCGCTGCGCCGATGGAAGAGATCGTGGGCTATGACGACTACAAGTTCTTTGACGCGGACACCGCCGCCAACATTCGCAAGGATGATCTGCGTGTATTGAAAAAAGGAGTAACGCTCCAGAAGGAGGAGACCAATGAGAATTTGCTCACCGGAGTGATGAATGTTTTCATGTCGGTAAAACTTCCGTTGCGTCGAGAGGATGGTAGCATCTATGCTTTATGCGGCATTTCCACCGATATTACCGAGCGCAAGGACGTTGAAAACCACATGATGCACATGGCTCAATATGATGCGCTGACCCATTTGCCCAACCGCGCGCTTTTCAACGACCGCCTGAAGCAGGCAATCGCAACGGCGCAACGGAACAAGACGCGTCTGGCATTGACGTTCATCGACCTGGACAGATTCAAACCGGTCAATGATACATACGGCCATGGAGTGGGCGATCTGTTGCTGAGGGAAGTCGCAGTGCGCATCCAGAATTGCCTGCGCGATTCGGACACTGCCGCACGCATAGGCGGTGATGAATTCGTCGCGCTGCTTCCGTCCATAGAAACTGAGCTGGATGCCAGCAAAGTCGGCGAGAAAATTCTCCATGCTCTTAACCAGCCTTTCGAGCTGGCGGGACATCTTCTGAAAATTTCGTCAAGTATTGGCGTTGCCGTCTACCCGCAACACGGCAACGAAGAGAAACGGCTGGTGAAGAACGCCGATATTGCCATGTATCACGCCAAGAAAGCAGGCCGTAATAACGTTAAAATATACCAGCCGGGGATGCAGGAAATCATCCAGTGAAGACAGGAAAATTTCCAAAGCACTTTTGACTACAAACTTATCCGGCTTGGCCGGTTATAATCGCATTGGCCGGTATCGCGGGGAAGATCGGAAATCTGATTGTGCTAGAACCAAACAAACGCAGCCATGTAGTTGCCGGCGTCACGCGCCGCACAAATTTCTGGTGAATTGGCGACGAATATGCGGATGTATTTGTCACTGATATCGAAACCGGGCGCTAGAGGAATGAAATCGCAACAGCCGCTTATTGAGTTACCAGCAATCTTTGTTAGCAATCACACATCCCCTAGCCGGGATCTTATAGGTGCCATCCTGCAATGAAACAATCCGAGATCAAATTTACCGTTACGCTTGACGACAACAAATTGCCTGAGAAAATCGACTGGAGCGCTTCCGACACAAAAGCGGAAAGCACCAGCAAAGCGGTGATGATCGCACTTTGGGATACCAGGGAGAATAATACGCTGCGTATCGATCTATGGACCAAAGACATGATGGTGGATGAGATGAAGCAGTTTTATCACCAGAACCTTCTATCCATGGCAGATACTTTTGAACGAGCCACCGGAGAAGTGGAAGCAGCAAAAGCCATGCGCAACTTTGCCCAGCAATTTGGCGAACGCATGAACCTGGTCATGAAGAATAATTTCTATTCGTTGGGCAAGAACAATCAAGCCTAACCGTCCCAGGTTACGTTCCAATCAATGACCGCAACATCCTGGCTGTTGCATGTTGTCGCTTCAGTAATGGAAAGCATTGGGCAACCAAGGGCATGGCATTTCAGTTATGTTTGTGTTGACCAGCCCATTTCCGCAGCGCGTCCAGCGTGTTTTCGACATGCTTGTCTGGTTGCAGGTCGGTATAGGTATAGATGATCTCGCCGCTGGGAGCAATGACGTAGGATGTGCGGTTCGCATACTCCGGTTTTGCAGCGAGGATCGCATCGTAGGATTTCATGATGCTTTGATCCGGATCCGCCGCCACGGGAAATTTGCTGCGGCATTCGCTGACCGAGAACCGGTTCAGCTTCTCAATGTCGTCGTGCGAAACACCGATCACTGTCGCCCCAAGCGCCTGATATTTTTCGATTGCATCGGCAAAATCGTGCGCTTCTATCGTGCAGCCCTTGGTGAATGCTGCAGGATAAAAATAAAGCACTACCGGCCCCTTCTTTAGCTCATCAACGAGCGAGTAAGTGAATACCTTGCCGCCAAGCGAGGCTTGCGTAACGAAGTTTGGAGCCTTGCCACCGATGTTCAGGGCTGGATAGGCCGGCATTGCAACTGAAGCCAACAAGACGCCAAGAACATTAATTATTTTCATCGCTGGTACCTGTCTGTATTTTTGGATGCAACTATTCTAAACTTTCCGGGCCGTGTCGTCTTATCAAAGGCAGTCTTTTGGTGGAAATTGACGATATCAGAGTATACTTTTCCCATCGAAAGGCGGGTTCGCTGATGGGCTGCGGCGGCGACTACATGGCATGACGTTATGATCAGGTAGCGATTCATGTTGATTTCTCAATACTTTCAGTGAGCTGGAGGGTTACAGGCCTTATTCGTCATTTTGGGAATTGCATGGGGGACAGAGGCTTACTCGGCAAATCAATCCGATGATACGCAAGCTCTATCCGGGATATTTAAACAGGCCGTTGCCAGCCCGATACGAACCGATGACGACAGGGATGCGGATGCCAAGAGCAAGCCATTGCAGTTCCTGCAGCTTACCAAGGTCGAATCTTGATACAAATTGGCCGAATCAAAAGGTAAGTGGCATCCACCAAGAGGATAAAGATGAAAACCGTATTGATCACTGGCGCCAACCGCGGAATCGGACTGGAGTTTTCCAGACAATATGCGGAAGACGGCTGGCGTGTTTTGGCTTGCAGCCGCTATCCTGAAAAATCAGAAGCGCTCACCGGGTTGGCGGCGCGACATCCCGAACTGATCAAAATCCATGCGCTCGATGTCGCCGATCATGTGCAGATCGATCGCCTGGGGCAGGTCCTGGCCGATGAAACCATAGACCTGCTCATCAACAACGCGGGAATCTATCCCGATACGGATAAAAGCGGATTTGGACATACCGATTATGCGGATTGGATCCAGGCATTCCGCATCAATACAATGGCGCCGCTGAAAATGGCAGAGACATTCGCCGCGCAGATCGCTCGCGGCAAGCAAAAAACCATCGCGACCATTACCAGCAAAATGGCCAGCATCGCGGATAACAGCGGGGGCGGCAGCTATCTGTATCGTTCCAGCAAGGTGGCGGTAAATATGGTCGTGAAAAGTCTTGCGATTGACCTGAAGCCGATCGGAATAATGGCAGTGGTACTCCATCCGGGTTGGGTGAAGACTGATATGGGGGGGCCGAACGCCTTGATTTCCGCCGAGCAAAGCGTTTCTGGCATGCGGCAAGTGATAGATAGACTCACCTTGGCCGATTCAGGGAAGTTTTTTGGTTATGACGGCCAGGTGATCCCGTGGTAATCAAGCAGGGATACAGCGAACCTGTTTTTTATGCCATAGCTGACTGCAGTTTCAAGGCAGATTTACAGGAAAACTATATATGCGGAATTTCATAAAACGGATGTGCTTGAATATATGCCGCGCGATAAAGCCACCGGAGCCATCGCCCAGTCATTACTATCAAATTGCCGCGAACTGTGGGATGATTCCACACTGAAACAAGGTCAATAACCGCATTGTGGGAGAACGCCATGTCACGAATTTTTAATGTTGCCATACCTGTAACGTTGCTACTTTCAGCCTTGGCTTTATCTGCATGCGCGTCCAAGCCGGAAGCTGTTTCAGCTGCTGAACCGGCCCCGGTCGCTGCAGTTGTCGAAAAACCATCCGCACCGGAGACACCTGAATCTGCTCCCTGCTCCTGCAGTCGTTGCCGAGCAGCCTGCCGCCGGTGCGGAACCTGCGCCCAAGCCGGCAATCCGGAAGACCAAGAAAATCGCGGCCAAGCACAAGCCCGTAAAAACTCCGCCCCCCCCACCCGTCGTAGTGCCTGCCCCGGTTGAACACGAGGCGCCGGCTGTGTTGCCGCCGCCACAACCCAGCCCTCCTGTAACAATTGCGGCACCAGTCGAAAAAGTCTCGCAACCGGGATTTCTGGAACGCTACTGGCTATGGCTGCTCGGTTTGGGCATCATCATTGCCGGAGTATTTGCCTGGTTGTGGAAGAGTCAGGGAGACAAACATTGAGTATAACTGCGCGGGGTTAATAGCGCAGGTCAGGTGGGATAATGAGTTGGCAACCCGCTGTTTTTCAACTAATTGTTTTCCAGGAGCGGTTTTAATTCCTGGACAACAACTTTAGTGCCTGGCGGATACCTTCCGAGACGTTGGCATCCTTGGGTAATTGTTTGGCCGCCCAGTCCGCTTCCTTCTCGTTGTAGCCCAGCGCCAGCAGCGCGTTAACGATATCGTTGCCGGAAGATACGACAGGTGTGTGTTGTTGAGTACTCCCCGCACCAGTCGCCACAAACTTGCCCTGCAATTCCAGCAGCAATCGCTCGGCGGTTTTTTTGCCTACGCCGGGGATCTTGGTGAGTCGTCCAGCCTCTTTGTTTGCCACAGCAATGGCCAGATCGTTCAGGCTAAGACCGGACAATACCGACAATGCCAGCTTGGGTCCGACCCCGCTGATCTTGAGCAACTGGCGGAACGCGACGCGTTCCTCGTTGCTCAGAAATCCATACAGCAGATGCGCATCTTCGCGCACGATCAGCAGAGTGTGCAGCACCACTTTTTCATGCAGCACGGGCAGGTTGTAGAACGTGCTCATCGGCACGTCCAGTTCGTAAGCCACACCCTGCACATCCAGCAGGATTTGCGGCGGGTTTTTTTCCAACAGGATGCCAGTCAGCCTGCCGATCATGTCAATCTGCCTTTTTTCATTCGATATCCTGCCGTCGCCAGCGTACCCATGCCCTGCCCGCCGTGCGCATGACAGATCGCGCAGGCCAGCGCATCTGCCGCATCCGGGCCGGGGGTGCCGGATAATTTCAACAAGCGTTGCACCATCTGTTGCACCTGCTCCTTATCGGCATGACCGTTGCCGACCACGGCCTGCTTTACCTGCAATGCGGTATATTCCGCCACCGGCAGATTTGCCAGCACCGCCGCACAGATTGCCGCACCGCGTGCCTGGCCCAGCATCAGCGTGGATTGCGGATTGACGTTGACGAATACTTTTTCCACCGCGACTTGCTGCGGCTGATGCAGCGCGATCACCTCGCCCAGCGAGTTCAGTATTTCCTTCAACCGCTCGGGCATTTCGCCGTCAGGTGTCTTGATGCAGCCGCTGGCGACATAACTCAATTGTTGTCCGTCCATGTCCAGCACGCCAAAACCCGTCACTCTCAAACCGGGATCTATTCCAAGGATGCGCATCAATTTTCTATAACTGCTGTCGTATACACTTCCTGCACATCGTCCAAGTCCTCAAGTGCATCGAGCAGTTTCTGCATCTTCACCGCGTCGTCGCCGGTGAAGACCACTTCGTTGGCGGGTTTCATGATGACTTCGGCAAATTCTGCTTTATATCCTGCGGCTTCCAGTGCCTGCTTCACATTGATGAAATCATGCGGTGAGGTGATCACTTCGATGCTGCCGTCGTCATTGCCGACTATGTCTTCCGCTCCTGTATTCAAGGCGACTTCCATCAGGCCGTTTTCATCCGTGCCGGGCGCGAAGATCAACTGTCCGCAGTGTTTGAACAGAAACGACACCGAACCGTCGGTGCCGAGATTGCCGCCATTTTTGGCGAAGGCATGGCGCACATCGGCGACGGTACGGGTCTTGTTGTCGGTCATGCAATCCACCATCACCGCCGCGCCGTTGATGCCGTAACCCTCGTAGCGCAGTTCCTGATATTCCACTCCTTCCAGTTCGCCGCTGCCGCGCTTGATGGCGCGCTCGACATTGTCCTTGGGCATGTTGTTGGAATACGCCTTGTCCATCGCCAGGCGCAGGCGCGGATTACCGTCCGGGTCGCCACCGCCCAGCCGTGCCGCAACGGTGATTTCCTTGATCAACCGTGTGAATATTTTACCGCGCTTGGCATCCTGCTTGCCCTTGCGGTGTTGAATGTTTGCCCATTTGCTATGGCCTGCCATGCTTGTCTCCGAAAACCCGTTATGCAGTTCAAAAATATCTATTCCGCGATGGTATCATTTAGGCCGTTCCAACCCAAACCGGTCCGTCATGACCGAACTGCTGCTGATCGCAAATACTCCCCGCAGTAATTTTTGCTGCTGCAGATTAATTTCAGGTAAGGTGGGCAAGAAATGAAAACAATTCTGATTGCAAATCCAAAAGGAGGATGCGGCAAAACCACGCTGACGGTCAACATAGCCGGATTGTTGGCCAATCGCGGCCAGCGTGTGGCCTTGCTCGACATGGATTTACAACAATCCGCCGCGTTATGGCTTTCCATGCGACCGGATGATCTCCCGCCAGTCCGCGCGATGGAACACGGCAAGGAGGATGACGGCACCAGCAACTGGCTGGTGATAGATTCCGCCGCCGGCCATTCCGGCAGTAATTTCGCCTTTTCTATCATAAAGCAGGTTAGCAAGATCATCGTTCCCATCACCCCCTCGTTATTTGACCTGGATGCCAGCCGGGACTTTTTGAAGGAACTGATCGAGGAGAAGAACGTGCGCGGCAGCCTGTGCCGTATCGGAGTAATCGGGATGCGCATGGAGCCGCGCACCCGCGCGGCTCATGCACTGGAATACTTCCTGTCCACCCTTGATTTGCCGGTATTGGCCTATTTGCGCGAGACCCAGGTATACGTGAACGCAGCGTTCGAGGGTAAATCCCTGTTTGACCTGCCGCACCACATCGCCGAACGCGAGCTCGAACAGTGGACTTTTCTGCAGGATTGGCTGATGCAGGAGTGATTTGGCCAAATGGGGAGTACCACCGGCGATCAACGCGAAAAACGCTCCAAGCGATGTTTGCTAGAAATTTTGCTTTTCCTTGATTTCATCCATCGCGGTTCTTAGATTTTTCATGCATACGGACAGCTTGTAAGCCTCGTCCTGGTCCAGTTGCTTATCAAATTGGTATACCTCATCCGGGCCGTCTTCTGTTCTGTTGAGCCCGATCTCGAAGCTGTCCTGCAGTATCTCGACCAATATATCCACGGTGCTGGAGAAATCCGCCGTTACCATATAGGCGTCGCCATGCGATGACTCGCCGTTTTTATAGATCAGCGGCTCCTTCCCCGAATAGGATTTGATCCAGGCCTTGCGGATGTTTCCGATGTTTGCATAGGTGATCTTGCCGTCATGTAACAGGGGAACACCGTCTTTCATGTTTACTTTTCTGGCAACGACCTTGATGACACCGAATGCGGCACCCGTCCCCTTCATGAACACGGTGATCAACGCATTGAGCGACACATCGTCCTTGGTCACGCCGGTTGCTCTCAACCCGCAACCGGACTGCCGGCCATTGTCAAAATAATCAACGACTGCCAGTTTTTGGTTCAGGGGGATGCCCGGAGCGGCTGATCCTGCAAGTGCATGCGCAGATAACAACATTCCGATGACAACAACCAAATATTTCATTCATCCGTCCAGTTTTCTTTATTCATGACCGGCAAAGGTTAGCATAATTGCCGTTCGTGCATCGCTTGTTGTCGATCGGAACGCACGCGCCGGAAGAATCACACGTTGAAGCGGAAATGCATAACATCGCCGTCATGGACCACGTAATCCTTGCCTTCCACGCGCATCTTGCCCGCATCCTTCGCGCCCTGTTCGCCCTTGTATTTCACGAAGTCGTCGAAGGAGATCACTTCGGCGCGGATGAAGCCGCGTTCAAAATCATTGTGTATCACGCCCGCCGCCTGCGGGGCGGTGTCGCCCTTGTGGATGGTCCAGGCGCGCACTTCCTTTACGCCGGCAGTGAAGTATGTTTGCAGCCCGAGCAATTCGTAACCGGTGCGGATCAGGCGATTCAGGCCGGGTTCGGCCAAGCCCGCATCGGCAAGGAACTCCTGTTTGTCTGCATCGGAAAGTTCGGCGATCTCCGCTTCGAGCGCGGCACAGATCGGCACCACCGGCGCGCCTTCCTTGGCGGCGAATTCTTCCAGACGGGTCAGCAGCGGATTGTTGCTGAAACCGCCTTCCGCGACGTTGGCCACGTACATCGCGGGCTTGATGGTGAGCAGGCACAGCGGCTTGAGCAGTGCGCGCTGGTCGGGATCAAGTTTCAACATGCGTGCCGGTTTGCCTTGGTCGAGATGAGCGGCGACCTGTTCCAGCAACATACCCAGTTTGGCTGCTTCCTTGTCGCCGGATTTCGCCAGTTTGCCGCTGCGTTGCTGCGCTTTTTCCACGGTGGCCAGGTCGGCCAGCGCCAGTTCGGTGATAATGGTTTCGATGTCGGCGACCGGATCGATCCTGCCCGCGACGTGTATCACGTTGTCGTCCTCGAAGCAGCGCACCACGTTGACGATGCCGTCGGTCTCGCGGATGTTGGCGAGGAACTGGTTTCCCAGCCCCTCGCCCTTGCTTGCTCCGGCGACCAGTCCGGCAATGTCGACGAATTCGGTGATCGCGGGCTGGATACGCTGCGGCTTGACGATCTCGGCCAGCGCTGCCATGCGCGCATCCGGCACCTCGACGATGCCGACGTTGGGTTCTATGGTGCAGAAGGGATAGTTCTCCGCCGCGATACCCGCCTTGGTCAGCGCATTGAACAGGGTGGATTTGCCGACGTTGGGCAGGCCGACGATGCCGCATTTCAAACTCATGGTTTATTTCTTTCTAAAAAAACAGACACAAGATGCAAGATGAAAGGTTCAAGTTTGAGCTGGATGCCCTGTATCTTTCATCTTGAATCTAGCATCTTGCTACCTTTCATCTCAACTGCTATGCAGTTTCAACATCGCTGCTTCGGTCTTTCCTTCAATGACCAGATGCGCGACATCCTGCGCTTTATTCATGGCCTCCAGTATAAGTTCATGTTCTTCGTTGCGCGGATCGTTCAGCACGTAATTGGTCACTTCGCCACGGTCACCCGGATGCCCGATGCCGAGGCGCAGTCTCCAGAATTCCTTGCTGCCGAGATGCGCGATGATGTCTTTCAGACCGTTGTGCCCGCCGTGTCCGCCTCCAAATTTCAGACGCGCCACACCCGGCGGCAGATCCAGCTCGTCATGCACTACCAGGATCTCTTCCAGCGCTATCTTGTGGAATTGCGCCAGTGCTCCGACGGATCGTCCGCTGGCATTCATGAAAGTCTGCGGCTTGAGCAGTAAAACATCATGCCCGTGAAATTGACCGCGCGCAGCCAAACCGTGAAACCGGTTCTCGTTCTTGAAGCTCATTTTATGCAGGCGAGCGAGTTCGTCCACCCAGCGGAAACCGACGTTATGCCGGCTGGTTTCGTATTCCCGCCCGGGATTGCCCAGACCAACAATCAAACGTATCGCAGTCATGACGTCCTTGTTTGCATCTTGGCCAATATAACCTGAATGAAAAAACCCGCCATTGCTTTCGGCATGGCGGGTTTATGCAGCCAGTCGGATTACTTGGCTTTTTTGGCGGCAGGCGCTGCAGCAGGCGTAGCTGTAGCCGTAGCTGTAGCTGTAGCCGTAGCTGTAGCTGCTTTAGCTGCGCCCGCAGCAGCTGCAGGTGCAACTGCTGCTGCTTCTGCGGCAGCGGCCGCTGCAGCGGCTTCTTCCGCTTCCGCTTCAAGCGCACCACGCGGCACTTGCACAGTGGCCACCACGGCTTCGGCGGTATGTGTTCCGTGTGCGGCAATATCCACACCATCAGGCAGCTTCAAATCGGAGACATGTACTGAATGTCCCAGTTCCAACTTGCCCAAATCCACTTCGATGAATGCCGGCAGGTCCTTGGGCAAACAGGTGATGTCCAAATCGGTCATCACATGGCTCACCTTGCCGCCGCCTTCCTTCACCCCTGGAGCGATATCAGCATTCAGGAAGTGCAAGGGCACTCTGATATGCATCTTCTTGTTTACGTCCACGCGCTGGAAATCGATGTGCTGCACTTGCTGGCGGAACGGGTGCATAACGAAATCGCGCAACAGCACGGATTCCTTTTTGCCTTCCAGATTGAGCGTCAATATCGACGCATGGAATGCCTCTGCGCGCAGTTTGTAATACAGCTCATTGTGATCCAGTTCGATCAGGTTCACGTTGCCCGCGCCATACAGAACACCTGGCACGCGGCCGGTGTTACGCAGACGGCGGCTCGCACCCGTTCCTTGCGCCTTGCGATTTGTTGCATTGATCTCGATTGCCATTTCACTTCTCCTAAAAACAGAACCGTCCGCGACCAGACGATCCTCGTGTTGTGACAGCCAACATGGCTGCCGCTAAAAAACTTATGTAGGGTGGTCAGGTATTCTTGCCCACGCGCTATTGAACCTCGTGGGCACGATGAAACCGTGCCCACCCTACCTATTTATTCGGTAAATAACGAGCTTACCGATTCCTCGCTATTTATGCGGCGTATGGTTTCCGCCAGCAATTCAGCCGTGCTGAGTTGACGGATGCGCTTGCACTTGCGCGCTGCTTCGTTCAACGGGATGGTGTCGGTGACAACCAGCTCATCCATCGCGGAATTCTCGATGCGCTCGATCGCCGGGCCAGACAGCACAGCATGGGTACAATAGGCCAATACGCGCGTAGCACCTTTTTCCTTCAGGGCAAGGGCGGCCTCGCACAGCGTATTGGCGGTGTCCACCATATCATCCATGATCAGGCAAGTGCGTCCTGCCACTTCGCCGATGATGTTCATTACTTTTGCCACGCCCGGCTTTGGACGGCGCTTGTCGATGATCGCAAGATCCGCATCCAGTTGTTTGGCCAGTGCACGGGCGCGAACCACACCGCCCACATCGGGCGATACCACGATCAGGTTAGGGTAATTGTGCTTCCACACGTCGGACAACAGGATCGGGCTTGCATAGATGTTGTCCACCGGTATGTCGAAGAAGCCCTGAATCTGGTCGGAGTGCAGATCCATGGTCAACAGACGATTCACGCCGGCGCTGCTCAACATATCGGCCACCAATTTGGCGGTTATCGCGACCCGCGCCGAGCGCAAGCGTCGATCCTGGCGCGCGTAGCCGAAATAGGGCATCGCCGCGGTGATACGTCCAGCCGAAGCGCGTTTCAAGGCGTCCACCATGACCAATACTTCCATTAGATTGTCATTGGTCGGCGCGCAAGTGGATTGCAGCACGAAAACATCCCTGCCGCGCACGTTCTCAAGTAGTTCCACCATCACCTCGCCGTCGGAAAAACGACCTACCTTGGCGCGCCCGAGATGTAAATGCAGATACCGCGCAACCGCTTCAGCGAGCTTTGGATTGGCATTGCCGGTGAACACCATCAAGCTGTCATAGGACACTTGCAACCCCTTAAACAATCAAAATATCAGGGCACATACCCCGAGAATTGGCTGGGGAGGTAGGGATCGAACCTACGAATGCCGGAATCAAAATCCGGTGCCTTACCACTTGGCGACTCCCCATCTACTTCCTGGCAGCATTAATCTGCTGCTACGTATAAAACTCTAATCTTTAATCTGGCAACCAATCATGCAATGGGTGCTTGGCCAAACCTTGCGTTACCACGCCGCGCATCCCGTGCGGCAACTGCTTTATCACTGCTTCGGCTTGGCCGCGGCTGGCAAACTCGGCGAACACACAGGCACCGGATCCGGTCATCATCGCCTTGCCGGATTTATCGAGCCAGGCTAAGTAACGCGCCACCTCCGGATAGAGCTTGCACACGACGGATTGCAGATCGTTGAGAAGTTGCCGCTCGTCGCTAAGGTGGCGCTCCGAAAGGGCGCGCATTGTGATGGAAACCGCATTGCGTGTCAATTCAGGATGGGCAAAAATCTGCGCGGTCGACACTTGTACCGGGGGGAACAGCACCACGTACCACGCCTCCGTTAAAGGATAAGCAACCAGCTTTTCTCCCACGCCCTCGGCGAAAGCATTCTCGCCGAACACAAACACCGGCACATCCGCGCCCAGGCGCAAGCCGAGCTCCATCAAGCGCACACGCGACAAACCCAATGACCACAAGCGATTCAGCGCGATCAGCGTGGTCGCGGCATCCGAACTGCCACCGCCTAAACCACCTCCTATCGGGATGCGCTTATCCACCTCGATATCCACCCCCAAGCCGCATCCGGTCTCGTTTTGCAGCATACGCGCCGCACGCACGCATAGATCCTGTTCCTCGACCACGCCTTCGACGACATTGCAGCGCCGCACCATGCCGTCTTTGCGCAGGATGAAGTGCAGCGTGTCATGCAGGTCAATGAAACGGAACAGGGTTTGCAGCAAATGATAGCCATCCGGCCTGCGCCCTACGACATGCAGGAACAGGTTCAATTTTGCCGGCGCTGGACAAGTAAGCTTTATTGCGGATTCCATTCCCATTCGTCAATCAGCAATTCAACCTGCATGTCATCGTGCTTCAATCTCAGGCGCTTAGGCAAGCTGCCCGGCTTGGTGTCGGTATAGCTCAGATAATGCACATCCCATCCATCCTGGCGCAACAAGGAGATTCGGCCATCGGGATTACGCTCGATTTGCGCCGGAGCATCGGCATCCGGCAGACCCAGCACCCATTGATGCAAGCCGACCAGAGGCAGATGCCAGCCCAGTACCTGTTGCATCAGTGATGCCGCATCAATATCCCGGTAATGTTTGGTGCCATCGTCCAGGGTCGCGATCCCGTCGTCGCGATAGACGCGTGCGGCTGTTTGCCCGAGCGGAGTCAACAACAGGATTTCATCGGATTGTTGCCGGTGCGTCCAGTGCAACCCGGCGGAATTCCGCTTGCCATCGTATTCGATCAAGATCCGTCCGTTCATTGCGAAAGGCGCGGATTCAGGGTGTGCCGGGCGCTCGGCAGACGTCGGGGCATGGGGTATTGACACGCAGCCGCTCAACAACGTCAGCCCCATGATAACCAGCCATCGCATCTTCAAGGATCGAATTTCTTGATGACCGCTTGTAATTCCTCATTGCCGGAATTTTCCTTGAGGCTGTCCCGCCAGATCTTCTTGGCCTCCTCTTTATCGCCTCGCACCCACAATACTTCGCCAAGATGCGCAGCGATCTCGGGATTGGCATTGGCAGCGTATGCGCGACGCAGCATCTTCACACTCTCGTCCAGTTTGCCGCTGCGATAGTAGCCCCATCCCACGCTGTCCATGATGGCGGCATCATCGGGCGCAAGCTGCAGGGCCTTTTCCACCAGCTGCATCGCTTCGGGAATGCGCTCGTTGCGTTCCAGCAAACCATAGCCGAGCGCATTGTAGGCTTGAGCGTGATCGGGTTTGATTTTGATCAATTTGCGCATCAATTGCTCGAACACGTCGAGCTTGCCGATCTTGTTTGCCATCATTGCGGTTTCGTAAATAAGATCAATGTGGTTAGGTTGTTTCTCCAGGGCTTGATTCAACACCTTGTATGCTTCGTCGAATTGGTTCGCGTCGCGCAATAATTGCGCTTCGACCAGCGTCAGTTGCGCGCGCTGTTGATTATCTGTAGTCCGCGCCTGTTGCAGCAGCTGGCGCGCTTCGGCAAGCTGGCCGCGCTTGCTCAGCAGATAAGCGAGGCGGACCTGCGAGGGAAACAGATATTCGCCACCCTTGACTTCGCGATAGTAACCAATCGCTTCTTCCTCGTTTTTTTTCGCCTCGCTAAGCTGGCCGAGGTAATACTGCACGGTATCCTGGTCTTTCTTGCCCTTGCTGAGCGACTGTTTGAGTTGGATCTCCGCGTCTTTCAAATCATTCAGCTGCAGCGAGATCAGTGCGATTGCATAGGCAAAATCGGGGTTATCGGGATTCTCGTCCGACAAACGCTGAAATTCGTCCCGCGACTGCCTGTATTGCTTTTGTTCAAGCAAGGCGCGAGCATACTGCAATCGAAGTTCGCTGGCTTCGGGATGGTCGGACAAATAACCACGCAACAAATCCAAGCCCTTTTGCGGAGCATTACCCTGCAACAGTTCGGCTTCAAGCGAGACCGCCATAACCCACTCGGGCCGCAGGCTGCGCGCTTGTCCTGCCTCGCTTAACGCAAGTTCCCCGTCACCGGAAGCTTGTGCCAACTTGGCTACCCCCAAATGCGCTTCAGCCACATTCGGGTAAAGTTGCGTAAGATGGCGCATCAAGTTCAATGCCGCCGCCTTATCCGGATAGGTTGCCAGCATTTGATAAATCTGAACGAAGGTCTGCGTAGTATGCTTGTCGTCCGCCTTCAACAGGCCGACCAATTCAACGCCGGCTTCGTCCAGCTTGCCGCTGCGCACCAATACCGACGAAAGCATGCGTCTCGCCATCAGTGAAGACGGGTCGGTATCACGCCAAATCCTGAGCGCCTCGATAGCCTTGTCGATTTGCCCGAATTGAAGCGCCAAGTGAGCAGCGCGCATGGCAAGGCGCGGGTCGCGCGTTTTCTTCGCCAAATCAGTACTGCCGTCGACGGCGACTGTATCATTGCCACGCTGGGCGGCGATTTCGGATAACAGGAATTCATAGAGCAACTCGCTGCTCAACTCAACGCCGGGCAATGCCGGCTGCGCTTCTTCCTGCGCTTCGGGTTGTTCAATCTGATCCTCAGCTTCCGCTTGCGGTGGCGTGTGCGCGCAAGCGGCGAGCAGAAAACAACCGAAAACAATGTATAAGCTTTTATTCATGACAATACTGCTTTTGATAGGGATGCACATAATAGGTTATATTTAGTCTAATTCACAACCATGACGGCCTCTCGACATTGCCAACAACTACTCCCGAAATTACCCTGAACGCACGCAATTTATCGCGCCACTTCGGTAATCTCCAGGTCATTCATAACGTGTCGCTGGAATTGAAGCGCGGAGAAGTGCTGGGCTTGCTCGGACACAATGGCGCAGGCAAGACCACCACGCTGCAAATGCTGACCGGCTGCTTGCTGCCGGACAACGCCGAACAGAATGAATGTAGCATCGAAATCTGCGGCATCAGCCTGTTGCGCCAGCCCATGCTTGCAAAAGCGCATCTTGGCTATCTCCCGGAAAACCCGCCGTTATATCGTGAACTGAGCGTGAACGATTACCTGGGATTTGTTGCGCGATTGCACGGCATGGGATCCGCTGCAGCGGCTGATGCGCTGGTACAAACCCAGCGGCGCTGCGGCCTCGAGGAGGTCGGCAGAAAGATCATCGGTACCCTGTCCAAGGGTTATCAGCAACGCGTCGGCATCGCGCAAGCCATCATCCATCGCCCCGACGTGATCGTGCTGGATGAACCCACCGTCGGCCTTGATCCGGCACAAATACGCGAAATCCGTGCACTGATCCGCGAACTGGGCGATACACACAGCGTGATACTTTCCACGCATTTGCTCAGTGAAGTGGAAAGCGTCTGTGATCGCGTTGAGATCATGCAGCACGGAAAGCTGATCTATGGCGATACCAGTGCACACATGCAGCAACACGAGGGGGTATCGGGCTTCATCGTCGGCTTGCGCAATCCGCCGCCGCTGAGTGTGCTCGAAGGCATCCCCGGCATCAGCCACGTAGAGCAGCAATCCGCCACAAAGTTCCGCATTTTGCATACACCGGATCACAACCCCAAAGGTGCACTGCTCACCCTGGCTGAACAACAGGGCTGGCAACTGGAACAACTCACGCCACTGCAAGCCACGCTGGAAGACGTGTACGTAAAGATCACCGATGCGGAAACGGCCGCAACGGCAAGGGGTGTACCAATCCCAGGCAAACCGCTATCCAGCAAGCCGGATGCTGAGTTGACCCCGCCGCCGGATTCTCGCCCTTCGGGCGGTCTTGGCGCAGGAGATAAGCAGTGATCCGCCTGCTCGCCATGCGCGAACTGCGCAGCCTGTTTGCGATGCCGTCCACCTGGTTCATCATGGCAGTGCTGCAATTCGTTTTTGCATGGTTCTTTCTGGCGCGGCTGGAAGCGTTCCTGGAAGTTCAGCCGCAGCTCGCCGAAATCGCCAATCCACCCGGTGTGACGTCCACGGTCGCCGCACCGATGTTCAATACCGTCGCGCTTTTGCTGATGATGCTGGTGCCGATGCTCACCATGCGCCTGATTGCCGAGGAACGCCGCAATCAAACGTTCACGCTGCTGCTGTCGGCCCCGCTGTCAGGTTTGCACATCGTGTTCGGCAAGTTTCTGGGTTTGCTGATCTTTCTGGTCATGCTGATGTCCGGTGTGGTACTGATGCTTTACAGCCTGGCACTCGGCACAGCGCTTGACCACGGTCTGTTGTTGAGCAATATCCTGGGATTGTTCCTGCTCACCTGCAGCTTTATCGCGCTGGGGCTGTATATTTCCGCACTTACCACGCAACCTGTCATTGCCGCCATAGCTACACTGGTGGTGCTGATCGGTTTGTGGCTGGCCGACATTGGAGCGCTGGCGGAAGATTCGCCCTGGCACTCCATCTCCCCGCTCTATCACTTCCAGAATTTCAACAACGGCTTGCTGGACAGCAGTGACGCCGCGTTCTTCGTGCTGTTCACCGCAGTCTTTCTGATCCTGACGATGAAGCGCCTGCACAATAATCGCGTCTACGGGTGAGTCATGACCAAAGTCTTCAAATCTCATTCGTTGCGAAATCTGCTGTTCGTGCTGATCCTGATCTGCGTTGCAACCGGCCTCGGCTATCTGACTGCGCGCCATCACATACAGCGCGATGTCACCTACAACACCATCAACAGTCTGGAACCCTCCAGCATCGAGGTTCTCAAGCAATTGAACGGCCCGGTGAATATCACCGTGTACGCGACCGAGCAGGATGCGCGGTTGGGCGACATCCGCAAGATCATTCGCGACTTCCTGGCGCTTTATCAACGCTACAACCCGGACATTCATCTGGTTTTCATCGATCCCGGGAAAGAATCTGAAAAAGCCCGTGCTGCGCAAATCCGCTTCAACGGCGAAATGGTGATCGAGTATGCCGGACGCAGCGAACACCTTACCAAGATAAACGAACAGATCGTCACCAGCACCTTGCTGCGCCTAGCACACACCCGCGATCAAACCTTGATGTATCTGGACGGGCACGGCGAACGCAAGCTCGACGGCATAGCCAACTTCGACCTCGGTTCACTGTTCGGCGCCAAGCTCAAGCAGAGCGGCTATCATCTTGCCAGTCTCAATCTGTCATTGGCTCAGCAAGTGCCGGACAATGCCAGTGTATTGGTCATCACACAGCCGCAGGTCGATCTGATGCCCGGCGAAGTGGACAAACTGCTGCGCTACGTCGATCATGGCGGCAATCTGCTCTGGCTGGTAGATGCCGAACCCATGCGCGGACTGGAACGCCTCGCGGAAAAACTCGACGTGATATTGCCGCCCGGCATCGTGATCGACCCGGCTGCCATCGAGATGAATGCCCCCGCCAACTGGTCGCTGGGAGCCAGCTATCCGCCCCATGCCATCACGCACAATTTCAATCTGACCACCGCCTTTCCCTCGGCGCGGCCGCTACTGTGGAATGAAAATCCGGACTGGCGACACAACGTGCTCGTGGAAGTTGCGCCACGCGGCTGGGTGAGCCGAAAAGTGCCCAAAGACAAGCCGGTATTCGACAAGCAGCATGACATCCCGGGCCCGGTGGTCATCGCATTGGCATTGCAACGCAATATCAATGACAGGGAACAACGCATCGTGGTCGTCGGCAATGGCGCGTTTCTCTCCAATAGTTTCGCCGGCAACGGCGGCAACGTGGACCTGGGCATGAACATGGTGAACTGGCTTGCCGGCGAGGAACATCTCATTGTCCAGCATCTGCGTCCAGCAAAAGACAGCAAGCTTGAGTTAAGCGCAACGCAGCTCAGGTTCATCAGCATCGGCTTTTTGCTGGCCTTGCCGCTGCTGCTGGCAGGGTCGGGTGGATATATTTGGTGGAAACGCCGACGTGCCTGAACTCCCCGAAGTAGAGATCACGCGGCGCGGGCTTGCCGCGCATCTCACCGGACTCACGATCGCGGACGCCGTCATCCGCAACGGCAGCCTGCGCTGGCCGATCCCGAAAGAACCTGCCGAGGCTGCTGCGCGGACAAACCATAGTCTCGCTCAAGCGCCGCGCCAAATACCTGCTGATGGATTGCGGCAGCGGCACGCTGATCCTGCATCTGGGCATGTCCGGCAGCCTGCGCATCCTGCCTGCGAACACTCCGCCGACAAGCACGACCACTTCGATTTGATACTTGAGCAACGGCACGCTGATGCGCCTGCGCGACCCGCGCCGCTTCGGCGCGGTGCTGTGGCATGGCGGCGATGTGCACACCCACCCGCTGCTCGCCGATCTCGGCCCCGAACCCTGCCGATTAAACCGGAGATAAAAATTTCGATGCGCGCTATCTCTTTCAGGCCACGCGCAAGCGCAAAGCCAGCATCAAGCAATGCATCATGGACAGCCGCATCGTGGTCGGCGTGGGCAACATCTACGCCAACGAGGCCCTGTTCCGCGCCGGCATCAAGCCGCAACTCGCCGCAGGGCAAGCTCAGCCTGCCGCGCTGCGAACAACTGGTAGCGGCGATCCGCGCAACGCTCAACGAGGCGATAAAGCAGGGCGGCAGCAGCCTGCGCGACTTTGTGGATACATCGGGAAAGCCCGGTTACTTCCAGCAGAACTACTGGGTGTACGGGCGAGCAGGCGAACCGTGCCGCCGTTGCGGTCTGCCCATTACGCAAATCAGGCAGGGGCAGCGTTCAAGTTTCTATTGCAGGAATTGCCAGAAGTAATTATGGTTGTGCTAGAGTAGCACGCCGTTTTATATGGATTTTATATGGAACAGGCACGCTTGAAGCTTATGATTAGAGTGCATTGCACTGGATGCAGATGTTTCGATACTTTGCAATAATTTATTGCTTGCACCCTTAACCGGAGGAATCATGAAATATTTCGTGCTCTTCGTTGTGCTGATGCTCAATGCATGCGACAACTCAACCACGGTGCCTAAAATTGCCGCACCGCAACGCGAAGCGCTTGAAAAGGCCAAGGGCGTGGATCAGGTTGTACAAAATGCGACCGAGGAGTCCAAGAAAAAAATTGAAGATGCCGAAAAATAGCCGTTTGTTCAGGTTTGCTTGCCAATCTGTTGCCATGCACCGGTTATTTGCCGTTACGCTGCTCGTTGCGGTTTTCGCATCTTCCACTCAAGCCGGGCAGTTTCCGCGCCCTGATCATGTCGTGGTGGTGATCGAGGAGAATCGCGGTTATGAACAGATCATGGACAGGCTGAATATCAATTCCTATATTCAGGCGCTGGCCATGCGCGGTGTGCTGTTCACGCAATCTTACGGTGTAGCCCATCCGAGCCAGCCCAACTATCTGGCACTGTTTTCCGGCACTACACACGGCGTCACCAACAATGCCTGCCTCGACAGTTTCGACTCGGACAACCTTGCGACCCGGCTGCTGGACAGCGGATTGAGCTTTGCCAGCTTTGCCGAGTCGTTGCCCGAGGTGGGTGATGTCAGCTGCATATCGGGCGCGTATCATCGCAAGCACAATCCGGTGTCGAACTGGCAAGGCAAGCGGCTTGCTGCAGAATTGAACAAACGATTTGCCGATTTTCCGCAGGATTTTTCCAGGCTTCCGACCGTCTCCTTTGTGATCCCGGACCAGGATAACGACATGCACGACGGCAGCTTCAAGGATGCGGACGACTGGCTGAAAACACGCATCGCACCCTATGCAGACTGGGCGATGAAACACAACAGCTTATTGATACTCACCTGGGATGAGGACAATTATCAGGCGGACAATCACATTGTGACGATACTGGTGGGCCCGATGGTGAAGCCGGGCAAGAGCGCCCAGCGCATCAACCACTACAGCGTGCTGCGCACGCTGCTCGACTTTTATGACCTGCCTGCGCTCGGGGCGAGCCATGATGCGGAAGCGATCACCGGCGTGTGGAGAAATCCCTGAAATAAAGCGGGGGAGGGGTATTCCGCGCCCACCCGAACTGCAAACTACTTTTTGGCGGCCATCAGCTTCTCATACTTGGCTTGCAGCTGTTCCTTGCTTTCCTGGTACTCGGGGTTCATCGGAATGCAATCCACCGGGCATACCTCGACGCACTGCGGCGTGTCAAAGTGGCCCACGCATTCGGTGCATTTATTGGGATCAATGACATAAATGGTATCGCCTTGCGAGATCGCATCGTTCGGGCACTCTGGCTCGCACACGTCGCAGTTGATACATTCATCGGTGATCATCAGTGCCATGCTTGCCTTCCTCTATCCTGGTGGTTCCGGTTAATTTAATTCCCCGGAGGCTTATTTATTTGCTGTAATTTTTCCATTACATAGGGCGAAACGAATTTGCTGACATCTCCGCCGAAGCGCGCGACTTCGCGCACCATGGTCGCCGAGATGAAAGTGTACTGCTCTGCCGGCGTCAGGAATAGTGTCTCGACCTCGGGAAAAAGATTGCGATTCATTCCCGCCAACTGAAATTCGTATTCAAAGTCTGATACGGCGCGCAGACCGCGCAACACGACGCGCGCATCATGCGCCCGCACGAAGTTCATCAACAGACCGCTGAAACCTTCCACGCGCACGTTGGAAAAGCTCGCGAACACCCGCTTGGCTATCTCTACACGTTCAGCCAAATCAAACAGGGTTTTCTCGCGGCTTTCCGCCACCGCCACGATCACCTCGCCGAACAAACCGGCGGCACGCCGCACCACATCTTCATGTCCGCGGGTGATGGGATCGAACGTTCCCGGATAAACCACCTTGATCATCTTAAATTCAATTGGCGGGCAAATTGCGGTGTCGCGTGCTCGCTCATTCCTTGTCTATCAATTTCGAAATGCATCGTCATTTGCTGCGCGGCTCCTTATGCTTTATTCCGCCAATTGAATTTAGGCAACTTGCAGTAACTGATAGCGCACTTGTCCTGCCTTGCCGGATTTGATTACCTGCCATGGTGGCGGCACAGTTATCGCGTGACCGGATTCGATATACACGACGCCATTTTCATTCAATCGATGCGGCAGGATTCCCAGCAGCCTCGGCAGATAATCGCTTTGAAAAGGTGGGTCCAGGAAAATGATGTCATACCGCTGCGTATCACCGGATGCGAATTCTAGCCCATCCTGACCATGAACGAACACATTTGCACAACCCAGCTTTTTGACATTGTCCCGCAGCGAGAGGAGGGCGGTGCGGTTCTTTTCCACCATCACGACCCGCTCGGCCCCGCGCGAAGCGGCCTCGAATCCCAACGCACCGCTGCCGGCAAACAGATCCAGACAACTGCGCCCGTATAATGTTTGTCCCAGCCAATTGAACAGGGTTTCGCGCACACGGTCCGGAGTGGGACGCAATCCTTCAGCATCGGGAAAGCTGATCACGCGGCTGCGCAGATCGCCGCCGATGATCCTGACTTTGTTCATGCTATAGCCTGTTATTTCGCTGTTTCTTCAGGAGCGCCCACGATCACTGTTGCCATCGCCTGCGGATCGATGTGGCGCCTGAACGCGTCGCGGACCTGTGCCACGGTTACTCTGTCGATGTTTTTGGTAAAGTCGTCCAGATATGTCAGCGGCAAATCATAGAAACCGATGACACTCAGGTACTCGAGTATCTTGCGGTTGCTGTCGATGCGTAGCGGGAAACCGCCGATGATGTTCTGCTTGGCTGCCTCCAGTTCCTTCTCGGTCGGGCCTTTGGCTATGAAGTCCGTCAGCGTGCTGCGCACCAGTTTAAGTGCTTCATCAGCCTGCTCTTTTTTGGTTTGCAGCCCGATCTGGAATGCACCCGGCTGTTTGAGCGGCATGAAATAGCTATACACACTGTAAGCCAGGCCCCTTTTTTCGCGCACCTCGTTCATCAGGCGCGACACAAAACCACCCCCGCCCAAAGTGTAATTGCCGACATACAGAGCGAAATAATCCGGATCACCGCGTGCCATTCCCGGCGCTCCGATCAGGATATGGCTTTGGCTGGCGGGATGCCTGATACGCTGTTCGCTCGCGGGGATGTTCATCACGACATTGGGCAAGGCAACCGGCGCAGGAGATAATGGCAATTGCGCCGTGAGCTGTTGTGCGATCGCTTCCGCTTGGGAACGCGTCACATCACCCATGATGGCGACCACTGAATTGGCGGCTTGGTAATGTGTGCGGTAGAAATCGCTCAGGTCCTGCACAGTGATTTTTTCCACGCTGTCGACTTCACCAGAGCCTAGCAAAGCGTAAGGATGCGTGCCGAATACCGCTTTCTGGAAAGCCTTTTCGGCGATATTTTCCGGCTTGGTTTCGGCTTCTTTCAGGGCGGCGATCAGCCGCACTTTTTCGCGTTCCAGGATTGCTTGCGGAAATAGCGGGTGTTGCAGCACACGCGCCATGATGTCCAGTGCCTTGTCGCGCTCCGCAGCGCTGCTCAAAGTACGCAGCGATACACTGGAACTATCCTGATCGAAGCTACCGCCAAACTGCGCGCCGATGTCCGCCATGCCGCGTGAAATCTCATCCTCGCTCAAACCCTCGGAACCCGAATCCAGCAATTGATGGGTCATGCCCGCCACACCGGATTTTCCAGGCGCGTCAAAGCCGCTGCCCGCCTGCAGGGTTACCGCCACATCCAGCATCGGGATGTCATGATCTTCCACGAATAACACTTTGGCACCGCTGGTACTTTGCCAATGCTGTATGTTGGGGGTGGCGTTCGCAATGGTAGTAACACAGCACAATGCCGCAAACCCTATGGATTTGACCAGCAAGGATTTGACCTGTTTTGAATCAGCGAACATTGGACGACCCTCCTTCAGACTGACGTTTCGGTTTGCCGGAAAGAGGCTGCGGATCAAGCACTGCGACCGTCAGATTATCGTCCTGCAAAAATTCCTTGGCGACTTGCTGGACTTGTTCAGCAGTCACCGCCTGAAGCTTCTCCAACATCACCGGAATCGCCTGATAACCCAATCCGATGCTTTCCAGCTGGCCGATCTGCATCGCCTGGTAGAACACCGAATCGAGTTTATAAACCTCTCCCGCCATGACTTGCGCCTTGACGCGCTTCAGCTCATCTTCGCTTACGCCGTTTTTTACCAGTAACGCTATCTCTCCGCGCAACGCAGTCTCGACATCCTGCACGGTCTTGCCGGTGCTCGGTGTGGCATAAAGGGAAAACAGGCTCGGGCCGCGCGAGGTTGAGTCATAACCCGCCCCCGCCGAACTGGCGACCTGCTGCTCGCGCACCAGATGTTTGTTGAGGCGCGCCGACTCGTTGCCATCAAGCACCCCCGCCAGCATGTCAAGCGCGTAGGGTTTCCAATCCTGCTTGGGATCTTTCAGTACGGGCGTGTGGTAGGCCATCTCCAGTTGCGGCAACTCGGCGGGTGCCTTCACGACCAGTCGTTTGATGCCCACTTGCTGCGGCTCGGTATAGTTGCGACGCGGCGGCAGCACATGTTTGGGGATCGCGCCGTAATAGCGTTGTGCCATTGCGAACACTTGGTCCGGTTTCACGTCACCGACGACGACCAGCGTGGCGTTGTCGGGTGCGTACCAGCGGTTATACCAATCCTTGACATCGTTTACCGTAAGTGACTGTATGTCACCCATCCAGCCGATGACCGGATTATGATAGGGATGTTCCTGGTATATCGTCGCCATCATGATCTCGTTCATCAATGATTGCGGCTCATCGTCGGTGCGCATGCGCCGCTCTTCCATGACCACCTTGATCTCCTTGCCGAATTCCTTCCCGGTCAGATCGAGGTTATGCATCCGGTCGGATTCCAATTGCATCGCCAGGGGTAATTTGGATTTGTCCAGTTGCTGGAAATAAGCGGTATAGTCGGTGCTGGTAAAAGCGTTCTCGCGCCCGCCTGCCGCAGCGATGCGTTTGGAGAATTCGCCAGCCGGCACAGTCTTGGTGCCCTTGAACATCATGTGCTCCAGCGCATGAGCCACGCCGGTGGTCCCGGTGCTCTCGTCCATGCTGCCGACCTTGTACCAGACCTGTTGCACCACCACCGGCGCGCGGTGATCTTCCTTGACGATGACTTTCAGACCGTTCGACAGCGTGCGTTCGAATATTTCCGCTTGCGCGGCATTGGTCGACCAACCCAACAACAGCAAAATATAAAACAGGACAGATCTCATATCTCATTAAACCTTTCAATCAATAAACCGGAACCTTAAACTCATTATCGGCATAAAATGCGCGCGCATTATGCGACATTTAAGCCCATGCCGCCTATGTACATTTGCCGATAACCACATGTTTGATGCAGGCATTATGTAAGTGCAGCCTTGGCAAAAGTTAGACCGGCTGTTGTGTTTAGACCCGGTATTTCCCTCGATTATTTTATAATTCAACGATGTTCAAGTTCCTGAAAAGAAAATCACCCGCACCTGACAACGATCAGGCTATCACTGACAAGTCGGGTTCCAGTTGGTTCGCGCAACTCAAATCCGGGCTGTCACGCACCGGCAGTCAGATCACCGAACTGTTCGGCCACGGCGGCAAGATAGACGACGACCTGTATGAGGAACTGGAAACCATCCTGATCACCGCAGATGTCGGCATGGATGCAACCAGGGCTCTGTTGGCCGATTTGCGCCACCACGTCAAGGAACAGCGCTTGACTGAAGTGTCGCAACTCAGGGAAGCCCTTGCGTATTGCCTTCTCAAACTGCTCAAACCGCTGGAGCAAGCGCTGCAAGCCCCGGACCAAATCAAGGCCCGCAAGCCTTTTGTGATCATGATGGTAGGCGTGAACGGCGCGGGCAAGACCACATCGATAGGGAAACTGGCGAAATATCTGCAAGGCAGGGGGTTGTCGGTGCTGCTCGCCGCGGGTGATACATTTCGTGCCGCAGCGCGCGAACAACTTATGAGCTGGGGCGAACGCAACAACGTGACGGTCATAACGCAGCAAAACGGTGATGCAGCCGCGGTGATCTATGATGCCGTACATGCCGCGCAGGCGCGCAAGATAGACGTGGTGTTGGCTGATACCGCCGGGCGGCTGACTACCCAGGCGAACCTGATGGACGAGATAAAAAAGGTGAAACGCGTCATCGCAAAGGTGTTGCCGGACGCGCCGCATGAAGTGTTGCTGGTGCTGGATGCCAATACCGGACAGAACGCACTCAGCCAGGTCAAGGCTTTCGATCAGGCGCTCGGTGTCACCGGACTGATACTTACAAAACTGGATGGCACGGCCAAGGGCGGCGTGATCGCCGCGATTGCCAAGGCGCATCCGATTCCAGTACGATTCGTCGGCGTGGGAGAGGGTTTGGATGATCTGCGCCCCTTCGTTGCGGAGGATTTTGTCGCGGCACTTATGGGGTTGGACGAATGAGAAAGCCTGCTACCATGAGGCACACGACATTACCGGTCATGTATTTTTCGTGTTTTTGCGAGTTATTGCCGGAGCGCAATATTCCTGCGAGAGCCATTTTGCGGAACCGGTAATGCAATTAAGATGATTAAATTCAATCAGGTCCACAAACGTTACCACGGCGGCTATCAGGCGCTGAAGAACGTATCGTTCGAAGTCGCCGGGGGCGAGATGGTGTTCCTGACCGGACACTCCGGCGCGGGCAAGAGCACTTTGCTCAAACTCATCGCCGCGATCGAACGCCCAAACCTTGGCAGCGTGCTGGTCAATCACCAGAATGTCGGCGTGCTCAAAAACCGAGCGCTGCCTTATTTGCGCCGCAACCTCGGCATCATCTTTCAGGACCACAAACTGCTGTTCGACCGTAACGTGTTCGATAATGTGATGCTGCCGCTGCAGATTTGCGGCTTTGACTACCGCGAAAGCCGCAAACGTGTTCGTGCTGCGCTTGACAAGGTGGGCTTGCTCAAACGCGAAAAATCCCATCCGATCGCCTTGTCGGGCGGCGAGCAACAGCGTTTGTGCATCGCGCGCGCCATCGTGAATCGGCCGTCCATTCTGCTGGCCGACGAGCCGACCGGCAATCTGGACGCCGAATACGCGCAAGAGATCATGGCGATATTCAATGCGTTCCATCAGGTCGGTGCCACCCTGCTGATCTCCACCCACGATTTAAGCGTTCTGCAAAATTCCAACGTGCGAGTGCTTGCGCTCAAGCATGGCGAGTTACAGGCATGAGGCACGCACTCGCCCAAAATATCGGCATATTCCGGCGTATGTTTGCCTCGCCACTGGCGGGCATGCTCAACATTCTCGTCATCGGCATCGCGCTCAGCCTGCCTGCCGGAATGTATGTGCTTTTGCAGAATGCGCAGGGCCTGGTTGCACAACTGTCGGATACACCTCAGATCAGCCTGTTCATGAACCCGGATGCGAAGGGAGATGATCTTGACAAGCTGCGCAAACAACTGGAACAGCATCCGTCCATCGATCGCGTCGAATTTGTCCCGCGTGCGCAGGCGTTGGAGCAGCTCAAGCAAAGCACCGGCCTTGCAGATGTGATCGGCGGTTTGCAGCAAAACCCGCTGCCGGATGCTTTCACCGTTTACCCCAAACCACGCTCGGCACAGTCACTGGAAGCTCTCCGTATCGAACTGGCGAAACTGCCCAAAGTGGAACTGGCACAACTCGATTCAGAGTGGGCCTACAAGCTCGAAGCACTGCTCAAGTTCGGGCGGATGATGGTGCTGATTCTGGCCTGCCTGCTTAGCCTCGCACTGGTAGCCATTACCTTCAACACGATCCGCTTGCAAATCCTCACCCAGCGCGAAGAAATCGAAGTATCCAAATTGATAGGTGCCACCAACGGCTTCATCCGCCGCCCGTTTCTATATTTCGGTGCGACTCAGGGGTTGCTCGGCGGCATCATGGCCTGGCTCATCATCACTCTCAGCTTGCTGCTGCTCAACTACCAGCTCGGCACACTTGCGCATCTCTACGCCAGCCAATTCTCGCTGCATGCTCTTTCAATGGGCGATAGCCTCACGCTGCTGCTGTTCTCGATGTATCTCGGCTGGTTGGGGGCATGGTTATCGGTGGCGCGGCATTTGTCGCAGATAGAGCCACGTTGAATCCAAAGGTGTATGCTGAAATGGTTCGACTCCGGTACCTGTGATATTGTTGTCCATGTTGTGCACTCTGAATCAGAGCTGACCAATTGGCGTTGCAGGCTTGTGAATGTAAATATTGCCGAATAAAAATTATCCAGCGCATGAAAAGCTATCATTCTCATGATCCACAGCGATAACCTCTCAGCCGAACCGCGCCTGATCTCGGCCACGCCCGCCTCCGCACATGAGGAGGCGCTGGAGCGCGCGCTACGCCCCAAGCAGCTCGACGAATATGTCGGCCAGGAAAAGATCCGCGGGCAATTGGAGATATTCATCGAGGCGGCGAAGCGGCGCAAGGAGCCGCTCGATCATGTGCTGTTGTTCGGCCCGCCCGGTCTGGGCAAGACCACCCTGGCGCAAATCATCGCGCGCGAGATGGGCGTGAATTTGCGCCACACTTCCGGACCGGTGCTGGAGCGCGCCGGAGATCTTGCCGCTTTGCTGACCAATCTCGAGCCCAATGATGTGCTGTTCATCGACGAGATACATCGGCTGTCGCCGGTGGTGGAAGAGATTCTTTATCCGGCGCTGGAGGATTACCAGATCGACATCATGATAGGCGAAGGTCCCGCGGCGCGCTCGGTGAAACTGGATCTGCCGCCGTTCACACTGGTTGGCGCGACCACCCGCGCGGGGATGCTGACCAATCCGCTGCGCGACCGCTTCGGCATCGTGGCAAGACTGGAATTTTACACGCCGCAAGAATTGCAACGCATCGTGATGCGCTCGGCTAATCTGCTGAAGATGAATCTGACCGACGACGGAGCATTGGAGATCGCCAAGCGATCGCGCGGTACGCCGCGCATCGCCAACCGGTTACTGCGGCGCGTGCGCGACTTCTCCGATGTGAAAGCGGGCGGCGATGCGACACGAGAAGTGGCGGATGCCGCGCTGACCATGCTGGATGTGGATGCGCGCGGGCTGGACATCATGGACAGGAAATTATTGCTGGCGGTCATCGAAAAATTTCTCGGCGGTCCGGTCGGTTTGGACAACCTTGCCGCCGCGATCGGCGAGGAGAGCGACACCATCGAGGATGTGCTGGAACCGTATCTGATCCAGCAGGGCTATCTGCAGCGTACCCCGCGCGGCCGGATGGCCACGGCGATTGCCTATCGCCATTTCGGTTTGACAGTTGCGAATAATCCGATCAGCCTCAATCAGATCAATGGCGAACTGCCATTGGGCGACGATCGCTAATATGACCAAAAGCAAGGTCTTTTCATTGCCGGTGCGCGTGTATTTCCAGGACACGGATGCGGGCGGCGTGGTCTATCACGCCAATTATTTGAACTTTATGGAACGCGCGCGGACTGAGTGGCTGCGCACCCACGGATACAGCAACGCCGGATTGATGAAGGAATTCGGCATGGTGTTCGTGGTGCGCTCGATCAAACTGGATTATCTCAAGCCCGCGCTGCTGGATGATAATCTTGAGGTGACTGCAAGGATCAAGGAAATCGGCCGCAGCCGCCTCACGCTGTTGCAAACCATATTGCGCGGATCTGACGTGCTGACCGAGGCTGAAGTGCACCTGGTATGCGTTTCGTTGGAGAGTTTCAAGCCGGTATCCGTTCCGGAAGTTTTGCGCGTGCAGTTGGTATGGTGAACATGAAAGGATTGCAATGGAAGTGACGCAGGATTTGTCGTTTGTGCATCTCATCAGCCATGCCAGTGTGCTGGTGCAGTTGGTGATGGGCTTGTTACTGGTGGTGTCGTTGATGTCGTGGTGGTATATCTTTCTCAAGATGTTTGCCATCCGCAGCGAAATAAAAATGACCGAAGAATTTGAGGATGCCTTCTGGCACAACCAGAACCTGAATGAACTTTACAAATATGCAAACAGCAGCTCGCTGCGTGATCAGGGTGCATTGGAGCGTATATTCGCCGCCGGATTTGTCGAGTTTGTGAAGTTGAAAAAACAGCATGGAATGGATGCCAGTGCGGTGATGGAAGGCACACGTCGTGCCATGCGCGCAACTTATCAGCGCGAGATGGACAGGCTGGAATCTCACCTGGCTTTTCTCGCCTCGGTCGGTTCGGTCAGTCCCTATGTGGGATTATTCGGTACGGTGTGGGGAATCATGAACGCGTTTCGCAGCCTGGCGAACGTGGGCCAGGCGACCCTGGCGCACGTCGCGCCCGGCATCGCCGAAGCGCTGGTGGCGACGGCGATGGGATTGTTCGCGGCGATTCCGGCGGTGGTTGCCTACAACCGCTACGCGCACGACATCAATCGCCTTGCCACACGCTTCGACAGTTTCACCGAAGAATTTTCCAACGTATTGCAGCGGCAGCCATGACACGGTGCGCGACAGCGATGGGTGCGGAAATGGCTGCATTGCACCTCCTGATGGAACTACTAGCCAATCCACTAAGCCAGCAAGCTGGCAAGTGGCTGGTTATCCCGCAAACGGCTGGCTTCGCCATAACCAGCGACTTGGCGCGCGTTGTTTGCGTGCCTAGTCGAATGGCTAGTTGTTTCACCAGTAACGTACCCGCAAGGGGTAGGCCGACGGGTTCCCCGCTGCTGCGCAGCGACCCATTCGCACTGTCGGAGGTGCGGCCATGAGCAGCTACCGACGCAAAAATCATCGTCTGATGAACGAGATCAATGTCGTGCCGTATATCGACGTGATGCTGGTTTTGCTGGTGATCTTCATGGTGACCGCACCGCTGATGAATCCCGGACAGATCGATCTGCCCAGCGTAGCCAAGTCGCTTGCGCCACCGATCGCCCCGTTGGAAGTAATCATCAAAAAGGACACCACGCTGGCGTTGCGCGATCACTCCACTGGCGGCGGGGTGGAAAACAGGGTGACGCGCGATGAGTTGATTGCGATATTGAAAGCCCGACAGGGAAAGCAGGCAGACCAGCCGGTGGTAATTTCCGCGGACAAGAACGTGCGCTACGAAGATGTCATCAGCGTGATGGATGTTCTGCAACAACAGCATATCCAGAAAGTCGGGCTGTTGACCCAGACGAGGCAATGAGCACAGCGCTTTATTACGAACCCAGGAAACTTCCCTCGGGCATTCTCGCCCTGCTGGTTCACATCCTGTTCTTTGCGCTGCTGTATTTTGGTTTTAACTGGAACAGGCAGGCCTATGCTCCTGCGACAATGACCGTGTCGTTATGGTCGAATCTGCCCCAGGAGATCGCGAAGCCATCTGTAAGCGCCAAGATCGAGGAAGCTGTGCCGCAGCCTCAACCGGAAAAAATCGCCAAGCCTGACATTGCGATGCCGGAGAAAAAGAAGATCGAAGCCAAGCCGGCCGAGACCAAACCGGAGAAAAAGGAGGCGGTGCGGCGCGCAGCCGAAGAGGCCAGGAAAAAGGCTGAGGCACAAAAAGCCGCCGAGCAGAAACGGGAAGCCCAGCGTATCGCAGATGAACAAACCGCACAGCAAAAGGCCGAGTTGGCCAAACAAGAGGAGCAGGCTGCGGCGCTTGGTAAGCTGATTGATGAATACAAGGCCAAAATCCAGAGAAGGATACGCAGCAACATCGTGCAGCCGCCCAATGTGAGCGAGGATGCGCGCGCTGAATTTCTGGTGACATTGCTGCCGGGCGGTGATGTGCTGACGGCAAAATTGATAAAGTCCAGCGGCAACAAGGCATACGACGATAGGGTGGAACGTGCGATCCTGAAATCCTCCCCATTGCCTTTGCCGCCGGATGTGCAGTTGTTCAATCGGTTTCGCGAGCTGGATCTGACCTTCAAGCCAGATAAACCGGCAGAATAGCAAGGGTAAGGAAGGGTATATATGGTATTGCGCATACTGCGGAGCATATTGGGATTGCTGTTTTTGGCGCATGCGCCTCTGTCGAACGCTGCAATGGAAATCGAGATCATCGGAGCAGGAGAGCACCAGATCCCGGTGGCAATCGTGCCGTTTGGCGGAGATGACAAACTGACGCAAACTATCAATACAGTGGTGACGGGCGACTTGTTGCGCAGCGGGTTGTTTCGCCTGGTTGACCCGGTGGGAAAATCGCCTCACGAATTGGCCGAGGTAAGTTATCCGGATTGGCTGGCGCGCGGCGCTGACGCACTGGTGATAGGTAACGTGGCTAGGCAGCCAAATGGCCGCATCGAAGCGCGTTTTCGCTTGCTGGATGTGGTCAAGCAGATGGAATTGGAAGGCCAGTCAGTCTCGGCAAATGGTGATCAGGTTCGCGCTGTCGGGCATCGCATCTCGGATTTGATCTATGAAAAACTGACAGGTGACAAGGGTGTGTTCAGTACGCGCATCGCTTATGTGAACAAGCAGGGAAAGAAGTTCAGCCTGATAGTGGCGGATTGCGATGGCTACAACGATCAGGTCGTGCTGGCACAGAACGAACCGATCATGTCGCCGGCGTGGTCGCCAGATGGCAGCCATCTGTCCTACGTGAGTTTCGAAACAGGGCATGCGACAGTCTTTGTGCAATCGCTGTTTACCAATCAGCGCATGGTGCTGGCCGATTTTCGCGGTAGCAATAGTGCACCTGCGTGGTCGCCGGACGGCAAGCAACTGGCTATCGTGTTGACACGTGACGGCAATTCGGAAATCTACCTGATACGGCCGGACGGGAGCGGGATCCGCCGCGTCACTTTCAACGGTTCGATCACAACCGAGCCGTTTTTTTCTCCGGACGGTCAAACTCTGTTGTTCACCTCGGATCAGGGGGGGAGTCCCCAGATATACAGCATGCCGGTGGCGGGCGGGCCGGAGCAGCGCCTGACATTCGGCGAGGGCAACAACTTTTCGCCGCGTTACAGCCCCGATGGCAAAGGCTTTGTCTACACCCATTTCATCAAAGGCAAGTTTTATATCTCTACACAGGATTTTCAGACCGGGCAGGTGGAAATCCTTACCACTGGCGGGTGGGAGAAAAAACCCAGCTTTGCGCCCAACGGGAAACTGATCCTGTTTGCCAGCGAAGCGCGAGGTCGTGGTATATTAGCGACTGTGTCGAGCGATGGTCGTGTGCAGCAGCATATGTTCACAGATAGCGGCGATGCCCGTGAGCCGGTGTGGGGACCACATCAATGATTAACCTAACCAAAGGAGTAGCACTATGAAGAAACTCTTTATCAGTATATTGTTTGCGAATCTGCTGGTTGCATGTGCCAGCGAGAAACCAACGGAACCAGAAGCAGCCGCTCCTGCTCCTGCTCCTGCTCCGGTAGCGGAAGCACCCGCACCCGCACCTGTGGTTGAGGTTGATCCCTTGAACGACCCGAACAGCATATTGGCCAAGCGCAGTGCCTATTTCCCATTCGATGTCTCTGCCGTGCAGGCCGCCGATAAACCGCTCTTGGAAGCGCATGGAAAATACTTGGGCGAACACCCTGATCGCAAAGTTCGCGTGGAAGGCAATTGCGATGAACGCGGCAGCAAAGAGTACAACCTGGGTCTCGGCCAGCGTCGCGCAGACAGCGTGAAGAAGATGCTGATGCTGAGCGGTGCGAAAGCCAGTCAAATAGAGACTATCAGCTATGGCGAAGAAAAGCCGGTCTGCACAGATCACAACGAATCATGCTGGAAGCAAAATCGCCGGAGCGATATTAAGTACCAATAAAGTACTAAAGCAGTAACCATGCTGAAGCAACGCGCACTCTTATTGCTGGCTCTGTGTTTTGTCATTCCCGCGCAAGCGGGACTGCTCGAGGACGACGAGGCACGTAAACAGATCAAGCAACTCGAGACGCGTGTGCTGAAGCTGGAAGATTCCATCAATCACCAAACCAAGTCTATGCTCGATCTGCAAAGCCAGATCGATGCGCTGAATACTGAAATCCGCAATTTGCACGGGCAGAACGAAGAGACTGTGCACGGCCTGCAGGATGCCGAAAAGCGTCAAAAGGATTTTTATGTGGATTTGGATACGCGCATGCGCCATTTCGAATCCGCTGAAGAAGCTGCCAAAGAGGCCGCTGCCAAAGAGGCCGCTGCCAAGGAGGCCGCTGCCAAGGCAGCTGCACCATCTTCAGTCGATCCCGCCGACCCGGTTCCCGAGGACAGGGCATATGAGGCTGGATATGGCTTGTTCAAGTCCGGCAACTATGCGGGTGCGATCAAGTCATTCCAGGACTTCGTCAAGAAGTTCCCTGAGTCGGTGCGTGTTCCCAATGCGAATTATTGGTTGGGCAGCGCTCAACTTGCGATGAAAGATTACAATAACGCGTTGGATACTTTTCAGGGATATCTCAAGGATTTTCCCGAAGCACCTAAATCTGCAGATGTGATGTATGGTGTTGCGCGCTGCCAACTAGGATTGAAACGACCCAATGCTGCGCGTAAAACACTCAAAAAACTCATTGCCAAATATCCTTCCAGTGAAGCCGCTGCTAAAGCCAAGAAGTTGCTCGCTGCCACCAAGTAGTACACATGTCCCTCGCTGATATAGATGCGCAACTGCCGCCCCGAGACGGTGGGGCGGAAACCTCTGGTGCTCCCGCAAGGGGTACGCCGGTGGGTGCCCCTTCGCGTTGCGAGGACCCTTCCGCTGCGGGAGGATCGGCTGCGCAACTACGCATCACTGAAATATTTTATTCCCTGCAAGGCGAAACCAGTCGCGTAGGCTTGCCAACGGTATTCATTCGCTTAACCGGTTGCCCGTTACGTTGTACTTACTGTGATACTGCCTACGCCTTTTCCGGTGGGAAGACTTTATCTCTGAATGAGATACTTAAGCGGGTTGCCGAATATGCACCGCAATATGTCACCGTGACTGGCGGCGAGCCGCTTGCGCAAAAGAATTGTCTCTCCTTGTTGAGCGCCTTGTGTGACGAAGGCTATGAAGTTTCTTTGGAAACGGGCGGGGCAATGGATATCGGCGAAGTCGATGAGCGCGTCATCCGCGTGGTCGACATCAAAACCCCTGCATCTGGCGAAGCGGCAAAGAACCATTGGGAAAATCTGGCTTTGCTGACCCGGCATGATGAAATAAAATTCGTGTTGTGCGATGAAAATGATTACCAATGGGCAAAGCAAATCCTGCAGCAACATCGGCTGGCCGAAAAATGCAAGGTGCTATTTTCACCGGCACACGGCATGCTGGATGCCACCCGACTTGCCGACTGGATATTGCGTGATCGCCTGCCGGTCAGGATGCAAGTACAGTTGCACAAGATCTTGTGGAACAACGAGCCGGGACGATGAAAATGAAAAGGGCAGTTGTGCTTTTGTCCGGCGGTATGGATTCCGCAACCGTGCTGGCGATGGCGCGAGCGAAGGGCTATGTCTGTTATGCATTGAGCGTGGATTACGGGCAGCGGCATCACGCCGAATTGGCCGCAGCGCAGCGCGTTGCACAAACACTGGGCGCACAAGAACACAGAGTGGTGAAGGTCGATCTTACCGGTTTTGGCGGCTCCGCGCTGACGGATGAAAAGATCGCAGTGTCGCAACAGCCTACCGAGGGGATTCCACTGACCTATGTTCCCGCCCGCAACACCATCATGTTGTCGCTGGCCCTGGCCTGGGCGGAGGTGCTGCAAGCGCAGGACATATTCATCGGTGTGAATGCGGTGGATTATTCCGGTTATCCGGATTGCCGTCCTGCCTACATCGAGGCTTTTGAACGAATGGCAAATCTCGCCACCAAGGCGGCAGTGGAAGGACATCCGCTTACTGTGCATGCGCCGCTATTGCATTTGTCCAAGGCTGAAATCATCCATCATGGCCATGCACTAAATGTGGATTTCTCACAGACCGTTTCTTGCTATCAAGCAGACGAGTCGGGGCGCGCCTGCGGTGTATGTGATGCCTGCCGCTTGCGCCGTGCCGGATTCTTCGCTGCCGGTCTAGATGACCCGACTGTCTATCGCATAACATAATCTCGCATGCCTGATGCAAGGTATTTTGCGTTGACAGGGTAGGCTATATCCGTATAATTCGCGCTCCTTTGCGAGGGGTCGTTAGCTCAGCCGGTAGAGCAGCGGACTTTTAATCCGTTGGTCGCGTGTTCGAATCACGCACGACCCACCATTTTGCAATTGGGCTCATGTACTTTGTATTTGCCGCTTTAGCTCAGTTGGTAGAGCAACCGCCTTGTAAGCGGTAGGTCGTCAGTTCGAATCCGACAAGCGGCACCAATGTCCTGTATTCCCCCATCCAATCCGAAATTGCTAATATTACGGGGAACCGTTGTGGCCAAATCAGAAAATAAATGCGTCTGAATCGAACGGTGTATGAAGAGTGATGTGATATTCGTGTACTGGACCAGCTTACATATACCCGTCCGTTGAATTCTCCGACAATGTGAGGCATGTCTTGGTTGCCAGTTGGAAGATAGCGGCTTGGCTGGCGACAATGTAAAATCAACAAATTGAAACCCGAGATTCGTGTCCGAGTATTGGAAACTGCATCTGCAATTCCCGTTGTGGTTTGATATTGATTGGGGAAAATCATGAAAAGCAATTTTGTTCTGATGCTCGTATTCGCCCTGGGCGCATGTTCGAACTTGTTGACGTATATGCCTCCGCATTACAGCGTTTACGTGGATAACACCACAGAATTAAAAATGATTGGAGGCAGTAATATCAACGTTGGCCCGTTTACGAGAACTGCCGAGTTTGACAATGATTGCGGCATCACTGCCGGCTCAGTCGTGATGCCCGACAAAATGAGTTTTGAGGATTACATACGCAAGGGGTTGGTAGAAGAGTTGAAGGCTGCAGGTATGTTTGATGATACTGCACCAAAAATAACACTTACTGGGACCGTTGACCAGCTATCATTTTTCTCAAGGCGGTATATCTATACCAGCACTTGGAACATCGGTCTGCTCGTCAAGTCTTCGAATGGGAAATCGGTTCATGTTACCAGTCAGTATAATTTTGACGCTGGTGCAGGTTCTCAAGCCGATTGTCAAAAAGTCGCAAATTCCTACTTGCCTGCTGTCCAAAATATTATTGGAAAGTTTATTGATTCTCCGGAATTCCAGTCCCTTGTAACGCCCTGACCAGCAGATTCATAACAATAAAACAAATCGGGGTGATGAATTGCTAACGCAATTGTCATTCAATGACAGCAGTGTATGCTGAAGTGGATTCAGGCTAGCTCTGGCATTCTGTCAAACGTTCAGAACCACTAGTTGGGGGTCCGAAGGTAACAATCTGCGGCATGATCGCTTTGATTGTAAGTTTCATGTTTGCAACAAGACGGGATCATCCCGGTTTTCCTGCTTGTCTTGGTAACGTTGCCACATCCCCCACAGCGCATCCTCGAAATTCCGGGCAAAGCGCGGTGCGTCGAACAGCGGGGAGGCCAGCACCTGCTGACGCAAGCCGGCACGCAGCCTGGCCAGGCGCTGCAGATCGGATGCAAAGGCCACCGCCTTGGCCACATAATCGTCTTCGTCGGCGGCGACCCAGTCGGGCAAGCCGGCGTTGTGCGCGATGCTGCCCGCGGTACCCGACATGAATCGATCGCCGCGCAGGCTCAACACCGGCACCCCCATCCACAACGCTTCGGCGCTGGTGGTCACTCCGGGATAGGGGAAGGTGTCCAAGGCGATGTCCACCTTGTTGTAGGCCGCCAGATGATCATCGCGGGAGACGGTGGTTTTGCTCAGCAACAGCCGCTCGGGTGCGATGCCACAGGCGGCAAAGCGCTGCAGGGTCTTGTCGCACACAGCCGGTTCGCTCAACTGTTTCGTCTTGAGCAACAGCCGTGAGCCGGGCACAGAGTTGAGTATGCGCGCCCATACCGCCACCACCGCATCGTTCATCTTGGTCAGGTTGTTGAAACTGCCGAAGGTGACCTGCCCGGTAGCCAGTGCCGGGAGCGGCGCGACCTTCACCGGGGAAGCGGGAACGGTCAGGCACAGGTAGCTTTCGGGCATGCGCCACACCGCTTCCGAAAAGTGACTGTCGTATTCTGCGGGAATGGCATGGGGATCGCCCAGCACATAATCGATTTCCGCCACCCCGGTCGTGGCCGGCAATCCCAGCCAGGTCACCTGCACCGGGGCGGGCTTCCACGCGAACACCGGCAGGCGGTTGTGGGCGGTATGCCCGGAAAGGTCGATCAGCACGTGCACCCCGTCAGCGTGAATCAGGCGCGCAGCGGCTTCGTCGCTCAGGCCGACCAGCGGTTTCCATGCGGAAAAGAACGGCTTGATGCGTGCGCTGAGCTCGTCTTCCTTGGGGTGGGTCGGATAGGCGATCAGTTCGATGCGCGCCGGATCGATATGGGCTAACAGTCCTTCCAGAAAATACCCCACGGAATGCTTGCGCAAGTCACCCGACACCAGCCCGACGCGCAGGCGTTCGGGATGTGTCTCACATTGCCAGGAAGCAAACCGTGCACTGACTTTTCCGGCAACGATGCGGCCATACTGGCGTGCCTGCTCAAGGTGATACGCAGGTGTATGGCTGGCGCTGTAGTTAAGGACAAGCAGCAGATTACTATGCGCGTCGACGAAGTTTGGTTGGGTCTTCAACGCTTGACGGTAGTTCGTCAAAGCCTCGTTGGTTTGCCCGAGATCTTTCAGCGCATTACCCAGGTTGCTATATGCTTCGGTATATTCGGGTTTGATCTTGAGTGCCTGGCGGTAACACGCCACCGCATTTTCAAACTGTCTGCGGTCTTTCAGAGTATTGCCAAGATTGTAATGCGCCTCGGCGTAATCGGGTTTGATCTGCAACGCATGCTGGAAACTATCTATCGCACCATCGAGTTGACCGAGGCTTTTCAGGATATTGCCCAGGTTGAAATGCGCCTCGGCGTAATCGGGTCTGATCTTGAGCGCCTGGCGGTAGCTTGCCGCCGCGTCCTCAGATCGTCCGAGCTCTTGCAGTGCGACACCCCGATTGTAGTGCGCTTCGACAAAATCGGGGTTGATTCCCAATGCGCTGTGGAAAGTCGCCACAGCGTCGTCCAATTTGCCGTTGTCCAGCAGGACATTGCCCCTGCTGTAGAGTTCTTGCGCGACATTGCCCAGATTGGTGTGCGCCTCGACCAGATCGGGATTGATCTGCAGTGCGCGCTGGAAACTTTCTATCGCGCTGTCGAGTTGTCCCAGTTCTTTCAGGGCGACGCCCAGGCTGCAATGCACCTCGGCATAATCGGGTTCGATCTTGAGCGCCTGCCGGTAACTCGCCACCGCCTCGTCGAGTTGTTTGTTGCCCAGCAGCGCATTGCCGATGTTGTAATACGCCCCGGCGTAATCCGGTTTGTATTGGATCGCAGTCCTGAAGGCATCCAGCGCGGCCGGCAAGTCGCCCTTCAACAACAGGATGTTGCCCCGATTGAGGTGAGCACGCGCCGGGTTCGGTGCCAGCCGGATGGCATTCAGGTAACACTGCATCGCCTCGTCTAGCCGTCCCTCGGCTTCAAGAGCATGTCCTTGTTCGATCAAACGCAATGCATCTTGCTCGGATGTGTTCGCCTTGCTTGCGCTGCTGTCCGCGACGACTTGCCCGGCAGAACGGAATCGATCGAATAGCCCCATCTCACACCCTTTTCAAGAGGAAACGAATTCGCTTTGATAAGCTATCAATGCAATATTTCTACTTTCGCACAATATATGGATTATAGCTGCCGTCCAACGTGCGCTACGTTACAAAAAAGGATATGTTTTTAACCTGATTTGTGTCAACGATCATAGCGCCTAAGTGGCGTGCGTGCGTTCGTCAACCCAGGTTTTCAGTGCTTGGGCTGCATCATTGATGGGTGCCGCCCAATCACCGGCTTTCGTTTGCCGGAATAGTCGCATCACGACTGGATACCATGGTGAATCCGTCCGCTCATGAAACCAACGCCAATCAACGCCAATGGCAGGGAGAATCACCCAACATGGTTTATTCAGGGCACCGGTCAAGTGAGCGATGACTGTATCGATGCAGATCACCAGGTCTAGCTGAGCCACGATGGCTGCGCTATCGGCAAAGTCCATGATGTCCGGCCCAAGGTCGAGGATCGGCTGGCCAACCGGTGGCGTTGCAGCTTCTTCTTCGCCCAGTCCTTTCTGCAGGCTGACGAAAGTCACGCCCGGCACGGACCACAAGGGGGCCAGTGTGGAAAGACCGGGCAGAGAACGGTGAGGGTTGGGAAGAGCACTTCCTTTCCAGACAAGCCCCACCTTCAGTCCACTCGTGGGCAATCGGTTACGCCATCTTTTCAGCCTATCCGATGGAGCGCTCAGATAAGGCAGCATTGTTGGGATGGTCTCCACCGTGGTGGAAAAGAGCAAGGGCAAGCTCATGGAAAATGCCCAGTAGTCGTGAAATGGCAAGGATGCAGCATCCGAAAAGAGAATTACAGCATCTACGCCAGCGATATTCTCGAATAATGCTATAAGAGGCGGGGTGCAGACTAAAGTGAGGCGAGTGACGCCACGCATCTTGAGCAAGGGAAAATAGCGCGCAAACTGAATTTTGTCGCCAAAACCCTGCTCAGGCCAGATTACGATGGACTTGCCGGTTAGAGATTCTCCTCGCCATTGGGGAAAGGGGAGAATGGGAGGAAAGGACCGTCGTCCTAAATAGCTTGGATCGTACCGAGCTTCAAACTCGGGCCATGCTTCGGCGTATCGGCCCTGGGAAAGCAGCAGCGAAGCCAGATTCCAATGCGCCTCAGCAAAATTGGGTTTGATCTCTAGTGCATGGCGGAAACTGGCCTCAGCACTATCAAACTGCCCGAGGCCTTTCAGGGCATTGCCCATATTCAAGTGCGTCTCGGCGAGATTGGGGTTGATCTGTAGCGCGCTCCGATAACTTTCCACTGCGCTCTCAAGTTGACCAAGGTGTAGCTTTGCATTACCAAGATTGCTATGCGCCTCGGCGCAATCAGGTTTGATTTCAAGCGCTCGTAGGTAACTTGCTACAGCGTTATCAAGCTGTCCGATGCCTTGCAGGGTATTGCCAAGATTGTAATGCGCCTCGGCGTAATCGGGTTTGATCTGCAACGCATGCTGGAAACTATCTATCGCACCATCGAGTTGACCGAGGCTTTTCAGGATATTGCCCAGGTTGAAATGCGCCTCGGCGTAATCGGGTCTGATCTTGAGCGCCTGGCGGTAGCTTGCCGCCGCGTCCTCAGATCGTCCGAGCTCTTGCAGTGCGACACCCCGATTGTAGTGCGCTTCGACAAAATCGGGGTTGATTCCCAATGCGCTGTGGAAAGTCGCCACAGCGTCGTCCAATTTGCCGTTGTCCAGCAGGACATTGCCCCTGCTGTAGAGTTCTTGCGCGACATTGCCCAGATTGGTGTGCGCCTCGACCAGATCGGGATTGATCTGCAGTGCGCGCTGGAAACTTTCTATCGCGCTGTCGAGTTGTCCCAGTTCTTTCAGGGCGACGCCCAGGCTGCAATGCACCTCGGCATAGTCGGGTTCGATCTTGAGCGCCTGCCGGTAACTCGCCACCGCCTCGTCGAGTTGTTTGTTGCCCAGCAGCGCATTGCCGATGTTGTAATACGCCCCGGCGTAATCCGGTTTGTATTGGATCGCAGTCCTGAAGGCATCCAGCGCGGCCGGCAAGTCGCCCTTCAACAACAGGATGTTGCCCCGATTGAGGTGAGCACGCGCCGGGTTCGGTGCCAGCCGGATGGCATTCAGGTAACACTGCATCGCCTCGTCTAGCCGTCCCTCGGCTTCAAGAGCATGTCCTTGTTCGATCAAACGCAATGCATCTTGCTCGGATGTGTTCGCCTTGCTTGCGCTGCTGTCCGCAACGACTTGCCCGGCAGAACGGAATCGATCGAATAGCCCCATCTCACACCCTTTTCAGGTTTTCCTGCTTGTCTTGGTAACGTTGCCACATCCCCCACAGCGCATCCTCGAAATTCCGGGCAAAGCGCGGTGCGTCGAACAGCGGGGAGGCCAGCACCTGCTGGCGCAAGCCGGCACGCAGCGCGGCCAGGCGCTGCAGATCGGATGCAAAGGCCACCGCCTTGGCCACATAATCGTCTTCGTCGGCGGCGACCCAGTCGGGCAAGCCGGCGTTGTGGGCGATGCTGCCCGCGGTGCGCGACATGAATCGATCGCCGCGCAGGCTCAACACCGGCACCCCCATCCACAACGCTTCGGCGCTGGTGGTCACTCCGGGATAGGGGAAGGTGTCCAAGGCGATGTCCACCTTGTTGTAGGCCGCCAGATGATCATCGCGGGAGACGGTGGTTCTGCTCAGCAACAGCCGCTCGGGTGCGATGCCACAGGCGGCAAAGCGCTGCAGGGTCTTGTCGCACACAGCCGGTTCACTCAACTGTTTCGTCTTGAGCAACAGCCGTGAGTCGGGCACAGAGTTGAGTATGCGCGCCCATACCGCCACCACCGCATCGTTCATCTTGGTCAGGTTGTTGAAACTGCCGAAGGTGACATGCCCGGTCGACAGTGCCGGGAGCGGCGCGACCTTCACCGGGGAAGCGGGAACGGTAAGGCACAGGTAGCTTTCGGGCATGCGCCACACCGCTTCCGAAAAGTGATTGTCGTATTCTGCGGGAATGGCATGGGGATCGCCCAGCACATAATCGATTTCCGCCACCCCGGTCGTGGCCGGCAATCCCAGCCAGGTGACCTGCACCGGGGCGGGCTTCCAGGCGAACACCGGCAGGCGGTTGTGGGCGGTGTGTCCGGAAAGATCGATCAGGACATGCACCCCGTCGGCGTGGATCAGGCGCGCAGCGGCTTCGTCGCTCAGACCGACCAGCGGTTTCCATGCGGAAAAATACGGCTGGATGCGTGCGGTGAGTTCGTCTTCCTTGTGGTGGGTCGGATAGGCGATCAGTTCGATGCGGGCCGGATCGATATGGGCTAACAGTCCTTCCAGAAAATACCCCACGGAATGCTTGCGCAAGTCGCCCGATACCAGCCCGACACGCAGGCGTTCGGGCTGTGTCGTCACATTGCCAGGAAGAAAAACGTGCACCGACCTTTCCGGCAACGATCCGGCCATACTGGCGTGCCTGCTCAAGATAATACGCAGGTGTATGGCTGGCGCTGTAGTTCAGGACAAGCAGCAGATTAGCTATGCGCGTCGGCGTAATCGGGTTTGATCTCCAGTGCCCGGCGGTAACTTGCCGCTGAATCCTCGAGTTGCCCAAGTTCTTGCAGGACCATGCCCAGATTGTTGTGCGCCTCGGCGAAATCGGGCTTGAGCTCCAGAGCCCGGCGGTAACACGCCACCGCGTCTTCAAATTGCCTTAGACCTCTCAGGGTATTGCCCAGATTGAAATGCGCCTCGGCGTAATCGGGTTTGATCTTGAGCGCCTGGCGGTAGCTTGCCGCCGCGTCCTCAGATCGTCCGAGCTCTTGCAGCGCAATGGCCAGATTGTTATGCGCTTCGACAAAATCGGGGTTGATTCCCAATGCGCTGTGGAAAGTCGCCACAGCGTCGTCCAATTTGCCGTTGTCCAGCAGGACATTGCCCCTGCTGTAGAGTTCTTGCGCGACATTGCCCAGATTGGTGTGCGCCTCGACCAGATCGGGATTGATCTGCAGTGCGCGCTGGAAACTTTCTATCGCGCTGTCGAGTTGTCCCAGTTCTTTCAGGGCGACGCCCAGGCTGCAATGCACCTCGGCGTAATCGGGTTCGATCTTGAGCGCCTGCCGGTAACTCGCCACCGCCTCGTCGAGTTGTTTGTTGCCCAGCAGCGCATTGCCGATGTTGTAATACGCCCCGGCGTAATCCGGTTTGTATTGGATCGCAGTCCTGAAGGCATCCAGCGCGGCCGGCAAGTCGCCCTTCAACAACAGGATGTTGCCCCGATTGAGGTGAGCACGCGCCGGGTTCGGTGCCAGCCGGATGGCATCCAGGTAACACTGCATCGCCTCGTCTAGCCGTCCCTCGGCTTCAAGAGCATGTCCTTGTTCGATCAAACGCAATGCATCTTGCTCGGATGTGTTCGCCTTGCTTGCGCTGCTGTCCGCGACGACTTGCCCGGCAGAACGGAATCGATCGAATAGCCCCATCTCACACCCTTTTCAGGTTTTCCTGCTTGTCTTGGTAACGTTGCCACATCCCCCACAGCGCATCCTCGAAATTCCGGGCAAAGCGCGGTGCGTCGAACAGCGGGGAGGCCAGCACCTGCTGGCGCAAGCCGGCACGCAGCGCGGCCAGGCGCTGCAGATCGGATGCAAAGGCCACCGCCTTGGCCACATAATCGTCTTCGTCGGCGGCGACCCAGTCGGGCAAGCCGGCATGATGAGCGATGCTTTTTGCAGACAGAGAAAGAAACCGATCGCCATGCAGAGACAGGACCGGCACCCCCATCCACAAGGCCTCGACGCTGGTGGTCACTCCGGGATAAGGAAAGGTGTCCAGTGCGATGTCCACCTTGTTGTATTCGGCCAAATGATCGGCGATTGTGCCCATCATTCCGCTCAGCAACAGCCGCTCGGGTGAGATGCCACAGGCGGCAAAACGCTGCAGGGTCTGCCCGCGGATTCCCTCATCTATCAGTTGGCCGGCCTTGAGATAAAGACGCGAACCCGGCACGGACAACAGGATGCGCGCCCATACTGCCACCACCTGATCAGTCATCTTGGTCAGGTTATTGAAACTGCCGAAGGTGACCTGCCCGGCTGCCAAGGCAGGGAGCGGTGCGACCTTCAACGGGTATACCGGAGGGGAAAAGCACACGTAACTATCGGGTAATCTCCATACGGTTTCCGTAAAGTGACCCTCATGTTCCGTGGGGATCGCCTGGAGATCACCCAGCACATAATCGATTTCCGCCACCCCGGTCGTGGCCGGCAATCCCAGCCAGGTCACCTGCACCGGGGCGGGCTTCCACGCGAACACCGGCAGGCGGTTGTGGGCGGTGTGCCCGGAAAGGTCGATCAGCACATGCACCCCGTCAGCGTGAATCAGGCGCGCCGCGGCTTCGTCACTGAGACCAACCAGCGGTTTCCATGCAGAGAAACACGGGCGAATACGCGCGGTAAGTTCGTCTTCCTTGTGGTGGGTCGGATAGGCGATCAGTTCGATGCGCGCCGGATCGATATGCGACAACATTCCTTCCAGAAAAAAACCGACCGAATGCATCCATAAATCGCCGGATACCAGCCCGACCCGCAGGCGTTCGGGGTTCGTTGCGCATTGCCAGGCAGGAAAACGACTGCTCGCCTTTCCCGAAACGATTCGGCCATACTGGCGAGCCTGCTCAAGGTACTGGGAGTGTTCGCAGGTGGCCATGTAATTCAAAGTAAATAGCAGATTGTCAATCGCTTCGAGGTAATCAGGTTTGATTTCCAAAGCCCGGTGGTAACACACCAACGCATCCTCAAGATGCCCGATTTCTTTAAGGGAAAGTCCCAGATTGTTATGTGCTTCGGACAAATCTTGATTGAGCTCGATTGCCCGGCGGTAACATTTTGCCGCTTCCCCGGGTTTCCTGAGATTTATAAGGACATTACCCAGATTGACGTGCGCTTCGACAAAATTCGGATCGATCTCCAGCGCACGCCGCTGGCTTGCTGCAGCCTCTTCCAATAAACCTTGGTCTTGCAGGGCGACGCCCAGGCTGCAATGCGCCTCGGCGTAATCGGGTTCGATCTTGAGCGCCTGCCGGTAACTCGCCACCGCCTCGTCGAGTTGTTTGTTGCCCAGCAGCGCATTGCCGATGTTGTAATACGCCCCGGCGTAATCCGGTTTGTATTGGATCGCAGTCCTGAAGGCATCCAGCGCGGCCGGCAAGTCGCCCTTCAACAACAGGATGTTGCCCCGATTGAGGTGAGCACGCGCCGGGTTCGGTGCCAGCCGGATGGCATTCAGGTAACACTGCATCGCCTCGTCTAGCCGTCCCTCGGCTTCAAGAGCATGTCCTTGTTCGATCAAACGCAATGCATCTTGCTCGGATGTGTTCGCCTTGCTTGCGCTGCTGTCCGCGACGACTTGCCCGGCAGAACGGAATCGATCGAATAGCCCCATCTCACACCCTTTTCAGGTTTTCCTGCTTGTCTTGGTAACGTTGCCACATCCCCCACAGCGCATCCTCGAAATTCCGGGCAAAGCGCGGTGCGTCGAACAGCGGGGAGGCCAGCACCTGCTGGCGCAAGCCGGCACGCAGCCTGGCCAGGCGCTGCAGATCGGATGCAAAGGCCACCGCCTTGGCCACATAATCGTCTTCGTCGGCGGCGACCCAGTCGGGCAAGCCGGCATGATGAGCGATGCTTTTTGCAGACAGAGAAAGAAACCGATCGCCATGCAGAGACAGGACCGGCACCCCCATCCACAAGGCCTCGACGCTGGTGGTCACTCCGGGATAAGGAAAGGTGTCCAGTGCGATGTCCACCTTGTTGTATTCGGCCAAATGATCGGCGATTGTGCCCATCATTCCGCTCAGCAACAGCCGCTCGGGTGAGATGCCACAGGCGGCAAAACGCTGCAGGGTCTGCCCGCGGATTCCCTCATCTATCAGTTGGCCGGCCTTGAGATAAAGACGCGAACCCGGCACGGACAACAGGATGCGCGCCCATACTGCCACCACCTGATCAGTCATCTTGGTCAGGTTATTGAAACTGCCGAAGGTGACCTGCCCGGCTGCCAAGGCAGGGAGCGGTGCGACCTTCAACGGGTATACCGGAGGGGAAAAGCACACGTAACTATCGGGTAATCTCCATACGGTTTCCGTAAAGTGACCCTCATGTTCCGTGGGGATCGCCTGGAGATCACCCAGCACATAATCGATTTCCGCCACCCCGGTCGTGGCCGGCAATCCCAGCCAGGTCACCTGCACCGGGGCGGGCTTCCACGCGAACACCGGCAGGCGGTTGTGGGCGGTGTGCCCGGAAAGGTCGATCAGCACATGCACCCCGTCAGCGTGAATCAGGCGCGCCGCGGCTTCGTCACTGAGACCAACCAGCGGTTTCCATGCAGAGAAACACGGGCGAATACGCGCGGTAAGTTCGTCTTCCTTGTGGTGGGTCGGATAGGCGATCAGTTCGATGCGCGCCGGATCGATATGCGACAACATTCCTTCCAGAAAAAAACCGACCGAATGTTTGCGAAAGTCACCCGACATCAGCCCGACCCGCAGGCGTTCGGGGTTCGTTGCGCATTGCCAGGCAGGAAAACGACTGCCCACCTTTCCCGAAACGATTCGGCCATACTGGCGAGCCTGCTCAAGGTACTGGGAGTGTTCGCAGGTGGCCATGTAATTCAAAGTAAATAGCAGGCCGGTATGTGCCTCAAGATAATCAGCTTGAAGCTCTAGCGCCATGCGATAGCAGGCCAATGCATCGTCGAGTTGCCCGAAATCTTTCAGGGCATTACCCAGGTTGCTGTAAGCTGCGGTATATTCGGGTATGATTTCCAGCGCGCGGCGGTAACTCGCGACCGCGCCTTCAAATTGTCTGAGGCTTTTCAGTGTATTGCCCAGATTGAAATGCGCCTCGGCATACTCGGGATTGATATGGAGCGCCTGGCGGTAGCTCGCCGCCGCGTCCTCAGATCGTCCGAGCTCTTGCAGCGCAATTCCCAGATTATTATGCGCCTCGGCGAAATCGGGCTTGAGCTCCAGAGCCCGCCGGTGAGATGCCGCCGCGCCTTCAAATTGCCTTAGACCTCTCAGGGTATTGCCCAGATTGAAATGCGCCTCGGCGTAATCGGGTCTGATCTTGAGCGCCTGGCGGTAGCTTGCCGCCGCGTCCTCAGATCGTCCGAGCTCTTGCAGCGCAATGGCCAGATTGTTATGCGCTTCGACAAGATCGGGGTTGATTCCCAATGCGCTGTGGAAAGTCGCCACAGCGTCGTCCAATTTGCCGTTGTCCAGCAGGACATTGCCCCTGCTGTAGAGTTCTTGCGCGACATTGCCCAGATTGGTGTGCGCCTCGACCAGATCGGGATTGATCTGCAGTGCGCGCTGGAAACTTTCTATCGCGCTGTCGAGTTGTCCCAGTTCTTTCAGGGCGACGCCCAGGCTGCAATGCACCTCGGCATAATCGGGTTCGATCTCGAGCGCCTGCCGGTAACTCGCCACCGCCTCGTCGAGTTGTTTGTTGCCCAGCAGCGCATTGCCGATGTTGTAATAGGCCCCGGCGTAATCCGGTTTGTGTTGGATCGCAGTCCTGAAGGCATCCAGCGCGGCCGGCAAGTCGCCCTTCAACAACAGGATGTTGCCGCGATTGAGGTGAGCACGCGCCGGGTTCGGTGCCAGCCGGATGGCATCCAGGTAACACTGCATCGCCTCGTCTAGCCGTCCCTCGGCTTCAAGCGCATGTCCTTGTTCGATTAAGCGTGTCGCGTCCTGCCCGGTAGAGCGCAATCGATCAAATATCCCCATCAAACAACCTTTCCACCTTTCCAAGATAATTTTTGATAAACTGATTTCGCCTTCGCGCTGAGTAGAATTATTGCGCAAATGGGTTGGATTAACGCCGACTCGCTGTAAAGGTATACCTTATTAATTCCAGAAATTTGCCCGGAGCAACAACATGATACTTGATTGGTTCAACGCCGGAGAAGCGGTTTTGTTCGGACAGAAAATAGTCCACGAAATCAACAGACTGTTTCCTCCCACAGAACAAAAAGGGAAAGCGATCCCTGCCAAAGTGTATCAACAGAAGTTTGATAGTCTGGTCGGTCGCATTCAGACATTTTCAAAAAAGAACAAACTGAATATTTATAAAAAAGCGAAACTTCTCAACACGATCAAATGGGAGATGAAAGATGCTGGTCACGAGGAGATAATCATTAAAGAATTCATCTCCTTCATTACCCCGCTGCTGTGATATAGCTATTTGTCCTCTTCATGAAAGTCTGGAATGCTCTTGCTAATCAGAGCGACCGATATTCAATTATGCGCTGGGTATGCAGCACGATATGCCGATCTGGTTCAGGTGTTTGGCTGACTACCCGCCTATCTGGCGAGCCCTCCCAACAAGAACCAGAACAGTCCGATTGAAAGTTTTTTCGGGCCGGCGAACAAATTTGGATGGTGGAATTTATTCCATTTTCATTGTTCAAGTTGATTTTTCCGGGGCTCCCATGATCTTCTCGTACGAATTCCCGCTCACTCTCAAATATTTCGGTAAGATTGCAACGGCGCCAATCTTAAGGCACTTGAGTCTTACAGGCAGTCATACATTATGAAAATTCACGAATATCAGGCTAAAGAAATCCTGCGACAATTTGGTGTTGCCACACCTGACGGGGTGGCATGCTTAAGTGTCGATGAAGCAGTGGCTGCGGCACACAAGCTGGGCGGCGCAGTGTGGGTGGTGAAGGCGCAGATACACGCTGGTGGGCGCGGCAAGGGTGGTGGCGTGAAGGTGGCGCGCTCGCTGGAAGAGGTGCGCAGCGCAGCGCAGCAGATCCTGGGCATGCATCTGGTCACCCATCAGACCGGTAAAGAAGGACAGGTGGTGCGCCGATTGCTGATCGAAGAAGGCGCGCAGATCGCCAAGGAATTTTATCTCGGTATGGTGATCGATCGCAGCAGGCAGCGCGTGGCATTGTTGGCCAGCAGCGAGGGCGGGATGGAGATCGAACAGGTTGCCGCGCACAGCCCGGAGAAAATACACACTGTGCGCATCGATCCTGTCGCCGGACTGAGCGCAGAGGACGCGGCGCAGGCCGCACGCGACATCGGTATTCCCGATGCGGCGATGCCGGGTGCAGTGTCCGTGCTTCAGGGACTGTATCGCGCATTTGTCGAGAAGGATGCGATGCTGGCCGAGATCAATCCGCTGGTGCTGACCGTGGACGGGCGGGTGCTGGCTCTGGATGCCAAGTTCAACTTTGACAGCAACGCGCTGTATCGTCATCCCGAAATCGTCGCGTTGCGCGATCTGGACGAGGAAGACCCGGCCGAGATCGAGGCGTCTAAATTCGACCTCAGTTACATCTCGCTGGATGGCGACATTGGTTGCCTGGTGAACGGCGCGGGGCTGGCGATGGCAACGATGGATATCATCAAGCTGTATGGCGGCAGTCCGGCGAATTTTCTCGATGTGGGCGGCGGGGCGAACAAGGAAAAAGTCACCGAAGCGTTCAAGCTGATGCTGAAGAATCCCAACCTCAAGGCCATTCTGGTCAACATCTTCGGCGGCATCATGAAGTGCGATGTGATCGCCGAAGGTGTGGTGGCTGCTGCGCGTGAAGTGCATCTGAACGTGCCGCTGGTGGTGCGTCTGGAGGGAACGAATGTGGAGTTGGGCAAAAAGATACTGGCGGAGTCGGCTCTGCCGATCATTTCCGGCAACGACATGGCGGATGCGGCGCAAAAAGTAGTGGCTGCCGCGAGGAGAACGTAATGTCCATTCTGATCGACAAGAACACCAGAGTGATGACGCAGGGCATGACCGGCAAGGTCGGCCAATTTCATACCATCAACTGCAAGGCCTATGCGAACGGGGCGAATTGCTTCGTCGCCGGTGTGAATCCGAAGAAAGCGGGCGAGGAGTTCGAAGGTATCCCGGTGTACGCCTCGGTAATCGACGCCAAAGAAGCGACGGGGGCGACCGTGTCGGTGATCTACGTGCCGCCATCGGGTGCGGCAGCGGCAATCGACGAGACTGTGGAAGCGGGACTCGATCTGGTGATCTGCATCACCGAGGGTATCCCGGTGCACGATATGCTGAAGACACGCTACAAGATGCAGGGCAAGAAGACATTGCTGATCGGCCCGAATTGTCCGGGGCTGATCACGCCGGATGAGATCAAGATCGGCATCATGCCCGGCCACATCCATCGCAAGGGACGCATCGGCGTGGTGTCGCGCTCCGGCACGCTGACCTACGAGGCGGTAGGACAGTTGACCGCGCTGGGTATGGGGCAGTCATCCTGTGTCGGCATCGGCGGCGACCCGATCAACGGCCTGAAGCATCTGGATGTGATGAAGCTGTTCAACGACGACCCGGAAACCGATGCGGTGGTCATGGTGGGCGAGATCGGCGGCAGCGACGAGGAAGAATGCGCGCGCTGGATCAAGGACAACATGAAGAAGCCGGTGGTCGGATTCATCGCCGGCATCACCGCCCCGCCCGGCAAGCGCATGGGTCATGCGGGTGCGATCATCTCCGGGGGGCAGGGCGGCGCAGAGGACAAGCTGGCGGTGATGGAAGAATGCGGCATCCACATCACGCGCAACCCGGCCGAGATGGGGCGCACGATGCAAAAAGTGCTAAAAGGGTGAAAGTGGCGCGGGTATTTACCCTTATTCCTTGGGTACCATAGGTGCGATCTCTTTCCCCTATTTATGAAGGGTAAAAAATGCTAGAAATGTTTGCCACTACCCAGTTCTGGGTAGATGTGTTCAAGATCATCGTGATCAATCTGCTGCTCTCCGGCGACAACGCGGTGGTGATCGCGCTGGCATGCCGCAATCTGCCGCTGGAGCTGCGCAAGAAGGGTATTTTGTTCGGTGTGGGTGGCGCGATCGTGCTGCGTATCTTGCTGACTTTCTTTGCCGTCAGCCTGCTTGAGCTGCCATATCTCAAGCTGGTTGGCGCGCTGCTGTTGCTGTGGATAGGCATCAAGCTGATCGTGCCCGAAGAAGAGCATAGCGCAGTCAGCATCCAGACCGACACAAGGCTGCTGGGAGCAATCAAGACCATCCTCATCGCCGATCTCGTGATGAGTCTGGACAACGTGCTGGGGGTGGCGGCCGCGGCCAAGGGTAATGTGCCCTTGCTGGTGTTCGGCTTGGTGATCAGCATCCCGATAATTACGTTGAGCAGCCAGCTGGTGCTCAAGCTGATCGATCGCTTCCCTATTATTATCAATGCCGGTGGAGCCCTGCTGGGTTATGTGGCGGGCGAGATGTTGGTTGGTGAGGCGATGTTCAAACCGCTGGTTGAGACGCGCCATTATCTGCACTGGTTGATCCCGGCCCTCTGCGCCGCGCTGGTGCTGGTGGCCGGCAGGTGGCTGACGATGCGCAAGACGGTTGAGCCAGAGGTGATAGATTTGGTGGACGAAGCGGTATCGCCAAGGGCGGACGGTAAGCAGCACTAAGCAGCTGGCACAATCGACAATAAATCTTAGGGAGTGATAATGAAAATTCTGTTACCGGTTGATGGTTCTGACAACGCGCAACGCGCGGTCGACCATGTGATCAAATATATCGCCGCGCTGAAGGAAACGCCGCAACTGCTGTTGCTGAACGTGCAGTGGAATGTGGCGGCCGGCAATGTCAAACTGTTCATCAATCAGCAGACCATAGAAGATTACTACCGCGAGCAAGGAATGGCCGCGTTGCAAGCGGCGCGCGCGGCACTGGATGCCGCGGGATTGCCCTATCAATTCCATATCAGCGTCGGCACACCGGCGGAAGCGATAGCCCAATATGCCATTGAACAGGGCGCGGACCAGATCGTGATGGGCAGGCAGGGGCAAGGGGCGGTGAAAACGCTGCTACTGGGGTCGGTGGTGAACAAGGTGTTGCATCTGGCTAGCCAACCTGTGTTGCTGATCAAATAACAAAGTGAACCATTAGACATTTCAAAAAACAAACTTGAAATTTTTGATAATTCTTAATAAATCTAAAGGATTGTGGTACTTAGTTGAGAAATATATTAGTATTCGCGCCATACTTTGTTCGGCATTTTGCTTCAGGCTCGACTACAGGCATCAGGGGGTAGGATGAATAAGTGGTTGTTTTGGCAGAAGGACTGGTTTGTAGGTTTGCTGGTAGCCTTGGTATTCCTTGTTGGTGCCAATAGCGACCTGATGCAGAGTCTGGAGCGCAAGGCTTATGATTTGGGAGTTTTGGCCACTTCGAGGACTCCGAGTGACAAGATCGCGGTGATTGCCATCGATGATCAGAGCATCGCCAATCTGGGTCGCTGGCCGTGGCCTCGAGCGATACATGCCAAGATGCTGGATGTCCTGGCGGCAGGGCATGCCAAAGTAATCGGCTATACCGCATTTTTCTTTGAGCCTCAAATAGATGCCGGCTTGGACTATATCTACAAGATTGCCGAACTGATTGGCAATTCAAAACTTAAAGATACCAAGGACCCCGCAAAGCAGGCCGAATTGGCTCAACTCGGTGCTTTGTTGCAGGAGGCTGCGCAAAATCTGGATAACGATCAAAAGCTCAGCGACAGCATAGCCAGGGCGAACGATGTTCTGCTGGCGATGTTCTTTGAACTGGGCGAACCGCAAGGCAAACCAGATCAGGAATTGCCTGACTACGTGTTGCGCAATAATCTCACGAATGTAAAGGATACCGGCGGCTCAGGGGAGTCACCATTGACATCGCTAAGTGTGTTGTCGCCGATTCCAGTGTTGGGTAGCAAGGCATTGGCCATCGGACACCTGAACAGTTTCCCGGACGTTGATGGAGCGATACGTACCGAACCGCTGGTGGTCGGCTATTACAATCAATACTATCCATCGCTTTCGTTGATGCTGGCAGCCAAGAGCCTCAATCTCGAGTCCAAGGATATACGCATCAATCTGGGAGAAAGCGTGCAACTGGGCAATCAGAAAATCACTACTGACCCGGCCTTGCGGATGTATACCTATTTTTACAAGGATAAAGATGGCCGTCCGGCCTTTCCGGTGGATTCTTTCTATGATGTTTTGACCGGCAAGATTCCGGCGGAAAAATACCGCGACAAGATCGTTCTGATCGGTGCGTCGGCAGCTGGCATAGGTTCATTGCAAGTAACGCCCATTTCTTCCGGTATGGCACCAGTGTTGACTCTGGCGCATTCGGTGTCGAGCATACTCAAAGGGGATTTTTTTGTCACCCCAAGCTGGGGTGAATTGGCGCAGATCGGTGTGTTTCTGATTGTTGCGCTTTATCTGATTCTGTTGTTGCCGCGCCTGAGTGCAGCCATTGGGGCAGTGGTCACCGGTACGCTGTTCGCAGCGTTGTTGGGGGCGCATTTCATGTTGATGACGACTCAGGCGATGTGGTTGCAACTGATGCTGCCAGCCTCGCTTTTGCTGGTTGGCCATTTGTTGTTGACCACCAAGCGCTTTTTGATGACCGAGAAGGGCAAGCAAAAATCGGACGCCGAATCAGCGGAAAGCAATCGTATGCTTGGCCTGGCTTTTCAGGGCCAGGGGCAATTGGATATCGCCTTTGATAAGTTTCGCAAGGTTCAGATAGACGATAGTCTGATGGAGGTGCTCTACAACCTCGGATTGGATTTTGAACGCAAGCGCCAGTTCAATAAGGCTGAATCGGTATTCAAGTACATGGCGGAATATAACCCCAAGTTTCGCGATCTGGCTGCGCGTTTGGCTCAGTCGAAAGCAATGTCGGAAACAGTGATGCTTGGCGGTACGTCCGGCAGGGGCAATGCCAGCACGTTGGTGCTAGACAAGGCGGGCGTTTCCAAGCCGATGTTGGGACGATATGAAATTGAAAAAGAGTTGGGTAAGGGCGCAATGGGGGTGGTATATCTCGGCAGGGATCCCAAAATAGGTCGCGTCGTGGCGATCAAAACCATGGCGTTGGCACAAGAGTTCGAGGCTGATGAACTGGAAGAAGTAAAAGCCCGTTTCTTTCGCGAGGCTGAAACAGCGGGTCGTTTGAACCACCCGAACATCGTCACTATGTATGATGCCGGAGAAGAACATGACCTTGCCTATATTGCGATGGAATTTCTCAAAGGCAGAGATCTGGTTCCCAGCACCAAACCGGATAATTTGCTGCCTTTGCCCAAGCTGATGAGCATTGTTGCGCACGTTGCCGATGCGCTGGATTATGCGCATAAACAGAACGTGGTGCATCGCGATATCAAGCCGGCCAACATCATGTACGATTTCGAGACGGATACTACCAAGGTGACCGATTTCGGCATCGCGCGCATCACCGACTCAAGCAAGACAAAAACCGGCATGGTTTTGGGTACGCCATCCTTCATGTCGCCTGAGCAACTTGCTGGGAAAAAGATCGAAGGGGCATCAGACCTGTTTTCTCTGGGCGTCAGTTTGTACCAAATGGCTTGTGGTAAGCTTCCATTCGAAGGTGATTCTATGGCGCAATTAATGTTTCGGATAGCAAATGAACCACATACGGATATTTTGAGCATCAGGCCTGACTTGCCTGCATGTTTGGTTGCGATCATTAACCGATCCTTGGCCAAGCAGATCGGGGATCGCTATGCCAATGGCGCTGAAATGGCCGAAGCACTCCGTCAGTGTGCTGCCAGCATATAAAGGGTTTTACATGAAGATTGCAGAGGCGTTGGAAGTATTCAGCCAGACTCACCCCGGCATGGTACGCTCCCATAATGAAGATAGTGTAGCGTGCGATCCGGCCTGTGGCCTTGCGGTATTGGCTGACGGGATGGGAGGGTACAATGCGGGCGAGGTGGCGAGCGGCATCGCCGTATCGGTGGTCATGACAGAAGTCAGTCACGGTTTGCAAAACTCCAGCCCTGTGGAAAGCGGAGAAAGGGAAGGGGAGGATCTGGGGGTGTCGCTTCTGCGCAAAAATATTCAGAAGGCTAATGCTTCGATCTTTCATGCTGCGCAAAGCCAGCCACAGTATGCTGGAATGGGGACGACCATTGTCTCGGGACTTTTTTATGACAACCGAGTGGCGGTAGGACATGTTGGTGATTCACGCATGTACCGATTGCGTGGCGAGGTGCTTGATACGATCACCAGGGATCATTCGCTGCTACAGGAACAGATTGATAGCGGGATGATCAGTGTAGAAGATGCCCGCTTATCCAAGAACAAGAATTTGGTGACGCGCGCGGTCGGGATCGATCCAGACTTAGAGCCGGAAATCCATGTGCATGACGTGATGGTGGGCGATATTTATCTGCTTTGTTCGGACGGTTTGAACGATATGGTAGAAGACGAAGATATTCAGTCCACGATCTATGCGTTACAAAGTAATTTGCCGCTTGCGGCAAATCAGTTAATACAAATGGCGAATGATAACGGCGGTCGCGATAATGTTTCGGTGATACTGGTAAAAATAAAGGGCAGGTATTCCTCGCAGCGCGGTTGGCTGAGTAAACTGCTCAGTTGGTTTTAGAAACAATTAGTACGAGGGTTACGATAATGGCTGCAAAATTGATACTCAGCATGGATGGGGCGGTGATCAAAGAATATCCCCTAACCAAAGAACGCATGACCATAGGTCGCAAGGAGCACAACGACATTGCCATAGACAATTTGGCGGTGAGCGGCGAGCATGCTGCGATTGTTACTATCCTGCACGATTCTTTTCTCGAGGACTTGGACAGTACCAATGGTCTGGAAGTGAACGGCAAACCGACCAAGAAACATTTTCTGCAAAACAATGATGTGATCGAAATCGGCAAATACAAGCTTAAATACATCAATGACCAGATCACCCAGACCACACCGGCTGATTTCGAAAAGACCATGATTATGCGCGCGCCCGTCAAGCAGGCAACCCCCCAAGGTGCGACCAAACCTGGCGCGACGCATGGATTTATGCCAACGAAAGCCGATAGTAAATCGACGCTCGAAGATGCCGCGGATAAAACCGGCAGGTTCGAAGCACATAAACCGGCTGTTTCTGCTGCTGCCCCGGCAAAGCCGGCACAACCAGCTGCCCCGCAAACCGGAGCTTCAAACAAGGTCGCTGTGGTGCAAGTTTTGAGCGGACCCAATGCCGGGAAGGAGCTCGAGCTGGTAAAGAACCTCACCACCTTGGGCAAGCCTGGCACTCAGGTTGCGGTACTGACGCGTCGTCCGAATGGTTACTTCATCACCCATGTCGAAGGGGAGAATTTCCCGCTGGTGAATGGCAAGTCGCTGACCAGTCAGCCACACCAATTGAACGAACACGATGTGATTGAGCTGGCCGGGGTCAAGATGGAATTCTATTTCAAGGGATAGATGTGGAAAGAGGACAGCAGGCTGATGAGGGCGTGGCCTATGACTTGCCCGTTGTTTTTTTCTGGGCTAGCGCGCATCAACCTTCCATCCTGCAGGGAAACCAGAAATCGGTCGGCAAGTTGTCAGTTACGGATGTTCGATCAAGCGGGAAAACAGCATGCCATGGCCATTCGGCCAAGGAGCCGGTTAACACAATCCAGAACGCTGGTCATGTCTCCATTCCCACGTGAAGTGTCGTGAAAAAAAATGCAATCCTGATTGGAATAGGTCTGCTGATATCCTTGTTTTTTGTCGGTAGTGCCGCTCATTTCTACAGATTGGATTTTGTCGAGCAACTATCTTCCATTATCTACGATTATCGATTGCGGCTGACCATGCCGCGCACAATGGATGATCGTATCGTTATTGTAGACATAGACGAAAAAAGCCTGAAGGAAGAAGGGCGCTGGCCATGGGGGCGTGACCGACTGGCGTTGCTGATGGATAAATTGTTCGATAAATATGGCGTCGCGGTTGTGGGTTTTGACGTTGTTTTTGCCGAGAAAGACGAGAGTTCGGGACTCAAGATATTGCAGAAGCTCGGGCAGAATCAACTCAAGGGTGACTTGTCCTTTCAAGCAACACTCAGACAAATTGAACCGCAACTTGATTACGACAACCTGTTTGCCAGCAAGATCAAAAATCGCAAAGTAGTATTGGGTTACTATCTGACCAATTATAGAGACCAGCAAACCTCGGGGATGCTTCCTGAGCCAACCTTCCCAGCCGGTTCATTCAAGGCGCATCCAGTGGGGTTTACAACTTGGAATGGCTATGGTGCCAATCTTCCAGAGTTGCAACAAGCCGCCGTTAGTGCGGGTCACTTCAACCCGGTGATAGATTTTGATGGCCGGGTACGCCGTGTGCCGATGCTTGCAGAATACAACGGCGCATATTATGAATCGTTATCTTTGGCGATAGTGCGCACCCTGCTGGGCCAAACCAAACTGCTACCCGGTTATGCCGAAGTCAAGGCCAGCGGATATGCGGGTTTGGAATGGCTGGAACTGGATGCGACGGGTGGAAAGATAAAAATTCCGGTAGATAATGACGTGGCAACTTTTGTTCCTTATCGCGGTGCACAAGGGAGTTTCCGCTATATTTCGATCACAGATGTTTTGCATGACCGGGTTGATCTCGCGCAACTGAAAGATAAAATCGTGTTGGTGGGAACCACTGCGCCGGGGCTGATGGATATGCGAGCCACCCCGGTGGAAGAGGTGTATCCAGGAGTGGAAGTCCACGCCAACATGATTTCAGGTATTCTTGACAAGAATCTGAAAGAACGACCAGCCTATATGCTGGGCGCGGAAGTGGTTTGGCTGTTGCTGATCGGCATCTTTTTGAGTTTATTGTTGCCGTTATTCACCCCGGCCAAGGCGATACTCGCTTCCATTTTCACTCTCATTTCTACGGCAGGACTGAGTTTGTTTGTCTGGCAAAACGGGAATATATTGATGCCAGTGGCGAACAGTCTGTTGATGATCGCTCTGTTATTCGCCTTGAACATGTCTTACGGATATTTCGTCGAGTCGCGTACCAAGCGACAGATTACCGGATTGTTCGGGCAATATGTGCCGAGCGAACTGGTCGAGGAAATGGCAAAACATCCGGAAAGTGTGTCCATGGAAGGTGAAAGCCGTGAAATGACCATTCTATTTTCAGACGTACGTGGCTTTACCACAATCTCGGAGGGCATGGATCCCAAAGAATTATCATTGTTGATGAACGAGTTTTTGACTCCCTTGTCACGCGATATCTATAAATACCGAGGCACGATAGACAAATATATGGGCGACTGCATCATGGCATTTTGGGGAGCGCCTTTGCCGGACAAGGAACATGCCCGTAACGCCATCTTGGCGGGGATCGAGATGCGGGCGACTTTGCAGGCGTTGCAGCCGTATTTCAAGCAGCGCGGTTGGCCGGAAATTCACGTTGGCGTCGGTATCAATAGCGGCCGCGTCAGTGTCGGCAACATGGGCTCGGAGGTGCGTGTTGCCTACACCGTGATGGGCGACGAAGTGAACTTGGCATCACGCCTGGAAGGCCTCACCAAACAATACGGAGTGGAAATCATCGTCGGTGAGAAAACCCGGAACCTTGTCAAGGACTTCCTGTATCGCGAGCTTGACCACGTGAGGGTAAAAGGTAAAGATAAGCCTGTGGCGATTTACGAACCGCTTGCTTTGGTCAGTGAAGCCAGCAAAGCGCTTCAGGATGAAGTCAGGTTGTTCCATGAGGTACGGCGCCTGTATCGGAAGCAGGAATGGGATCAGGCTGAATTGCAACTGATGAATCTGCAGCACATAAATCCGGACTCTGCCTTATATGCAGTCTACACAAAGAGGGTTATCAGCTTCCGACATAACCCACCGAATGCGGATTGGGACGGTGTGTTCGATTTCCTGACCAAATAAGCCGGTATGATTCTCGGGACAAACAGGATAAGATGAAACTCAGAGTATTGGGATGCAGTGGTGGAATAGGTGGTAACCTGCGCACCACCTCGTTCCTGCTTGATCATGATGTTCTGATCGATGCCGGTACCGGTGTAGGCGAACTCAGCCTGGCTGAATTGGTCAGGATTGACCATGTTTTCGTTACCCACTCCCACCTGGATCATATCGCCAGCATTCCGTTCATGGTTGACAGCGTCGGGTTCATGCGTGACCGGCCATTGACAGTCTACGCAAGCGAGGAGACGCTGGACATCCTCAAGCAACATATTTTCAATTGGAAAATTTGGCCGGATTTCTGCAAGATTCCCAGTGCCCGGCAACCCTACATGCGTTACCAGTCGATGGAATTGGGCAAGACCGTCGACCTGAACGGACGAAAAATTACCTCTATCCCGGCCAATCATGTAGTGCCTGCGGTTGGCTACCATCTGGACAGCGGCAAGGCGAGTCTGGTATTTAGCGGGGATACCACCACCAATGATGCATTATGGAAAGTAGTCAACAAAATTGAAAATTTGCGATACCTTATCATCGAGACGGCATTTCCAAACAGAGAAGAGGAATTGGCGGTAGTTTCCAAACATCTCTGCCCGAATATGCTCGCCGCAGAACTGGTCAAATTTACTCCACGCGAAGCAGAGATATTCATCACTCATCTCAAACCGGGCGAGTTTGAGTTGACGATGCAGGAGATAGGGGATTGTGTGAGCGGACATTTACCCAAGATGTTGTTGAACAATCAGGAAATCGAGCTTTAAGTCTGGCAATGATTTATACACAAGACACCAATTTTCTGGTTATATGAACCATGGTTGAAGCCGAGGTCGGCACAACCGCAGCCTAAAGAGACGGACGAGGATACGGAATGAATACAGTAATTTCGACAAATAGAGCGGTAAACAATGCTGGTGATATGAACTTCAGACTTGAATTCACCAAGAACCTGAATCAGGTCAACAATAAGATACACGCCACCGGTAACGTTGATGAAATCATGCTGGAGATCAGCAAGGACATCTGTATGCTGTTCAACGCAGATCGGCTGACCATCTATGTCGTGGGCGATGACAATATCTCCCTTGTCTCGAAGGTAAAAACCGGACTCAATTCCTTCAAGGATCTCAAGTTGCCCATTGCTGAGCAGAGTCTTGCAGGTTATGCGGCCATGCATAAAAAAATGCTTAATATCAAGGACGTCTATGATGAAAAGGAGTTGGGGAAATACAGTTCGCATCTGCGGTTTTTACAGGAAGTAGACAAGCGAACCGGATACCGCACCAAGCAAATGCTGGTTGCTCCGATTCTGGATGCAGCAAGTGGCGATTTGGCCGGAGTCATCCAGGTCATCAACAACAAAGCGGGTGTTCCTTTTACTGCGATGATCGAAGAGGGCGTCCAGGAGTTGTCGCAGACCATGGCGGTGGCGTTGCGCCAGCATCAGCGCCAGCAACACAGCAATGCCAAGACAAAATATGACTATCTGGTTGCCGACGCGGTACTTTCTGCAGCGGAATTCGAATTGGCGACGCGCACTGCACGGCGCAAGGGCATTGATATCGAGGAGGTGCTGCTGGACGAATTCCAAGTCAGCATTGCCGCATTGGGCAAGGCGCTTTCCAGCTTCTTTGGCGTTCCATACTCGCCTTACAGGGGTGATCGCCTCAAGCCAACCGAGTTGTTGAAAAATCTGAGGCGTGAATATGTGGAAAGCAGTCATTGGATTCCGGTCGAGGAAACCCAGGAGGGGCTGATGATCTTGACCACGGATCCCGAGCGGATTCAGGCATCACGGGTGGTCAATAACATTTTCTCCAAGAGCCGGCTGATTTACCACGTGTGCTCGCAACGCGAATTCAACCAAACCCTGGATCTTTTCTATGGTGGAGGCGCAGCCTCGGATGGCAGCGGAATCCTCGCGGGTGATGAGTCGTCCATGGATGATTTGTTGAATATCATGGGCGGCGAGGAAGAAGAAAGTGCCGGTGCCAGCCAGGAGGACGTCAGCGCTGCCGCCGACAACGAATTGGTCAAACTGGTCAACAAGGTCATCATGGATGCTTACCGCATGGGTGCGTCGGATATCCATGTCGAACCGGGACCGGGCAAAGCCAAGACAGTGATTCGGGTGCGCAAAGACGGTTCGCTGCTCAATTATATCGAAGTGCCGGCCACCTACCGCAACGCGCTGGTGACGCGCCTCAAGATCATGTGCGACCTGGATATTTCCGAGAAGCGCAAACCGCAGGACGGCAAGATAAAATTCAAGAAGTTCGGCCCGCTGGATATCGAACTGCGTGTAGCGACCATACCTTCGCAGGGCGGTGTGGAGGATGTGGTGATGCGTATCCTGGCCTCGGGAGAACCATTGCCATTGGAAAAGATGGGCTTCTCCGCGCGTAATTCAGAGTTGGTCAAATCCACGGTCACCAAGCCTTATGGCTTGTTCTTCGTGTGCGGGCCGACCGGTTCCGGCAAGACCACCACGCTGCACTCCATTCTCAAATACATCAACAAACCGGAAACCAAGATCTGGACCGTCGAGGATCCGGTGGAAATCACCCAGAAAGGATTGCGCCAGGTTCAGATCAACAAGAAAGCAGGCCTGGATTTCGCTACCATCATGCGTGCCTTCCTGCGTGCCGATCCGGACGTGATTATGGTCGGTGAAATGCGCGACAAGGAAACCGTCTCGATCGGCATCGAAGCATCGCTGACCGGCCACCTGGTGTTTGCCACCCTGCATACCAATAGCGCACCGGAATCCATCAACCGCCTGCTTGATATGGGCATGGATCCGTTCAATTTTGCCGATGCGTTGCTGGGCATACTGGCGCAGCGTCTGGGCAAACGCCTGTGCAGCGACTGCAAGAAACCGCATATCGCGACCGCCGAGGAAATCAAATCGATGCTCACTGAATTCAGCCTGGAACTGGCTAATAGTGCGACATGGAAAAAAGACCCGGCTGCTGCGATGAAGGCGCTATACGAGGAGTGGCGTAGATTGTTTGCCGACCCCAAAGGGCAGTTTACCCTGTATACGCCGGTGGGCTGTGAAAAATGTTCCGGCACGGGCTATCGCGGGCGCGTCGGACTGCACGAATTGCTGATTGGCACCGATTCGATCAAGAAGGCCATCCAGGAGCGCGCGCGTGTTGCGGATTTGCTGGCTATCGCGCTCGAAGAAGGGATGCGCACGCTGAAACAGGACGGGATGGAGAAAGTGCTGCAGGGTATTACAGACATGCATCAGGTACGCGCTGTTTGTATCAAGTAATAGTCTTATGAATTCCTCGGATAACCTTCTTGATCGGCTCAAGGATCTCAACGAGATCGGCATCGCCCTGTCGCAACAACACGATCTCAACAGCCTGTTGGAAACCATTCTGGTAGCGGCAATGCGCATTACGCACTCCGATGCCGGCACGCTCTACCTGCACGAACAGGAGCAGCGGGTGCTGCGCTTTGAAATTTTGCGCAACAACACGCTGAATAAGGCGATGGGAGGTACCAGCGGCGTTCCGATCACTTTTTATCCGGTCCAGCTATACGATGATGCCGGCAAGCCAAATCACGCCATGGTGGTGAGTCATTCGGCACTAAGTGGCGAAACCGTGAACATACCCGACGCCTATATGGCGGAGGGCTACGATTTTTCCGGAACAAAAAATTTTGATGCCAAGACCGGCTATCGTTCCCAGTCATTTTTGACGGTGCCGATGCGCAACCACGAGAATGAAGTCATCGGGGTGTTGCAGTTGATCAATGCGCAAGATCTGAAGACTGGTGCGATCATCCCATTCTCGAGGGACGACCAGCAGTTGCTGGAATCGCTTGCTTCACAGGCGGCGATTGCACTGACAAATCGTCATCTGATCGATCAATTGGAAAAATTGTTCGAATCCTTCATTCAACTCATCAATACCGCGATCGACGATAAGTCGCCCTATACCGGCGGCCACTGTGCGCGCGTGCCGGCGCTCACCATGATGCTGGCTGAAGCGGTCAATCGCACCGAGTCGGGCCCGCTCAGGGATTTTGTGATGACCGACAAAGACCGGCGCGAATTAAAGATCGCCGGCTTGCTGCATGACTGCGGCAAGATCACCACACCTGTGCACGTGGTGGATAAGGCGACCAAGCTGCATACCCTGTTCGATCGGATTCACTTGCTGGATACCCGTTTCGAAATACTCAAGCGCGATGCCGAGATCGTAATGTTGCGCGAAATTGCGGCAGCAGGTGCAGATGTTCGGAGAATAGAAGCTGCCCGCCAAAACTACACGGCGCGAGCAGAGCAGCTTGATAAGGATCGAGAATTTCTGCATCACTGCAATGTCGGCAGCGAGGCTATGTCCGACGAGGATCAGCGTCATGTGCACCAGATCGCCGCCTATCAATGGCATGACGGTGATGGTAAGGCGACTCGTTTTCTAAGTGAAGAAGAAGTCGAAAATCTCACCATACCCGGAGGGACATTGACGGCTGCCGAACGCGAAATCATCAACCATCACATCGATGTCACCATCAAAATGCTTGAATCGCTTCCCTGGCCAAGACATCTCAAAAACGTCCCCGAATATGCTGGCGGGCACCACGAGCGTATGGATGGCAAAGGATATCCGCGCGGGTTGACGCGCGAACAGATGTCGGTGCCAGCCAGGGTCATGGGAATCGCTGATATTTTCGAGGCGCTCACTGCCAAGGACAGGCCTTACAAAAAAGGCAAAACCCTCACCGAATCGCTGACCATCCTTGGCAAATTCAAACTGGGGGGGCATATCGACCCGGATCTGTTCGATGTTTTCATACGCGAAAAAGTCTATCTTGACTATGCCAAACAATTTCTCTCTCCCGATCAAATCGACAATGTGGATTTGGGCAAGATTCCCGGTGTTGATCAGCTTTCATAACCAACCGCAACTGCCAAAAATTGTCAGTCAGTGACGAAATTCAGTTGTTTAGTGCGGCCAAATTGCCCGGACAAAAACATATTACTAGCAAAAACATAAAGTTATAATATTGGCACGGCTATTGCGATGTTATAGGGCGACACATGACCTTAAATGTGTTCAAACCAAACAAAGGAGTTTTATTATCATGATGAAAAACATTCAAAAGGGCTTTACCCTGATCGAACTGATGATCGTGGTTGCGATCATCGGTATTCTGGCCGCTGTGGCTATCCCTGCTTACGGCGATTACACTGCCCGTGCGCAAGCCGCGGAAGCCTTCACGTTGATGGACGGCTTTAAGACCCCATTGACCGAGTTGTACACATCTTCAGCGCAATTCGAGATAGGCGGGACCGGCGTTACCGGCATCACCTCAGGCAAATATGTTGAATCCGTCAAAGCCGGTGCCGGATCCGGTGCCGCAGGTGACTTCAGCGTCGTGTCGAAATTTAGAGACCCCGGTCAAGGCCCGAGCAATAAAATCGCGGGCTTGTATGTGCATATGTACTACAACCCAAACACCGGCGCTTGGTCTTGCAATAACGGTGATGGTTCAAGTGATGACACCAATACTATCACTTCGGTAGATTCAACTACGCCTAACCCTGCTTCAAACGTGGTAGCAAATGCAGGCCCGACCAGTACGCAGATACCAACATCCATATTGCCTAAGTCTTGCGGGTAATATTGGATAAACTGCCTTAGGGTAGTGCTGCAAACAAAAGCCCCTCGCAAGAGGGGCTTTTTGTTTCGGGTAGCGCGAAATGCTGCGGCTAGGGTTTGCGCGCGTCCAGCATCCCGCGCAATTCGCGCAAATCGCTTTCTATCGAGGAAAGCTGGTAAAAGCTACCGCCGGCTTTTTTTGCCAATTCGAGCTGTTCGATCGCGGAATACAGGTTTCCCTGCCAGGCATAGCTGTATGCCTGCGCCTGATGCTGTTCAAGGGCCTTGCCTTGCATGGCATAGGTTCTGGCCAGCAGGTCATACAGCACAGTGTCCCTGGGGTTGCGGGTGAGTTGATCGTTGAGGAGCTTGACCGCGGTATCGGCCTGGTTGTTTTGCAGCAGCAGATCGGCGTAGTCATAAACCAGGGCGCGATGCTGAGGGAAGCTCTGCACCGCGGTGCGGTAAAACGCCAGCGCCCCGGAGTAATTTTTGGTGGAGCGCAGCACCTGTCCTTCGAGGGTCGCTATCATGGCATTATTCCTGGACGCCGGATTGGCCCCGGCCAGATCGCGAAGCAGCGAAAACTCGCGGCTGGCACGCTCGATCTCGTTATTGCGCAACAGCGCACTTACCAGTCCGTAGCGTTGTGCTATCGGGTTGCCGTATTTTTGCGCTCCCAGCGCGTCGCTGAAATAAGCGATGGCATCCGTCGGGGACTTTTGCGCGCCGATGAGTTTGGTGCGCACCAGTTGAAAATCCAGGCTGTCAGGTATCAGGCGGTAGGGCTGGTCGCGAATGCGATTTTCGATTTCTGCGATACGGTCGCTGGTGATCGGGTGATCGCGCATATAGTTCGGTGCATTGCTGTCCAGCAATCGGGTTGCATTTTGCAGCCGCTTCAGGAATTCCGGCATTGCGTGGGTATTGAAGCCGGATTTTTGCAATAGTTGCAGGCCGATGCGATCCGCTTCCTCCTCGTTGCTGCGGGTAAAATTAAGCTGTTGCTGTATGTTGCCCGCCTGCACACTGGCGATGGCGGCTTCAGACGCTTGCGGACTGGTGCGTGCGGCAAGTATGGCAACGGCGATGGCCGCCATCGAGATCAGGCCATTGCCACGTTCAGCCTCTATCATGCGGGCAAGATGGTGCTGTGTGACGTGTGAAATTTCATGGCTTAACACTGAAGCCAGTTCCGATTCACTCTGTGTGATGAGCAGCAGACCTGTATTTACGCCGATGAAACCTCCGGGAAAGGCAAACGCGTTGACGCTGTTATCATTGACTGCAAAAAATTCGAATTCGAGGGAAGGTTCAGGGCTGTTTTCGACCAGTTTGTCGCCCAGTAGATTCAGGTAATCGTTGACTTCGGAATCGTCAAAATATTGTTTGCTGGCACGGATCTGCATCATGCCTTGCTGACCGATCTGGCGTTCCTGTAACGGGGTAAGCGCGGCTTGCGAGACATCTCCCAAGTCGGGAAGGCCATCGCTCAACGCGCAAGGTGAAACGCACAGCAGCAACAGCAGTGTCAAATTCTTCATAATCGCTATGATAGTTGTTTTTGTCGGTGGTTCACAATGTGGGGCGACACAATTGTTTCAAAGTGTGTTCTCCTCATAGTCCTTATAGACAGCGCAGGGCAAAATGAGCAGAATTGTAACGTTTTTCAAAACCCGGTCATGATATGGACAAAATAGGCAAATACAAAATAGTACGTGCGCTCGGTACCGGGGCGACCAGCACGGTTTATCTTGCAATCGATCCCTTTAACAAACAGAAGGTCGCCATCAAGTTATTCGATCTTGGCATGTTGCGCGACCCGGAGCAGGCCAAGATTTACCGCAAAATCCTGATGACCGAGGCGTCGCTGGCGGGCAAGCTGTCGCATCCGCATATCGCAACGATCCTGGACGCGGTGATGGAAGACGACATCAATTACGTGGTGATGGAATATGTCGAGGGTACCACGCTGGAACAGTACGCCGAGGTGGATACGCTGTTGCCGATCAACACCATCGCGGAAATCACATACAAGTGCTGCAAGGCTCTTGAATATGCACAGCATCAGGGTGTCATACACCGGGATATCAAACCGGCCAATATTCTGTTGAAGGGTGAAAGTGAGATCAAGATTTCGGACTTTGGCTCTGCTGCGGTCCAGAGTCAGCAAACTACGCAGGTCAGCGGAGTGGGCTCTCCTGCCTACATGTCGCCGGAACAAGTCAAAGAGCTGAAGCTGACGCATCAGACTGATATCTATTCACTTGGGGTGGTGATGTACAAGCTGCTTACCGGCAAGCTGCCTTTTGACGCGAGCAATAAAGTAAGCATGATTTATCAAATCATCAATATCGTTCCGCCGCCACCCAGTTCATTTCGTCCGGAAACACCGCCTGAACTGGATGAGATCGTGCTGCGAGCCATGGAGAAGGATACTGCCAAACGCTATCAGACCTGGGATGAATTTGCGAACGATCTGGTAGGATTCACCAGCCATTCTGCGCCTACCCAAAAGGAAATACTCGATACGGAAAAATTCGACACCCTGCGCAGTTTGGCGTTTTTCAAGAATTTCAGTGATGTGGAACTTTGGGAAGTGTTGCGTATCAGTGAGTGGCGCAAAGTTCCTGAATCCGAGTACATTCTCAGGGAAGACGAAAGCGGAAGCTCCTTCTACGTCTTGGGACAAGGTACGGTGCGTGTGTCCAAGCAGGGAAGGTTGTTGAGCCTGCTGCATCGCGGAGATTGTTTTGGTGAAATGGCACACCTTTTGGAGCGTGACTTCAAACGCAGTACAGACGTGATCGCCAAGAACGACGTGGTGCTGATCGAAATCAACCCCGAGGTTCTGACGCATGCAACGCCCGGATGCCGGCTGCAATTCGGCGATGCATTCCTGCGCATGCTGGTAAAGCGTTTGTCGGTGGCAAATACCCGGATTTCGCATTTATTGGCGGACCATAATAAAACGGAAGATGAAGAAGATGCCTAGTTCCATAAGTGTCAACGGATACAAAAATATCACCATCATAGAACTGCAGGCTCTGATGGAGCGTAGTGACGTGCTGTTGCTGGATGTGCGCACGGATGCGGAAGTGGCGCGAGGAAAAATCCCTCAGGGGGGCTCTTTGCCGCTGCATTTGTTGCCGCTGCGCTTGGGTGGAATTGGCAAAAGCACCATTACCGTTTTCTATTGCCAGACGGGTGGTCGTTCCGCGCATGCTGCAGCATTTGCCGCCGCGAATGGCTTTAGCGAAGTGTATAACCTGCAGGGCGGGATCTCGGCATGGGCACAAGCCGGGTTGCCGATCGAGTCTTGAAAATCGATGTTGAACTGGATGCCCGCCAGTTAGCTTGCCCGCTGCCTATCTTGCGCGCCAAAGATTCATTGTCACATATGGCTAGCGGGCAGATCATCCGCGTCGTTGCAACCGACAGGGGCGCGCCCAAAGACTTCGAGGAGTTTTGCCGTCAGACCGGCAATGTGTTGTTGACTTCAGCTGTACAAGATGGGGAATTCGTGTTTCTGATTCGCCGTCGGTAATTTAATTTAACTTCTTGCGCTGCGCCTTCAACTGCACCAGCGTTGTACGGAACTCCTCCAGACGGCTCTTCTCCTGCTCCACCACTGCAGCAGGAGCGCGCGCGACGAAGCTCTCATTGCCGAGCTTGGCTTCTGCCTTCGCAATTTCGTTGATCCAGCGAGCGATCTCCTTGTCCATTCGTTCACGTTCCACTGTGACATCGACTTCCACCTTCAGCATCAGTTTGAAATTGCCGACGATGGATACGGGCGCATTGCTTTCCGGCAGTTCGGCGACAACCTGCACGTCACTCAGTTTGGAGAGGCTGCTGATGTAAGGGGAAAAGGCATGTAGCGTACTTGCATCACCTGCTGCGACAAGGGGTGGGCGTGTAGCTGGCGACAGACCCATATCGCTGCGCAGGGTGCGGCAGACGGTGATCAATTCCTGCAACAGTGCGATTTGATCCATGGCGGCCCGGTCTATCCTGGCTGCATCTGACATTGGATAGGGTTGCAACATAATGCTGTCGCCGGATTTACCGGCAAGCGGCGCGACACTTTGCCATAACTCTTCGGTGATGAACGGAATGATCGGGTGAGCAAGGCGCAGAATGGTTTCCAGCACGCGAACCAATGTTCGACGCGTGGCACGCTGTTGCGGAGGATCGCTGGCGGCGATCTGCACCTTGGCCAGCTCTACATACCAGTCGCAGTAGCTGTTCCACACCAGTTCGTACAACGTGCGTGCGGCCATATCAAAACGGTAATCGGCAAAGTGCTGAGTCATTTCTGCTTCGGCCAGTTGCAATACACTGATCATCCAGCGATCCGCCGCTGAGAATTCAAGCGTCAAACTTTCATCCAGCCCGACATCCTTCCCTTCGCAGTTCATCAGCACGAAACGAGTGGCGTTCCACAGCTTGTTGCAGAAGTTGCGATAACCCTCGCAGCGCTGCATGTCGAACTTGATGTCGCGTCCCGGCGAGGCCAGCGAGGCGAAAGTGAACCTTAGGGCATCGGTGCCGAAAGCCGGAATCCCATTCGGGAATTCCCTACGCGTACGTTTCTCGATTTTCGGCGCGTCATTCGGGTTCATCAGCCCGGTGGTGCGTTTCTTCACCAGTTCGTCGATGCCGATGCCGTCGATCAGATCGATCGGGTCGAGCACGTTGCCCTTGGACTTGGACATCTTGTGGCCTTCCGCATCACGGATCAGGCCATGCACATACACATCCCTGAACGGGATCTTGCCGGTGATGTGCTTGGTCATCATCACCATACGCGCCACCCAGAAGAAGATAATGTCGAAACCGGTCACCAGCACCGAGGATGGCAGATATTTCTGAAGGAATAAATTCTGCTCGTCTTTGATTTTGTCGCCGGTCCATTCCAGCGTGGAAAACGGCCACAGCGCGGAGGAGAACCAGGTATCGAGCACATCATCGTCACGGCGCAATCCGTGACTTTTCATGAGTTCAAGAACTTCTCTTCGTTCAATAGCCTCGGAATGTTGACCTTGTTGTTCAGCAGCCTGGATTTTGTCTTCTAGCGCTGCCAGCTCAAGTTGGAATTTCTGTGTTGCTTCTCCTTCATCGTGAGCGACATAAACATTTCCGTAGAGGTCATACCAAGCCGGGATCTGATGCCCCCACCACAGTTGCCGCGAGATGCACCAGTCCTGGATGTTGTTCAGCCACTGGTTGTATGTGTTCACCCAGTTCTCTGGGTGGAACTTGATTTCGCCTGAACTCACGCATTCAAGCGCCTGCTCGGTTATGCTTCTGCCATTGGTTCCTGGTTTACTCATCGCGACGAACCACTGGTCAGTTAGCATCGGCTCGATCACTACATGGGTACGATCGCCGCGCGGCACCTTGAGTTTGTGCTTCTCGGTCTTCTCCAGCAGTCCGGCAGTTTCGAGATCGTCGACGATATGTTTGCGTGCATCGAACCTATCCAGCCCGATAAATATTTTTGGCAGTTCATGGCTTGCCTTGGCTGTGCCGTCGGCAGCATAGATTTCTGCAATCGTCGGTATTGTGCCATTCAGGCTGAGGACTATGATTTTGTCGAGGCCATGGCGATGTCCCACCGCATAGTCATTGAAATCATGCGCAGGCGTAACCTTCACCACACCCGTCCCGAATTCCTTGTCCACGTATGCGTCGGCGATGATCGGTATATTGCGTTCGCACAGCGGCAACTTCACGAGCTTGCCGATCAGATGTTTGTAGCGTTCGTCGTCGGGATGCACCATCACCGCCACGTCGCCGAGCATGGTCTCCGGGCGGGTGGTGGCGACGGTCAGATAAGTCAATCCGTGCTTGTCGTCCTTTTCGGCGAGCGGATAGCGTATGTGCCACATGAAGCCGTCCTCTTCCTCCTGCACCACTTCGAGATCGGACACGGCGGTGTGCAGCTTGGGATCCCAGTTCACCAGGCGTTTGCCGCGATATATCAGTCCTTCGTTGTACAGCCGCACAAAAGTTTCGGCGACAGAACGCGACAGTCCTTCGTCCATCGTGAAGCGCTCGCGGCCCCAGTCTGGCGACGTGCCGAGGCGGCGCATCTGGCGCGTGATCGTATCGCCGGAGTATTTCTTCCACTCCCAGACTTTCGCTATGAATTTTTCGCGGCCCAGATCGTGACGGCTGATGCCTTGTGCGTCGAGCTGGCGTTCCACGACGATCTGTGTCGCGATGCCGGCGTGGTCGGTACCGGGTTGCCACAACGTGTTGTCGCCCTTCATGCGGTGATAGCGGGTAAGCGCATCCATCAGGGTCTGGTTGAAACCATGTCCCATGTGCAGTGTGCCGGTCACATTGGGCGGGGGCAGCAGGATACAGAAGGATTCGGATTTTTTCGGGTCTAGTCCGGCCTTGAAGTAACCGGACTCTTCCCACTTGGGATACCAGCGCGATTCAATGTCTTTTGGTTCAAAACTTTTTTCTAGTTCCATTGTTCTACGTTGCAGCAAACTGCCTGTCCCGAGCTTTTCATAAGGGGCGAGATTATACCAAAGGCCGGCAGATCACCCGAGGGAAAGCAAATATGCCGTGTCAATTCAAGAATTGATCCGCGATACTACTGCTACTTGGAGGAATCGAGATAAGTATAAAGAGTATCATGGAGCAAGCCCGGCAACTCGGCTTTAAGCTCACGGATCGCTTGTTCGATGGCTTGGCGTTGCAGTTGTTCAAGATGGGTGGCGAGCTTTTTCGTGAACAGAGTTTCAATATGTGCCTCAAGTTGCGGCAGAAGCTGCTGTAATTCTTCCTCACTCAATAGGCGTGGCAAATAGGTGTCCGCTTTATCGACAACTTCGGTGAGCACGGGCAAACCGCTCATTGTTGTTTCGCCCTTTGTTGGTGCCGGCGAAGCCGGATTGGAAACTGGATTGCTGCCCGGTTGTTTTCCTGATGACATGCTAGTCAAGTCCCGGATAAATCAAAATGGCGCAGTTCATAACCGCGATCACGATAGTACTTGAAACGCTCACGTCCCATGCGGCTGTCTTCAATATCGTTGCCGATGATCTCGATGACGCGTTCAAAGCGGCTGAAGAATGGCACGCATTCATTATGCAAGCTGATCAACAGATCATGGTGCGGGAATCTGTCGCCACCTTGATTCAGTATGACAGGCATCTGTTCGGCTTCGCCAGCATCACTCCTGCAGTGAGGGATGAAGGAAGTGGCAGGATAATGCCAGAGCAACTTGTCCAATGCATCGTTGGTAGAGGAATCGGACGAGCTGATGACCGTACGCATGCCGTTCTGCATCGCCTTGTGGCTTAACTGGCAAGCGGTGCGAAGTTTGTCGGCGGAGCCGGTATAAAAATCTACCTTGGTCATAATAATGGGATCGTTATTTTGCGATGTATGCGCGGTGAATCAAATATTGAGAGAGCAACGGCACAGGACGTCCGGTCGCGCCTTTTTCCTTGCCGGATTTCCATGCGGTTCCGGCGATGTCCAGATGTGCCCAGTGGAAGTCCTTGGTGAAGCGTGACAGGAAACATGCGGCAGTTATGCTGCCGCCGGGCCGCCCGCCGATGTTCTGCATGTCGGCGAAGTTGCTGTCGAGTTGCTGCTGATAATCGTCCCACAGCGGCATTTGCCAGGCGCGATCGTAGGCGTAATCACCGGCGTCCAGCAACTCTTTGGCAAGCTTGTCCTCGTTGCTGTACAGCCCGGTTGCGACATGTCCAAGCGCAATGACGCAAGCACCGGTGAGAGTGGCTATGTCGATAACGGTGTCCGGATTGAATTTCTTCGAATAGGTGAGCGCGTCGCACAGGATCAGGCGGCCTTCGGCATCGGTGTTGAGGATTTCTATGGTCTGGCCCGACATGCTCTTCACGATGTCACCGGGCTTGCTGGCGGCACCATCCGGCATGTTTTCGCAACTCGGGATTACCGCGATCACATTCAGCTTCAGGCCCATTTCGGCTATCGCATGCATCGTGCCGAGCACACTGGCTGCTCCGCACATGTCGTATTTCATTTCATCCATATCCGCGCCGGGTTTGAGCGAAATACCGCCGCTGTCGAAAGTGATGCCTTTGCCGACCAGCACAACAGGTTTCTGCTTTTTATTGCCGCCATGGTATTCCAATATGATCAGTTTGGCAGGTTGGCGGCTGCCACGAGTGACGGATAGCAATGAATGCATACCCAGTTTACGCATGTCCTTTTCTTCGAGGATGGTTGCCTTGAACTTGTGCTCTTTGGCCAGGGTCTTAGCCTGGCCTGCCAAGTAGGTTGGCGTGCAGATGTTACCCGGCAAATTGCCCAAATCCTTGGCTATCTTCATGCCGTGTGCGATAGCAGCGGCCTGGCTGAGTGCCGTCTGAGCAGCGCTGCGGGGTTTGCCGGCACATCCCAGCAGGATTTTGCGCAGTGTCGACGCTTGGGCAGGCTTGCTCTTGAGTTGATCGCACCGATAGCCGGATTCGGCGGCAACCAGCACTGTCTGCATGATATTCCAAGCCTCATCGCGACCCTTGACGGGCAGGTCAGTCAGGTACAACGCGGCATCTTTGCAGGCGGTTTTTTGCAGCGTGCCGAAAGCGGCACGCAACACATCGATGAACTGTTTCGCTGCAAATTCATCGGCTTTGCCGAGCCCAACCATCAACACCCGTTCTGCTGAGATATTGGCAACATGATGCAGTATCAAGGTGCTGCCGACCTTGCCATTCATGTCTCCGCGCGATACGAGACCACTTAAATGACGGGCTGCTGCCTTATCCACCAATTGTGCTGCTGTCGAGAGTTTGCCGCCCTCATATACCCCAATGACCACGCAACCGCTACGCTGCTTTTCCGGACTGCTTTGTTTTATGCTAAATTCCACGTGTTGCTCCTCAAATTGAAAACCCATGCCCAGATGCCCGATTATCCGCAAACTTACCGTATAAAGTCAAAACCATTGCGCGCAGGGATTTTCCATCGTACTTTGGTGAGTGAATTTGTCGGCAACGGATTGCTGGTATTCGCGGTTTTGCTCGGTATTATTGTGGTCAGCCAGCTGATCCGATTGCTGAGCTACGCGGTAAGCGGGGAGATAGCAGTGGATGGGGTGCTGGCCCTGTTGGGTTTCAGTGCCATGAATTATCTTCCGGTGTTGCTTTCCATCAGTTTGTTCATATCTATCCTGCTTACCTTGTCGCGCAGTTATCGCGACAGCGAGATGGTGGTCTGGTTTTGTTCCGGTATCGGGCTGACTCGCTGGATACGACCGGTACTATGGTATGCGCTGCCGGTGGTGGGTTTGATTGCGCTGTTGAGTCTGTTGTTGTCGCCGTGGGCATTGCGAAAGTCTGATGAGTTCAAAAGTAAATTGGAAAGCCGTGATGACGTCACGTCTGCGACACCCGGGATGTTTCGCGAGTCCAAACAGGCCGACCGGGTGTATTTTATTGATAACGTCGAAGCCGGATCCAATCGCGTAGGCAACATCTTCGTGCAATCCAATCAAAACGGCAAAATTGGCACGATGGTGGCGCGGCAAGGTTTGCAGGAAACCTTGCCCAACGGGGATCGTTTTTTGGTATTGTTGAATGGGACAAGGTATGAAGGCACGCCGGGCCAGCGCGATTATCGCATAGTGGAATTCGAGCGTTATGCGATGCGCATAGATACCGTGCCTGTCAAACCGACCTATCCACAGTTGCGCACGATGTCGACTTTGGAGTTATGGCGCAATCCCACAACGTGGAATCTTTCTGAATTGGAATGGCGATTCGGATTGCCGATCAGCGCGATGATCCTTGCTCTGTTGGCGGTTCCTTTGAGCTATGTCAATCCTCGCGCGGGTCGTTCGCTCAATCTGATTTTGGCTATCGTGTTGTATATGCTTTATAGCAATATGATCAGTGTCACCAATTCCTGGGTAGGGCAAGGCAAGCTTTCTCCCGGCATCGGTTTGTGGGGCATACATTCGGTAATGCTGGCTGCCATGTTGCTGATGTTTTATAACCGCATTACATTGTTCTCGCTACGCAATTGGCTGGTGAAAGAGCTTCCACATAATCATGCGCCCTCTCTTGGTGATATACATTCCGAGGAGAAAGTGGCAATTGTCTCATCCTCTCCCGGTAGAGAAGAACGAAGCGAGGAAGCAAGGTGAGAACATGAACTTGCTGACGCGCTATCTCGGCCGTGAAATATATTTCAGCATCGGGTTGGTGTTTCTCGCGCTCATCTTGCTGTTCTCGTTTTTGGATCTGATTCATGAACTGAATGCGATGGGGCAGGGACAGTATCACTTGGGATATGTATTGCTGTTTGTGATACTGACCATTCCCGGTCATGTCTATGAACTGTTTCCGGTAGCGGTTCTGATCGGTACTATCATTGCGCTGGTGCAAATGGCAGCCAGCTCTGAGCTGACGGTTTTTCGATCTTCCGGTGCTTCGATATGGCAAATGATTGTCGCGCTTTTCAAGATTGCCCTGCCATTGGTGATATTGAGTTTTGTTTGCGGCGAACTGCTCGCGCCGCCCAGTGAGCGTATGGCACAGCAATTGCGTTTGAAGGCTCAAAACGCGCAAGTTACGCTTAAGGAATTTCGCTCCGGTGTATGGGTCAAGGATGGCCGCGACTTCGTGAACGTGAAATTCGTGATGCCTGACACCAGTTTGTCGAATATAGATATCTACCAGTTTGACGATACCTACCATTTGCAGTCGATCACCAATGCCAAACGGGCAAATTTTATCGAGGAAGGGCGCTGGCAGCTTGAAAATGTTATGGAGACACGTTTCGACAAAGAGGGCACGAGCATTAATGTACTGCCGCTACAGGAGTGGCATTCGTCATTGAACCCAAGCATTTTCAGCGTGTTGCTGGTAGTACCGGAACAGATGTCGGCGTGGAGCCTCTACCAGTATGCCGAGCACTTGCGTGACAACCGCCAGAAAAGTTCGCGCTATGAAATAGCGATGTGGGACAAACTTGTTTATCCGTTTGCGTTACTTGTAATGATGCTGCTGGCATTGCCGTTTGCCTCTTACCATCGCCGTGCAGGAGGGGTTGGTGCGATGGTATTCATGGGCATTGTGCTTGGCCTAGTGTTTCACTTTGCCGGGCGTCTATTCGCCAGTCTGGGAGCACTCAACGACTGGCAGCCATTCATCAGCGCCACGGCAATGACCGGAATGTTTTTGCTGCTTGGGATGGCTATGCTGTGGTGGACCGAAAGGCGCTGAGATTACGGCAGAGCGGATGATGGCGCGGCAGAAACACCGCTGGCTGATTGCTGGGCCTTTTTTAGCTGCTCTTCTTTGAGTTTCTGTTTTACTTTTTCACGCTCTTTTGGCGGCAGCTTGTTTAAAGCGCGATATTTTTGACGGGCTGCTTCGCGCTGTTCAGGAGTAAGCTTGCTCCATTTTTGCAGGCGGTCATGGTAACGTTGTTTTTGTACGGGCGTAAGTTGTGAATAGTGTTTTGCAGTCTCAAGCAGGCGGTGTCTTTGCAGTTCTGGCAGAGTGTCCCATTGCTGCACCAGGGGGGAAAGCGCTTCACGTTGCTTCGGGGTGAGTGAGCGCCAAGACTGCGCTTCGGCGACGGCAGGTGCACCGGTCAAGCACAACATCAAAAACACTGAAACAAGAAAATTTGGCTTTTGACCAGGTACAAAACTTTTCATCGTTATGATACTACCAAAAATTAATTTACGAAAACCTCGATTGGCAGATCGTCAGTCAAAATTGCTACGTCAGTTTCGTCTATTTGCTGTTCTTGAAAGTTTTGCCAGTAACTTGTTCCAGCGATGAGTACGGCAACCAGCAAAACGGCAGCTACCCACGGTTGAACCGAATGCGGAATCAGCCTATCTGTCCAGCGAGCCGAGGTGTGTGCGGAAACTGAAGTAAGCGCGAATACAGGCGCGCGTACCGAATGCCTAATCAGAGCGTTTTGGCGTGCATCGACCAATGCGGATATAATAGCCGCATCCATTTGCCTGGTGCCCTGAGTCAGCAATTGGGCGATCTTTCCGGGATCCAGTTCGTTGGTCATGATAGTTCTACTCCTTTTGATTTCAGGGAGACAGCTAGAGCATGAACAGCACGTGAGCAGTGGGTTTTTACGCTACCCTCGGTACAGCCCATCGCTGCTGCGGTCTCCGTCGTGTCCAGTCCCTCCCAGTAACGCAGCAGGAAGGCTTCGCGTTGACGTGCAGGTAGTTTAACAAGTGCTTGTTCGACTTGCGCAATAATTTGCTTTTGTTGCAAAGACTCATCGGGTGCAAGCGGGGAGGATTGATTTTCTCTGTCCTCAAGTACGTCCAGCGGGTCAAATTCATCTTCGTCGTGCTTGGGTTGCAAGCCTGAAAACAGCGTTATCCAGTAGGATCGCACTTTTTGCCTGCGATAATGATCACGGATGGTATTTTGCAGAATGCGCTGGAACAACATCGGCAGTTCCTCGACAGGCTTGTCGCCATATTTTTCCGCCAGTTTGAGCATCGCGTCTTGAACGATGTCCAGAGCAATGTGATCATCGCGCACGGCAAATACCGCATGCTTGAATGCTCGACGCTCAACGCTGCTGAGGAATTGATTTAATTCAGCGGAAGTACTCAGATTTTCACCTTTTTGTTAGTGCGTACATGGTAGCAAATTGTCACCCATACCGCTTGAATCCATGTTGCCAGCACGGCAAAAGTTGACCAAAACGCTGCCAACCATTATCTTACGCGGTTCTATTTCGTTTATTATTAAGGTGTTTGTGATGGAGTTGACCGGTGCGGAAATTGCTGTCCGCTGTTTGCAGGAAGAGGGAGTCGAGTATATTTTCGGCTACCCTGGCGGGGCCGTACTGCATATTTACGACGCGCTGTTTCAGCAGGATAGGGTCAAACATATCCTGGTGCGCCATGAACAGGCGGCGATACATGCGGCAGACGGATATTCGCGTTCTTCCGAGAGAGTGGGCGTGGCACTGGTTACTTCCGGTCCGGGGATCACCAATGCGGTGACGGGGATAGCCACGGCATATATGGACTCGATCCCTTTGGTAGTGATCAGCGGTCAGGTTCCCAGCAATGCAATCGGTGAAGATGCTTTCCAGGAAGTCGATGCGGTCGGTATAACCCGCCCCTGCGTGAAGCACAACTTTCTGATCAAGGATGTTAAGGACATCGCGCCGACCATAAAGAAGGCGTTTTACCTGGCCAAGTCGGGCCGGCCGGGGCCGGTTTTGGTGGATATTCCAAAAGACATATCCAATCATAAAGCAGAATTCAAATATCCCGGCAGTGTCAGTATCCGTTCATATAATCCGGCGGGAGAGTGCGATGGCGCTCTGATAAGGCAAGCAGTACAACTGTTATTGCAAGCCAAGCGCCCGATGATTTATAGCGGGGGCGGGGTGGTGCTGTCCGGTGCCTCGGCACAATTGACAGAACTAGTTCGCCTGCTTGGTTTCCCTTGTACCAACACACTGATGGGCTTGGGTGCTTATCCCGCCAACGATAAGCAATTCCTCGGGATGCCGGGTATGCATGGCACTTATGAGGCGTGTATGGCGATGCAGCATTGTGATGTGCTTTTGGCTGTCGGAGCGCGCTTTGACGACAGGGTGATTGGCAATGTCGAACATTTTGCCCAAATACCGCGCAAAATCATCCATATCGATATCGATCCCTCTTCCATCGCCAAGCGCGTCAAGGTAGACGTGCCGGTGGTGGGCGATCTCAAATTGGTTCTGAACCAAATGTTGAACGAATTGCGCAGCAGCAAACAAAAGTCAGCTGCATCGGATCTGGCAGTATGGTGGAAACAAGTTGAAGATTGGCGTATCAAGGGCGGCGGATTGCGCTACAAGAACTCAGCAGAAATAATCAAGCCGCAATTTGTTATCGAAAAACTATATGAAATAACCGGCGGCGATGCCTTCGTCACCTCGGATGTCGGCCAGCATCAGATGTGGGCAGCGCAGTATTACAAATTCAACAAGCCTCGCCGCTGGATCAACTCCGGCGGTCTGGGCACGATGGGCTTCGGCCTGCCTGCCGCTATGGGAGTGCAATTGATTAACCCCGGAGCAGTCGTGGCCTGTGTCACCGGGGAAGGCAGTATCCAGATGAACATTCAGGAGCTCTCCACCTGCAAGCAGTTCCACCTTCCGATCAAAGTGGTGTCGCTCAACAACCGATATCTGGGTATGGTGCGACAGTGGCAGGAGTTCTTCCATGGTAACCGCTATGCCGAGTCCTACATGGATGCATTGCCTGATTTTGTGAAATTGGCCGAGGCTTATGGCCATATCGGCATGCGTATCGACAAACCTTCGGATGTGGAGCCGGCTTTGAAAGAAGCCTTCGCGCGCAAGAGCGAATTGGTGTTCATGGATTTTCAGACCGACCCGACCGAAAACGTGTTTCCCATGGTACCGGGAGGCAAGGGTTTATCTGAAGTGATTTTGTCGGAGGATTTGTAATGCGGCATATCATTTCTCTGCTGATGGAAAACGAGGCGGGTGCTTTATCACGTGTTGCCGGGTTGTTCTCGGCGCGCGGCTATAATATCGAGTCGTTGACGGTTGCCCCGACCGAGGATCCGACCTTGTCGCGTATGACCATCGTCACCAGCGGGTCGGATGCGGTTATCGAGCAGATCAACAAGCAGCTCAACAAACTGATTGACGTGGCAGCGGTGATGGATCTGAGCGAAGGCGAGCATCTGGAGCGAGAGTTGATGCTGGTCAAGGCGCGTGTTGACGGTGATACGCAAGAGGATTTGAAAAAAATCATTGATACTTTTCAAGGCCGCGTCATAGATGCCTCAGATCGCACTTGTACTATAGAGTTGACGGACACCGGTGCCAGACTGGATGGGTTTTTACAGGCGATAGGGCACGACCTGATACTGGAAACGGTGCGCACTGGGGCTTCCGGCATCGGACGCGGCGAACGAATTTTGAAACTTTAATTTTTTAATAGAGGGCAACATGAAAGTATATTACGACAAAGACGCAGACCTATCCCTTATCAAAGGAAAAAAAGTCACCATTCTGGGTTATGGTTCACAAGGCCATGCGCATGCACAGAATCTGAAGGAATCAGGAGTCAATGTCACAGTCGGCTTGCGCAAAGATGGCTCCTCGTGGAAAAAAGCTGCCAGTGCCGGACATCAGGTTATGGAAATCGCCGATTCGGTGAAAAATGCTGATGTGGTGACGGTCTTGCTGCCGGATGAGCAGCAACTGGACGTCTACTACAAATCGATAGCGCCTAATCTCAAGAAGGGTGCGGCGCTGGCCTTCGCACACGGTTTTAACATACATTACAACCAGATCGTGCCCGCCGATGATATTGACGTGATCATGATCGCACCGAAAGGCCCGGGCCATACTGTACGTTCCGAGTATCTCAAGGGCGGCGGTGTTCCTAGTCTGATTGCTGTGTTTCAGGACAAATCCGGCAAGGCACGCGACATCGCCTTGTCTTATGCGGCTGCGATCGGTGGCACCAAGGGCGGAGTGATCGAGACCAATTTTCGCGAAGAAACCGAAACGGATCTGTTCGGTGAACAAGCAGTGTTGTGTGGCGGCGCGGTGGAACTGGTCAAAGCCGGTTTTGAAACATTGACCGAAGCGGGATATGCACCGGAAATGGCCTACTTTGAATGTCTGCACGAACTTAAGCTGATAGTGGATCTTATGTATGAAGGCGGCATCGCCAACATGAATTACTCGATTTCCAACAATGCAGAATACGGCGAATATGTGACCGGTCAGCGGGTGATCGGCGCAGAGGCGCGTGCCGCCATGAAAGAATGCCTGAAGAACATCCAGAACGGTTCATACGCCAAAAAATTCATCATGGAAGGACGCTCCAACTACCCGGAAATGACCGCGCGCAGGCGCTTGAATGCTGCGCATCCGATCGAACAAGTGGGTGGGCAGTTGCGCGCAATGATGCCGTGGATCAGCAAGAACAAGCTGGTCGATCAATCCAAAAACTAAAGATGGTCGTTAGATGCTGGTCGCAAGTTAAGGCAAAACCTTGGCTTTCGACTGGCGACCGGCACCTGGCAAATCAATGAACACACCTGGCAAATCAATGAACAAATATCCCCATCCCATTATCGCCCGCGAAGGTTGGCCATTCCTGGCAATCTCGACTATTTTGGCGATTGCGGCCACCGTCTGGTGCGCGGCCTGGTCGATCCCGTTGTGGATCATCACGCTGTTCGTTCTGCAATTTTTCCGTGATCCGGCGCGCGAAATTCCTCAGGATGCCGGCGCAGTGCTTTCTCCGGCAGACGGGCGCATCGTGGCTGTTGAACGCGTCAATGATCCTTATGTACAGCGCGAGGCGATCAAGATCAGCGTGTTCATGAACGTGTTCAACGTGCATTCCAACCGCAGTCCCGTGGATGGCACAGTGCAGCAGATCTGGTATTTCCCCGGCAAGTTCGTGAATGCCGATCTGGACAAGGCGTCCACAGAGAACGAGCGCAACGCGGTTTGGCTGAAAACTACCAACGGCACTGACATCACTTCGGTGCAAGTGGCTGGGCTGATCGCGCGCCGTATTTTGTGCTATGTCAAGGCAGGCGATGTGCTGACGCGCGGTCAACGCTACGGCTTCATACGTTTTGGCTCGCGTGTGGACGTCTATCTGCCTCTGGGCACCAGTGTCAAAGTCAGTATCGGTGACAAGGTGGCGGCGACCACAACCATCTTGGCAGTCTTGCCGCAAAACGGTTAATCTAGCCCAATGAATGAATTTAAAACTCGCAAATCGATGAATCTGCGCAAACGCGGAATTTATCTGTTGCCCAATTTGTTCACTACCGGGGCATTATTCGCCGGCTTCTACGCTATCGTGCAGGCGATGAACAGCCATTTTGAACATTCTGCTGTGGCCATATTTATCGCCATGGTGCTGGATGGCTTGGATGGCCGCGTGGCTCGTTTGACGCATACACAAAGTGAATTCGGTGCGGAATATGACAGCCTGTCCGACATGGTTTCATTCGGTGTAGCGCCGGCTTTGGTGATATACGAATGGGCTTTGAAGGCACTGGGGAAATGGGGCTGGTTTGCCGCCTTCATCTATTGTGCCGCGACCGCACTGCGCCTGGCGCGATTTAACACCAATATCGACGTGGTGGACAAACGTTATTTCCAAGGGTTGCCCAGCCCGGCGGCTGCGGCACTCATCGCCGGATTTGTCTGGGTGATGCATGACTATGACATAAGTGTTGATGATATCCATTGGTATGCGGCCGCGCTGGCTGTGTTTTCGGGGTTGAGCATGGTAAGCAATCTGCCTTTTTACAGCTTCAAAGACTTCAATATGCGCAAAAGCGTGCCGTTTGTGGCGATTTTTCTGGCCGCATTGTTTTTCATCTTTATTTCCAGTTACCCACCCGGTGTGTTGTTCGGTTTGTTCATGTGCTATGCCTTGTCCGGCTATGTGCTTTGGGTTTGGCGGAAACGCCGGAAGCAGCCGCCTATTGCATGAGTCGGTAAAACTGGTTATATTCCGACCATGCACTTCTCTACACACATCGCAAGACTCCACTCCACGTTCAGCCTGCTGGCTGCGCTGCTGCTGCGCGGCGCGCGCTAATCATCCCCCCCTTTAAGTTTGAAACATGCGCGGAAACCGTATCGGTTCCGCAGGCTTAATCTATTTTGCAATGGAGTTAATCATGACCGATAAATTGATAATTTTTGATACCACCTTACGCGACGGCGAGCAGAGTCCGGGTGCGGCGATGACCAGAGAAATGAAGATCCGCATCGCGCGCCAACTGGAAAAATTGGGCGTGGACATCATCGAGGCAGGTTTTGCTGCTGCCAGTCCGGGAGATTTTGAGGCGGTAAAAGCGGTTGCCAAAATCATCAAGGATTCCACAGTATGTTCGTTGGCGCGTGCGATCGAGAATGACGTACGCCGTGCCGGAGAAGCTATCCAGCCGGCCAAGTCTGGACGTATCCACACCTTCATCGCCACCAGCCCGATCCACATGCAGCACAAGTTGCGCATGAACGAGGATCAGGTCGTCGGACGCGCGGTGAGCGCGGTAAAGTGGGCGCTTGAATATACCGACGATGTCGAATTTTCCGCAGAGGATGCAGTGCGTTCCGACATGGATTTCCTCGTGCGTGTATTCGATGCGGTGATAAAAGCCGGAGCCAAGACGCTGAATGTGCCCGATACAGTGGGATACTCCATTCCAGCAGCATGGGGCGAGCGCATCCGGCAGTTGATCGAGCGCGTGCCAAATTCGGACAAGGTGATCTGGTCCACGCATTGCCATAATGATCTGGGTCTTGCGGTTGCCAACTCGTTGTCCGCCGTGATGAATGGTGTGCGCCAGGTGGAATGTACCATCAACGGCCTTGGTGAACGTGCCGGTAATGCATCTTTGGAAGAAATCGTGATGGCGGTGAAGACACGCCGGGATATATTCAATCTTGATACACGCATCGACACCACGCAGATTGTTCCGACATCAAAATTGGTTTCCAGCATCACCGGCTACCCGGTGCAGCCGAACAAGGCGATCGTTGGCGCGAATGCATTTGCACACGAATCAGGAATTCATCAGGATGGTGTGATCAAGCATCGCGAGACCTACGAAATCATGCGTGCCGAAGATGTAGGCTGGAATGCCAACAAGTTGACCCTGGGCAAGCTTTCCGGGCGCAATGCATTGCGCCAGCGTTTTACTGCGCTGAATATCGAGTTCCCTTCGGAAGAGGCGTTCAACGCCGCGTTCCAGCGTTTCAAGGAATTGGCGGATCGCAAACACGAGATCTATGACGAGGATTTGCAGGCTCTGGTCAGCGATGAAGCGGTGACTCAGGTCAGCGAGCATTATCGCCTGGTGGCCATGGGCGCACATTCCGAAACCGGTGTGCTGCCGGTAGCGCGCGTGGTGATGAGTATAGAAGGAAAGGAGCGTCAGGCCGATGCCCAAGGTGGCGGACCGGTGGATGCGACATTCAAGGCGATAGAGAAAATCGTCGGCAGCGGCGCCGAACTGCAGTTATATTCGGTGAACAACATCACCAGCGGCACCGACGCACAGGGCGAGGTGACGGTGCGCCTGTCCAAGGCCGGGCGCATCGTGAACGGCCAGGGAGCCGATACCGACATCGTGGTGGCATCTGCCAAGGCTTATCTGAATGCGCTGAACAAATTGCACAGCAAACTGGAGCGGGCGCATCCACAAGTTTGAATATGCACTTGGACGGTTAGCATGACAAGTGGGGCTTGACCATTCGCCGCCGTTTAAATTGGCGATAGCCTGTATAACAAGGGACTTTATGCATGGATGTTAAAAAATAACCATTAAGCAAGACATGGTTTATAATGAATTTTGGTGTCCAGAGTTATGTCGAACTCATGGCTTATTGATGAATATCAGTACAGTTGTCAGTTATTGATCTGCTCACCAGAATACATGTTCAGCATATAATATTTATTGTGTCTATTTAACCAAGAGGGAGAGTAAAAATGGCCGTAGCGATATTTTTTATTTGCATGTTCCTCCTTACCGGACTCATCATCGTTATGGATGATGGGCAATGGGATAGAAAGAAATAATCAGCCTGATATTAGCCCGGTGAATAAACGGTTTGCCGGGTCTTATGCAGGACACCATGACCAGGACAAGCATGGTTAACAGCCCAATGCCGATATTTGGTATATTTTTGAATACTCTTGGCTTTGATCGGTTGTGGAATGGCATTTCAAAGGGTTGGCATTAGGTTGCCAACCCTTTTATTTTTATGGGCTGTCGGGCGCTGAATGTCTCGAGAAGTTCTGTGGACACGGAAACGTCATGTGCGCTATGCTGATATTGGTTCAAGGTAAATTATCACCAACTACAGGAAAGGCTTGCTATATGAAGAAAATAATATTGCTGTTATGCGTCTCTGGCTGCTTGGTGCAGCCCGTATGGGCGGCCAATATAAATAATATTGCCGGTTTGAGCCAGACTCAATTCAAATTATTCTCCGAGGATTTAGGTTCAGCATTAAGTTATAAAGCCGTCACCCCGACAGCCCCTTTGGGCGTGACTGGTTTTGATCTGGGTCTGGAAGTCACTTCGACTAAATTGCAGAATTCGGCACTCTGGCAAATAGCCACAGGTGATTCCATGAGTTCCCTTATTGTCCCGAAGTTGCATGTGTTTAAAGGCCTGCCTTTGAACTTTGATATCGGAGCATTCTACTCATCGGTACCCTCCACCAATATCAAGCTTTATGGCGGGGAACTGCGTTATGCGATACTCGAGGGCGGAGCTGCTTTGCCTGCAGTCGGCATACGGGGCGCGCTGACAAAGTTGACCGGGGTAAGTCAAATTGACTTTAATACCAAAAGCCTGGACGTTTCCATATCCAAAGGTTTCGCGATGTTTACGCCCTATGCAGGGTTAGGCACAGTCTGGGTTGACAGTACGCCCAATGTTGCGGGACGTACTAGTGAATCTTTCCGCCAAAATAAAATTTACGTTGGCGGCAATCTCAACTTTGGTTTGGTGAATGTTGCCTTGGAATATGACAAGACAGGTTCTGCACCCTCCTATAGCGCAAAACTGGGTTTCCGCTTCTAGCCGGTCGTAATAAATAAAAGAATGTCACGCTCCACTCTCCCGCACCCTACACGGGGAATGGAGTGTGCTCAATACTTGTTCAACTTTGCTGTTAACCTGTAATTCACCAGCCAAACATCATTCTTGCAGGTCTCTGAGCCTGAAGCGGGGTTTGGGAGTGTTGGCAGTCCGTTGTCATGCTATTGTTTCGCGACGCGTGCCATCTCAACCAGAACTGTCCTTGCCTGTTGCGCATCGGTCACTTGTTGAGCGAAATCAAACCGCAGCACCTGGTCATCGGCGCGCACATCGAATCCGTCAATATCGATGCCCAGCATTTCCACATCCAGCGCCGTGCGATTGTGGAAGTGTCTGCAATAGTTTCGCATCGTGTCTTGATGATCTGAGTTCATGTGTGCGATCACGCCTGTTTCCTCCTTGATCAAAGGGTAGGGTTGCTGTGCATAATGCTCCATGTCTACCCAGTGGATACGACCAAATCCGCCGATGTAGCGGACTGCCACAGGGCGGATGCGATAGAAGGAAAAGTCATGCATCGCGAAGTAACTTGCTGCCTCTGGAAAATAGCGCAGATAGCGCAACCCGATTTGCTCGCGGTCAGGCACCTGCTCGGCGTTGCCAAGCATTGTGACGCGCCCCTGGGTCTGGATATGCGGGTCTCGCTGGTCATGGGTGATCAGGCTGACACGTGAATCTTGCTCAATGTTTTTGGTATGTTCGGCAAGCGCGCTGACCAGGATTAGCAGGCTGCCATCGTGATCCACCAGATAAGGCATGATCGAGCCGAACGGGTGCCCGTCAAATCTTTTTGAAAGGGTGCTCAGCGCGCCGTAACGGTGGTTTCGCAGCAACGATCTGGCCTCTCTTGCAATGTTCATGCGGCCAGCTTGAGTGCTGTTTGCGCCAGCCGTTTGCCCAAAGCAAGGCACAATTTTTTTTCGGCTTCGCTGATAGACTGATCGTTGGCGATACCTGCGACATGGCTGGCACCATAGGGAGTACCGCCGCTTAGGGTGGAGGACAGTTCAGGTTCAGAATACGGAAGCCCGACGATGACCATGCCGTGGTGCAGCAATGGCAACATCATCGACAGCAGCGTGCTCTCCTGTCCACCGTGCATCGTGCCGGTGGAAGTGAACAGCACTGCAGGTTTACCCACCAGCGTGTGATTCATCCACAGACCGCCTGTGCCATCCCAAAAGTATTTCATTGCCGATGCCATGTTGCCGAAACGCGTGGGACTCCCCAGAGCCAAACCGATACATTCTTCGAGATCGCGTAATTCCGCGTAAGGTGCTCCGCTGTCGGGTATAACCGGTTCAGTTGCCTCGCACACTGTGGATACCTTGGCTACAGTGCGCACTCTGGCCCGCATACCTTCCACTTGTTCAACGCCTCGAGCAATCAACTGGGCCATCTGGCGGGTCGCGCCATGCTGGCTGTAATACAGCACGAGGATTTCTTTGTCGGTTATCATTGGCTCATTATAGAAAAAGGGGCAGGGTATGCGAAATATTTTGCACGATATTCAGGCATTGGCTCGTTTTATTGCAACGCGAATTATCCAGGATCGCTGCGTGCAAGCTGCCGCAAGCCTGACATTTACCACCTTGCTGTCGCTGGTTCCGATGGTGACCATTGCATTGACTGTATTCTCAGCTTTCCCGGTCTTCGAGGAGTTTTCGGCACATATCAAAATCTATCTGCTTAACAATCTGATGCCGGAAAATGCCGGAATCATCATTACGCAGTATATGCAGCAATTTGCCGACAGCGCAACTCGCCTTACCGCTGTGGGTATCGTGCTGCTGGCGGTCACAGCGCTGTCGATGATGCTGACCATAGACAATGCCTTCAATGTCATCTGGCGGGTATCGCGGCCCCGCCCATTGGTTAAAAGGCTGGTGGCATACTGGGCCGTGCTGACCCTTGGACCGTTGCTGATCGGGGCGAGTCTCTCGCTGACATCTTGGCTGGTCGGGCTATCCATGGGGCATGGAGAAAATATTTCATCATTCGGCATTGTGGCCCTCAAAATATTGCCGATATTGTTTTCCACATTGGCCTTTACGTTGCTGTTTCAACTGGTGCCCAACCGCCATGTTCCTTACCTCCACGCGGTAATAGGCGCATTGGTTGCTGCGGTGGTGTTTGAAGCGACAAGCCGTGTTTTTGGTTATTTCATCAGCCATTTCCCCACCTACAATTTGGTATATGGCGCATTTGCCAGCTTGCCGATATTCTTGATGTGGATCTTCCTGTCGTGGCTGACCATTCTGTTTGGTGCAGTCATCGCGGCATCGCTTTCATATTGGCGCACCCCTGTACTGCAAGTATCGGGCCCGCCACTCAATTGCTGGATGCCCTGCGAGTGCTGCGCATCCTGGTGGACGGATTGCACAAAGGCAGCGTGGGCACCGTGCCGGAATTATCCAAGTCCTTGCTGCTCGGTTATGACACGCTGGAAAAGATACTCGAGGAATTGGCGGGTGCGGACATGGTGCGCAAAGTGGAAGGGAATGGCTGGGTGCTGATGCGTGACGCAGACCATATCCGCGTTTCAGAGCTGGTGCGCTTGTATGTGCTGGATCGCGACTCTTTGCCAGACGGAAAGAACGACGATCCGTTGAAAAACTGGATCGCGGGCTGTGCTGAACAGCTTGAGGAAAGCACAGATATCACACTGCAGGAGCTCCTGCACGGCAAGGTCGTCTGAACGCTTGCCCGAGATGCACTATTGCGCTCTAATGCCTGGTGTTGATGTTCTGCAACTTACGGAGAGATGATGAAACGATTAGAAGCCATTTTTGAGGGAACATTGTGGAACAGCCGCTTTGTAATTATCGCCGCGGTGATCGGCAGCCTGCTGGCCGGCTTTGCGATATTTTACATGGCGACGGTGGATGTGGTGAATTTGTTCCTGCATGCCCTGCATTATGCCGACTCCAGCCTGACCGACGAAGCGCGCAAAGCACTGCATGACAGTACCGTCACTCATATCGTGGAAGTGGTGGATGGCTATTTGCTGGCGACAGTGATGCTGATTTTTTCGTTGGGTTTGTATGAGCTGTTCATCAGCGATATCGACCAAGCCCGAGGCAGCAAGGCATCCAGCAAGATCCTGGTGATCGGCAGTCTGGATGACCTCAAATCCCGTTTGGCCAAAGTGATACTGATGATCTTGATCGTCACTTTGTTTCAAGAGGCGATCAACATGAAACTGACCACGCCGCTGGATCTGGTATATCTGGGCGGGAGTATCGCGCTGATCGCGCTGGCACTGTATTTCAGCCATGCTGCCGAACCGGATCACGCCGATGTGGCAGATAAACATGATGCGTAATGTCGGCGTAATCTCTAACCCAGCAGGCTTCAGGGCAATTAAATTGTGCAGCGGAGTATTGGCGTTATTACTGACCTGTTCCTTAACTGGTCATGCAGCGGATTTTTCGTTGGAAGACATCAAGGGCAAGATACACCGTCTGTCGGATTATCGCGGCAAATGGGTGCTGGTGAATTATTGGGCAACCTGGTGTCCGCCATGTTTGAAAGAGATTCCCGAGATGATCAGCTTGCATGACTCGCATCACAACAAGGATTTGTTTGTGATCGGTGTTGCGATGGAATCAGGCTCAGTCAAAGAAGTCGCCGACTTCGTGCAGGCACATGGCATCAGTTATCCGGTGGTGATGGGTAACCGCAAGGTCACCGGCCAAATAGGCGCGGTGGAGGGTCTGCCAGTCAGCTATTTGTACAATCCGATGGGCGTACAGGTGAGTTATCAGGAGGGCGGGGTGACGCGCGCAAGTATCGAGGCCTATATCAAAAAGAAATAGTTCAACCGGCGGGCGTATAACTGTAGCTGACCGTGCGGCGCGGTGGCATGGCCCAATGGTTGCGCCATGCGGCGCGCACCAGATTCGGGTATTCCGGTTTGCCCAGAGTGCCGTTGTAACGTCCCAGGGCACGAAACAAATTGCCTTTTTCGATATCCAGATAATGGCGCAGGATGGTACAACCGTAGCGCAGGTTCACGCGAAGATGAAACAGATTTTGTCCTTTTGTGCCGATTTCCTTTACCCAGAACGGCATTACCTGCATATAGCCGCGTGCACCTGATTTGGATACGGCGTACTTGTTAAAACTGCTCTCTACTTCGATCAGGCCCAATACCAGTTGCGGATCAAGACCGGCACGAGTGGCTTCGTAATGCACGGTTTTGAGAAAATCCATACGGTATTCGGCATCCGGCATGCTTTTTTGCAAACGGCGCGACATTTCATTCAGCCAAAAGTCCGCTTCATATTGTGTCGCGAAGGCCAGTTTCGGCGCGGCCTGATCAGACACACTGCGCTGCAACACAGCGCGCACACTGGCGGAAAGCGGGGTATAGATTTGTCCGCCTGCCTGTGCGTTGCTGGCAAACAATAGCCCTGCCACGAAAAGTGGCGGAGCAAAATAGCGTGAAACTGGGTGCAGATTCAATCGCATAACTTTGATTTTACGAACTCCAGCGCTTTTTGCAAGGGGAAGTTTTGTGAGCCGGGATCGTGCCGTCCTTGATACTCGAACATGCCATCCTTCAAACCTCGTTCGCCGATGACGATGCGATGCGGAATGCCAATCAGTTCCATGTCGGCAAACATCACGCCGGGACGTTCGTCTCGATCGTCCAGCAACACTTCGATACCGGCGGTTTGCAACTTGGCATAAAGAAGCTCGACTGCCTCGCGTACCGCTTCGCTTTTGCCCATCCCGATCGGCACGATGGCAATCTGGAACGGCGCCATCGCGACCGGCAGCAAGATACCGCGTTCGTCGAAGTTCTGTTCGATAGCAGCAGCGACGATACGCGACACGCCGATGCCGTAGCATCCCATCTCGACGGTTTGCGTTTTGCCTTGCGCGTCCAGAAAAGTGGCTTTCAGGGCTTGGGCATATTTGGTGCGCAGCTGGAAAATATGGCCGACCTCGATCCCGCGGCAGATTTCCAGCGTGCCTTTGCCGTCCGGCGACAGGTCGCCTGTGACGACATTGCGAATGTCTGCCACCAGGTCCGGCTCGGGCAGATCTCGGCCCCAGTTCACGCCGGCGATATGGAATTTCGGTTTATTCGCACCGGCAACAAAATCGCTCATCAAGGACACGGTTCGGTCGGCGATGACACGAGTCTTTGCACGGTCAATTCCGACCGGACCAAGGAAACCGGGGGGGCAGTTGAAATGGGCCCGAATCTCGTCTTCAGTGGCGAAGCGAAAATCGGCAAGCCCCGGGAGCTTGCCGGCCTTGACTTCATTCAGGTTGTGATCGCCACGCAACAGCAGAACATGCAAGTTGTCCGCAGCCACCAGTGCCAGCAATTTCACCGTGCGTTGCAATGGGATAGCCAACAAATCTGACACTTGCTCACAGGTGGTTTGTGTAGGTGTTGCCACGTCCCTCATCACCTCTGATGGTGCTGCACGCGCCTTACTCGGCGCAACCGCTTCCGCCAGTTCCACATTCGCTGCATATTCGGAATTCGGGCAGTAAGCCAGCGCGTCCTCACCCGAATCCGCTAGAACGTGGAACTCGTGCGAACCGCTGCCGCCGATCGCCCCGGTATCCGCCGTGACCGCGCGGAACTTCAAGCCAAGCCGGGTGAAAATGCGCGAATAGGTCTCATACATGACGCGATAAGTCTGTTCCAGACTCGCATAATCGGCATGAAAAGAATAAGCGTCCTTCATCAGGAATTCGCGCGCCCGCATCACGCCAAAACGCGGGCGTACCTCGTCGCGAAACTTGGTTTGGATCTGGTAGAAGTTGATCGGCAGTTGGCGATAGCTGCGGATCTCGCGGCGTGCGATGTCGGTGATCACTTCTTCATGGGTAGGGCCGAAACAAAAATCATTGTCATGCCGGTCTTTGATCTTGAGCATCTGCGGGCCGAAAACCTCCCATCGTCCGGATTCCTGCCACAGCTCGGCGGGTTGTATGGCAGGCATCAGCAACTCGATGCCGCCGCTGCGATCCATTTCTTCACGCACGATATTTTCCACCTTGCGCAATACGCGCAAACCAAGCGGCATCCAGGTATACAAGCCGCTGGCCAGTTTTTTGATATAGCCACCCCGCATCATCAGTTTGTGGCTGGCGAGTTCCGCTTCTGCGGGAGCCTCCTTGAGCGTGGAGATGAAAAATTGTGAGACACGCATGTTTGAGCACGACCTGATTATGAAAAGCGAGGCAGTGATTTTACAGGGATTGCCCGTATTACGGAATGGAAAGGTACTTCTAAACAGCTGATGTGCTTTTCTTTGCACGGGAAATGTGAAAGAATCGGGGCGTTAAAACAAACTTAAGTAGAGTAGAAAATGATAGACCGAGACGGCTACCGCCCGAATGTCGGCATTATCATCACGAACAACAGGAATCAGGTGCTTTGGGGCAAGCGGGTGCGACAACATGCATGGCAGTTTCCGCAGGGCGGAATACAGCAAGGCGAAACCCCGGAGCAGGCGATGTACCGAGAGTTGCACGAAGAGGTCGGCTTGATGCCGGAACATGTAAAAATACTCGGACGTACCCGCGACTGGATGCGTTATGAGGTTCCGCAAAGCTGGAGCAAACGTGAATCGCGCAGCGGTTATCGCGGACAAAAGCAGATATGGTTTTTGTTGCTTCTGATTGGGCGTGATTGTGATGTCAGCCTGCGTGCCACTCCGCATCCTGAGTTTGATGCATGGCGCTGGAATAATTACTGGCTGGACATCACTGCCGTGATAGATTTCAAGCGTGAGGTTTATACGATGGCTCTCAATGAGTTGGCCATCTACCTGCCTGCAGCCAGTAATAATCCGGCATATCACCAACAAATGCATAGGTAATGGTTCGCCAAACGTTGAGGAGAAAAGTCTTGATCAAAGAATACAGCGCGCTGCAATCTTCCCTGTTGAAAACAGGTTCATCTTTTGTGCGCCCGGTCCAGAAGCTTCCGGAGCATGTCAAGCTGAGCGACCCCGCAATCAACGTCATGACCGATCTGAGCAAGGTTTCGGTGGTGAGTGTGCGCGCCAAGACTTCAATGGACAAGGCCAATGCCAAAATGATCCGGTATGGGGTGCGTCTGCTTCTGGTATTGGATGACAACGATCAGGTAGCGGGATTATTGACGGCAACCGATGTACTCGGTGAGAAACCGATGCGCTTCCTGCAGAACATGGGCGGGACTCATGCCGATATCATGGTGCGTGACATCATGACCACACAGCGCGAGCTTGAAGTATTAAAAATTGAAGATGTGAAAAATGCCCAAGTCGGACATGTCGTCGCCAGCCTGAAAAAATCCCATCGCCAGCACGCGCTGGTGGTTACAGAAGGTGCGGATGGGAAACAGGCAGTGTGCGGTTTGTTCTCTATTACGCAAATTGCCCGCCAGTTGGGTGCCCAGGTTCAGAGTTTCGAATTGGCGCGCACGTTTGCCGAGATCGAGGCAGTGATCGCACGCGGCTGAAATCCAGAGTTTCGAGCATACGCTATGTGTATTGCCCGCTTACCTCACTTCATCCCAACTGAAGTTTACCCAGCATTAAATATTTTAAACGCCCTAGCATTTGGGCGAACTCTGAATTTTCGGTAGTCCTTCTCAGTGCTTGCCGGTGCTGCCAAATCCGCCACTACCGCGTTCGCTCAACGGAAATTCCTCCACGACATTAAACCTTGCTTGCATGATCGGCACGATCACCAATTGCGCCATGCGCTCCATCGGCATCAGCGTGAAGGGTATCTGGCTGCGATTCCATAGCGAAACGAAAATCTGCCCTTGATAATCCGAGTCAATCAATCCCACAAGGTTGCCCAAAACGATGCCGTGCTTATGTCCCAAGCCAGAGCGCGGCAAGATCATCGCAGCATAACCAGGATTGCCTAAATGGATGGCAATGCCGCTGGGAATGAGTTCGCTCTGTTTCGGTTGAATGACCATGTTATGCTCGATGCAAGCTCGTAAATCAATCCCAGCCGAGCCGGCAGTTGCATAACCGGGCATATTTTCATGCAAGCGGGGATCCAGAATTTTGACGTCGACTGAGATGTGTTCCGTTGAGGCAATGTGTTTCATTTCAATACTCCCTGCTGATGCATTGCGATACGCTGCATCAATTGACGCGCCAGAGTTAGTTTACTGGCGCGTGGCAAGGTCTGTCTGCCTCTGTCATCGAACAACACCAGTTCGCCGTCGTCGTTGCCGACTGTCTGTTGGACCAGATTGCCCACCAGGAGCGGCAGTTTTTTCAATCGGCGTTTTTGTTCGGCATATTCCATGAGATTTTCACTTTCTGCTGCGAAACCGACGCAGTATGGCGGATTTGCAAGGCTTGCGACATAAGCCAGAATGTCAGGGTTGGGTACGAGTTCCAAGGTGATATTGTTCGAGCTCTTCTTGATCTTTTGTGCGCCCGGTTGAGCGACACGATAATCGGCCACCGCTGCCACGCCAATAAAAATATCGCAATTGCCAACGTGTTGCTTGACAGCCTCGAACATCTGTTCGGCACTCTGCACATCCACACTTTGCACGCCTTGCGGCTTGGCAAGTGATGTTGGGCCGGAAATCAGAGTGACTTGCGCACCCAGTTCCAGCGCGGCTTGTGCGATAGCATAGCCCATCTTGCCGGAACTGCGATTGGTGATGCCACGCACCGTGTCTATCGCTTCGTAAGTGGGGCCGGCAGTGATCAGGATGTTTTTGCCGGACAGTAGTTTGGGTTGCAAGAATGCCGTGATGTCTTGTGCCAATTGTTCAGCTTCAAGCATCCGGCCCATGCCTTCTTCCCCGCATGCCTGCAAACCACTATCCGGACCCAGCACCTGCACGCCATCTGCAATCAGTTGGGCGACGTTGCGTTGAGTCGCCGCATTCAGCCACATCTCGCGGTTCATCGCCGGTGCGATCAGCAATGGGCACACACGCGCCAGACACAGGGTTGACAGCAAGTCATCCGCCAAGCCATGCGCCAGTTTTGCGATGAAATCAGCACTTGCGGGCGCGATCACGATCGCATCCGCAGCACGGCTCAGATTGATGTGCGCCATACTGTTCGGCACACCCGCATCCCACTGGTCGGTGTACACAGGTTTGTTGGACAAAGCCTGCATCGTGGTCGGCGTGATGAAGTGGCAAGCTGCCTCAGTCATGACGACCTGCACCTCGACGCCCCGCTTGATAAACAGGCGCAGCAACTCCGCCGCCTTGTAGGCCGCGATCCCCCCGGTGATGCCCAAGACTAGGCGGTTTTCAGGCACGATGCGTTTTGTCGTTTCTTGTTCCATAATGCTGCGCATATTAGCAAGAAACAGCCCGTCTGGGCTGGGAGGGTATATGGCGATCACGGATTGGCCAGAAGGCGAACGACCGCGCGAGAAACTATTAAGCCGTGGTGCCGCATCGCTTTCCGACGCTGAATTGCTGGCGATTTTTTTGCGCACCGGGGTGGCTGGGAAAACTGCCGTGGATCTGGCGCGCGAGTTGCTTACCCGGTCTGGCAGCCTGACGCGATTATTCGCCGCAGGCGAGGCGGACTTTTGTGCAGTGCATGGCATGGGGCAGGCCAAGTTTGTGCAACTGCAAGCAGTGCTGGAAATGTCGCGGCGTGCGCTCAAAGAGGAATTGCATCGCGGCGATGCGCTCAACTCACCGCGTGTGGTGCGCGATTATTTGCAGCTATTGCTGGGCGGCCGGCATCAGGAAGTCTTTCTGGTGTTGTTTCTAGATACCCAGCATCGTGTGATCGCTTCAGAAGAACTGTTTCACGGCACGCTCAGCCAGACCAGCGTGTATCCCCGGGAAGTGGTCAAGCGCGCCCTGGGGCATAACGCAGCTGCAGTTATCCTGGCTCACAACCATCCCTCCGGTGTCGCCGAACCCAGCCAATCAGATCAATTGCTAACCGATGCGCTAAAGCAGGCGTTGAGTTTGGTGGATGTGCGGGTGCTTGATCATTTTATTGTGGCGATGGGACAGGCAATGTCATTCGCAGAAAAGGGTTTGATTTAACGTTTCAGTGCAATTCCGTTGCGCCACTCATCCGGATATTCAACCTCTCGTCGGTTAGACTTTGACTCTATACGGAAAAACTGAATAATCCTCATTACTTGGCAAACTTGTCGAAAGGCAAGGACGCAAAGTCACCGGCCTAAGGGAGACTATGGTAGCGGGACCGCGATACGGATGTTCGTCCGTGTGTATTTGTCCCGTCGTGGATCAACCATTAGCTCCTTGGCGTCATATGAATACGAGGCAGAGGAGTACGGTAGTGTATTCAGATAAGCCAAGACATTTTCTTCAGAGTGCGCTGCTCTTGGCATTGGTTTCATTAACCGCATGTGGCGGCGGTGGTGAGACTCCGGCACCGGCGACAGCTCTCATATCTTCAACGGTTCCCGTAATGACATCGATGGGGACGGATTTTTATTTAACACTCCCGGATCATCTTTGTGTCAGCAACCCCTCTTTATGCGATAACGCGCCCGTTACCAACAAGATGATCGTGGCTGCTGCAACCGCTACCACCGGAAATGTTACTTTTAACGGCGCGACTATCCCCTTTTCAGTTAACGCGGGTGCCCAGACCGAGATCCTGCTGGATCCTGAAGTTGTTTTAACTTCGAACGAAACAGTCGAAACCAAGGGTATCCATGTGACGTCAATCTCGCCAGTATCGGTGCATGTGGTTTCCGAGAGCGCGACATCTGCCGATGGTTATCTTGCCTTGCCGACGCCAGGTCTGGGAACGAATTACTACATCATGTCCTATGCCAGTGCCAATCATTCCGGTTCGGAATTCGCTGTTGTAGCCACACAGAACAACACCTACCGTCACCATCACTCCCGCTGCCGACGGCGCATCCCAAAAAGCTGGTGTCACATTTACGGTTTCACTAAATACCGGGGAGACCTACCAACTGCAGAATCAGGCTTTTGCCGACATGACGGGCACATACGTGACCGCAGACAAACCCATTGCCGTGTTCGGCGGCCACCTGTGTACCGATGTGCCGTCCGGCGTTGATTCCTGTGACTACCTCGTCGAACAGCTTCCGGACGTGTCGATTTGGGGCAAGACTTTCCACACCTCTCTGTTCAGCGCATCCCCGGTCAGCGGGCGTACGGGTTATACGGTGCGAGTGATCGCATCCCAGGACGGCACCACATTTACCACGATGCCACCGGGACTGATTCCCGGGACATTGAATGCGGGACAGTTCGCGGAAGTCGAATTGACCGGGGCGGCAGAATTCGTGTCCAACAACCCGGTGCTGATGGCTCAATTCATGCGCGGGAATACTGATGATGCTGCCAGGAAAGGAGATCCCAGCATGGTTGTCGTGACGCCAGCGGAACTGGGCACGACCGACGCGACCTTTGGCGTCTATGGCCTTGCCGGGACCACGCAGGACTATATGAATGTCACCACAGAAACGGCTGCGCTTGGAACTTTGAAGCTTGACAACGTGGTGGTTGATGCCACGCACTTCATCCCGATAGGCGGGACAAGCATTTATTCGGTAGGCATGCTCCCGGTGGCTCCCGGGGTGGCGCACTCTCTCGCGGGTACGGTACCCTTTAGCGCACTAGTCTATGATTTTGGGATTCCGTTGAAAGCAGTTTCTTACGCATACCCTGTGGCTACCAATCTTTCGTTGCCTGCTGCCGCGCCTGCGGAAATCCACCTTCCCCTGGTTGCGGGACTGATCATGAAGATGAACGATCAACATTCAAACTGAGTTACAAGAAAATGCCGACCAAATCCAGCACGGTACCGAGCGGCGCAACGAAGACAGACTGATGATGATGGCCATGAATGCAATTAACTAGACAGAGTTCTCTGAGGATAAAAGTCGGTTTGGGATAATGCTGACTTCGATGTTCCTTGGATTGTTGTCGGCGGCAAGCACAGCCTATGCGCAGGAAGCCGGGCAGAAATCGCGCCAGCGTGCCGATATGGTCCACCAAAATCCGGATGTTACCGGAGCGGCCTACGAGAAAATTTTGCTTGATGCGGATGCCCTGATCAAAAGCGGCAATGCTGGGGCCGCCTATTCATTGTTGGAGCCGCTAGAGTTCGAACATTCCGGTGAGGAGCGTTTCGATTACCTGATCGGTATTGCCGCGCTCGACAGCGGCAAACCTGACAAGGCGACACTCGCTCTCGAGCGGGTACTGATAGTCAGATCCGAATTCAGCCGCAGCTCGATTGGACATTGCGCGAGCCTATTATCAACTGGGTGATCTGCCGCGCGCCAAGACCGAATTTGCCACGGCATTGACACAAAATCCTATCAGCTGCAGCGCGCGCCACCGTCGAAAAATATCTGGATGAAATCGCACTCCAGGAAGCGGGAAAATTGACACGCGTCACCGGATATGTTGAGGGAACGGTCGGGACATGACAGCAACGTCAATAACTCCACCAGCCAGACGCAGATATTTGTTGGCACGATTCCTTATACGCTCGATCCCACCAACGTACAGGCATCAGACAATTACTATGGAGTGGCTGCAGGCGGAGAAGTGACTCACAAACTGAACAGCAACTGGGGCTGGTATGCAGGGGCTGATCTGCGGCAACGGGGCTACCGCACGCAAAAGAGGTTTGATGCACTCAGCCTGGATACGCGAGCGGGGGTGATATTTGGCGCGAGAGCCAACAATTTGCGCCTGGGCATACTGGATGGACAGTATCTTTCTGGGTGGCTCGCGACAATAGCGACATCGCCGGTATCAATGCGGAATGGCATCATGTGTTCAGTCCGAGCGATCAACTGATGGTATTTGGCCAGTATGCGCAATATCGCTATTCCGATCCGCTCATGCAGCCGAATGATTTTAATCAGCAGGTGATCAGCGGCGGTTGGTCGCATATGTTCCCAGACGGCAAATCGGCGCTGTTCGGAAGCCTTTATCACGGCACGGAAAATGATGTTTCGACAATTATCACTGCGGCCACTCCGGATGGCGGCCGAACCGACGGTGTCAAAATATTCAACGGCTTGCGTATCGGCGGTCAGACGGCTGCAAGCGGAAAAACCACACTGTTCGCCTATGCAGGTGCTCAATTCGGGAACTACAGCAGGGTCAATTATTATTTTCAGGATAAACGCAATGATCGGTTTTATGACCTGACGGCAGGGGCGAATTGGCGTTGGGACAAACTTTGGACGCTGCGTCCGCAACTGAGCTACTCGAAAAATGATTCCAATATCGTGATTTACAGTTATAAACGGATAGATGTTTCGCTGACTGTTCGCCGTGATTTCCGGTGAATTAATTTGATTAAGGAGTGAATCATGAATATCACCAACAATACAATCATTATGTTAGGCATCTTCCTGGTGGCTTGCCTGATGATGGTGAGCCGGGGAGCTTATGCGGGAATCGCCGGGTACGTCAGTTCGTGAATGGCAGTGTTCAGGTCACCAATTCAGTGGCGCAGACTCGCATTCTGCAAAAGGGCGATGCGGTCAACGAGAGCTGATACCGTGACCACGTCGAAAAGCTCCTCGGCGCAAATCAAGATGCGGGATGGCGGCTATATCGTCATACGCCCGGATTCCCAGCTAAAGTTCGACAGCTTCATATTCAGCGGTGAGGAGGATGGCAGTGAGAGAAGTTTCTTTTCATTGTTGAAGGGAGGTATTCGCGCCATTACCGGATTGATCGGACAGAAGAACAAGAAAAGCTATCGTATAACCACTCCTGATTCAACTATCGGCATTCGCGGTACCGATCATGAAACCTTCGTTGTCACTGCAGGCAGCACACTGGCGGCAGTGGCACCCCTCGGCACCTATAACAAGGTAAATCGTGGAGAAACCACAATTACTACAGAAAAAGGCATGATCTCCGTGCTGCCAAACCAGATGGGTTTTGCCGGTGCGGCAGATCAAATGCCGCAACTGCAACCGGTCAATCTCAACATCTTTACCGTGACACCGTCTCCCTTGCCGCAAGCGAAGAGTGGCAAAAAAGAAGCAGTGGTGCGTGACAGTGCGGTAGTGGATAGTGCTATTCAAGGGCAGGCTGCAGTACCCGGGAATACGCTGCCGAAAAACCAGACTCAGACACCCATCAAAGGTACAACTACTAATCCGACCGTTCCGGCGCAAGTGTTCTGATCAGGCGGCTTGATGGAAAGACCGCAATCAAGGTTTTGTTGGTTGTGGGGCTGTTGGGGGTAAATCTTCCGCAAGTTGCGCCGCGCTGAGATGAGTATCAGATCCTCTTTGCCAATTCTGCCGCCTTGCCGATATAGGTTTCGGGCGATAGTTGCAAAAGGCGCTGCTTCTCCTCGGCGGGGATTTCAAGCGAATTGATGAACGCTTGCAGCGAAGCGCGGCTGATACCGTCTTTGCCGCGTGTCAGTTCCTTGAGTTTGTCATAGGCGTCTGCGATGTTATAACGACGCATCACGGTCTGGATGGGTTCGGCCAGCACTTCCCAGCTGGCGTTCAGGTCTTCGGCCAGTCGCAGTGGATTGGCTTCCAGTTTGTTCAAACCTATAAGGCAGGATTCGTAAGCGAGCAGGGTGTAGCCGAGCGCCACGCCCATATTGCGCAATACAGTGGAATCGGTCAGGTCGCGCTGCCAGCGCGAGATGGGCAGTTTCTCGGAGAAATGCCGCAGCAACGCGCTGGCCAAGCCGAGATTACCCTCGGAATTTTCGAAATCGATCGGGTTGACCTTGTGCGGCATGGTGGAAGAGCCGACTTCGCCCTTGACCACCTTTTGCTTGAAATAGCCCAGCGAGATGTAACCCCAGATGTCGCGGTTCAAATCGGTCAGGATGGTGTTGATGCGCGCATAGGCATCGAATAATTCCGCCATATAGTCGTGTGGCTCGATCTGTATGGTATAGGGGTTGAAGGAGATGCCGCGCGCGGCGACGAATCGCTGCGCGAATTTTTCCCAGTCCACCTTGGGATAGGCTGCCAGATGCGCGTTGTAGTTGCCCACTGCGCCGTTGATCTTGCCAAGGATTTCTGTCGCAGCCAGGTGATGCGCGGCACGCTGCAAGCGATACACCACGTTTGCCATTTCCTTGCCCAGGGTGCTCGGTGTGGCAGTCTGGCCATGGGTACGGCACAGCATCGGCAGGTCGGCATGTTGATGCGCAAGGTTTTTCAAGCGCCCGATCAGTACCTGCAGAGCAGGCAGCATCACCGCATCGCGCGCACCTTTGAGCATCAGCGCGTGGCTGAGGTTGTTTATGTCTTCCGAAGTACAGGCGAAGTGGATGAATTCCAGTACCTTGGCTGTTTCCGGATTGTCCGATAATTTGTTGCGCAACCAGTATTCGACAGCTTTCACATCGTGGTTGGTTGTGGACTCGATGGACTTGATTTCGAGCGCGTCGCCTTCACAAAAATTTTCATTCAGCGCGTCCAATCGTGCAACCGTGGCTGCGGAAAACGGCGGGATTTCGACGATGTCAGCCTGCGCGCTGAGTGCTTTGAGCCATTCGATCTCGATCAGCACGCGAAAGCGGATCAGGCCGAACTCACTGAAGTAGCTGCGCAAAGCATCTACCTTGCCGTGGTATCGTCCGTCCAGCGGGGAGAGGGCGGTGAGTTTGGTGAGCGTGGTCATGGTTAAGATCGGAGCAAAGCCAAAGGTCGTATTTTACGCGAATCAGCCATGTCCTTGCTCGATGATTGCACCGCCCAGGCAAACATCACCGTCATAAATCACCACCGATTGTCCGGGTGTGACTGCCCATTGTGCTTCATCGAAAGCGATTTCGCATGAACTGTCGGAGATACGGGTAAGGTGACAGGGTGCATCGGCTTGCCGGTAGCGCGTCTTGGCCGCAAAGGAATGGTCGATCGGGGGCGCAGTTCCGCTGATCCAGTGGCTATCCAGCGCGGTCAGGCAGCGGCTAAGCAGCGCGGGGTGGTCATGCCCCTGTACCACGAACAGCCGATTGTTCGCCATATCCTTGCCGCATACAAACCACGGTTCGCCAGTAGCTTCCCTGGCTCCGCCGATGCCCAGCCCCTGGCGTTGCCCGACCGTGTAAAAGGACAGGCCGATGTGATGTCCGACCAAATTGCCATCGGGCGTGAGCATTACACCGGGCTGAGTGGGTAGATAGCGATTCAGGAACTCACGGAACGGGCGCTCGCCGATGAAACAGATACCGGTGCTGTCCTTTTTTGCGTGATTCGGCAAACCATGCTGTTCGGCAATGGCGCGAACTTGCGATTTCAGGATGTTGCCGAGAGGGAACATCACATGGCTTAGTTGCGTTTGATTCAGACGATGTAAAAAGTAACTCTGATCCTTGCTGCCGTCGGCGGCTTTAAGCAGCTGGAACAACCCGTCCTTTTCACGCACCTGGGCGTAATGCCCGGTTGCAATGATGTCTGCACCGAGTTGTATTGCATGATCCAAAAAGGCTTTGAATTTGATCTCGGCATTGCACAGGATGTCGGGATTGGGCGTGCGTCCGGCCCGGTATTCGCTCAGGAAGGAGCTGAACACGCGCTCTTTGTATTCCTTGGAGAAATTCACCGCTTCGATTGGGATGCCGATGGTGTCGGCGACCGACACCGCATCCAGCAAGTCCTGGCGCGATGAACAATATTCATCGTTGTCGTCATCCTCCCAATTCTTCATGAACAGTCCGGTGACGTCATGGCCTTGCTGTTTCAGCAACAATGCGGTGACCGAGGAATCCACCCCGCCGGACATACCTACCACGATTTTTTTACTCATAATGAAACAATAGATCGAGCGGATAACGCTTCCCTGCAATGTGATCTTCCATGCAGCGCAATACCAGCGGGCTGCGGTGGCGGGAATGGGTGGCGCGGATTTCTTCGGGAGACAGCCATAAGGTATGCAGTATACCGCTGTCTAGTTTGCGGCCCGCCTCATGCCCGGTTATTTTACCCGTGAATGCGAAACGCAGGTAAGTCGTGTCCGATTCCCTGGCATGCCAGCGATAGATGCCGACCAGGTGTTGAGGGATAAAGTGATAGGCTGATTCTTCCAGTGTTTCACGCATGACAGCAGCGATCAGGGATTCATCTGCATCGAGGTGCCCGGCCGGTTGGTTGTAGCACAAGCCGAGTGCAGTCTGTTCTTCAACCAGCAGATATTTACCCTCGCGCTCAATGACGGCGGCGACCGTGACATTGGGTTTCCAGATCATTTTGTATCCCGCAATAAAGAAGGCAGGGTTTCCCCTGCCTTCTTTAAGACTGTGCCGGTATTACTTGGCGGCTGCAGCTGGTTCTTCAGCTTTCTTTTCTTTCTTTTGCTTTCTTTGCTTTCTTTGCTTTCTTTGCTTTCTTTTCTTTCTTTGCAGCGGGCTTAGCAGCTTCCTTGGTAGCAGCTGGTTTTGCAGGTGCCATAGCTTCGTCAGCAGCAACAGCCGAGAAAGTAACAGCAGCGAAAATGCCAGCGATCAGTACGGATAACAGTTTGCTCATTGTGAACTCCAATTTTTGTAGATTAATAAACGTTTAAGACACTACTGTGTCGGAGCCTATAACGCGCCGCAGATTTGTTCGGTTGACACCGCTAGACGGTATTGGCGACGAAAGGGAGCCGAATCACCAGATACCTTGAATAGCCATGATTTATAGCCTTTTTAGCCTTGAACTTGGGCCAAAAAGGGGTCTGATCGGGGATAACAGGGATACCCGGGCTTCCCGGAACCTGGAGCAGCGCTTAATGGTGCCGGGGGAGGGACTCGAACCCTCACACCATTTCTGGCACCGGATTTTGAGTCCGGCGCGTCTACCAGTTCCACCACCCCGGCCAAGCGGGCCGCATTATCCATGAAGCGAAGCCTCATATCAACTACAATCCCGCCTTTGCAAAATTCCTGTCGTAGTTCCATGCGTACCGATGAATTTGATTTTGTTCTGCCCGAGCAGTTGATCGCGCAGCACCCGCCCGAGCAACGCGGCGCCAGCCGATTGTTGTATGCGCATGATGGCACCCTGGAAGATCGAAGCTTTGCCGACTTGCTGCAACTGGTCAGGCCGAACGATGTATTGGTGCTGAACGACACGCGCGTAATCAAGGCGCGAATGTCCGGCAACAAGGAAAGCGGAGGCAGTGTAGAGGTTTTGGTCGAGCGCGTGCTGAATGCACATGAAGTGTTGGCGCAAGTGCGAGCCAGCCATGCACCCAAAGCTGGAAGTTATTTGATTTTGGCCGGCGCATTGAAGGCGGAGGTGCTGGGTCGCGAGGGAGAATTCTTTCGCTTGAGATTCATCTCGGAAGCAGGCATTTTTGACCTGCTGGATCGTTATGGTCAGTTGCCATTGCCGCCTTACATCAATCATGCGGCAAATGATGAGGACGAACGGCGTTATCAAACCGTGTTTGCCCGCGAGGCCGGTGCGGTGGCAGCCCCCACGGCGGGGCTGCATTTCGATGAAGCGATGCTGCAAGCTTTGCGCGACAAGGGCGCTAAACTTGCCTATGTCACGCTGCATGTCGGGGCGGGAACATTTCAGCCTGTACGCGTCGATCACGTCCGCGAGCACAGCATGCACAGCGAACGCTACGAGATTCCGCAAGCAACCGTTGATGCCATTGCCCATACCCGCGCGGCGCACGGAAGAGTGATAGCGGTAGGGACGACAAGTTTGCGTGCGCTGGAGAGTGCTGCCGCTGCCGGCGAGTTGCTTGCGGGAGAGAACGAAACCAACCTTTTTATCGTGCCGGGATATCGCTTTAAGGTCGTGGATGTGTTGCTCACCAATTTTCATTTGCCCAAATCGACGCTACTGATGCTGGTGTGCGCGTTTGGCGGTATGGATCGGATGCTCGCCGCATATCGACACGCGGTGGAAAATAAGTATCGCTTCTTCAGTTATGGCGATGCGATGCTGATCGAAAGACAACCATGAAATTCACCGTGCATAAAACAGACGGCCTCGCCCGCCGCGGCGTTCTGCATCTTGCCCACGGCACGGTCGAAACCCCGGCATTCATGCCGGTGGGTACCTATGGCACGGTTAAGGCGATGTCGCCTGTCGAGTTAAAAGAGATAGGTGCGCAGATCGTGCTGGGCAACACCTTTCATTTGTGGTTGCGCCCCGGTCTGGATGTCATAGAGGCACATGGCGGACTGCATCGCTTCATGGGCTGGGACAGACCGATACTCACCGATTCCGGCGGTTTTCAGGTGTTCAGCCTGGGCGCATTTCGCAAGATCACCGAGGAAGGGGTGAAGTTTCAATCCCCGGTAAACGGCGATAAATGTTTCCTGTCGCCGGAAGAATCGATGCACATCCAGAAAGTGCTGAATTCCGACATCGTGATGATCTTCGACGAATGCACGCCGTATCCGGCGGACGAGAAGACGGCGGGCGAATCGATGCGTCTTTCGCTGCGCTGGGCAGCACGCTCCAGGCAGGCGCATGAAGGCAATGCCAATGCACTGTTCGGGATCGTGCAGGGAGGGATGCATGAGAACCTGCGCGATGAATCGCTGCGTGAACTGGAACGGATCGGCTTCGATGGTTACGCCATCGGCGGGCTGTCAGTGGGGGAACCCAAGGAAGATATGTTGCGCATCCTCCGGCATACCGCGCCGCAATTGCCGCGGGACAAGCCCCGTTACCTGATGGGTGTGGGCACGCCTGAGGACATCGTGGCGGCAGTCGCGCAGGGCATCGACATGTTCGACTGCGTGATGCCAACGCGCAATGCGCGCAATGGTATGCTGTTCACGCGCCACGGCGACATCAAGATCAAGAACGCGCAATTCCGGATGGACCTGCGTCCAGTGGACGAGCAGTGCGCCTGCTACACCTGCAGCAACTTCTCCCGTGCCTACCTGCATCATCTGCACCGCCTTAACGAGATACTCGGTGCGCGTTTGAATACCATCCACAACCTGTACTATTACCAGCAGTTGATGGGCGAAATTCGCGCAGCGATCGAAGCCGGTGAGTTTGCGGATTTCGTGGTGCGCTTTAGGAAGAAGCGTGATCAGTGTTGAGGCGGTTGGATGCGATGCGCTTTGCAATAATGAATATCTGGATCAATTATGGGGTGCCCGTCGGCTTGATGCGCATGTCGCGCTGCTCCAGTATCAGCGACAAGAACTCGGTGGCTGGCAGCGGACGGCTGAACAGGTATCCCTGCGCCAAGTGGCAGCCAAGCTGCTCCAGGGATGAAAGTTGTGCCCTGGTCTCCACACCTTTCGCGACCACTGTCAGGCCGAGGCTGTTCGCCAAAGAGATGATTGTCGTCACGATCGCCAGATTGTCGGCACTGTTGGGCAGATCCTGAACGAACGCGCGATTGATCTTGAGCATGTCGATCGGGAAGCTCCGCAAATACCCGAGACTCGAGTAGCCGGTTCCGAAATCATCAAGCGAGAATTTGATACCGATGCGCTTGAGTCCTTCGAAATTGGCGACGGTTGATTCGCTCATATCAGTCAATACGCGCTCTATGATCTCCAGATGCAACCTTCCCGGATCGATCTCGGCCTGCTCGATCAATCCGGCGATCATCGTCGCCAGACCCGCTGTAGCGAAATGGCGTGGCGACAGGTTCACCGCCATGGTGAAATCGCTGAGCCCGTGCCCCATCTCCTGCCATGCTTGCAATTGCGTGCAAGCTTCGCTGAGAATCCATTCGCCGAGCGGGACGATCAGGCCGCACTTTTCGGCGATCGGAATAAATTCTTCCGGCGATAGCCAGGTACCGTGGGGATTGGGCCAGCGCAGCAGCGCTTCGGCACCGATGATCGCGCCGGACTTCAGGTCAACGACCGGCTGGTAATGCAACACGAATTCGTTATTTTCGAGGGCGCGCCACATATCGTCTTCCATCCGAACCTGCTGCTGCACTTCTTCGCTCATGTGTTCGACGAACATCTGGTGTCTGTTGCCTCCAAGGTTCTTGGCGCTGTGCATCGCCATATCTGCTTTGCTTAACAACGTCTCCGCATCCGTTCCATGTTCTGGAAAAAGTGCGATACCGACGCTGGCAGTGAGGTGAAGCTCGCGCCCGTCAGAATTAATGGGTAAAGCGACAGCGCCGAGCATCTTCTTCGCGATCTGGAACAGATCCGCATTGGATTTTATGTCGGGCAGACTCACGACAAATTCATCTCCGCCAACTCGGGAAATAGTGTCGTTTTCTCGCACACAGCCTGCCAGACGCTGCGCCAGGGTTTGCAGGACTTTATCGCCGATGTGGTGACCAAGGGAATTATTGACGTTCTGGAAATTGTCGAGATCGATAAAGGCCACTGCAAGCAGATTGTTGTGGCGCTCCGCCGAAGTCAGCGATTGTTTGATCCTGTCCAGTAACAGTAAACGGTTCGGCAGGTTGGTCAACGCGTCATGGGTGGTCATGTGCCGGAGACTTTTCTCGATGCGGCGATGATGATCGTATTGTCTCCTGATGATTCTGTCTGCGCGCTTCACGATGAAGAACAGTATTGCGTAAAGTGCGGTCAATACTGCGATCACGCTCACGGTGACGAGAAGTTCCTCGTTTTCGTCACTTGCCTCCAGGGCAGTGACGTCGGTATAGATCGCCATCACCCCTTCGATCGGCGCCGCTGGGCTGCCACGCAGCGGGATGAAGCTGGTCAGCACATTGCGGTTCATAAATTCCCCGTCAAAGGTGCTGAATTTGTCGTAGTAGGTGATTTCGCTTAGCTCCTGTCCTTGTCTAGCGGAAAGGAAGCCGGCAAGACTGCCGTTTTCGGCGCCGATCTGCGTGTATTCCGTTGAATACAAAGTGCGCCCGTCGAGTTGGTAAATCGTCACTCTGACAGTTGGGGTATTGCGCACTGCATTACGCACGCTTTGAGTCAGTTTGGCGATGTCGGGCTGGCGACGCAAGGTATCTGCATCAAGCTGTTTTGCCGCATTGGCGAAATTGCGGAACTTTGGCCAGACTTTGTTCGAGAAAGCCTGCGCCAGCGTGATGTTCTGTTTTTCGACAAATCTAACCAGATGGTTTTTTTCAAACACCTGATGGAGTATGCCGAGGACGATTGCCGCCAGCACCATTGAGACAAGACTCGCGATGGAAAAATAGCGCAGTAGACGAAACATGAGTTTCCCTTGGTGTGCGGGGCCTTTAACTTCCCGCTTTTGCTTGCGGCTATCTTTCTTGCGAAAGTAGTTGGTATTGGTTGCCAGGATAATATATCAACACTGCCCCCTTGCCGCGTTGGCACCTGGCGCGACACGCGCCTTTTGACGGGCGTTTCCTGGCAGAATCATATTGGAATGTTCCGGAAGCTGTCAACGCAAAGGGAGCCACCGAGCGATGAAAATGCTGGTTCGACGGACAAATCAACACGGGTTTGGCGAGGGTTACCTCAGATCTTTGAAAAAGCCTTTGATTGCCAGCACGCGCTGGTGCAGGTCGCCGTATTTCAACTCGATGCGCAGTTTGTCCTGCCCGGCCATTTTTATGTGTCGCTTGCTTTGGATCATGGTGATGATTTTCATCGGGTCTATCGGAGGATTCGGGACAAACTGGATCTGGATTGCCTCGCCGGAAGCATCCAGCTTGCTGATACCGAGCGGTTTGGCGAGGATGCGCAAGTGGTGGCAGTCGAGCAGTGTTTTAGCCGCTTCCGGCAGCAGGCCGAAGCGGTCGATCAACTCCCGATGCATCTCTTCCAGTTCTTCCAATGTCGCACAATTGGCCAACCGTTTATAGATGACCAGTCGCTGGTGGATGTCACCGCAATAATCGTTGGGCAATAGAGCCGGTGTGTGCAGGTTGATCTCGGTGGTGACACCGAGCGGGTGCGCCATATCCGGCTCCTTGCCCTGCCTGAGCGAGTTGATCGCGGCGGAGAGCATGTCGTTGTAGAGACTGAAGCCGATCTCCTGCATCTCGCCGCTCTGCGATTCGCCGAGTACTTCACCCGCGCCGCGTATCTCCAGATCGTGCATTGCAAGGTAGAAGCCGCTGCCGAGTTGTTCCATCGCCTGAATCGCTTCGAGGCGTTTCTTTGCCTGCGCGGTCAGTGCCTCTGTCTCCACCAGCAGATAGGCGTAGGCCTGATGATGCGAACGTCCGACCCGGCCGCGCAACTGGTGCAGTTGGGCCAGGCCGAAACGGTCGGCACGGTTCATGATGATGGTGTTGACGGTGGGGATGTCGATGCCGGTCTCGATGATGGTGGTGCACAGCAGCACATTGAAGCGCTGCTGGTAAAAATCGCGCATCGCCTGTTCCAGGTCGCGCTCGTTCATCTGGCCGTGCGCGACACGGATGCGCGCCTCCGGCAGCAAGCGTTCGAGTTTTTCCAGAACATTGGCGATGGTCTCCACCTCGTTGTGCAGGAAATAAACCTGCCCGCCGCGTTTCAACTCGCGCAGCACCGCCTCGCGGATGATGCCGTCGCTGGCTTGCGCGACGAAGGTCTTGATCGACAGGCGACGCTGCGGCGCGGTGGCGATCACCGAGAAGTCGCGCAATCCTTCCAGCGACATCGCCAGCGTTCGAGGGATCGGCGTTGCGGTCAGCGTCAGCACATCCACCTCGGCGCGCAACGCTTTCAGCCGTTCTTTCTGCTGTACGCCGAAACGGTGTTCCTCGTCGATGATGACCAGGCCGAGATTGTGGAACTTGACGCCTTTCTGGATCAGCTTGTGCGTGCCGATGATGATGTCGAGCTTGCCTTCTTCCATGTCCTTTAGTGCCTGCGCCTGTTCCTTCGCAGAGCGGAAGCGCGACAACTCGGCGATCTTGACGGGAAGCTCGGCGAAGCGGTCGGAGAAATTCTGGAAATGCTGTTCTGCGAGCAGCGTGGTCGGCACCAGCACCGCGACCTGTTTGCCGTCCATCGCCGCGACAAACGCGGCGCGCAACGCGACCTCGGTCTTGCCGAAGCCGACATCGCCGCAAATCAATCTGTCCATCGGCTTGCCGGATTGCAGGTCGTTGATGACCGCTTCGATCGCGGCGGCCTGGTCCGGCGTTTCCTCGAAACCGAATCCGGCGGCAAATGCTTCGTAATCGTGCGGCGTCAATTTGAATTGATGCCCCTTGCGCAGCGCGCGCTGTGCGTACAGGTTCAGCAGTTCTGCGGCAGTGTCGCGCACCTGCTTCATCGCGCGGCGTTTGGCCTTGTCCCACGCACCGCTTCCCAGCTTGTGCAATGGAGCTGTCTCCGGCGCGCCTCCGCTGTAGCGGCTGATCGCATGCAGTTGCGCGACCGGCACATACAGCTTGTCCTCGCCCGCATATTCCAGCAGCAGGAACTCGTTCTCGCCCTCGCCGAGGTCGAGGTTCACCAGCCCCTGATAGCGCGCGATGCCGTGCTGTTCGTGTACCACCGGATCGCCGACCTTGAGTTCGGACAGGTCGCGCAGCATGCCTTCCACGTTGGTCTTCTTTGCGGCGCGCGCGGCGCGGCTGCGCGGCTGCGCGGCGTAGAGTTCGGTCTCGGTGACCAGCGCGATGTTTTCATCCGTAAGGATAAAACCGTTTTGCAATGCGGCGACGCTGAGCATGAATTTTTTGCGGCTGTCGATAAAGGATGCATAGTCTTCGCACATGGCAGGCGACAAGCCATATTCGTTCAGGTAGCTGGAAACGATCTCGCGCCGTCCGAGGCTGTCTGCGAGCAGCAACACTCGTCCTTTGTAGCTCTCCAGAAATTTCTGGAAAGCCTGCGTGGGGATCTCGGCGTGGCGGTTTACCGCGATGTCAGGGATGGCGGCTGTGGGGCATGGCGTGAGTGTCGCTCCGTTATCATCCGTGACGATATCCAGCCGCGCAAAATCCTTTACGCGGATGTAGAACTGCTCAGCATCGAGGAACAGTTCTTTCGGCTCCAGCAGCGGGCGCTGCGGATCGCCTCTGAGCAGGTTGTAACGCGATGCGGCATCCCTGGCGAAACCGGCGATCGCCTCATTCACGTCGTGATGCAGGCACAGCGTGGCATTTTCCGGCAGGTAGTCGAACAGGGTGGCGGTCTTGTCGAAGAACAGCGGCAGGTAATACTCGATGCCTGCCGGCGCGTTGCCTTTGCTGACGTTCTTGTAGATGTGCGACCGGGAAGGATCGCCCTCGAAGCGCTCTCGGAAGCTCTGGCGGAAGCGTGACTGGCCGGCATCGTCGAGCGGGAACTCGCGAGCCGGCAACAAGCGGATCTCCGGCACCGGATACAGTGAGCGCTGGGTGTCCACGTCAAAGGTGGCGATGGTCTCGATCTCGTCGTCGAGCAGGTCGATGCGATACGGCAGCACGCTGCCCATCGCGAACAGGTCGATGATGCCGCCGCGTACGCAGTATTCGCCGGGTGACAGCACTTGCTGCACATGGCTATATCCGGCAAATATCATTTGCTCGCGCAGCCGGGCGACATCGAGCTTTTCACCTCGCTTGAGGAAGAAGGTGAATGCGGCCAGATATTCAACCGGCGGCAACGGATACAGTACGGTGGTCACCGGTACCACCAGCACATCGCAAGAGTGGCTGTGCACATGGTGCAGTGTCGCCAACCGTTCGGAGATCAAATCCTGATGCGGCGAGAAATGGTCGTAGGGCAGCGTTTCCCAATCCGGCAGCAGATGCACGCGAAGATCCGGCGCAAAGAACGGGATCTCTTCAACCAGCCGCTGCGCCTCCAAGGCGTTCGCGGCGATCACTGCCAGCGGGTAATTCCTGTTGGCATATTGCGCCAGCGCCAGTGCGTCGGAAGAACCCTGCAGGTTAGTGTAGCGAGGACGTGGATATTTGGACGAAAAAAGCACAACTGACAACCTGAAACAAAGGCGCGCATTATAAGCCAAGCACGGGAACAACCTTTTAATTTACAATTCGACCATGTCTGATTTTCACGCATTGGTCCCTGCCGCCGGTTTTGGTGCGCGCATGGCCAATACATTGCCCAAACAGTATCTGCCTCTGGCCGGGCAGCCTATGATCGCGCACGCGTTGAATACGTTGTGTGCCAGCCGTGAAATCACCTCGGTGTTCGTGGTGCTGGCTCCCGATGACAAGCTGTTCCGAACCTATGACTGGTCGCGATTCGGCGACAAGCTGCAGCCGTTGTTTTGCGGCGGGAAGCGGCGTTCGGATACGGTGCTGAACGGCTTGTTGGCGTCCGAGCTGGAACCGGATGATTGGGTGCTGGTGCACGATGCGGCGCGACCCTGTCTGACGCAGACGCACCTGGCCAAACTGATCGCAGAATTACGCGACGACACGGTAGGGGGAATACTGGCTGTTCCGGTGGCGGATACCCTGAAGCGTGAGGATGACAATGGCCGCATCGCTCGCACCGAAGAACGAGCCGGGTTATGGCAGGCACAAACACCGCAGATGTTCCGCGCCGGGCTGCTGGCGCAAGCGCTGCAACAGCCCGGCCGGTTTACGGATGAAGCGTCTGCAGTCGAGGCGATGGGTTTGCATCCCGGGCTGGTGTTGAGTGAACCGACCAATTTCAAAGTGACCTACCCGCAGGATTTGCTGCTTGCGGAATTGCTGCTTGCTCAACGGGGTAAATGAACATGCGTATCGGTCAAGGTTATGATGTGCATAAGCTGGTAGCCGGCCGCAAGCTGATCATCGGCGGCGTGGATATCCCGTATGAGAAAGGGTTGCTCGGACATTCCGACGCGGACGTGCTGTTGCACGCGATCTGCGACGCGCTCCTCGGCGCGGCAGCACTGGGGGATATCGGGCGGCATTTCGACGACACCGATGCAAAATACAAGAACATCGACAGCCGCATCCTGTTGCGCGAGGCGCTGCATCTGGTGCGTGAGCAGGGTTATCGGGTCGGCAATGTGGATGCGACCATCATCGCCCAGGCACCGAAAATGGCGCCGCACATCTTCCAGATGGTGGACAACATCGCCTCCGACCTGCGCGTGGAGAGAAGCGCCGTCAACGTGAAGGCCACCACCACCGAATCTTTGGGCCTGACCGGGCGCGGCGAAGGCATCGCGGCGCAGGCCGTTGTGATGTTGCTGACGGAAAATTAATGCATGTATTAGCGTTGGACACTTCCACCGAATACTGCTCGGTCGCGTTGTGGCAGGATGGTGCGGTTATCGAGCGTTGTGTGCTGGCCGGACAAAAGCACTCCGAGTTGTTGTTGGCGATGCTGGATGCGCTGTTGAGCGAAACTGGGGTGAAGCTCGCAGAACTTGATGGTATCGCTTTCGGAAAGGGGCCTGGCTCGTTCACCGGCGTGCGCATAGCTTGCGGTGCGGCGCAGGGCTTGGCTTTCGGCGCGGGCCTCCCGGTGGCCGGTGTATGTACCCTGGAGGCATTGGCCGAGGCATCCGGCAAGTCGCGCGTGATTGCGGCGCTCGATGCGCGCATGGGCGAGATCTATCACGCAGCATATGAAAAGCATGATGATGTTTGGACGGTAGTGAGCGAGCCGTGCTTGTGCAAACCTCAAAACGCCCCATCATTGTCCGGGAATGACTGGTTCGGCATGGGCAGCGGTTTTGCCGCGCATGGCGATGCGTTGAACGCAAGATACGCTGGGCAGTTACTTGGTGTGGATGCAGTTGCCGTGCCGCAGGCCGCAGCGATCGCTGTACTCGGCGCGAAACAAATTGCGCTTGGCCGCGGTGCGGATGCGGCAGAAGCCCTGCCGCTATATCTGCGCGACAAGGTGGCGCTGAAGACCAGCGAGAGAGTTCAGCGTTAGGGAGCCGTCCATGCGAGCCATGACACTGGAAGACGTGAACGAGGTGCTGGCCATCGAACAGGAAGTGCAGGGCTATCCCTGGACGCGCGGCAATTTCGTCGATGCGCTGAGCCACGGTTATGTGTGTCGTGTGGATGAGGATGAAGGCGAAATACGCGGCTATGCAGTGCTGAGGCCTGTGCTGGGTGAGGCAGAACTGCTAAGCATCGGTGTTTCGGCAATGCATCAACGCAAAGGATTGGGTCGCGCGATATTGCGCGAAATGCTCCATGAAGCGCGCGAACAGAATATTCGCCGCGTATTTCTCGAGGTGCGCGCTTCGAATACTGCCGCCATTGCGTTGTATCGCAGTACCGGTTTTGGCGAGATCGGCATGCGGCGCGGCTATTACCAGAATGCCAACGGCAGCGAGGATGCGATCACAATGGCGTGTGAATTGGCGGATGAGGTAAATGGATAGACGAGAAGCGATGTTGCGAGAACTGAATCTGTATCCGCAATGGAAATTGCGTGTTCGGTCTGATCAGGTTGTGCAGCAAGAACCGGCACAAATTTCAAAAGCGGCAGAAGCAATTGCACCGGCAGTTGCTGTCAAGAAAATGCCGCATGCGCCCAGTTCCCCCACTGCGAGCGGGCGAGCGGATATTGGTAGTCTCGGTTGGACAGAACTCAAACAAATGGTGCGCGACTGCACTGCATGCAAGCTGCGCGCCGGTTGCACGCAGACGGTGTTCGGCGTGGGCGACGAGAAAGCCGACTGGCTGTTTGTCGGGGAGGGTCCGGGCGCGGACGAGGATGTGCAGGGCGAGCCGTTTGTGGGCCAGGCGGGCAAGCTGCTCGACAATATGCTGATGGCGATCAACCTGAAGCGCGGCAACGATGTGTATATCGCCAATATCGTCAAATGCCGCCCGCCGGGCAACCGCAACCCGGAAGCGGACGAGATCGCCGCCTGCCTGCCGTATCTGCAGCGCCAGATCGAATTGATCCAACCCAGGATGATAGTCGCGCTGGGCAAGGTCGCCTCGAATGCTTTGCTTGGCAGGGACGCTACCCTTGCCAGTTTGCGCGGCAAGCCGCACGACTATCGTGGTATTCCACTGATCGTCACCTATCACCCCGCTTATCTGTTGCGCAGCCCGACGGAAAAGGCCAAGGCTTGGCAGGATTTGTGTATGGCAGTGAGATCAATGGCAGACAAAAGCGCGTAAAATCGCAGCCATCAGTTTCAACGCACGGCCGAAAGGAATAATGAAGAACCCGCTTCGCAGTAAAGCAGTTCTGATTACTGCCATCTCGGCAGCCGTAGCCATTATTTTTGTGGTGCTTCTTTATATCCAGCATGGCCGGTTCCAGCCCGGCATAAAGATTGGTGTGCTGCATTCGCTCAGCGGCACGATGGCGGCAAGTGAAACCCCGCTGGTGGATGTGCTGAGGATGGTAGTTGAAGAGGCCAACCAGTCTGGCGGGGTGAACGGTGCCCAGATCGAGATGATCGTGAGCGACTGCCGTTCGGATGCCGAGTATTGCGCGCAGCAGGCCGAGAAGCTGATCACCGAGGACAAGGTTCAGGCACTGTTCGGCTGCTGGACATCGGCGTGCCGCAAGGCCGTCAAGCCGGTGATCGAGAAACATCGACCATCTGCTGTTCTATCCGGTGCAGTATGAGGGGCTGGAAGCATCGCCGGACATCATCTATACCGGCGCGGTTCCCAACCAGCAAATCATTCCGGCGGTGACTGTGGGCGCTGCAGAATCAGCGCAAGCGTTTTTACCTGGTCGGGTCGGACTATGTGTATCCGCACACTGCGAACCTGATCGCGCGCGACATATTGCGGCTGAATGGCGGTCAGTGTGGCGGCAGAACGGTATCTGCCCTTAGGCGAGAAGAATGTTGCTGCGGTAGCGGGTGAAATCGCCAGGCTAAAACCGGATGTGATATTGAATACCCTGAACGGCGACAGCAACATTCATTTTTTCAAGGCGCTGCGCAAGGCGGGCATTACTGCCGAAAACATACCGGTCATTTCGACCAGCATCGCCGAAGTGGAACTGGCCGTTATAGGCGCTTCCCGGATGGCGGGAAATTATGCCGTGTGGAGTTATTTTCAGAGCATCGATAGCAAAGAGAACAAGGCATTCGTGGAGAAATTCAAGAGACGTTTCGGCCAGCACCGCGTGCTGGATGACCCGATGGAAGCAAGCTATATCGATGTTGTGCTGTGGGTCAATGCGGTTCGCGAAGCGGGCTCAACGAATATTACTATGGTGAAGACCCTGCTTGCCCAGCAGAGCATGCGGGCACCCGAAGGGGATCGTGTCGGTGGATTTCTCCAACAATCATCTCTGGAAAACCGTGCGCATCGGCAAGGCACGGACTGACGGGCAATTCGACGTGGTGTGGCAATCCGACCACCCGGTGCGTCCGGCCCCGTTCCCGTTCTATCGCCCGAATCTGGAGTGGGCAGCCATGCAGAAGGCCGGTATTCAGCATCCGGGTCAAGGTGCGGCCATGATGATATTCACTTCTCTGACACGCCGTTTGCTGCTCTGGTTTGTGCTGGTCGGTTTGCTGCCCCTGGTCTTGCTGGGGTATTTGACGCTGCTGCTACAACGAACAAACACTGCGTGAAGCAGACATTGCAGAATCTCGTCGCAACTGGCGGACAAGAAGGCATTGCAGATCAGGGGGTATATGGCAGAGCGCATTGCCGACACCCGCCTGATCGCGCGCTCAATTGTGACACGAGGATGCTGTCACCCAGACTGTCTCTCAGTTATCGATCAGTCCATCCCGGTACACCGGAATACAAAAAGGTGGATGCGCGATACCGCGCATATTTCGAGCGTTACATCGATGATGCCTCGATGTTTTACGACGTGTTCCTGATCGATCTGCAGGGCGATATCGTATACAGCCAGAGGCATGAAAGCGATTTCGCCACCAATCTGCTCGACGGACCGTATCGCGGCAGCGGCCTGGCAGAAGCGTTCCGTGAATCACTCATGACCATGGAAAGTACTGCTTCAAGTTTTGAATATTATCAACCTTCGCAATTAATGGCTGCTTTCGTGGCGATACCGGTGATTCGCGAGGACAGGCTGCTGGGCGTGATCGCTTTTCAGCTGGGCATATCGCAAATCAAGCAGGTCGCGGCTGATCCGATCGGCATGGGGTGAACTGGCGAGACCGTGCTGGGCAAATGGGTCGATCAGCAGAATGTCATGGTGATCACCCCGCTTAAGTATGAATCTGGAAGCGCGCTTTACGCTCTGCAACCGGTCGAGTTAAGCAAGATGCCCAATCCGATGCGCTATGCCTTGTTGGGGATACGCGGCGGCGGAATCGAAACCGACTATCACAATCATCAGGTGGTAGCCGCGTGGCGCTACCTGCCGGATCTTCGTTTCGGAATGGTGGTCAAGAAGGATGCGGACGAGGCATTCGCATCCCTGCAACAGCAGCGCATTTTCTCGCTGACGGCATTGTTGCTGGCCGATACTGATCGCGTCCGGGGCCGCATTCTATTTCGGCAGGAAGCTGGTGGTTCCGCTCCGGGAGTTGGCGAGCGGAGCGGAAGATGTGGCACAGGGAAATCTGTCGCGCCGGGTGAACGGGCGAGGTGCCGATGAAATCGGCATACTGGGGCGCGCCTTCAATCGCATGGCCGAAAACCTGCAATCGTTGTATCGCTCTCTGGAGACCCGCGTCGAGGATCGTACCGCAGAGCTTGAACAGAGCATGACAGAACTGCGCATCAAGGATGCCGCCATTACTTCCTCGATCAATGCCATCGCCATCTCAGGTATGGACGGCAAGATCATTTATGTCAACCAGGCATTTGTCGATCTGTGGCGGCTGCAGCGGCCGGAAGATGCCATCGGCCGTTTGCCTACCGAGTTCCTGGACAATCCTGAAAAGGCACTGGCAAAAATCGAAGTGCTTAAACAGCAGGGTTACTGGCGGGGAGAATTGCGCGCTCTACGGCATGACGGTACGCTGGCTGATCTGGAGGTGTCTGCACATATGGTCACGGATGAGGCTGGCAAGCCGGCATGCATGATGGCTTCGTTCGTGGACATCACCGAACATAAACGCAGCCAATTGGAGTTGCAGCGCAATCAGGATCTGCTCAACGAAGCGCAGCGGCTTGGCCAATTAGGGAGTTGGGAGTTGAACCTGATTAGCGGCGAGTTGCGCTGGTCTGATGAAGTCTACCGGATTTTTGAGTTGGATCCCAAACAGTTCGCGCCTTCATACGAAAATTTTCTGAACGTTATTCATCCGGATGACCGCGACCGGGTAAATCGGGCTTACACGCAATCTTTGGCGGACAGGCAGGAATACGACATTGAACATCGGTTGAGGATGGCAGACGGTCGAATCAAGTGGGTGCGCGAGCACTGTAGCAGTGATTTTGATGCGACCGGCAAGCCGCTGCGTTCGGTCGGGGCGGTTCAAGACATTACCGAACAAAAGCTGAACGAGGATCAATTGCGCATCGCAGCGATCGCCTTCGAGACGCGCGAGGCGATCATGATCACCGGTCCGGATGAGCGGATAATCCGCGTTAACAAGGCATTTGAAAGTATCACCGGCTACAGCGCGGATGAAGTGATCGGGCACACTCCGCACATGTTGAGCTCAGGCAAGCACGATCCGGCTTTCTATGATGCGATGTGGCAACGGATAACCGATACCGGGTATTGGGAAGGAGAGATCTGGGACAAGCGCAAGAATGGCGACATATACCCGAAATGGCTGACGGTCACGGCGGTGCGGGATACAGCCGGCCAGGTGAGCCATTACGTGGGGGTGTTCAGCGATATCAGCCAGCGCAAGCTGGCCGAGGAAGAGATTTACAGCCTGGCGTTTTACGACACGTTGACCAAGTTGCCCAATCGGCGCTTGTTGCTGGACCGATTCAACCTGGCCCTGGCTGCATCCGAACGCAGCGGCATCTATGGCGTGGTGCTGTTCCTCGACCTGGACAAATTCAAGACGCTTAACGATACGCTGGGGCATGGCTATGGCGACCTGCTGCTGGTCGAGGTTGCGTCGCGCATCAGGGCCTGTGTGCGGGAAACGGATACCGTGGCCAGGATGGGCGGCGATGAATTCGTGGTGCTGATCGAAGGAGTAAGTGCAGATGCTGCAGAGGCTTCGCAAAAGGCCGCGCATATCGCCGAGAAGATCCGCAGCGAGTTGTCCCGGAGCTACTTTATCCAGGGGCAGGAACAGCACAGTTCGCCGAGCATAGGCATTTGCGTGTACCGCGGACATGCGGAATCGGTGGATGACCTGCTTAAACATGCCGATATGGCGATGTATCAGGCCAAGGAATCCGGGACGCAATACGGTGTGCTTCTTCGATCCGGTGATGCAGAAGGCGGTGGAAGGCCGCGTTGCGCTGGAGGCGGATCTGCGCCATGCCGTTGCACTGCAGCAGATGCAATTGTATTACCAGATCCAGCTGGATAACGAGCATCGTCCGTTGGGTGCCGAGGCTTTGCTGCGCTGGATACATCCAACCCGTGGCATGGTCTCGCCGGCGCAATTCATCCCGCTTGCCGAAGAGACCCCGCTGATCCTCGAGATTGGGCACTGGGTGCTTGATACGGCCTGCCGGCAATTGAAGCTATGGGAGCAGCACGCCCACACCCGCGATTTGACGCTGGCGATCAACGTCAGCGCGCAACAATTTGCGACACAGGATTTCGTCGGCGCAGGTGACCGCGATGCTGCGCAAGCATCGCGTCGATCCGGCGCGCCTGAAGCTGGAGTTGACCGAAAGCGTGGTGCTGGACGACGTGCAGGACGCGGTGGCAGTCATGCATGCGCTCAAGGGACTGGGCGTCGGGTTGTCGATGGACGATTTCGGCACCGGCTATTCGTCGTTGTCCTATTTGAAGTTGCTGCCGCTCGATCAGCTCAAGATCGACCAGAGCTTTGTCCGCGGCATCACCTCGGATCCGAATGATGCGGTGATGGTGCAGACCATCATCGGACATGGCAAAGAACTTCCGCTCTGAACGTGATCGCCGAAGGGGTGGAAACCGAAGCGCAACTGGAATTTCTCAAGCAGCAACGGCTGCATGGCCTATCAGGGTTATCTGTTCAGCAAGCCGGTTCCGGTAGCGGAGTTTGAAGCGTTGCTGGGCAAGTCGTAGACCACATTCGGCAATATCCGGAATTCGCACCCGCTAGTACGGATATCCCTACATCTGCCCCTGATCCTGGTCATGCCCGTGGCGCCTGTACAGCGCAGCCATGATGCCGGACAGCAGCAGGCCGAACACCACGATGATGAGATAGATATTCAAGCTCATCTTTTCCATCAGCGCGTACAGTCCCAGCATCGCGAAGATGCTGAGATTTTCGTTGAAGTTCTGAACTGCGATCGAGCTGCCCGATCCCATCAGCAGGTGTCCGCGGTGCTGCAGCAGCGCGTTCATCGGCACCACGAAATAGCCGGCCATCATGCCGATCGCAACCAGCAGGATCGTGGCCAGCGTGCTGTTGGTAATGGGGATCATCAGCAGCACCATGAAGCCCATCGCGATACCGACTGGCAACACTTTCACGGAATGATCGAGCTTTACAAATTTACCCGCCAGAACTGCGCCGATCGCGATGCCGACGGCGACCCAGGCCGTCAATGCTGCGCCATGGGCCATGTCGTAATTCAGCGCGATTCCCGCCCAACTGAGCACCAGCAGGCGCAGCGTGGCCCCGGTACCCCAGAACAGGGTGGTGACGGCGAGCGAGACTTGTCCAAGCGGGTCTTTCCATAACAGCCGGAAACAATGCAAGAAGTTCTTGATCAGGTAGACCGGATTGCGGCTGAGCGCTTTGTGGTCGATCGCGACGCGTGGAATGTAAAGATTGAACCAGGCAGCGAGGATGTATATCCCGGAAATGATGGCGATCGCCAATTCAGGCGGCGTGTCGATGCCGGTGTCAATATAAGGGACATCCCACCACTTCAGCATGGGCTCGGCGATTGCCGGGCTGATCAATATGCCACCGAGGATGGCCCCCAGGACAATCGCCAGTACCGTCAGGCCTTCCATCCAGCTGTTTGCCACCACCAGCTTTTCGGCGGGCAGATATTCGGTAAGGATGCCGTATTTGGCCGGCGAATAAGTCGCCGCGCCCAGGCCGACCAATCCGTAGGAGAGCAGCGGGTCGACCCCGAACAGCATCGCGATGCATCCCAGGATCTTGATGTTGTTGCTGATGAACATCACGCGGCCCTTGGGCAGCGAGTCGGCGAATGCGCCAACGAAGGGAGCCAGCAGGATATAGGAAAAGATGAAGGCTTCCTGCAATACCGGCGTGTACCAACTGGGCTCATGCATGGATTGCAACAGTGCAATGGCGGCAAACAGCAGGGCATTGTCTGCGAGCGCGGAAAAGAACTGTGCTGCGAGGATGGTGAAAAAACCGCGATTCATGTTCTTTCGGCGAAGGCTAATGTGCGCAGCACGTTAAAGGCTGCAACGCAGGCTGACCGCAGCCAAAAGAACTGCGCCGCGAGGATGATATAAAAGCCGCGATTCATGTTCTTTCGGCGGAGGCTAATGTGCGCAGCACGTTAAAGTCTGCAACGCAGGCTGGCCGTAACCAAAAAAACCGCGCCGCGAGGATGATGTAAAAACCGAGATTCATTCAGCAGGGATTGTTATATTTCAAGCTGTTTTATAACACGAAAGTATGGCCCCTGCTATCATTCATTCCTTATTCAGATACTCTTGAAGTAAGTTTTTTATGGCACGTCCCATACAAGCCCGTATCGATCTGAGCGCGCTGGAGAATAATCTCCAGGTTGCGCGAAGAGCCACGGGTTCGCGTCTGATGTCAGTCATCAAGGCGGATGGATATGGCCATGGCCTGCTGCATGCGGCAAATGCTTTTGCCGCGACAGACGGATACGCCCTGCTGGATATTCAGGATGCGCTGCGCTTGCGCGAGGCGGGTTTCCGCCAGACCATCCTGTTGCTGGAAGGATATTTCGATGCCGAAGAATTGCCGGCCATTGCAGAACATGATCTGACCTGCGTTTTCCATAGTCCCTGGCAGATCTCAATGCTTGACGGTTATCCCGGACAAGGGACACTGGATGTGTGGCTCAAGGTGAATACCGGCATGAACCGCCTTGGTTTCGCGCCGCAGCAGGTCGCGCAGGCAATGGAACAATTGCGCCGCCACCGCGCGGTGCGCGACATCACGCTGATGACCCATTTCGCCAATGCCGACGAGGAACGGGGCGTAGCCGAGCCGCTCGCCCTGTTCAACGAAATCGCGGCACCTTATCGTATCGCACGTTCATTGGCGAATTCCGCCGCGTTGCTGCGCTATCCGGCAACCCATGCCGATTGGGTGCGCCCGGGCATCATGTTGTATGGCGCGTCGCCATTCGCCCCCAAAATGGGAGAACGGTCGAGCGCGAAGCAATTGGGCCTCAAACCCGCGATGACCTTGAGCAGCCGCATCATTGCCACACGGCAATTGCTCGCCGGTGACGAAGTGGGATACGGCGCGATGTACCGTGCCGAACATGCGACGCGCATCGGTATCGTTGCCTGCGGATATGCCGATGGCTATCCCCGCCACGCGCCCAACGGCACGCCGATACTGGTGGATGGAGAACGCACCATTACGCTCGGGCGCGTCTCGATGGATATGCTGTGTGTGGATTTAAGCAAATTGCCGCAGGCCGATGTCGGCAGCAGAGTGGTGTTATGGGGCGAAGGAATGCCGATCGAGGAAGTCGCGCTTGCGGCCGGAACCGTCAGTTATGAGCTGATGTGCGGGCTGGCAAAGCGGGTGCCTATCGTGACTTGAGACAACGGGAGCAGCAAATGCTGGCAATCATCGGAGGCAGCGGTGTTTACGACATCGATGGTCTGGAGAATAAGCGCTGGGTCAAGGCGGAGTCTTCCTTCGGCGCACCGTCGGACGAAGTGCTGATCGGCGAGCTGAACGGGCAGTCCATCGCCTTTTTGCCGCGTCATGGGCGCGGGCACAAGATACCCCCTTCCGAGATCAACTTCCGCGCCAACATCGATGCGCTCAAGCGCCTCGGCGTGACCGACATCGTGTCGGTGAGCGCGGTGGGTTCGCTGCGCGAACATTTCACTCCAGGCATGTTCATCATCGTCGACCAGTTCATCGACCGCACCTTCGCCCGTGAAAAGAGTTTTTTCGGCAACGGGCTGGTCGCGCATGTCTCGATGGCGCATCCGGTATGCCACCGTCTCGGCGACCACCTGCACGCGGCGGCGCAGCAGATCGGCATCCCGGTGGCGCGAGGCGGCACCTATCTGGTGATGGAAGGTCCGCAGTTTTCCAGTCTCGCCGAATCCGAGCTGTACCGCTCCTGGCAGTGCGACGTGATCGGCATGACCAATATGCCGGAAGCCAAACTCGCACGCGAAGCCGAGATCTGCTACGCCACCGTCGCGATGGTCACTGATTACGATTGTTGGCACCCGAACCACGATGACGTCACGGTCGATGCGATCGTGAAGGTGCTGCTGGAAAATGCCGACAAGGCTCGCGCGCTGGTGAAGAGCGTCGCGCCGCTGGTATATGCCGACCCAGAAGCGGGCGCTTGCAGTTGCCGCAGCGCTTTGCAGTTCGCCATCATCACCCCGCCCGAGGCGCGCGATACGGGTATGGTGGAAAAGCTTTCTGCCGTGGCCGGGCGAATGGTGAAAAAATAATTGTAGGAGCGGGCCATGCCCGCGATATGGCTGTTCGCGGGCATGGCCCGCTCCTACAAATGATGTATCGCAAGTTACTCACTGAATAGTAAGGAATCAATATGACAATTAAATCGCGCATACGTACTGTTCCCAATTACCCCAAGCCTAACATCCAGTTCCGCGACATCACCACGCTGCTCAAGGACCCGGTCGGTTTTCAACTCACGATAGATGACCTGCTGCGCCGCTACAAGGAAGTGAAGATCGACAAGATTGCCGGCATCGAGTCGCGTGGTTTTATATTGGGTGCGCCGCTGGCCTACGCGCTGGGCAAGGGCTTCATTCCGATCCGCAAGAAGGGCAAGTTGCCCGCCGAGACCATAGGCCACGATTACGATCTCGAATACGGCACCGACCGCATCGAGATTCATACCGACGCGATCGCCAAGGGCGAGAAGATATTGTTGGTGGACGACCTGATCGCCACCGGCGGCACCGCGGAAGCCGCCTGCAAATTGATCGAAAAGATGGGCGGCAAGATCGTCGAATGCTGCTTCATCATCGACCTGCCGGACATCGGCGGACATGCTAGGCTGGAGAAGCATGGGCATAAGGTGTTTGCGCTGTGCGAGTTCGAGGGCGACTAGTGACAATGAAAGTAAACGGCACCCCTTATCGCGCCATCTGGCCCACCGCCGACAACAACGCTGTGGAGATCATCGACCAGACCAAACTCCCGCATATTTTTTCCACTCTGCGGCTGGAGAACATGCGCGACACGGAGCGCGCGATCAAGGATATGCAAGTGCGCGGAGCTCCCTTGATCGGCGTGACGGCGGCTTATGGCGTGGCACTGTCGATGAAGCACCATGCCTCGGATGCTGCGCTGAAAGCAACCTGCGACAAGCTGCTGCTGGCGCGCCCGACCGCGGTGAACCTGCGCTGGGGCATAGCCCGGATGCGCGCGTTCCTCGCGCCGCTGCCTGAGAGGGAGCGCGCTCAAGCTGCCTGGCAGGAAGCGGCGCGCATCGCCGACGAGGATGTGGAGATTTGTTCGAGCATCGGCCAGCATGGCAGCGAGCTGATACGCGCGATGCATCAGAAGAAAGGCACTACGATCAACATCCTCACACATTGCAACGCCGGCTGGCTGGCGACGGTGGACTGGGGCACGGCGCTCGCACCTATATATAAAGCATTCGACGCAGGCATTCCTCTGCATGTGTGGGTAGACGAGACGCGCCCGCGCAATCAGGGCGCCAGCCTGACCGCGTGGGAGCTAGTCCAGCACGGCGTGCCGCACACGGTGATCGCGGACAACACCGGCGGGCATTTGATGCAGCACGGCATGGTGGACATGGCGATCGTCGGTTGCGACCGCGTCACCGCGCGCGGCGATGTGTGCAACAAGATCGGCACCTACCTGAAAGCACTGGCTGCGCATGACAACGGCGTGCCGTTCTATGTCGCGCTGCCGACGCCGACGATAGACTGGACGCTGCAGGACGGGGTAAGGGAAATTCCCATCGAGGAACGCGCGGCGGAGGAAGTGACACACATCTCCGGATTGTGCGACGACGGGCAGGTGCGCAGCGTGCAACTTACGCCCAAAGGCTCGAGCGCCGCCAACTACGGCTTCGACGTGACGCCAGCGCGGCTGGTGACCGACCTGATCACCGAGCGCGGTGTAGTGGCGGCAAACGCGACGGCGATGAGTGTGCTTAGAAAAAAGGAGATCGCATGAACGAATCCGAATTGCGCAGCGTAATGGTGCGCATCACGAAACAGTTGGATGAAATGGGGTTAAATCGCGGCACTTCCGGCAACCTCTCTGTGCGGTTTGGCGAGGGAATGCTGATCACCCCTTCAGGTATGGGTGCGGAAGGGCTGGCTGATGACGACATCGTATTCGTGCACATGGACAGCACATCGCGCGGACGCTGGCAACCTTCCAGCGAGTGGTTGTTCCATCGGGACATATTGGCGCAGCGTGCCGAGGTGGGTGCGGTCGTGCATACCCATTCGGTCGCGGCGACCGCGCTGGCGTGCCTGCGCAAAGACATCCCGCCGTTCCACTACATGATCGCGCTGGTCGGCGGCGATACGATCCGCTGCGCGAAGTATGCAACGTTCGGCACACAGGAATTATCCAACAACGCGCTGATCGCGCTGAAAGATCGCAAGGCCTGTCTGTTGTCCAATCATGGGATGATTGCCGTAGGCGCCGATCTCGCCGATGCGTTCAGGGTGACGGTCGAGGTCGAGACACTCAGCGAGATGTATCTGCGCGCATTGCAGGCTGGGGAGCCGGTGCTGCTGAGTGCGGCGGAATTTCAGGATGCACAGAACCGGTTTGCCGGATACGGCAAGTCTGTGGAATCGAAGCAAACACGAGCGAAATAAAACACGCCTAAATGCACCCGATCTCTTATATTTAGCCGATGCTGCAGAACGGGAATCTGCCCCCCTTTTTTATTTATTTGCGGATTTCGCTTATTTCGGCACGCAGTCATCCCAGCTTGAGAGGTCGTAGGGAACGTAAATAATTAGTCATAATGCAGTCTGCATGTAGAATACAGTGCGTAGACCACAAAGGAATGAATAATGAGAAATGCATTTCTTGTAGCAGTATTTATCTCAGTTGTCAGCGGATGTACGGCTCCAAAACCATACTTAATGCAATCGACCACCTGGATGGTGGCTTATAGGTACACTACTTCCGATTCTTTAGGTTTAGAGGAATCCAAAAAGGCAGCAGTAATTTACTGCAAGGAATATGGAAAGAGTGCAGAAATCGAAAGCCTTACAAGTCTCAATGAATACACCTCCGTAGCAACGTTTTACTGTAAGTAGGTTAAAAGCAGAAATAAAAGGTTGGCTTCGCCGAAGCGATTTGGCCCTCGACAGACTCGATACAGCCATCTGAAAGCCAATATGGGCAACGGTTTGCTGTATTCATATTATGAATATGCCCCCAGATGTAGCAGGCTAGGGGTCCTTGCTCAACAAAACCTGCCATTCGCCAATGTTTGTCTTGTGTCGTTTGCCGAATATAGCGAAATGCAGCTAACGGAAAGCCTGATTATAATTTTGAACTCAAAATTCAAGTTTCAGCTTTCAGGAAGGCAATGGAAAATGAAGACTTCGCTTTGTCAGAAAAATCCGACATATGGAACATCAAAAGCCATCAGGCTAAAAGTTTAGTAATAATCTATGGCAGCATTTTCGGGGGGAGTATTTAAGTAAATGAAGTTTGGGTAACCCAATGAAAAAGACGATTAAGGACTACAGAGAGAATGTGAGCATAAGGCTAATAATTCGCCAGGGGTATTTCTTGTAATTATCTCGACACTGATGGTCATAAGCATAGCAAATGTATTCGACGAGAAAATCGGTGTATTTTTGGCCTTCAGTGGGTTTTTACTTGCGCTGGCGATTGGTCTGACTCTAAGTAGAATGTTTAGAATATTTTGGAATCAAGAACTAGAAAAAGTCATTTCAAAGCTAGATGTTCTTGGGACGATACTCCTTATCGGGTACATATGCGCTGAAGTGGGCAGAAAATTTATTTTTCAGTACCGGTTATCAGGTGCCGAGTTCAATGCGCTTGGGTTAGTAATTCTAACTGGACTGCTTCTCGGTAGGTTTATTGGCACGACTATTCAAACTAAAAATATTCTTAGAGTAAGAAAGCCACGGTGAATATTTTTTCATCATACTTACTCGCTAACATTGAAGTATCGAATTCGTTAAGGTGTCATAGTCCAGCCAGAGAGCAAATCTCAATATGACATTCAATAGGATTTCTCGAAATTCTGTGACGATTCAGTGGGGCGATTTATTTCAACAGACTGAGACTGCTGCTTCCACATATATGATCAGTGTCAACTCCAAAATAGCCAGGGATTGTGGCTGATGGCGACCAGCACGATGTAGGTGAACGCCAGTTGCGCCATGATCCATGCGGAAAGGCGAATGTTTTTGCTACGTCCGTATCTAAATGCGACAAATCCCAGCACAATATATAGCAACAGACCGATTACTTTGGCGGTCAGCCAGGCATCCACGGAAGGATATTGGTGGATGCTGATTGCCAGGGTAATGGCAGAGACGATCAGCAGCGTATCAACGACATGCGGCACAATCTTGATCCAGCGTTGGCTCATGATGGGTGAGCCATTCAGATTCCAGATGCCGCGCAAAAAAAACAGTACGTAGCTGCCAACTACGCTTGAGATGTGTATGGACTTGAGCAGCAGAAAACTCATGCCATAATTTCCTTGATTTGATTGCGTGCGTGTTGATAAGACGGGGTGCCGGTGAGGTCTTTGCAATGCATACATCGCAAAGTACAAACCGATTGTTGTTCCGTTGTCACTGCAATAAACTTTCAAGTACCGAACAAGCTCTCGCTCTTTGAATCGTACATGAGCCGATAATCATTTACCGAAACTCCCCAGCGACACGGCGTCATTTTGCTGCAGTTCGTAAACGCGTTCCGGTTTGATTCCTGGGTTTACTCCTTGCTACCTGGGTGGATCGGGGATAAAACTTGACAATCTTTTCTTCTGAAAACGGTAGCAGGGTTTTCTCAAGTGTTTTGCTGCTTTTCACCAGATCAGCCAGCGAGACTTGTCGTAACACGCCAAAAAATGCTTTTCGAGCGTTATTCAGAACTCCGCTCAACTTGCAAACGTCGGTAATGATGCAGTGATTGTCAGGACCGAAGCACTCGACCAAATCAAAGCTGTCCTCGGTTGCGTACAAAGCTTCCTCGACGGAAATTTTTTCAGGTGGTATGGCCAAACGCACCCCGCCGTTGCGGCCCCTTATGCTCTCAATCAAGCCTGACTTGGTCAGTTGATGCGATATTTTGACCATATGATTTTTTGACACCCCAAACCGCACACTTACTTCCTGGATCGTGGACGTATGTCCATGGCGCAAAGCCAGATACATCAGCATCCTTAAGCCAAGATCAGAGTATTGAGTCAGTTTCATTTTGTCCTTAAGAAATAAATCGCGGGAATACTATTGCCGCACTACCTGAGCACAAATGCTTAAACATAACCAAAACATATTTGCCAAAATAATTACTGGGCTATTCAGTAGCGTAAAGCTTGGCAACGCATATTACATACGCATTGGCATGGAATATTTGCTTACGTAACAGAAACCACGTCAAAAACATGCCTATAGGGTACATGTTTGATGTCGTTATGACAAGAACATCAAACTTCTTGACAATGGTTTGCTTTAGGAATATCTTGCAAAACGTGTATTAAGGATACATGTATTATTCCCCTTTATAAGGATTGCTTTCGAAAATGGGGAATATGCACAGGCTATTGGAAGGAATTGGTTTTGCATTGGGTTGCGGTTCTGTCGATATTGCGGAATTCTTGCCAATACAGAACGTCGCTCGTGCACTGACGGTAGCTTTGGGGTGAAGACTGTGCGGACAAGAGAATACTGGGAGGTATCCAAATGGAGTCATTTAAATCCGGGAACGAATCGGATTCCTTTATGCAGCAGATGCTGCACAATAAATTCTTACTTCTTACAGTGGGCTTGGCCGTTGGTGCAGCGGTTTACCTTTGTGTCGGCCTATTCGTGCTGCTCAGTCATTAAATTATCATAATTCGATTTGTTTGAAGTAGCCCTAAAGCGGAAGTGGATGATTGCAGCGCAGTCAGGAAGTAGGGAATAACGCGGGATTCTTTCAATGTTCGATATGTTGCACGTGTCAGCCGCCAATGGCGTCAGCCATCAATTGTTAAGGGAGGGGAAAAACAATGTCAGATACTACAAATAATGCAAGTCCTCATTTCATGCAAAGGGTGTTGGATAACCAATGGCTTTTGTTAGCCTTGGGCATATTGACACCTACAGTGCTTTATATCTTGTGGGGGCTGTGGGACGTAATCAGCATACCGGCGGCCCCGTAAGAAGACCACATTTGATCAA
>CAWDWW010000017.1:0-145672 GCA_963806115.1 uncultured beta proteobacterium
TAGTCGCAGGTCTCGCTCGTGAATAAAACCAGGATGGGTACTTGTTGTTTGCGGGCATCCCCAGCTTCAACCGTGAAATCTTTCACGACAGGCAGGCCGGCTGCCGCGGCTATTGACCAGCAGTAGATCGCCGCAACAAGAAAAAAAGTGTGCAAAGAATGCTTGAAGACAGGGTTCATGCTTGCCTGAGTTCCGCTAAAGGGTACTAACGAGAGTTCAATGGTATCAGACTCCGAACAATCAATGACCATCCGGTACAGACCGACTGACCCGGATATTTCCTGCATTTTCATGTAATGTGGCCGGCATCGCATTTGTCCGGATCAGTCGGGGGAGGAGCGCATGATCCCGCTGCACGAATTGTTGAACCGTATCCACTGGGACCCGGAATTCGGGCGCGGCGAATTCAAGATAGGCTATCTCGACCATGAACGCGATGCGCTGGTGTATGTGCCGCTAAATGAAGTGCAACACGACCCGGACAGCCACTTCTGTTTCGACGTGACCGATGAAGAGGGTATCGTGCACAGCGTGCCCTACCATCGTGTCAAGGAGGTGTGGAAGGATGGCGCGCTGATATGGCGGCGGGAGCACTGAATCCCATCACGATGAGGAACAATTTTGGAATGCTATTGGGACTCAGCGTCATACTTTTAAATTTGTTGAGCTCTGTCTCGGTGCTGTACCATGTTGAAGGGTCGCTATCGCAAGCAATTGCCTCATTACATAAACCCAGGGAGTGTCACCATGAAAATAAGAAGTATGCTTTTCAACGCAGTCATGCTGTTTGTTTTGCTTACTGGAACAGCAGTGGCTGAGCCAAAGAACGGATTTGGCTTGAATGCAGGTTTGGTCAGCCACAGCAGGGATTGCGGAGGTTGTGCCGGATCGAATACTTCCGGCCTGAGTATTGGGCTGGATTACCAATTCGCCCTTTCGAATAACTTTTCGATCAGCCCATTTCTGATGACATCAGCGGAAACCAGCAGCAATGTCTCCGGGTCTACTATTGGTCATGGCATATTGGGCGCACAACTCAGATACTGGGCTGGTGATGCGTTCTTCGGGGGTCATTTGGGAGCATATTCAGAGGTGATCTCAAGCGGAGGGGTATCGTTGACAGGGAATGGTGGTGGCGCAGGGCTGGTAGCAGGATGGGAAAAGCCGGATGGCGGATTGTATTTCATGGGGCAGCTTGATTCCGCAACAATAAAATATTCTGGTCTTTCGGACATCAAATTTACCGCATTCCGTCTCAGCGTAGGCTATCGCTGGAAATAAGATTTCGCAGATTGAGAACAATCGGGGATAGACCACGTTTTTTTGAATCCATGCATTGGATCGGGCGTGAATTCACACCCGAACGTTTACCCGCTAGGCAACGGATTTGAGATGATTATCAACGGTAGGCGGCTTGGTGTTGCCGCTGGCTTGCATATCGATCGCCTCGGGATGCGCCTGATAGTGCTTCCGCACGCAATTCGCCAATGCCCGTTTGGTATCGTCTTCCACGGCGCAAACTTCTTCGTCCGCCAGGCAGGCCATCATCTTTTCCAGCAGCAGGTCCTGCGGCGCTTCCATCTTCCGTTTCCATGAGGCCAGCAGCGTCCGGTCGACGTGTGAAGGCAGCGAAGCCAGGATACCGACGTCATTCTGGTCGTGGACCAGCAACCCCGATGTGGTGCCACGATCCAGCGTCAGGACCTGGAAGAAGTACAGCGTGTGATAGTCCAGCTGCTTCCTGTAATCGGCATCTGTCGGTGCAGTGCGCTTTTCGATCGCCGAAGTCAGGATGTCGCAGTAGGTATCGATCGCCGCCTCTCCCACCTTGCGGGCCATTTTCAGGTCGGTGTCGAAATCCCCGCTGGAAAAATTTTCCAGGTAGAAATGGGTGATGCCCCGATGGCGCCCCAGCGCAGGAATATAAAAATAGCGGTCGCCCTGCGTCGCGGCCTCGACATACTGTTGCGGTGCAGCCTGCTTCAGCTTGTTGGCGAACTGGTTCTTGTCCGCGCTATTTTCAATCGCCGGGTTGAGGTCAGCCATGACACGCCAGTAACCGCTGCCTTTCTTCAATTCTGTCCAGCTGATGTGGATGTGCACCGATGGCGCCAGCGGGTTTTTGGGATGGATGATGGTGGAGATGGCGGAAGCGGACGCCAGTTGTTTCGTGTCATCGTCGTCGTATTGAACCTGCGATGTATTGACCGAGGCGCGATTGAATAGCGTCTCGTCTGTCGCCATATACCGGACTCCGCCGCCATGCCTGCCTTCATCACGGAACCATTCGGTGGGCTCGTAGGGTTTGCCGTTGCCATATTTTTTGCTGATCGCATTCAGCTTGGTGACGAACCTTTGTTGCAGATCGGTCACCAGCGTGTAGGCATGCGCAGCACGGGGGGATTTTGCCGGGATTCTTTTCATCATTGACTAATACCTTAACAATTTAATATGGCTCTTGAGCATCGATTTTCATTCCTGCCGAAAATGTAGCACATTTTAAGGAAATAAATTCGAACGTCATTCGGCGATCGGCGGTCGTTTGTCCGGGGCGGCTTAAATCCTTTAACGCAAATAAATGGAAGACGGATATTGTTCCTGGTTTAAGATAGTCATGATTATGCACAAACCTTCTCTTTGCAGGTAACCATCAATGAAGTTGCCATCCTATCCCTGGAATAAATTCCACTTCAATCTCAAGGCGCCCGGCAGGGCAGTGCGATTGATCGCGTTGCTGCTTTTGCTGGGACTCGCAGGTTACATTTACTATCTTGACGTTACGATCCGCGAAGCCTTCGAGGGCCGCAAATTTGCGGTGCCGGCCCGTGTCTATGGCCGTGCGCTGGAGGTGTATCCGGGGCTGAAGCTGACGTCTGCGCAATTTGTCGAAGAGCTGCAAAGGGACGGATATCACGAGAATCCGCAGCCGAACGCACCGGCAACCTATAAATATACGTTGAACGGGCTGGAGTTCACGACCCGGGACTTTGTGTTTGGCGATGGCCCGCAAGCGTCGCAGCACTTGAACATCGAATTCGACGGCGGCAAGGTGTCGCTGCTGCAGGTGCGCAGCGAAAAGAATACCGACCTGCCGTTGCTGCGCATGGAGCCTCCGCTGATCGGCGGCATATATCCCGGCCACAACGAGGACCGGGAGTTGCTGAAGCTCAACCAGTTTCCCAAGCTGCTGATCGATGCGCTGATCGCAACCGAGGACCGGAAATATTACACGCACTGGGGCATCGATCCGCGCGGTATCGCGCGTGCGCTGTACAAGACCGTCACCGGACAGCGTATCGAGGGCGGCAGCACGATCACCCAGCAGCTCGTCAAGAATTTCTTCCTGTCCTCCGAACGCACGCTGACGCGAAAGGGGACCGAGGTGCTGATGGCCCTTCTGCTCGAGATGCACTACAGCAAGGGCGAGATCCTCGAGACCTATCTCAACGAGGTTTTTCTCGGGCAGGATGCGAGCCGTGCGATCCACGGTTTCGGCCTGGCCAGCCATTTCTATTTCGACCGTCCGCTCGAGCAGCTGGAACCGCAGCAGATCGCGACCCTGGTCGGCATGGTCAAGGGGCCGAGCTTGTATGACCCGCGCAAGAATCCGGAGCTGGCGCTGAAACGGCGCAACGTGGTGCTGCAGGAAATGGCCAGCCAGAATGTGATCACGCAGGCGCAATTCATTGCGGCCCGCCAGAAGCCGCTGGGTGTGGTGCAGCGCGCGCCCATCGGCACTTCGCCGTATCCGGCTTTCATGCAGTATGTATACCGCCAATTGCAGCGCGACTATCGCGAAGAAGACCTGCGCAGCGAAGGGTTGCGCATCTTCACCACGCTGGATCCGCTGATCCAGCATCAGGCCGAGGTGGCGTTGCAGACGCGCCTGGGCGAGATCGAAAAATCGCACAGGATTCCCGCCCACACGCTGGAAGGCGCGGTGGTGGTCAGCAGCACGCAGAACGGCGAGATACAGGCGATGGTCGGCGGACGCGAAGCGCAATATGCCGGATATAACCGCGCACTCGATGCACAGCGCCCGATCGGTTCGCTGGCCAAACCCATCGTCTATCTGACCGCGCTTGAAATGCCGGTTCGCTATACGCTGATCACACCGCTGGATGACAGTCCGCTGGTGTGGACCCAGCCCGGCACGACCGACTGGAAACCGAAGAACTACGATCTCAAGTTCCACGGGATGGTGCCGCTGCACACGGCATTGGCCCAATCCTACAATGTGGCGACCGCGCGCATGGGCATAGCACTCGGCGTCGAAAACATCCTCGACAAGCTGCCGCTGTACGGCATCGATCGGCGTCCGCCGCCTTTTGCTTCATCGCTGCTCGGCGCGTTCGATCTTTCACCGATCGAGGTAACGCAGCTGTACCAGACGTTTGCCGACAACGGATTCCGCACGCCGCTGCGCGCGATACGCGAGATCGTCACCGCGGACGGCAAGCCGCTGCAGCGTTACCCGCTCAACGTCGAACAAGTCGCCCCCGCAGCCCCGGTCTATGTGCTGACCGCGGCCTTGCAGGGCGTGGTGCGCGAGGGTACTGCACAATCATTGGTCAATTGGCTGCCTGCCGATCTGGATGTGGCGGGCAAGACCGGCACGACGGATGATCTGCGCGACAGCTGGTTCGCCGGATATACCGGCGACCACGTCGCGGTGGTGTGGGTCGGCCGGGATGACAACCAGCCCACGGGATTGACCGGCTCCTCGGGTGCGATGACGGTCTGGGGCGAGATGATGAAGAACCTGCAGCCGGAGCCGCTGCAGCCAGTCATGCCGGAGGGCATCGAGATGGTCAATGTCGACCCGGTCACCGGCCTGCGCTATAACGACGACTGCAAAACCGGCGTGTTGATGCCCTTCATCAAGGGCTCTGCGCCGGCCGGGATTTCTGCTTGCGCATTTCCGTCAGCGGGCCCGCAAGCCAAAGCAAACTCGGCCGAAGATGCTAAAGTAAAGCCCGGGGGGAAACCGGATTCAGGGAAAAACTGGTTCCAGAGGTTGTTCAATTGATGAATCGATATTATTTATTTTTTATCCCGGCATTGCTGCTGTTGCTTGCCGGATGTGCCGGCGTGACTACGCCGCCATCTGCAGAATCTACCGCGGCCGCTGCGCAGCCGGAGCCGGTCAAATCGGAGAACCGCGCCGTGATCGCTCTGCTGGACCTGGCGCGCACCGACAACGAGGCCGGAAGGCGCGAGGCGGCAGGCGCATCGCTGGAGCGCGCGCTGCGCATCGAACCGCGCAACCCCTGGTTGTGGCATCAACTTGCGCAAGTGCGCCTCACCCAGGGACAGTATGAGCAGGCGATATCGCTGGCCCGCAAATCGAACAGCTTTGCCGGACGTCAAAGCCGTGTGCAGGCCGAAAACTGGCAAGTGATCGGCAAGGCCCGCGTCGCGCAGGGCGACTCGGCGGGTGCCGAGCAGGCGTTCAAGCTTGCCGATGATCTTGCACAACAGGCAAAGACTGAGGAGGATCACAATTCCGGATTCAACTTCCAATGATCGCCGCATGGGAATGGTGAAGTTCGATTCGGGCGGGCGGCGCGAGAATATGGAGCAATGAGAATGAACCACAAAATTATATCCACTGCATTCCTTGCAGGCCTGCTCACATTCACCTCGACGGTCGAGGCCAAAAAGCTTTCTTCGGCGCCCAAAGGCACCAAGGTGGTCAGCGGAAAGCAGTTTGATATTTACGTGGAACTGAAGGAATCGAGGCCCTTCCCGGCCACGAGTTCCATGCTGAATGTCTATTCGACCACTGTCGTAGTCCACCAGACCGGCGAACACGGCCGCCAACACTTTGTCAGCCGCATGGAAGCTTTCGATGCCAACCTTCTTGAACCTTCAATGTGGCAGGTCGGCGACTTCAATGGCGACGGATTCGATGACTATCGCTCGGTTTCCGGCATCAACAACGCAGGCTGTCACACCTGGACGACGCAGCTTTGGCTGCCCAAGCGCGCCCGTTTCTCCTACCATGCGAAATTTACCTATGTAACGGATGCGAGCGGCAAGGAGATCAAATCCTGTTACCCCCAATAAAAAGTTAACATCAACCGGAAGTTACCCCGACAGGCTTCAAAGGGGCCGCCCGCAACAGATCCAGGATGCCACGATGGAAATGAAGAAGATCAATTCGGGCAGGTTGCGCGCCATCGGCTACGATGCACGCGCCCGGATGCTGCAGGTCCAGCTCGACGACGGCAGCACGCTGCAGTATGGCGGTGTCGGCGAGGATACCTGGCGCCGGTTCAGCAGCTCGGGCGCGGCATGGAGTTTCTATCGCGACAACATCGAGGAGGAGTTCGCAGCCAAGCGCGTTTCCGGAAGCGCCCCCGCAAGCAAGAACCCTCTCGGCAAGTTATTCCGGAAACCCCAATGATCCGGATATCTCCCGGTTGCGGATAATACCCGACAAGACTGTTAAAGTATTTTCAGAAGGAGTAATGTAGCGCTCTTAACATTTCTACAAAGGAGCTTCGCTATGACTTCCTGCATAACTGTAGGCCACATTGCCAGTCCACATCGGTTGCAGAAATGGATGCTGGCAATTGTTCTTTCGCTCGGTATGCCTCTGGGGTTAGCGGCGGAAGCCGAGGTGTCGCCGGATCAGGTTGTGAGTGCCATAGAAGATGTATTTGGCGTCACCCCCGGCCAGCGCCGCAACCATATCAAAGGCACATGCGCAGCGGGAGAATTCGTCGGTGACCCGAAGGCTGCCGATGCCTATTCAAGATCGACGCTGTTCTCCGGGAAACCCGTGCCGGTGGTGGCGCGTTTCTCTCTGGCGGGCGGCAACCCCAAGGCTCCGGATGTCGCGAAAAGTCCGCGCGGCATGGCGCTGGAATTCAGCCTGCCGAAAGGCGAAACGCAGCACATGACGATGCTGAACGTTCCGGTGTTCGGCGCAGCGCAACCGAGCACCTTTTTCGACCAGATGGTCGCGCAGAAGCCTGATCCGGCAACCGGCAAGCCCGATCCGGAAAAGATGAAGACATTCAAGGAGACCCATCCCGACAGTCTGGCGCTGGCGGATTTTATGGCGCACAACAATCCGCCGGTGAGCTATGCCAACAGCGCCTATTTCGGCATCCATACCTTCAAGTTCGTCAATGGCGCCGACAAGACCACGCTGGTACGCTGGCACTTTGTTCCGCAGGATGGGGAAAAACGCTTGTCGGATGCCGAACTCAAATCCATGCCACCGAATTTTCTCGAGCAGGCATTGATCGACCGGACCAAGCAGGGCCCGCTGCGCTGGGACATGGTGATCGCAATCGGTGAAGCCGGCGATTCGGTGGACGACCCGACAGTGGCATGGCCTGCCAATCGCAAGGAAGTGAAGGTGGGCACACTGACGATCTCCTCGGCGATGCCGCAGCAGGGAGCGGCTTGCGAAAAGATCAACTACGATCCGCTGGTGATGAGCGATGGCATCGAACCGACGAATGACCCGATCCTGCAGTTCCGTTCACCCGCTTACGCGACTTCGTTCGCCAAGCGGATGGGCGGAATGTAGTCGGCGCGGTGTAAACTGGATAGGCAAACGGTGACCTTCCGATGATGCGACTTGAGCTCGCATTGCGCGCCTGGGGAACGCCCGATTTCAGGAAGGTGCTCGCACAAGAAATCGCCCGCGAAGCGGATCACCTGCCCCTGCTACAGGGACTGTCGCACGGCAACTATGTCACCGCCACCCCGGTCGAGGTGATGATCCAAAGCGTTGCCGAGCAGGGAAATGCAATCCTCGTCAAGGCAGGGATCTTTTATCAAGGCGTGATCGGCGGTTGCAGCTGCGCAGACGATCCGACCATCGCCAGCGAGCTCAGCGAGTACTGCGAAGTGCGGCTGGATATAGACAAGACGACTGCGACAGTTGCGGTAGAACTCGTCACCTGAACCACCGGGCCGGCGACAACACACCGCGCGGTTCCGCTCCGCCAAGTTGCCGGTGTATCAATCTATACTTCGAGGGAGAAAAATGAACACAGATCCGATCGAGCTATTCAAGGCAAAACAGCGCGAAACATGGACGATGGGAAATTTCGGCGACATGGCCGTGTTCACGACCCCAGTGGCAGGACATCTGGTGCGCTATGCCGGGGTGACAGGTGGCCATGCGGTGCTGGATGTGGGAACGGGGACCGGCGTGGTTGCGATCACGGCGCGGAATCTGGGCGCGAAGGTGACCGGACTTGACCTGACCCCGGCGCTGCTCGCACAGGCGCGGGAAAGCGCCAAACTGGCCGGCCATCACGATATTGCCTGGCATGAAGGCGATGCCGAGGCGCTGCCATTTCCCGATGCTTCATTCGATGTCGTGCTGAGCCAGTTCGGCCATATGTTCGCGCCGCGTCCCGATGTTGCGGTGAGCGAGATGCTGCGCGTGCTGAAGCCCGGCGGCACCATCGCCTTCGCCACCTGGCCCGGCGAGCAGTTGATCGGCCGCCAGTTCGGCCTGATCGCAAAATACATTCCGCCGCCGCAGGGTGTACCGTCGCCCATACAGTGGGGCGATGTCGCTATCGTGCGGCAACGGCTGGGCGACAGCGTGGCGCGCCTGCATCAGGAACGCGGCATCATGGGCATCCCGGCGCTCACGCCGAAGCATCTGCGTCTGTTCCAGGAAGCCAAGGCCGGACCCTTCATCCGCGCTGTGCAGGCTTTGCAGGAAGACCCCGCAAGGCTTGCTGCATTTCGGAACGAGATGGACGAGGTACTGGGCGAATATCTGCATGACAATGTCGTCCGTCATGAGTACCTGCTGACACGGGCGATCAAAGCCTGACATCGCTAAAATAAAAATAAAGCCCTGATCACTTCACCCGGTACCCGCATCGATCTCAATCTGCCAGATCACCCGGCTTGAAATCGTACGGAAAGGTTACCAGCAACGCCTTCATTTTCATGTCGTCATTGTCGATATGATCGATCGCCCAACTGCTCAGGAATTGAAAATAATGCTCAGCGATGCTCTCGGACCAACTGCCTTGATGCGCGGTCAATTGCTCATTTACGGTCCGCATCTCTTTTAAAATGTACTGGTGTTCAAGATGGTGTTGTTCGAAGGAATAATCGAGCGCTTGCGCGATCCTGGCTTCGCTTCGAAAATGCTTGCTGGTGACGCCTTCCAGGCGCTTTAATGTTTCAGCGAAGCGCGCGCTGTCCTTCGCCCGGATGGCGCGATCGACTTCATTCACCAGATGGAATATATCCTTGTGTTCGGAATCGAGTAATTCATTTCCGACACTCATCTTCTTCGACCATGTCAATTCCATCCGGCCCTCCTTCAGCATTTAAGCTGGTATAAAGCAATCCGGGCACACAACAAGAATCCGCTTCCATTCTATTCCTCTATTCACCGTTTTTACAGCCGTTATGGAATAATTGGAGTCAAAGTGGACGGCGACACATTTGTTTTGAATCGCGGGTAAAGTGACGTCGTGTCATGGCAAGTTGTATGAATTCGCAAATCTAGTCAGGGGGAAGTTTATGTTATGTCCAAAGTGCGGAGCTTCGAATGATGCCGCGGCTACATTCTGCGCTGCCTGTGGTGAAGTGCTGCCGCTGCCTTCCGAAGGCCTCCAGCAGGCCCGGCGCAAAAGTGACGGACCGATTGATATTGGCGAGTATTACAAGGCTGCCCTGGGGCCGAAGAACCAGGAATATTATCTGAGGCGGTTTGCGCGCTTTGATGCCGACGGGAAGGTGAGCGCCACATGGCATTGGCCGGCATTTTTTGTGACCTTCTATTGGATGCTGTACAGGAAGATGTGGCTTTTTGCGCTGATCTACTTTTTCCTTCCCTATGTGTTTTTTGGGCTGATGGGGGCGACAGCGGGCGTGACAAACGGCTCTGCCATCTTTCTGATTGGAACTGTGTACTTGCTATATTTAGCCGGCATCCTGTTCCTGGCGCCGATGTATGCAAACGCACTCTATTACAATCATTGCAAAAAGCAGATATCGGCGGCGAAGGCTTCGACAACCGATGTGCAAAGGCAGCTGGGCGAGCTTGCCGGGAAGGGCGGGACCAGCAACATTGTGGTCATCATCATCCTGTTCTTTGTATTTATCGCGTTATTGGGGATAGTTGCCGCTGTCGCCATTCCGGCATACCAGGATTACACCGCCAAGGCGCGTGTGACCCAGGCATATCAGCTGGGCAAGTCTGCGGCAGATTCGGTCACCCGATATTACAATCTTAATCAGGAACTCCCCAATGATCTCGGCGAAGCCGGCTTTGCTTCTCCGCTGCCGCCTTCGGTAAAAGAGATCTCCATGGATGATCAATACGGCACGCTGACAATCATCATGAATGGCTCTATCGTCGGTGGAAAATCGTTTACTCTCGAGCCTGCGCTGGATGAAGGCAGGCAGCTATACTGGAACTGCACGAGCACTGAAATCCGGGATAAGTACTTGCCACTGGCGTGTCGTCAGAACAATTAAGGAACCGCTGATTAAGTCCTCCATGAGCCTCGTTGCTGACAAAATCGCGATGATCGCAAGAAGCGTGACGAAGGTCGTAGCCAGGACTACGATGCCGAGGAGCACGACACCGCGAGCGCGCGATTTTGTCGCAACCCGGATGGGCACTGGCTTTGCGGGCGGTCTGCTGTGTTGTGCTTCTTGCGAAGGGCATCAACCATTCGCTGCGACGCACGCCTTGCATCCCATCCCGCAAAGCCGAGTGCGCGGCCATGTGGGACTTAATCAGCGGTTCCTTAAGTATGGGCTTGCGGTAGGGAAAAGATCCTTGCCGTGACCGCTGAGTTGCCCGCATGAATCAAGCCGGGATCTGTAGTGCTATTGCGGAGGTGTTCGATGAGTACGGAAGATCGGCTGTCACAAATTGAAGCGCGGCTTGCGGCGATTGAGCTTTATCTCAGGAAATCGGTAACGGCGCCTCCCTCGCCGGATAGTTCCCGGGCGACGGTCCAATCAACATCTGCCGTTTCCGCGCCCATATCTCCGGCAACTTCTGCGAAAGTCCTGCAGGCCCGGCAGGAAACCAAGCCGGAAGCATCGGCGTCGGTTACCAATATCCTCGGCTGGGCAGGCGCAACCGCGCTGGTGTTGGCCTCGATCTATCTGGTGGTGCTGGCCATCGATGCGGGCTGGTTGACGCCGGAGCGCCAGTTGATGTTATCCGTGTTGGGCGGCTTTGTGTGCATCGGCATCGGGCTGTTGCTGCGCGGCAGGGACATGCACTATGCGAGCCTGTTGCCCGCAGCCGGCATCGTGATCATGTTTCTGTCGATATATGGCGCGCACAATTACTATCATCTGATCGATACGACCTTTGCGACAAGCGGGATCATCGCGATCTGCCTGATCTCGCTGTGGCTGAACCGCCTGTTCCTGAGCGAACTGTATGCGTTGTTTGCGGTGGTCGGGTCTTACAGCGCGCCGGTATTTTTGGGCGGCGTCAGCTATTCCATCACCGACCTGATCGTCTATTTTGCTTGCTGGAGCACGGTGTTCTCGATCTTCTCGATCTGGGTGCAGAAGCGCAGCGTATATATCCTGGCGATGTATCTGGCATTGGTCATATTCGACGTAAAGTGGAATAGCTCGTTCCAGGATGCATGGTTGGAAGCACTGATTTTCCAGACCCTGCATTTCTCCATCTTCGTCATTGCCGCAACGGTATTCAGCGCCCGCATCAGGCAGATGACCGAGCAAACCGCTTTCACGCATATCCCGGCGCTGGTGCTGTTCTACTTTGTCCAATACCACATACTGGACAGGCATGTTCCCGGGCTGGCGCCCTGGATCGCCGTTGCCAGCGCGGCGGTATTGCTGGCGTGTTATTTCATCGTGTATCGCGTGATCAGGCAGGATCTTGCCGGCGGTCGGACGCTGATCAGCTCGTATGTCGCGCTGGTGCTGGTGCATGCGGGTTATATCGAATCGGTGCCGGCACAATGGGCGCCCTGGGTTGGGCTGGTCGTCATCCCGCTGGTTGGCGCGTATGCAGCCCTGCGCGGAGACATAAAGGCGCCCGGCACGCCTTTGTGGTTCGCCGTTGCGCTGATCTTCGTCGCAAATTATTCCCGCCTCTTTGCCGGGCATTCGATGATGCCCGAAATTCGCGATGTGCCGGCGCATGACCTGTTGTCCCTTTGCTATGCAACCGAACTCTATCTTGGCTACTATTTCTTGCGGAAGATCCCATCAATGAAGGAGATCGGCAGGATCGCGCTGTATGCGGGCCACATCGCCGTCATGGCATGGGCGATACAGATATTCGACAGCCGCTTTGTCGTATCGCTGGTATGGGGCGCGCTGGCGCTGGGTTGCCTGCTGCTTTCGCTGAACAGGCGCGACAAGATACTCGGGCAATCTTCGCTGCTGGTCTTTGCCGCTTCGGTATTCAAGGCGCTGTTGTATGACATTGCGCTGGCCGCGCCGCTGATACGCATCGCGAGCCTGCTGGTACTGGGCGCCAGCTTGTACCTCGGGGGATGGCTGTATAAAAAGGTTGGGAGGCTGGAGGAAAGCTGAAGAAGCTTATGCCATCGGGAGCGATCGGGGGCTGCGCCCGATCGTCTCGATGATACCTTTGCCATACAGTCGTTACTTGATCGACTTTTCGATTTCGTCCGACAGGCTCTTGTCGATCAGCATGATCTCGATGCGGCGGTTCTTCTGGCGTCCTTCCTCGGTGTCGTTCGGGGCCACGGGATCATATTCACCCCTGCCGGATGCCACCATGCGCTCAGGCGGTATGCCGACATCCTGCAGAAAGCGGACCACGGTGGTCGCGCGCGCGACCGAAAGCTCCCAGTTGGTCGGGAACTTGTTCTGCAGAGACTTGGCGATCTGTACGTTGTCGGTATGGCCCACGACCCGGATGATCTTGTTCTCATACCCTTTCAGCGCATCGCCGACCTTTTTCAAAACTTCCTTGCCAGCCGGCTTCAGCGTCGCCCGGCCCGAGTCGAAGAATATCTGCTCTGCCAGATCCACCGACAGCATGTTCTGATATTGCTTCACCTGAAGCTGGCCCTTCTCCACTTCCTTCGACAGGTTCTTCACCAGCGCGTCGTACTGTTGCTGCCGCTGCTGGCTGGCTGCGAGCAATGCGGCCTTCTGTTCCTCCAGCGAACCGACCTGTTGCAGCGAGGCCGTGTTCTTTTGCTCCAATGCCGCCTTTTCCTCTTCGAGAGCGGTCCTTTGTTTTTCCAGCGTGGCCTTCAGATCTTCAAGCGAGGACTTCTCCTGTTCCAGTGCTGCCTTCTGCTGCTGCAGCGATGCGATCTCGCCGTTCTTGTCTGCCTGCATCTTTTCAAACGTACTGGTGCTGACGCAACCGCTTACGGTAAATCCGACAACCAGCATTGCTATGCCGATTTGATTATTCCTTTTCATGTTCGTCTCCTTTCGTTTTTATTTTCAACTTGAATTCGAATGTTAGGTTACTCTACACTCCGGTGAAAAAGTATTCAATCGGTGCCTGAAATTAATTGCACGGGCCTGCAAATCAGTTGCGAGGACTGTGCCAACCCGAAATGTCGTAATGCAACACATCTAATTACCGGAGTGCTGAACAACCATGTCCGTCGCGCAAACCATCATCCCGATCTTTTTGCTGATCCTGCTGGGCGCATCCATGCGCCGCTGGTTCGGCCTGAGCGCGGAATTCTGGCCGCAACTGGACCGGCTGATCTACTACGTGTTCTTTCCCGCGCTGCTGTTCAATACGCTCTCGCATTTCGAGATCGACTTTGGCGCGGCGACGCCGATGCTGATCGTCGCGACGCTGTTCATGTGTGCCGGTATCGCGCTGGGACTTGTCGCGAAATACCTGTTCCATGCGCCTGCCAAAGTGTTTTCGGCAACTTTCCAGTCGTCGTTCCGCTTCAACAGCTATGTCGGCCTCGCGATCGCCGGGGGATTGCACGGGCAGGAGGGACTCGCCGCCATCGGCCTGTTGATGGGCTTCATGGTGCCGCTCGCCAATGTCGCTTCGGTGCTGATGCTGGCGCGCCACAGCGAGAGCCACTGGCTCAAGGAGATCTTGCTCAACCCGCTGATCATCGCGACCGCGGGCGGCATCGCCTTCAGCCTTGCCGATATTCCATTGCCGACGATGTTCAACACCACGCTGGGTTTGTTGTCGGAAGCCTCGCTGCCGATGGGCTTGATCGCGGTCGGCGCGGGACTGCGCATGCAGGGACTGCACAGCCAGCCCGGCACGCTGTGGTATGGCGTGGCGGTGAAGCTGCTGGTGTTGCCTGCCATCGCGTGGGGCCTGGCTAATGCGTTCGGGCTGAGCGGCGTGTATTTCCACATCCCGGTATTGATGGCTGCGTTGCCGGTATCCACCGTGGCCTATGTGCTGGCGAAACGCATGGGCGGCGACGGCGACACGATCGCCGCGCAAGTGATGCTGAGCACGCTGCTGTCCGCGCTGACGCTGCCGCTGTGGCTGCTGCTGATGGGCTTGTGATTCAGCAGACGCTCAAAGTGCATTAAATCACGCACTGAGAAAATGAGGCCGACCTGTTTCCGGAAAGAAACAGGTCGGCCTCACTATAACGTCATTCACTTACTGGCAGCTGGACAAGGGGTCGATGCAGTACGGGATGTTTTCCCAGCTGAATACTTCGTGCTTGCGCGGATCGATGGTCAGCTTGAGCCATTCGGCTGGCGCATTGGTGGAACCCTGAACGGTGATGCGCGTCAGGTTCGGCACTGCCTGCGTGCCGTGGATCATGCCCGTTGCGCTGGCCGGGTCTGCAAGCGGCTGGTCAGTTCCGTAGACATGCGAATCGCCGTTCAGCAACAGCACCGGGCGGCCGAATTGGACGCTCAGATCGGCAAGCTTCTGTACGAAGGGCGTGTAATTGTAAAGTTCATCGCTGGCCAACGCCTCCGGATCCCACATATCGGCCTGCACGGCGATGACTACCGCCTTGGCGTGATCATCTTTTCGCTTCGCTGAATGCTGCTTCCAACCAGCGCATGTTCGCGCCGTTGCGTTCGGAGACTTCCTGCATCTGTGCACCCGGATCGGCAAACGAACCGGACCAGGGCACGGTGTCGTTGTTCGAACCCGGTATGTTCAAGGTGACGAACACAATCCTGGAATCCTCCCACATGACGTTCTCGACGAACTGCGCATCGGCCGGATAGGCAGGATCGAACTTCTTGGCCTGGGTTGTGACGATTTTCTCATTCACGCCGAGGGTATGGCCGGGCTTGGCGAAGAACAGGCTGCGCACGCTGGCCAGTTCGTTCAGCGGATAGCCGCTGCTTTTTTCCTTGCTCTTGTGGCAATCGGTCCATTCGTTGTCGCCCGGCGTATAGACAACGGGATCCTTGAATTGCTGGAACTGATAGTAGACTCCCTGATTCCAGCCCGGATTCGAAGTCGATATCGGAGGCAGGATAGCGGCGCTGGTGCAGGCCATGCTGCCGGAATGGATGTCGCCGACATGTATCACGAGGCTGACATCGGGATCGGAGTTGACCGAGTTGATCAGCAACGGCGCATTGTCGAGCAGGTTCTGGTTGTATGGCCAGTCGCCAAAGACTGCGACGGTGAGTGGCCGGTCAGAATCAGAATTGTTTCGGTCGTCGGCCATGGCAGATGTCGCCGCGCAGCCTGCGGCGAGCAGTGCCATAGACAGGAAAAGTGCTCTTCATAAATTGCTCCTTGGTAGATGATGTTGGTTGCGAGAATTTAACCGTGCATGTTTTACCTATTCCCAATCTTCGGTAAAACGATTGAACATTAGCTGGTGACTGTTTCAATTTAATGAACTATGGAATCTCTGATTAAGTCCCGCATGGCCGCGCATTCGGCTTTGCGGGATGGGAGTAAAGGCGACGACGTGAATGGTGATTCCCTTCGCTAGGAGTAGCGCCCCCGACACGGTGCGCGTAAGCGTCCGGTGCGGGAGGGGGTTGCAAGCGGCTGCTCCCGCAATCGGCTGCTGCGCAGTAACGTGTCGCAGCCGCACGCCGCAGACCGCCCGCAAAGCCAATGCCCTGGCGGGTTGCGACAAAAACGGGCGCTCGCTGTGTTGCGCTCCTTGGCATCGTAGAATGGCTACGACCTGCGTCGCGCGCCTTGCGATCATCCCGTTTTTGTCAGCAACGCGGTTCATGATGGACTTAATCAGAGGTTCCTTAATAATCTGTGATAATCCGGTACGGGACTTAGCCTGTCCCGATATCACGATTACCGTGAAACGCATTGCCAAATTTCGGTAGCCCAAAGAAATAACCATGTTGAACAAGCACCAGACAAACCAGCTCGTCCTTTATCGATGGACTGCCTTTGCCATCGTCGGCTTGGCTTATGTGCTGTCCTACTTCCATCGCTTTGCGCCGGCCGCGATCTCATCCGATCTGCAGCAGACGTTTCATGCCAGCGCCGCGGAACTGGGCGGATTGGCGGCAACCTATTTCTATGTGTACATGGTGATGCAGATCCCCACCGGCATCCTGGTCGATACGTTGGGGCCGCGCCGCGTGGTGGCGATGGGCGGCGTGATCGCGGGAATCGGTTCGCTGCTGTTCGGCACGGCCGATACGATCGCTGCTGCATCGCTCGGCCGCCTGCTGGTCGGGCTGGGTGTATCCGTTACCTTCATCTCCATGCTAAAACTCAACGCCGCATGGTTCCATGACCGGCATTTCGCCACCATGACGGGTGCCACCATCCTGATCGGCAATGCCGGTTCATTGCTTGCCGCCGCGCCGCTGACATGGGCGCTGGCTTATGTTTCATGGCGCACCGCGTTCGTCGCGGTGGGCGGATTCTCTTTATTGTTGGCCATGCTGACCTGGTGGCTGGTGCGCGACCATCCGGGCCAGGCAGGCTTGCCCAGCTTGCGCGAACTCGAAGGCAAAGCGGCACATCCTCCGCGCAGCGGACATTGGTACGAGGGTCTGAAGATCATTTTGAAGAACCGCGCCACCTGGCCGGGATTCTGGGTGAACATGGGTTTGTCGGGCACCCTGTTCACTTTCGCCGGATTGTGGGCGGTGCCGTTCCTGCGCGATGCGTATGGCATGGACAGGACTGCCGCCGCCAATCACACCACCTTGCTGCTGGCGGGATTTGCCATCGGCGCAGTCTTTATCGGAAAGATTTCCGATCGCATCGGGCGGCGCAAACCGGTGATGACCGCGGGCGCGCTGGCATATTTCCTTTGCTGGCTACCGATGCTGTTCGGAATGGCCATGAGCGACATCATGAGTTACGGTTTATTTTTTGCGATGGGGTTGTTCGCGCCGAGTTTCGCGCTGACCTGGGCGTGCGCCAAGGAAGTGAATCCGCACGCGCTTTCCGGCATGGCTACCAGCGTGGTGAATATCGGCGGTTTTCTCGGCACTGCGATCATGCAGCCGCTGGTGGGGAAAGCCATAGACCTCGCTCATTCCTCTCATGCCGATACGCCGCTGACCATGAGCGACTATCGGGTCGGGATGGCTATCCTGGCCGGATTTACCTTGATGGGATTGGTCGCGACCCTGTTCATCCGCGAGACCTATTGCAGATATGCAGATACCGGGCAGATCGATTAGCCGGCGACCTCAGTTTGAACTTCGAATTTGTCTATTATGTGATCGGCGCGGACTACACAAAATATATGGATATCCAGCAGGCGATCAATCTTTCAATCTTTGAGGCGTTTGAAAAAGCAAAGATCGAGTTTGCATTCCCCACTCAGACCCTGTTTGTAAACAAAGTCAATTAAAGGCTTAAATTGACTCGCCCCGATAGGTCGAGATTTCCATGTAGCTTGTTTCCCGCCGGGGGTTGGTGCTTGGTCCATGGGGATAAGGTCAGGCATCTTTGAATTCGATCACACTTCTTCGAACGCCAATTCGTTCTTGCCGGCCTTCTTGATTTTGTACATCAGCGCATCAGCGGAACCAATAGCCTCGTCGGCGCTCGCCGGCGGTGTATGGAACACAACCACGCCAATGCTGAAGCCGATCGGCCAGCGGTTGCGGCGGGCAATGTCGAGCAGGGCCCCGTGAATCTCGGCGAACAATGTTTTGGCGCCTTCAAGCTCCACATCTTGAAGCAATATGGCGAACTCGTCTCCACCTAACCGCCCGGCAAAATCTGACGCTCGCAGTCGCTCGGTTATGGTTTTCGCGACAGCTCTCAGAACCTGATCGCCCACACTATGTCCGAGGGTGTCGTTGATTGCTTTGAAACCGTCTACGTCCAGATAGCCAAGAGCGATCGGCCGTCGCTGCCGTGCGGCAAGCTTGACGAGCAATTCGTACCGCTCGTTGAAAGCGCGTCCGTTCAGGATACCGGTGAGGCTGTCCTGCAGCGCCAGGGATGTCTGCATCTCGACCAACGCGCGAAGACGCGTCAAGAGAATTGCCACGATGAAAAAAAACCCGAGGCGAACGATTGCATCCCAAATCGGGATCTCAAACGTTGAATACCGGTGCCCTGATGCGTAATCAGCCAGAAACCATACCGAAGCGGACAGAACGCAGGTCAGTATCCCGATACGCCGGCCCGCATACCATGAACTGACTGCGACGGGAATCAGGTAGAAAATCGAAAAAGACAGCTCATACCCGCTCACGTAGTCAATGACGCCGACCAATCCAATGAGCAACAGCGATATCGTCGCAATCTGTATTTGCGATCGTGCCTGCAAGAAGGCGCTCAACTGATGTTGCATGATAAGGTCGTCAGCTGAAGGTTCATGATGTTCAAATCGAAGAGCGCGCCGCTGTTGGCGCGTCTCTCCCGGGTGCTGGATCAGGGTACTCGCTCAGGGCTTTCCGAATGAACGCTTGCCATGTGTCGTTTGGCACCCAAACTTCCTGCATCGGATGGGCTGAAGCTTCCTCGCTCTCTGCCAGACACAACCTCCGGTAGAGATAGATGAAGGCAGACACCCGCATGTTCTTTGCGCAATGCACCCAGACTTTACGGCCCTCAAAAGCCTTGAGCGTACCAAAGAACTGCTGCAACTGATGAAGCTCGGGGCGTTCCCATTCCACAGGAATTTGAATGTAGGCGATTCCCTGCCCTGTAATAAACTCGGCCTCCCCGGGCAAGGCGTTTGATGAAGTTGGGAGAGCCAGGTTGATGACCGCCTCGATTCCGAGCGCTGGCAGGCTCGCAATGTCCTTCTCGGATAGTTGGCCGGATGACCAGAGCCAGTCGAATACTTGATGGGTGCTTTCGGCGTCCATGTTTACGCTCTGGGTTTACGCTCTGGGTTTACGCTCTGGCAGATATCAGGTTTGCCGCCCCCATGCGAATGATCAAATGGCTTTCAATGCCGCCAGCGCCGCATCGTAATTCGGTTCTTTTTTGATATCGCTGACCAGTTCGGTGTAGCGCACCACATTGTTGCCGTCCAGCACGACCACGGCGCGCGCGGTGACTCCGGCCAACGGGCCATCCGCGATCTTGACGCCATAGTCGCGCATGAACTCGCGGCCGCGCATGACGGAAAGGTTGTCCACATTGTTCAGTCCTTCGCTGCTGCAGAAGCGCGCCATCGCGAACGGCAGATCGGCCGAGATGTTGATCACCACGGTATTGTTCAGGCTGCCCGCCTCCTTGTTGAAACGGCGTGCGGAAGCCTGGCAGGTCGGCGTATCCAGGCTGGGCACGATGTTCAACACCTTGCGTTTGCTGCCGTAACTGCCCAGCGTGATGTCCTGCAAATCCTTGTTCACCAGCGAAAAGGATGGCGCGGGCTTGCCCACCTGCGGAAAATCTCCGTACAGTTTTACAGGGGTGCCACCAAGGGCTGTGGTAAGTGAGGTGCTTTTGGTCATGGTGTTCTCCTTTGGTTATGTGTTGGGGCAGTGTCATCCATTGCAGGAATCAACATTATTGCAATTATGGTCTTGCCCGAATCTAATCGAGCGCGGAAATGATACTCTTACTGCTGCAGCCACGCCCCAGTAATGATAGAACAACCGGCGCAGCCGAGCAGTCCGGTCACGCATAACGCGGCAATCATGGTACGGCTGGCAATTACCATTGCATGTCGCAATTTGCGCTTCAATGAATACCTCGAGCTGATATATTACGCAACTGTGTCATCAAAAAAGCCGGTTGGCGCATTGAGTACACATTTGGAAAGGAACACCATGAAAATATTCCAGGCAACAGCATTAACCTGTCTCATGCTCGGCAGTCTTTCTGCGCATGCAGGTACGCCCATCATCAACTTTTCCGTCGGCGGTGAAATCAGCCCTGGTGTCTATGGCCAAGTCCAGTTCGGTAACGGGCCCCCTCCCCCGGTTGTGTATGATCAACCGACAATAATAGCCCCTCCGCCGCCTAACGTAGTCGTCCGGCCCTTGTATCTGCATGTGCCCCCCGGTCACGCGAAGAATTGGGCCAAGCATTGCCGCGAGTATAACGCCTGCGGCCGGCCGGTTTACTTTGTAAGATCCGCCGAATACGAGCCGGGCTACCATGCGCGCAGAGACAAGAGGCACAGGGATGAAGGCCGCGGGGATGAGACGCAGAGGCAGAGGCGATGACCGTCGCGACGAGCATAGAGGTAGAGATAATGGCCGCGGGGATCAAGGCCGAAGCGGCGAAGGTCGCAGCAACTAGCTACAAATCCGGTGTGTCGATATCTTTGTCAGTCTTGCGCCGGAAGAACGCGGGCTGGCTTCCCGTACCCCTGTTGGCAGGGCGCTTGGAAATGAAGTTCAGTGCCATCGTGTGGAATATCGGGGTGGGGCAGACCAGCCGTGAGCATAACTTTGCAATGAATGCCGCCGCCATCAACGGCAATATCATTTCATGGTTGTCAGTCATTTCCATGACGATCACGAAAGCGGTGATCGGCGCCTGTGTGACACCGGCGAAATAGGCGACCATGCCGAGAATGATCGTCGCGCCTGCCGGCACATTGGTGAAGAAATATGCGATATTTGCGCCAAACCCGGCACCCGCAGAAAGCGTGGGTGCCATGATCCCGCCGGGTATCCCGCTGATGTACGAAACGATGGTGGCCGTCATTTTCAGCAGGCCGTAACTTTCCGGCAAGACCGAATTGCCATCCAGCAGCGATCTCGCTTCGCTGTAGCCGCTGCCGTAGGTGTTGTTGCCGGATGCCAGTCCCACCAGCGCCAGGATCAAACCGCAGGCGGCTGCAAATTCTATCGGCTTTGCCCGGATCCAGTCGCCCAGTCGCCCGACCAGGCCCTTGTTGACTTCAATCAGCACACGGCTGAATGCTCCGCCCAGCAGTCCTCCCACGATTCCGCAGATTATGACTACGCTCCACACACTGCCGAATCCCAAGGATTCGGAGGTGTGGCCAAAATAGGAATAATTTCCGAGCAGCGCGAGCGAAGTGATCCCGGAGATGATGACCGTCATGAGGATGGTCGTGCTGTTGTGCTCTTCGAAGGAGCGGCTCATCTCCTCGATCGCGAATACGATACCCGCCAGCGGCGTATTGAACGCGGCTGCGACACCTGCGGCAGCACCGGCAAGGATCAGCCCCTTTTCCAGATCATGTTGGGGAAAGCGGGCAAGGCTACCCAATTTGTGCATGATGGATGCGCCGATCTGCACGGTGGGTCCCTCGCGCCCCACGGATGCGCCAAAAAAAAGGCTGACGATGGTAAGCGCGATCTTCCCGGCCGTCACGCGCAATGAAAGCACCTGTTCGCGTACATCACGATTCTCCCGTCGATCAAGCGATGCGATGGTTTGGGGTATGCCGCTGCCTTGCGATCCGGGAAAGTATTTACGGGTGGCGAAGATGATCATGGCGAATCCGAGGGGCGTGATCAGCAGCGGAAGATAGGCTGAAAAGGCAAGCATCTTGTGAAACTGGACGTTCGCCTGCTCGCAAGCGACTGCAAACAGGATCGCGGCCAACCCCACGCTGATGGCTCCGATCCCGAATACGAGCCGACGCTTCCAATCAACAATCAGTTCATCTTCCGGCAGGCGGAATTTCATCTGGTACCCAGGGCTCTCGCTTAACAACGGTGAATTTTCAATATACAATTGTACGGCCATTTATAATTAAGCGTAACCGGTGATCGTTCCGGATCGAAATCATTTCCCGAAGGCGCGAAGCCGAAACGGCTGCGCCCAGCCAACGGATTAGCCCGGCCAACCGGATTATTTGCGGCGGCCTTTTTTTGAGCAGGTGACGGAGACGATGTTGAGGGTGTCCTTGTCAAAGGCGCCGGTGATGGGTTTGATGATGCACTTCTGTTTGGCCGGTGTGGTCTTGATGGCAACGCTGTAGTCGCTGCCATCGGGGAGGCGGATACCCGGGAAGATGAATTTGCCGTTGCCTGCGATCGGCTGTTCGTTTGTCCCATTGAGCTGGAGTACGAGCCCCTTGCCGGAAAGCCCGGTTACCGTGCCTCCGACGGCGTAGCTATTGGTGACACAGGTGACAACGATGTTGTTGACGGCCGCGCCGGCGATGTTGCCGCTGCCCTGGCCGACCGTGCAAGTCTGTTTGATCGGTGAGGATGGAGAGGCTTTGACGGTGACGGAGTAGGTGCTGCCTTTGGCTAACGCCTTTGGAAATTTGAATTTGCCGTTGGCGCTGACGGCAAGATCGTTCGCTCCGTTAAGCTGGAGTATCAGTCCGCTGCCGGGAAGTCCGGAGACCGAACCGCCGATGGTGAGAACAGGTGCGGCAGCAGGAGCAGCCGGGGGCGGGGCCTTCTCGCCATAGTCGCAGCCGGTCAGCCCGGCAATCGCGATCCCTATCAATACCGCGCATCGCATTTGTATGATCTTTGCCATCACTCACTCCTTGTCGTTCGTTTCGCAGAGCATCGATTTTTGTCCGGTGAGATTGTACACAATTTATGCCGGCGATTCGCTATTGACCGGTATTCTGCATTGCTATTGCGCCATGTGCCATGCGCGGGTTAACCTTCCGCCGCTGGGAAGAGAATAGTTCCAGGAAAGCGCGGCATGAAACAAGGGAGCGGCAATGCAGAACAAATCGTTATCTGTGTCTCAACCGAATAACAATGATCCGCGACGGAAGTTGGTTGCCAAGCTCAAGGCGTGCCCGCCGCACCAAGCCGCCAAGATGCTGGAGAACATGGATGCACAGCTTGCCTTCGAAGCGCTCACCGAACTCAATCCTTCATTCACCCAGGACATACTGCGCGCCTTGCCGGACGAGCGGCGCCAGGCGATCATTGCCAGCGCCACGCCGGAACTTGCGCGCCAATGGGAACGCAACAAGTCGTTCGAGGCAGGCACCCTCGGAAATCTCATGGAACCGACCTATGCGATGTTCCGTCCGGAAACCACAGTGGATGAAGCAGTCGAGCTACTGCATCAGTTGGTCAAGGTCGCGTTCATCACTTATGGTTACGTGACAGATCCCGATAGCAAACTTGTCGGCCTGGTCACTATGCGCGACCTTCTGCTGGCCGAGCGGGATGCGCAACTCGGCGACATCATGCTGCGCAATGTGTTTGCGCTGCGGCCCGGCATGTCCATATCCGAAGCAATGAAACTCTCTCTCAGCCGCCATTATCCGGTCTACCCGGTGTGCGACGATCAGAACAAATTGCTGGGTCTGGTTCGTGGCCAGGCGATCTTCGAAACGGAGGCTTTCGATATCACCGCGCAGCCCGGCAGCATGGTCGGCGTCGACAAGGAGGAGCGCATCTCGACATCCATGCTGCGCAGTTTCATATTCCGCCATCCGTGGTTGCAACTGAATTTGTTGACCGCATTTTTGGCGGGCGGAGTGGTGGCGCTATTCCAGGGGACGATAGACCAGCTAGTCATCCTTGCGGTGTTCCTTCCCGTTCTGGCTGGCCAGTCGGGGAACACCGGCTGCCAGGCACTGGCCGTCACGTTGCGCGGCATCACGCTGGGCGAGATAAAAAACGGGGATGCTCGCAAGCTGGTCGTCAAGGAAGGCTTGCTGGGCGCGATGAACGGAGCGCCGATCGGCGTGGTTTCTGCGATCGCGATGTTCGCGATGGCAAGCGCGCAGAACTCATCGCATGCGCTGGTGCTGGCATTGGTGGTGTTCATGGCGATGGTCGGCGCCTGCACCATCAGCGGCATTTCCGGGGCCCTTGTCCCGCTCACGCTCAAACGCTTCGGCACCGACCCCGCGACTGCGTCGAGCATTTTCCTGACCACCGCCACCGATGTCGTGAGCATGGGCCTGCTGCTCGGGCTGGCTACGCTGCTGATAAAATGAATCGGGATATTTTAGAGAAGTCGTTTCCAATGGTTATATCCTGTTCGTTCACTGAGTGAAGCCATGAAGCTGATCATACAAATACCCTGCTACAACGAGGCCGAGACACTCGCCATTGCGCTGGCTGCCCTGCCCCGCCAAGTGCCGGGTTTCGATGTGGTCGAATGGTTGGTCATCGACGATGGCAGTCGAGATAACACAGTGGAAGTAGCCAAGGCGAACGGCGTAGATCACGTCGTGCGCCACGCCCGCAATCAGGGGCTGGCCCGCGCCTTCATGACCGGGCTGGATACCAGCCTGTGCCTGGGCGCCGATGTCATCGTCAATACCGACGCAGACAACCAATATAACGCTGACGACATTCCCAAGCTCACTGCGCCCATCGTTGCACACCGCGCTGATATCGTGGTCGGCGCACGGCCGATCGAAACCATCAAGCACTTCTCGCTGGCAAAAAAGCTGCTGCAGAAACTGGGCAGTTGGGTGGTGCGCGTGGCCAGCAAGACCGATATCCCGGACGCACCCAGCGGTTTTCGCGCGATGAGCCGCAGCGCGGCGCAGCGATTGATGGTGTTCAACGACTACACCTACACGCTGGAAACCATCATCCAGGCCGGCCAGAAAAACATGGCCATCACCTCGGTGCCGATCCGGGTCAACAAGGACCTGCGCCCTTCGCGTCTGGTGAAGAGCATCCCTTCGTATATCAAGCAAAGCATCGTCACCATCGTTCGGATTTTCATCATCTACCGGCCATTCCGTTTTTTCGCCACCATTGGTGCGCTAATTTTTGGCATAGGCTTCCTGATCGGCTTACGCTTTTTGATGCACTTCTTCGAAGGCGAAGGCGAAGGCCATGTCCAATCGCTTATCCTGGCCGCGCTGATGTTGGGTATAGGGTTTCAGACTCTGCTGATTGCGATAGTCGCGGATTTGCTGGCAGCGAACCGGAGGCTGGTCGAGGATGTGCGCTTCAAGGTTACCGCTCTGTCTCAAAACGAAAACAATGATTCAAGGAATCGCAAGAATGGCTGACCAAGGAGCGGAAGGGCTGCTGTCGCCCTGGTTACGAAAAAAGCGCTTTGCGGCCGCGAGACCCTTTCTTCATGGACGGGTACTGGACTTTGGCTGCGGATCGGGCGCGCTTGCTGAATTTGTGTCCGGCGACCTATACCTTGGCGTGGACAAGGATGAACTCTCATTGCAAAATGCACAATCAAGATTCCCGAAGCACCGCTTTATCTCCAAGCTGCCAGCGGCGGATGAAAAATTTGATTCGGTTGTTTCGCTGGCTGTCATCGAACATGTCAGCGACCCAGCAGAATTCTTGCACATCTTGTCAGCGTATCTTGATGAATCAAATGATGCTCGCCTGATCGTGACCACACCGCATCCTTCTGTCGATTGGATTCACGATTTAGGAGCCTCTATCGGCCTTTTCTCCAAACATGCCAACGAAGAGCACGAGGAACTGCTGGATCGGGCCAAGCTGGAGAGGGCAGGCGTTCAAGCCGGCTTGAAACTCATTGCGTATCGGCGTTTCCTGTTTGGTGCAAATCAGATCGCAGTTTTCGAAAAGGATCACTAATGAATGTGAAGATTTCAGGGGGTCAAGAAAAACGGGATCGTCTTCGGAAAAACCCATGATATATATGGTTGATGTAACTCCGTCGACAAATGGATCATGGGAGAATCGAGTTTGCGATATTCGAGCTTGTTTCAAAGGGATCCCCCACAGCTATACGTGAAAGCGGCTATGGCGAAGACTATTGGGTTCTTTGCCGTAATGAGCAGAGTTCATAGTCAAAATAATACAATTTACCACTCGCGTAATTGAAATTAGCAATCCACTGCCATGAAAATTGCTGTTGTGCCAATCCTGAGCTAAAACTCCAATCATGCGCCTAAACCTAAAGAACTGCTTGCACTGGAGCGGCAGCGCCATCGCCATCGCGGGTATCGCCTTTGTTGCCCTGCGCTTGCGTGAATATGGCAGCGAGATTGATTTCGCCCGATTCGGGATGGTGGAGTGGACGGAGATAGTAGCTTTTGCCCTGATATATGGCCTGGCAAACCTGATGCTGGCTTTCGCTTGGCGCGACCTGCTGGAAAAATTTGGCGCCCAAGTAACTAACCGCTGGGCAATTAAAACCTATGGCGTTTCCCAGTTGGCCAAATATGTGCCCGGCAATATTTTTCATCTTGCCGGCAGGCAGGCGATCGGTATGGCCGCCGGCATCCCTGGATGGCCTTTGGCGAAGTCCACGATATGGGAACTGGGTTTGATAGCCATTGGCGGAGCAGTGTTCGGCGTGCTTGCGCTTCCACTAGTGGTTTCGGCCGTAACCAGCATCGGTCGTGATCATTGCATTTATTCTGACCAATATCTTTGCAGCTGTCTTGCTTGGTTACTATTTCGGTCGAACGGCAGCACGTGCATTTGTATTGTATGTATTGTTTCTTTGCCGTCTCTGCCGCGATATTCGTCGGGCTGATAAATCTGGTTTCGTCATTATCGCTATCTGATGCTTCACTATGGCCTACATTGGCCGGCGCCTATGTATTGGCATGGCTGTCCGGCTTCGTCACTCCAGGCGCACCGGCTGGTCTGGGTATCAGGGAACTCGTGCTGCTGTTCCTGCTGCAAGGATTGGTTGGCGGACCTGATTTGTTGTTGGTCATCGTGCTGGGCCGGGCAATTACAGTATGCGGTGACTTTGCGTTCTTTGTGTTTGCTTCGTTGCTTAGGGGTGGAAAAAATGCGCGAACCGATTAGACCATGAACATCCGGCTAATCCCTGATTTGTTGAAGGTCGAACAACACAATGCCGTCCGCATTGTAAAGAAAACTCCCCCCATTCATTATGGATTCGAACATGTGTCTTAAATACATATCCCCTCTCTGCCGTTCTTCGATAAGCAACGAAAGGGCTGGTTAACCATCTGCGGTACGTATTTTCCAGGTCGCCGCCGGATTCCTCCCACATAACATAGCGTATCCCTTGTCCTTTCAGGTAATGAACCATGTCATTCGCATTGCCGTTGAACGGCATGTCCAGCCAGGGATTCAGCAGGCTGATACTCATGAGCGAATATATTTCATTTCTGGAAAAATCCAGATGCATGGGCATGGAGATCCATACAAGAATCTTCTGCCCCGGCTGGGTTTTGTTCTGGATGTCGCGCATATCCTGTCTGGCATCGGATGAGATTGCATAGCTGTTGAATTCGACATAATTACCCCACATGGGGAACGAAATGGTCATGTGCTGATAATAGGCCCGCTCGACACGCTCTACGAAAGTACTCCAATGCAAGATGACAACCAGCAAAGTCATGGACAACAATGCACGCCATTTTCATGCCGGACTTTTTCGGTGATGTTTCAGTATCCTTCGGATTGAAAATCGCCATGGACGCCACCAGCCAGGCAAATGGCAGGGTCGCGATCAGCACAGCGCAGGAATAGCGAACCGCCGATTCCGGAGGAACAATAAAGGCATAGAAAAAATAGGAGACGATGCTGGCCGCGCTAGGAGGCTGCACCGACAAGAAAGTATCCGCGCTGCTTCGGCGCAACCCTGTTTCCGGAAACAATAAACAAGCTATAAGAGCCTATCAGGGCCAGCATCAGCACGATCATGCCGTAGCTCAGGAATGTCCCTCCGTAAAACAGGTTTTCTGCAGTAAACAGAAGGGGAATATTCCCCTGAAGCGATGTGAAGGTATTGACCGACGAAGTGACGGCTGAAGGGTGCAAAGCTATACGTACTGCTGAGACAAAGTTAGTTGCCTGCAGTCCGAGCCATGGCAATATGGCCACGAACGCAACCAGTATGACCAGGCCGCCTATTTTCAAGATCTTTCGTTTGTCTGTTGCCATCAGCAACAATCCAACAAAGAAGAGGGTGAAATAAGCAAGGGCAAAAACAAGGAATGTATTTTTGAGCCCCAGCAAGCCGGCCAGCAGGAGTCCCAATATTACAACTGTCATTATCGGGATTGCGCCGCTGTCTGATTTCTCCATCTGTTCCAGCAACTGGCAACTGGCATAAATAATCCCCAGAATGAAGGCGGAGCCCAGATAGATCGGGGAGACGTTGACCGATTGCGGATCGATGACGATGAATCCGATCACGGCTAATGCCGTATAACTCCAGTGCAGTTTGAATTTTTTGGCTATTTCAATCAATAGCCATCCTGCCAGACCAAAACTGAAAACGGCCTCAAGTCCTTGCAAATACTCGACGGGTAAACCAAGCAGAACGAATCCTTGCAGGAAAGCATGGGCGCCGAGGCTGTCCGTGCCCAGCACTTCGAATGGATTTCCCGCCAGCGTGCCGGTTTGCAGCATCCTGAACGGCCTTGGCAGGTAGGTGTAAAAATCGTCGTTGATATTGTAGGCAGTAACCGGAAGCAGCGTAAGCGCATAAAAACCGACGGCGATGACGAGAATGCCGATCGGCAAAGCATAGCCGGACATGGACTTCAATTTTTCCGGATCGATCAAGCCGCCTGTGCGCCATGTAACCAGCCACATTTTGGCATTCGCTGAAATGCTCAAAACAAAGAAAGCCAGCCCTGTCAGAAACAAGATGATCATTGCAGCCGGGTAGGCAAGATGGACAAGATTAAGTATCCCGCCCAGAAAGACCAGAAAGGCGATTCCGACCACGGACAGGAAAGCAAAATCATCCTTATCGCGTATGGCAGTCCGCCTGACGAGCGCGTACCCCCAACCGTAACAGGCAAACAAAAGGAAGATGAAAAAGATTATCGACAAAAATTTCATTGGATGCGATTTAGGTTGTTATTCATGACTACCCAACCGGCCAGCGGAGAATGGCCCGGTCACATACGGATTATAGAGGATGGCAACCACCAGCACACGCGGGAAGAAACGCCCGTCTACACAGGATCATGCGGACTTCTGTTCTTCGCGACGCGAGTACAGCAAGGCGACCGCATTGAATATCAGATAGACGAGATAGCTGACAAAATAAAGCAGCGCTGTCCGCTCAAGCGTCATCCCGTCGGCAAACAGCCACAGCAGCAGCGCAAAAAGCGGCAGTGACAATATCTCTCCCGCGATGATCAGCCCCGTGCGATGAGCGGCGAACAGACCGAACAGGAACACCCACGACGCGATGCGTATCCAGCAGCCGAGCATGATCAACGCCGGCGGTCTGGTCGCTCACCACAAAGCGCGCGTCATACAGCGCCGCCAGCAGGGCCCGCTGGTTGAAGAAGATCAGCACCAGCAGAAACGCCGCCGGGATAAGCACCATCTTGCCGGCACGCATCATCTCTGCTTTGAATCGCATCGAACCGTAAGTGGCGCTGAAGCGCGGCAGGAAGATCAGCGACAGCACGCCTGCCGCGGTGGCAGTGACCCACTCGGTGGAACGCCATAACGCCTGCAGGAATCCCACGTCGCTCCAGGAAAGCGAGCCCGACAATATGCCGCGCACCAGCAGCATCGAAACCGGGCTCATGATGCCGATCGCCAGACCGACCGGCACGAACCTCGCCAGTTTGCGGAAATATTCCGCGCCGCCCTGATGTTCTTCGCCCGGTCGTGACAGCTTGCGCAAATATCTCCAGATCACCAAGCCGATGATGGCCAGCAACAGACTTTGCACCCACATCAGCCCGCGCAATGTCAACCCGAACCATGCGCCCGCCGCCACCAGCAGCAATATCATGCTGGTCAGCAGCGACAGGCCCAGCATGCGCTGTTGCTGGTGCTTTCCCAGCCAATATGCGTTGAGTGTGGCCGGAACAATGGTGATACAGCCGGCCAATGCGGCCAGCAAAAACAGTTCCGTTTCGATTCTTCCCTGGGTGAGCCAGGCCGCCAGTTCGGGTGAGGCCAGCGCCACGATCAAAGCCACTGCCAGCGAAGTGCCCAGGCCCAGCTTGAGCGCGTCACGCAGCAGAATGCGTTCGTCGCGCGATGTGATCACCTGGGTGATCAATACGGTCAGGCCCTGCAACACCCCTGCCATCGTTACCGCGCCGACCAATTCGACTACCGACTGGAGTTGCGCCCACAGCGCGACGATGACAGGGCCGCCGGACAGCGCCAGCACCTTGTCCAATCCCGCCCTGCCCAGGAGGTCGATCAGTATGATGGAGAACGCGGCAAGTACGCTTTGGATCGATGTCAATGCAACCTCATTAATGTGTTTATACGCTTCAAAGAACCGTTGAAGGCAGGCCAAATTGTCTTTGCAGAAACGACAAGGCCAGCTTAACGCTGGCCTTGTCGTTTGTCACTCAGGCATTACTACATCGATTGCGGCTTTGCATTGGTATCTATCTTCTTCACACCGTGCAGCAATGGCATCGCATCGAAGTATTCCTGGCGCGTCACTTTTCCGTCCTTGTTCGTATCAACTTCATCAAAATACTTGGACAGCATCGGCATATTCTTTGCCTCTTCGCGATCCAGCCCGCCGTCATGGTTGGCATCGGCAGCAAGGAAGCGCCGGTCAAGATGGGTCGTTCCGTCACTATACCCAGCCTCCGTACCCTGCCCGCCTTCAGCGTACGCCAAGTTGGCGCTCAACGCAAAACATGAAGCGGCAATTAGGCAGTTAATGGTTTTTTTCATATATGTATCCTTTCTGGAAATCTGTGCTGATCATTTTCAATATAACTTTATCACGTTGCCAGTCGGGTGCGAAGTGAAGCAATACTGCAAGAAGGGGCAAGATACATGCTCTGTTGATGCAGTTCACCCTAGCGGTGCTTTCAGCCTCAGTTCAAGGCCGGCTGCCCGCCGGAAATTTCCGGCACGGAGTCTCTCATCTCGGGCGTCTCGAGGCTGATGCGGCCCAGTTTGCCGCTGCGATAATCAGTCAGCAGGATCATTGCCGCTTTTTCCAGATCCGGTTCACCGCCCCGTCCTTTAAGCAGGCAGCCGCGCTTCTTCGCGATCGCTGCTATCACATCCGCGCCATCCATCCCCTCCTCGGCTATATCGTAGCGCGCAGCCAGCAGGCCGGGATAGCGCGCAAGCAGGGTGGCGGCGAGAAACTCTGCGACCTCTTCTTCAATGACGGCGTTGCGGCCGATGGCGTGTATGGTGGCGAGCTTCAGTCCGTCTTCAGGCTTTTCGATCTTGGGCCACAGCAGGCCGGGCGAATCGGTAAGGGTCATGTGGTCGTTCAGTTTGTGGCACTGCTGCGATTTGGTCACGGCGGGTTCGTCACCGACATTTGCGACACGGCGTTTGAGCAGCATGTTCATCAGCGTGGATTTGCCGACGTTGGGGATGCCCATGATCATCATGCGCAGCGGCTTGTGGGTGCTGTCACGATGCGGCGCGAGCGGCTGGCACAGGCTCGGCACCCTGGCGGCATCGCCGGCATTCTTGCAGCTCAGCGCCACCGCCTTGACGCCCGCCTGCTTGTTGTAAAAGTTCAGCCAGGCTTTCGTGACTTCCGGATCGGCGAGATCGGCCTTGTTGAGTATCTTCAGGCAAGGGCGCTGGCGGTGCAGGCGCAGTTCCCTGATCAGCGGATTGCAACTCGCTTCGGGCAGGCGCGCGTCCAGCACTTCGATGACGACATCGATGAACTCCATCGTCTCGGCCGCTTTTCTGCGTGCCGAAGTCATGTGACCGGGAAACCACTGTATGCTCATTCGGATACCTCTAAAAATCCAGATTCCATCCCAACTGATGAAACTACTAGCCATTCCACTAAGTTGCCAAACAACGGCAACCAAGTGGCTGGTTATGCTGCGTTGCATAAAAAATTTCTTGCTTACATATACACCATATGCGGCGCGGCGAAATTTTTTCCGCGCCTTGCATTTGGGCGAACTCTGAATTTTTAGAGGCACCCATTAGGCAAATAGAACGGAAGGGCTGCTCAAAAAAGAATTTTACCTTGCGCTGTTTACCATATCACGTTTGGGGACGATTTTAATCACGGGCAGGGAATTTCCCCATGCCAGGAAAACCCGACTACAATGTATGCATCTGCGATTGAATCAATCTTGATTGCGGCACTCCAATCAGATGTTTCTTGCCCGAGTCGTCAACGCAATCAAACCCGCAACGTTGTTTACTCACACACGATCAAGATTTACCAAACACAGCCCCGGAATAATTCCCTTGGCTGTGCAAATCAGGAGATGACCATGTTTCCATTGCCCAGAATCACTGCCGCATTTTCCATGCTGTTGTTAATTTGCAGCATGACCGCTTACGCTCAAGAGGACGACCCGACGGCAGTCACCCCGATGCGTCTGAGTTATGCCGACGGAGACGTCTCTTTCTGGCGTAATGGCGCAACAGACTGGGTGGATGCGCAGTTGAATACCCCGCTTGCCGTCGGCGATTCGCTCTATGTCGGCAATGACGGTGACCTTGAACTGCAGATTGACAGCCGCGATTTTGTCCGGGCTGACGATAACACTCAACTCACTCTCGTCAACCAGACACCCGATTATCATCCAGTTCAAAATCACATCCGGACGCGTCACCTTCGACTTGCGTGCGCTCCCCACCGGCAATTCCGTGGAACTGGATACCCCGAATGCGGTGTTCACCATCGACCACGTCGGATATTACCGTGTGGATGTGGATGACGATGTGCATTTCATCACCCGTCGCGGCGGGCGTGCCATGGTGATTCCGGCCGGCGGGCAGGCCATGAGCATCAATCCCTCCGAAGAAATCGTGGTCAGCGGTACCACCGTAGCCCGGGCGGAAACCTACGTGGCACCGGTGATCGACAGCTGGGATCGATGGAACTACGACCGCACCGATGGTCTGCTGGATGCGGTCAGCGAACGCTATCTTCCGTACGGGGTCGCCGGGGCATCCGATCTGGACAACTATGGCAATTGGCGTGTCGTGCCGGATTACGGTCCGATCTGGGTGCCCGACGACGTTCCGCCCGGATGGGCGCCCTACAGTACCGGCAGCTGGGGCTGGGATCCTTACTATCAATGGACATGGATCGACGACGCGCCATGGGGATGGGCACCATTCCATTATGGGCGATGGGTCTATCTCAGCGGCTACTGGGCGTGGGCTCCGGGACCGGTGATCAGACACCCGGTGTATGCACCGGCGCTGGTGGCATTTTTCGATGTCGGCCCCAATGTTTCGATGGGCTTCAGCAGTGCGGGAATGGGATGGGTCGCGCTCAGTTGGGGCGAGCCGGTGACCCCGTGGTGGGGACGTCCCAACTTCATCGGCAGGCCCTGGTGGGGCGGCTGGGGCGGTCCGCGTGTGGTGAATAATCAGGTCGTCCGTAACAACTCACGCGTCGACATGAACCACATCAGATACAACAACACTCGCGTGCACAACGCCGTCAGTCGCCACCACGCATGAACATTTCGGCACTGGCCGTGTGCGCGATGAGCATGTGTCTGTGTCTATGACACAAACCCAGGAGCTGAAAAATGTCCGCGGCGCACTGCCGGTAAAACCGCGGCCGGAAAGTCTGGTGGCCGGCGCCCGCAATGGCGCTCGCCCGCCCGAAAGAATGCTGTCGCGGCCCGTGGTTGCCACGCGCCCGCCACAAGAATCCAGACTGCCATGGCACACCGAAGCACGCAGGCAGGAGGGCGGCTCCGTTCAGGAACGGCGCTTTATGCTGGTGCCCAAACAATCCACCAACAATTTGCCGCGTCCGGCATTCGGTGGCCAGACCGGAGCAGAGCGTCCCCGCCCCCCATTTCCTCCGCGCTTCCCGGAAAGGCGGCGTGAAGCAGTACCCGACAACACCGGGCCGGCACAGACCGGGACGGTGTCTCCGAACAGATCCCAATTAGGATCCAATGCAACGCGCGACATCCCTCAGCAACCGGCAAAACCACAGCCCGGAATGCAGCAACATACGACGCGTGAAGTTGCCCCACAGGGCGCAGCCCAGGAACGGGAGCAAGCAAGGCAGGAATTGCGCAGAAGTTTTGCAGCACCAGTCGAGCAGCGCGCCGCCCCTGCGGAAAACCGGCAGCAAACACGGACGGATCTGCCCGGCAAACCGGCCAATCGTGTGTTCAGTAATGAAAATGCAACAAAGTGACCAGGGCGATCAGCGACGCTTTCAGCGGCAGCCTGACAATTCCGGCGATACCCGACGCAACCGATGACTTGCACTGCGGATATTGCCGGCCTGTAACTGTATCCACTCGGTCGTCTTATGGCGGCCAAGTGGAACAGTTAGTCGTTATCGCGGTTGGAGGATAGATTGGATCAGGCCGTTGCCAGCAGTGCCAGTTGTGCCGCTTCCAGATAACACCATTCGCCTTCGGCCAGTCCCAGCGCATCGAGTTTCAAGCCGCCTATCTGGGCACGGTGCAACTTGACGCAATGGTTACCCGCCGCAGCCAGCATGCGTTTGACTTGATGATACTTGCCCTGCTCCAGCACGATCTCGATGCGATGGGTATCGACCATGCTGCAGGTCGCAGCTGCCAGTAACTCCGTCTCGTCATGGAGTTTCACCCCGGCCAGCAACTTCTCTACCAGTTCGGGCGTGACCGGATCATGCGTGGTCGCCAGATAAACCTTGGGTATGTGCCGCCTGGGAGAAGACTGCTGGTGGATGAACTGCCCGTCGTCAGACAGCAACAGCAAGCCGGTGGTATCGTGGTCGAGACGCCCCACCGGCTGCACATCCCGCCGGGCGAATTGTTCCGGCAGCAGGGTCAGCACACCGGGATGGTGACTGGCCTTTCTGGAGCATTCAATATCTGCCGGCTTGTTCAACGCGATATAGACATGTTCGCGATATACCCATGACTCATCGAATATCCTGAACACGAGCCCGTCAGTATCGACTGCCAAACGCGTATCGGTAATTGTCTTTCCAGCGATGCTCACCTCACCGGCGGCGATCATTTCACCGCACCACTTGCGGGTACCGAAACCCTGTGATTGAAGAATGCGGTCCAAACTCAATTTGCCCATGCACTGACTTTAGCAGAAGCCGCGCGCGATGTTTGAACGTTTCCGCATCCAAGCAGGAGCGGGCTATGCCTGACCTGTGCCTGTCGAAGCAGCCCGCGAAAATTTCACTGCAGTTGTAGGAGCGGGCCATGCCCGCGAACAAAATGACAATCGCGGGCAGCACCCGCAAGAGGTAGCTATGCAGGCGACTTGTCACCAGCCAAAGGCTGGACAAGATCGTCACCGCCGTGGTTGTAAGGGGCTGAAGCCCCAACAACACACGCAGGGCCCGCACTTACAGAACGATGCGCGCAAGGCGTAGTTCCACAAATTCCGCACTAACGTTAAGATGCATCCATGAGACATTTCCTCCCCCTTTCCCGTGTCACCAAGCTGGTTGGAATATCGCGGCATGCGTTGCAGGAACTGATACGCAGCGGTTCTCTGGATACCTTCGATGGCATGGTCGACATGAATGAACTGCTGCGGGCATTTCCCGATGCGCAATGGGATGATGATGCGGAATTCCGCCGCGTCACCGAAATAAAGGAAAAGGCTTTTGGCAAGCGCGTGTTCGAACGCGCCTTGCCGGACAAGGAGGTTTTGGCGGCGCGTCTGTACGAATTGGGCAACGAATATGCCGCGACCAAGGCCTTGCTGATGCATTACAGCAACGTGCTGTCCTGGCTGGATGAAAAGATCGACGAGCTCGAGGAAGAGCAGAGTATGGAGACGCGTCATGCACTGCATTTGCTGCGCGCGTTTATCGTGCGTCATTTGGCTGAAATCCCCGCTGATGCCGCAAAAGTACAAGCGATGATCGCTCAAGAAAGGATACTGAAAATCATGTCAGCCCATGTCACCATCAAGCCCAGCGGCCACGAATTCTTCGTGGAAAGCAATGACACCCTGTTGGAAGCCGCGCTGCGTTCCGGGGTGTCGCTCAACTACGGATGCAGCAACGGAAATTGCGGCGAGTGCCGGGCGCGTTTGATATCGGGCGAAATCAAGAAAGTCCACGCGCATGACTTTGTGTTGAGCCAGGCGGAGAAGGACGCCGGCGTTTTTTTGCTGTGTTCCTGTGCGGCAGTGAACGATGTGGTGATCGAGGCCAATGTGGCCGGCGCCCAGGACATTCAAGTACAGCTATTGAATGCGAAGATCAAGTCGGTGGAGGTATTCAATCCCCAACTGGCCGCGCTGCATTTGCTGGCGCCGCGCAGCCAGCGCTTGCGTTTTCTTGCCGGGCAGTCGGTCCAGTTGTGGGCGCAAGGCAAGAGCGGGCGATATGCCATCGCCAGTTGCCCATGTGAAGAGCGGCATATCGAGATTCATGTTTTGCGCAATCCGGACGATGCATTTTCGGAACTGCTGTACGGCGGCTTGAAAGCCAACGACAGCGTTGAGGTGGAAGGACCATACGGCGAATTTGTGCTGGAGGAATCGTCCACGCGCCCTATCATCTTCCTTGCTTTCGGCGCGGGGTTTGCGCCGATCAAGAGCCTGATCCAGCATGCGATGTCGCTGGATCTGACCGAGTCCATGGATTTGCACTGGTTGGCAGAGCAGGCAGGTCATTATCAGAACAACCTGTGCCGGGCATGGGCCGATGCGCTCGACAATTTCACCTACTTTCCGCATGCGCAGGAGACCGATGTGGAAAAGACCCTGGCAAACATCGTCAGCGACTACCCCGACCTGCATCGCTTCGATGTTTACGCTTCCGGCACGGCGTCACAATTGCAAGTCGCCAGAAGATTGTTCCTGAATCATGGCTTGCCGGAACAGCACTGGCTGGCCAGTTCTTATTGAGCCTCTCCCGTTTTATAACACTCATTATCGGGCAAGAGATATGTAGGAGCGGGCCATGCCCGCGAACAAAAAACAATCGCGGGCACGAAGAACTGTTGTCTGAGCACCCGCATGGCCCGCTCCTACAAGACTTAAGCGTTGTGATAGCGGCCACAGCAAGTTGCATAGTCCACGTTGCCGCAGGGGCAAGGCGATGATTTCGCGGTAATCCCTGGTTCACCCCGGCGCCGGGCGCAAGCTGCCCTGCAATATTCTCGGTTCGACCTCTATCATTCCTGCCTCGCTGGTGACCATGATGTGCCCTTCCTGGATGGAGCACTGCAGTTGCATGGTGCGGCTTGCCAGCGCCGCAAGCGCCAGGGTGGTTTCGCTATCCAGTTTGAGTACGGTGAGGTTATGCAATCGCAACAATTTGTCGCGGTTCTCGTTCCACCAGATGCCGGCGGCACGGCCGTAACTGATCACCACGACCTGATGGGCGCGGCCGCTGGCCTTGCGGATGACGCGCTCATCGGGCAGGCCCACCTCTATCCAGCGTTCGATCGCGCCGGTGAGGTCCTTGTGCCAAAGGTCGGGTTCGTCATCGCTGCTGATGCCTTTGCCGAAAACCAGCGCATCATCGGCGTATAGCGCAAAGGCCAGCAGGCGCGTCATCATGCGCTCATCGGTTTCCGAAGGATGGCGCGCCAGTGTCAAGGCGTGGTCCGCATAATAGTGTCTGTCCATGTCGGCAATCTGCAGTGTGGCTTTGAATACGGTCGCTTTGATGGCCATTTGGATTTCATTTGATCGGTATCTTGACGCCGGGCATTTTATGCGAGTCCCCCAATTTGTGGCGGATGGCGTTGCGCAGCCGTTCCGACTATAATCCCCGCCAATATAAGTACTGACTTTCCAAACACATTAAAGATGCAGCTTTTCACCTTTGGAATCAATCATCAGACCGCGCCGCTGGAAGTGCGCGAACAAGTCGCGTTCAATGCGGACGGGATGGAGAACGCCCTGCGCGACCTGGTGGAAAACGGTGGAGCGAAAGAGGCGGCGATCCTGTCCACCTGCAACCGCATGGAGCTGTATTGCAACGCCGCGCAACCCGACCATACCATCGATTGGCTGGCTCAATATCATCAGATGCTGCGCAAGGACATCGAGCCCTATCTCTACACCCTGCCGCGCGAACAGGCGGTAAAGCATTCGTTCCGTGTTGCAAGCGGCCTGGATTCCATGGTGCTGGGCGAGCCGCAGATACTCGGCCAGATGAAGCAGGCAGTGCGCCAGGCCGAGCAGGCCGGCACGCTGGGTTTTTTGTTGCACAAACTGTTCCAGCGCACTTTCTCGGTGGCAAAGGATGTTCGCACCCAGACCGAGATCGGCGCGAATCTGGTGTCAATGGCTGCCGCCGCGGTGAAAATGGCAGAGCGCATCTTTCCGAGCATCGCCGAACAGAATGTGCTGTTCATCGGCGCGGGCGAGATGATCGAACTCAACGCCGTGCATTTCGCGGCGCGTACTCCCAAGCGCATCACCGTCGCCAACCGCACGCTGGAGCGCGCGCAAACGCTGGCGCGCCGCATCAACGGCCATGCGATCACCCTGACCGACCTGCCTGAACAACTGGCCCACCACGACATCATCGTCACCTGCACCGCCAGCCCCTTGCCGATCCTGGGCAAGGGTATGGTGGAAAGCGCGCTCAAGGCGCGCAAGCACCGTCCGTTGTTCATCGTCGATCTCGCCGTGCCGCGCGATGTGGAAACCGAGGTCGCCGAGCTGAGCGATGTGTTCCTGTACACCGTGGACGACATCGCCGAGGTGGTGAAGGACGGCCTGGACGCGCGCCAGGGTGCAGTCAAGGAAGCCGAAGTCATCATTGATTCCTGCGTGTCGGATTTCCTGCACTGGATGGAATCACGCGAAGCGGTGCCGACCATACGCGCGCTGCGCGATCATGCCGAGCGTAACCGCCGCCACGAAGTCGAGAAGGCCCTGCGGCTGCTGGCCAAGGGAGAGAGTCCGGAACAAGTGCTGGAAGCCATGAGCAGCAGCCTGACCAACAAATTTCTGCATGCTCCCACCCATGCGTTGAATCAGGCACAAAGCGGTGACCGCGAAGCCTTCCTTGAAGTGATCCATCGCCTGTATCACCTCAACACCGAAGAGTAAACACCAGCCGAATGAATCCCAGTATCAGTTCCAAACTCGCTCAGTTGAGCGAGCGTCTGCTCGAAGTCAATCAACTGCTGAGTACCGAAGAAGCCACCAAAAGCATGGACACGTTTCGCAAGCTGAACCGCGAACGCGCCGAACTGGAACCGGTGGTGGAGTTGTATCACGCCTATCAAAGCTGTCTGTCCGACATTGAAGCTGCGCAGGACATGGCTAGTGACGCGGAAATGAAAGAGTTCGCGGATGCCGAGATCAAGCAAGGACAGGAACGGCTGGCGCAGCTCGACAGCGAACTGCAAAAGCAGTTATTGCCCAAGGATCCCAACGACGAGCGCAGTGTATTCCTGGAGATACGCGCCGGGACCGGCGGCGATGAGGCCGCCTTGTTTGCCGGCGACCTGTTCCGCATGTATTCGCGGTTTGCCGAGCGCAAGCGCTGGCAGGTGGAAGTGATCTCGGAAAGCCCGGGCGAGATGGGAGGCTACAAGGAGATCATCGCACGCATCGTCGGACAGGGTGCGTATTCGGTACTTAAATTCGAATCCGGCGCGCATCGCGTACAGCGTGTGCCGACTACCGAGACACAGGGACGCGTGCACACTTCGGCTTGCACCGTGGCGATCATGCCGGAAGTGGGTGACGTCGATGATGTGGTGCTGAATCCGGCCGATCTGCGGATTGACACGTTCCGCGCGTCCGGCGCAGGCGGACAGCACATCAACAAGACCGATTCGGCGGTGCGCATCACCCATTTGCCGACCGGCGTGGTGGTGGAATGCCAGGATGGGCGCTCGCAGCACCAGAACAAGGCACAGGCGATGCGCGTGCTTGCGGCGCGTATCAAGGACGCGCAAGTGCAAGCGCAGAATGCCAAGACCGCCGCGACGCGCAAGAGCCTGGTCGGCAGCGGCGACCGCTCTGAGCGCATCCGCACCTACAACTTCCCGCAGGGCCGTGTCACCGACCATCGCATCAACCTCACGCTGTACAAGATGGACGCGATCATGGACGGAGACATCAACGAACTGACCAGTGCGCTGATGGCTGAGCATCAGGCGGAGCAGCTTGCTGCGATGGCGGAAGATGTCCTTAATTAATTTGGTAGGGTGGGCACAGTGTGCCCACCGATCAAAACCGCGTGGGCAAATAAAACCTGCCCACCCTACGCGGTATTCCGCATGACTCTCTGTATCGGGGAAATGTTGGGGCTCCACAGCAAGCAGCTGGGAGCCGCGCTCAACCTTGATCCCGGCAGCGCGCGCATCGAGGTGCAATGCCTGTTGCAGGCCGTGCTGCAAGTGGATCGCGCCTGGTTACTCGCCCATCCAGAACAGGCACTCGACGACGAGCAAAATGACAGATTCAAGGGATTGTTCGAACGGCGCCTGAAGGGCGAACCGATCGCCTATCTGATTGGCGAACGGGAGTTTTATGGGTTGCCCTTCAAGGTATCCCCCGCCACTTTGATACCACGCCCCGAAACGGAATTGCTGGTCGAACTGGCCTTGCAGCGCATACCCAGGCAAGGCGGGTGCCGCGTGCTGGATCTGGGAACGGGCAGCGGCGCGATCGCGTTGAGCATCGCTCATGCGCGCCCCGATGTCGAAGTGGTGGCGGTGGATGCTTCAACAGCCGCACTGGGAGTGGCGCAGTTCAACGCGCAACGGCTCAACCTCGGAAATGTGAAGTTGCTGCTCAGCAACTGGTTCGGCGCGATACACGGGGAGTGTTTCGATATTGTCGTTTCAAATCCTCCCTACATTGCTGCTGGCGATGCGCATCTGATACAGGGCGATGTGCGCTTTGAACCGCGCGCTGCGCTTGTTTCCGGCACAGACGGACTGGATGACATAGGAGGCATCTGTGCTGCAGCCAAAACCTATCTCAACGCGAATGGCTGGCTGTTGTTCGAGCATGGCCATGATCAAGCGGCGCAGGTACGCGCGCTATTGCAACAGGCAGGATTCGACTCTGTATTCTCTGCGCGCGATCTGGCAGGCATCGAGCGGGTGAGCGGCGGAACATACTCCACTTCAACAAAAACGGCAGGTTGAACCTGCCGTTTTTGCTTTGAGGCAGCATCTTGCATTACTTTGGTTTGGCGCAATGCTCCTGCATCTGCTCGCTCATGTTGATCAGGAACTGCAGCGAACGTGCCGATTTCTCGTCTGTCATGATGCGCCACAAGCCGCCAATGCCGCCGGATACCGGCTGAGCCTTGCTCTTGCTCGCGGCATCCTCCATGCAGGTCAGTAGTCCGCCCACCATATCCAGGCGCTCCAGCAATTGCGGCAGAGTATTGGCAATGCGTTCCAGCGCACCGGTGGATTCGAGACGCTCCATCACCTCCACCAACCGCCAGAAGCCGCTGCGGTTGACCCGGTCGAGCAGGGACATCCCTTCGCCCAATGTTTCCGCGAGCCGACCGACCATTTCATCGGTGAGCGCATCCTGCGCGGCATGGTAGACGCGAGCGAGTTGCGAGAGCCGCTCAAGATCGCCGTTGTTGACCATCTCGGACAGCGCCGGGATCGCTTTGCTCAGCCCGGATCGTCCTGCCTTGTCGATCAGGTCGAGCGCCTCGGCGGCGGAACCGGCGAGACGACCGACCATTTCATCGGTCAATGAATCACGCCCAGCCGCAATCAGACGCTCGATCTCAAAATCCATGACGGCCTTTTCTTCCCTGATTTCTCTATTTGGGGTTTCTGTAGTCATTTCACACCTCCACGTTACAGGAGTCCGCGCGCGGAGATCCAGTAGAGCTTGTTATAGGCCATTTTGAACCAGTGCACCGCCTTGGTCGGCGCCTTCGGATCGGGCGGGTTCTGGTAGTTGAACATCGCGTAGGTCGCGCGATCCTTGCCGGCCTCGATGAAACAGAACACCTTGCCGTCATATTCGCGCACCGGCATGCCCATCTTCACCATCGCGGCAAGATTCTCGCCCAGCGTGTCGGCTTCGAAGTGCGCTGTCGAACCGGCCTTGCTGATCGGGATGTTGGTGGTGTCGCCGAGGATGAACACATTGTTGCGGCCTTCCATGTTCAGCTTGGTGCGGTTGGTCGGTATCCAGCCGCCCTGTCCGAGTCCGTTCTTTTCGATCACTTCCATGCCCTTGTGGGTCGGGATGGTAATCAGCAAATCGTACTTGATCTCGGTCCCTTCCTCGCTGCGCAGCACCTTGTTCTTTGCGTCAACTTCCTTGATGTTGAAGAAGGTGTCGTACTTGATGCCCAGCTTGTCCATTTCCGGAGCTGCCCATTTGGCAACATTCTCCAGGCTGTGCACGCGCCCGATCGGATAGGTGTAATGCAGCTGGACCTTGTCGGCGAGACCGCGATCCTTGAAGTAATCATGCAGCATGAAGGTGATTTCCAGCGGTGCCATCGGGCACTTGTGAGGGACGCCGACAGTGATCACCACCTTGCCGCCTTCGAACGATTGCAGGCGTTTGCACATCTTCAGCGCGGTTTCCTCGGTGTAGAAAGTCTCCGCGCCTTCCACCATGCCGGGGATGCCTTCCGGGAACATGCGCGAGCCGGTGGCGATGGCCATGTAGTCGTAATCGAAAGTCTTGCCACTCTTGGTCTTCACCTGATTGCTGTCGAGCTTGAATTCCTCGACCGGATCGACGTGAAACTCAATACCCGGCTCGAGCAGGCTGGCCTGATCGCGGTACAATTCATCCGGAGTGATGCGGCCCACTGCAAGGTAGAGCAGGCCGGGCTGGTACATGTGTTTATCTGAAGCAGAAAGCATCGTGATGCGAACCTTGCCGGTCTTGAGTTCATTGGTCAATCGCCTGGCCAGGTTGTTCGCCAGGATCGTACCGCCCATGCCGCCGCCAACTATCAATATCTTTTTCATGTTTCCTCCGTGTCCGTTATCGCTACACTGTCAATAAATGCCAATCGCTCCTACTTCTTCTTGCGAATCGTGATATGCCACACCCCATCTTTTTCAGTCGTCGATATGTATTCATGACCGACCTTGTTGACCCATTCCGGAATCTCGTTCGCCGAACCTTTGTCAGTTGACAATACTTCTAGCTCATCACCGATCTGGCATGATTTCAACACCGCGATCATTTCCATCAGCGGGCCGGGACAAAAGCTGCCACGCCCATCAACAATTTTTTTAGTCATTAAGAATTTCTCCTGTCATCAAAAAGTCCACACCTGCCCATCCTGACCTTCGTGGAGAAACTTGGTCAAGCCGGTAGCCTCTTCCAGATAATCTTCAAGATCTTTCTGCTCGACGCCGAGCACATCCATCGCCATCGAGCAGGGATAAATCTTCGCATCACCAAGCTCGACCGCCTGCTCGAAAAGGGTCTTGAATTGCGGCACATTCTTGCTCGCCATCAATTTGCCCATTTTGCCTTCGTGCTGGGGTTTTGAAACACGGCCCTTGATAAAATATGACAAGGCATTCATCGAAACAAAAACCATCACCTCCTGCCCGCTCACCGCGCCTACCGAGGCAACCATCGCGGCCATCTGTAAGCGTTCAAGAGAATCGGCAGTCACCACAACACAAATCTTGCTGGAAGGCATCACACACCCCGAAAATTAGAAATTAACTCGGCCACTGTTTGAACAGCCGCTTGCGGAATCACATCGACAGAAACGGCAACATGAAAGATGCGCAGCGGGCAATAATTTTTGATCATTATGTTCCTAATTCTTGCCCGATACAATGCGGCAATGTGTAAATATTTGCATCAACACCCTGCTGATGCCTGAGTAAAATATTTCAGTATGATAGTTTCAGACCATCCTTAAACATCTGACAGCCCGTATCAGCATTGACCACAGACATGGCTTTGCTTCGGAAGCCCGGTCCATATGAACAGTCAATGAAAACGGAATACACGACGAGGCGTTAAAGCACGGAAACAGTTCACATTTGCATATGCGTGCCAGCGAAGTTAGCGACAATCTGATATTAATGAAGAAGTGCTTAATATCCCATCATGGGTCCGTAGCCGCGGCCGCCCCACTCCCGGGATTTCTCCCGCTGTTCCTTGGTCAGGATGCTGTTGATCCGGTTGTGTGCATCTACCATGTTATCCACCATCTGGCGACGCAAATCCTCGACAACTTTATACTGCTTGTCGATCGCCGCTGAATCCAGTTTGTCCGCGTCATACAAATCCTGCAATTTGTCACGGGCATCCATCATTTCGCCCATCAAGGGCCATTGCTTGGCTCGCATTTCCTGACGTATTTGCGTGATCTTGGATTTTTGATCCGCGCTAAGATTCAGGTCACGGTAATTTCCCCAACCCATCATGCCGGGTCCCATGCCATAAGCCTCCCATCATTCCCGGGCCCATGCCGTATCCCGGGCCATAACCGCCCATCATTCCGGGTCCAATATTGTTCTGCCAATCCGAAGGCGGGTCCGCGGCTGCAAGGTTTGAAACAACGCCGAACAACGAGGCGGCCATGACGATACTTAAAATTTGCAAATAGTTTTTCATCTTATGTCTCCATAAACATTAACGTAGTTGTTCAATTTGAACTTCAGAGGACGTTCTGGTAATAATCTGAGGATTACAAAGCTCCAATACTTCTAGCGATCTTTGGGATCTGGGCAGGACCAGTAATTTCTTTGTCTCCTTACAATTAGTCAAAATTACAATACCTGCTCATTGCCGCATTAGCCATAAGACATACACGGAATCTGGTGTCGGATTTTGTCCTACACCATTGGGAATTGGCCGAGATAACGCATGTAGATCAAACTATTGAGATATGGCGCAGATGCAGGGCGTTCCTGGCACGGTTGAAACCAGGAATATCTCAATAGAATAAACTGGATTTATTTGCTGCGCGATAAAATACAGTTGATGCTGATGTTCAATTAAGCTTTATGTAAATTTTTTGAAGTTCCGCTTCTGGCACATTCCCCCGATTCATGAGTGTCCGCTTTGGGGTGCTCAGATTTATCTTCTCGGCTTGAAATGCAAAAAGGCTTACCTCCTTGAAGAAATAAGCCTTTTGTGTTTTGTGGTGCGCCCGACAGGAGTCGAACCTGTGACCCTTGGCTTCGGAAACCAATACTCTATCCAGCTGAGCTACGGGCGCGCAAATGCAACTTGATGGCGCGCATTCTACCTCAGTTTGTTGCTCCTGACGATTTGGTGAAAGTGCACAACTGATCTGTACTTCTTCCAAAACTTTTTCCGCTATCCTTTTTAGGGTGAACGAGGATGGAGCGTAGAAGGCCAGATCGAAGCCTTGTCGCTGGCTATATTTGCGCGTAAGCTATCTCCCCTGCCAAAACTAGGGACTTTGACAATCAAATTATTCCTGCAGAGCGCCGCCAAATTAATATACACTTCAATTCGGCGATTCCAAAAATGCCAATAAAAGTCGATAGACGTCAACAACGTGAGGAGGTCACTTATGGATAAGATAGGTATCAACCCATCGGCGATTGGAGCCGATCCACCAGGAAATTCCGAAAACCTTGAAAAGGGAGTACATCATGTCTGAATTGATTGCCGGCAAGATACTGAAAAACCCGAAATACCTGCAACTGGTTAGACAGCGCGATACGTTGGCCTGGACACTGTCAGCAATTGTATGTGTGATGTATTTCGGGTTCATCCTGATGATCGCGTTTGCCCCTGATATCCTCACCGAACCCATCGCTGCCGACAGCGTGATCCCGCTGGGCATGCTCATCGGTGTCGGTGTGATCGTGTTCTCCTGCATACTGACAGGGGTTTACGTTTATCGGGCGAACCAGACCTTCGACCCTATCGTCAACGAAATCGTTCGGGAGGCTTCCAAATGAAAATATTTAAAACGATTTTCTTTGCAATACTGGCTATTGCCTCGGTAATAACAACCAATCTGGCGTACGCCGCCGATGTCACGGCAACAACTGCTGCTCCGGCAACTGTTGCTCCGGCAACTGCTGCTCCGGCACCTGCTGCTGCCCGGCACCTGCTGCCGCACCGGCAGAAACGCCCATCAACTGGCATGCCGTCGTGATGTTCCTGATCTTTGTCGCCATCACGCTGGTCATCACCTACTGGGCGGCGACCCATACCAAGACGGCGACCGACTTCTACGCCGCAGGACGCGGCATCACCGGTTTGCAGAACGGCCTGGCGATCGCCGGCGACTACATGTCGGCGGCCTCGTTTCTCGGTATCGCCGCGCTGGTCTACATGAACGGCTTCTATGGCCTGATCTTTTCGGTGGGCTGGCTGGTCGGCTGGCCGATCATCCTGTTCCTGATCGCTGAACGCCTGCGCAACCTCGGCAAATACACCTACGGCGACGTCGTCTCGTTCCGCCTCAGCCAGGGTCCGGTGCGCACCATGGCGGCGATCGGTTCGCTGATTGTCGTGATCTGGTATCTGATCGGCCAGGCGGTGGGTGCAGGGCAATTGCTGCATACGCTGGTGCCGCAGATGTCCTACCAGGCTGTCCATCGTCATCGTCGGCGCGCTGATTATCACCTACGTCACCTTCGGCGGCATGAAGGCCACGACCTGGGTGCAGATCATCAAGGCTACCCTGCTGTTGGGTGGCGCGACGCTGATGGCGATCGGCGTGATGTCGCACGAAGGTTTCAGCTTTGCGAAACTGTTCTCCGATGCGGTAGCCGCCCACCCCAAGCACCTGGACATCATGAAATCCGTGGTGCCTATCGGGGCCAAGGCCAATCCGATCGAGTCGATCTCGCTGGGGCTGACGCTGATGCTGGGCACCGCCGGACTGCCGCACATCCTGATGCGTTTCTTCACCGTCACCGATTCCAAGGCGGCGCGCAAGTCGGTACTCTACGGAACCTGCTTCATCGGCTTCTTCTATGTCCTGACCTTCATCATCGGTTTCGGCGCGATCGTGCTTGTGGCCAACAACCCTGAGTATGTGGTCGACGTCACCAAGAGCGTCCTCAACCTGAAGGGTGGCGGCAGCATGCCGGCGGTTTATCTGTCCCATGCCCTGGGTGGCAACCTGTTCCTCGGCTTCATCGCTGCGGTCGCCTTTGCCACCATACTTGCGGTGGTATCGGGCCTGACTTTGGCAGGCGCCTCGGCGCTGTCGCATGACATCTATGCGAGAGTGATCATGAAGGGCAACGCGACCGAGAAGCAGGAAGTGTGGGTATCGAAGATGGCTGTGATCGGATTGGGCATCCTGGCCATCTTCCTCGGCATCGCCTTCGAGAAACAGAACGTCGCTTACATCGTGGCGCTGACGTTCTCGGTCGCCGCCTGCACCAACTTCCCGATCCTGGCTCTGTCCGTATTCTGGCGCGGGCTGACCACGCGCGGCGCGGTGGTCGGCGGTTATACCGGCATCTTCGGTTCCATCGGCCTGCTGCTGATCGGCCCGACGGTATGGACCAAGGTGCTGAACATGGGCCCGGCCATCTTCCCGTATGACTTCCCGACCTTCGTCGTGCTGCCTGCGGTCCTTATCGTCGCGTATATCGTGTCGGTGACCGATAGCAGCGAGAGCGGCAAGAAAGAACGTGCGGCGTATGACGCCCAGATGGTCCGTTCCGAAACAGGCTTGGGCGCCGAGGTTGGTGCTTCTCACTAAGCTCTGAAACATTCTTCATCCAGACTGGCCGCCGGGTATTTCCCGGCGGCTTTTTTCGCTCCTGTTTTTCCCTGCCCGGAAGATTCATCATCGAACTGTGCAGTGCCGTTTTGACAGACTTGCGACAAGGAAAAATCAGACATTGGCCCGCGAATAATGAAAAGCGCGCTCCAGTTTGCGCAAGCCATCATAATTCCTCGTTTCATGGGCCAGCCGCGCCTGTGCAATCGCTACCAGCAACAACTCGTGCAGTCGCCAGCGCATCAGCCACCGCATTGTGGCGATCATCATTGCGGATATCGAAGTGGCTAGTCCAGTCATCCAGCGCGCGGTGGTTGCGCATCAGACTCGGGATACAGTGCAGGCAGGACATAGGCCAAGTCCAGCCAGGGGCGTTTGAACGATATGCCCAAGTATTGACGCAGCGCACGCCGGATCATGGTCTCGTCAAAGGCAACATGGAAAGCCACCAGCGGTGACTTGCCCAGATATCCGAGGAACGCCAGCAAGGCATCGGCAGGCAGCACGCCTTCGCGCTGTGCGGAACCGGAAATGCCATGGATCAGAATATTCTCTTTGCGGCTGCTTTCGCGTTGTTGCAACACGACCGAGAAACTATCGTCCAGCACGATTTGGCCGTTTACCACAGCGACTGCACCTATGGAAATGAGCGAGTCGGTCATCAGGTTCAGACCCTGTCGTCTCGACATCCACTACCACGAAGCGTGTATGGTCGAACGCTGCCGTACGCTCCACCTCCGGCAACGCGCGCCAGGAGTCCAGCCGTTCCGCCTGTTGCGGACTCAATCGTGGCTTGGAGGTGAACCAGCGTTGCAACAGATGCTTCATAGCTGATAGTTCAATGCCAGCCGGGTTTGCACCTTGCGTGCCTGACGAAAAGCTTCCTTGAGGATGCGGCGATCCAGCTCATTCAGCATCGCGGGATCGATCAGGTTATTCAATGGCTGCTTGGCTTGCACGCTCGTCTCATAGTGGTGGCGCAAGCGCAGCATCTGGATGAACAGGAATGCGTCGATCCAGCCATCCACTTCGGACTCGGGAATATGCAGTCCAGCCGCACTCTGACGCAGGCGTTGTATAGTGCTGGTGTGACTCACGCCGGTCGCCAGGCTGAAGATGCGCGCCGCATCCACGAACGGGGTGATGCCATTGAGCTTGAGATCCAGCATATTCTCCTTGCCCAATACGAAATCGCGCATCACGCCGAGCGGTGGCCGGTTGCGCATCGCGTTTTCGGCCATCTGGCGCAGGAACAGGGAATTGTTGCTGGCAATTTTGGTCAGCCACAGCCGCAATTCTTCGGCGAGTGCATGCGCACCATACACTGATCGAAAGTCGAAAAAGATCGAAGCATGCAACAGTGCTTCCGGTGTGCCGTGCATGATCCAGTTTAAAAAGATGCCTCTCCATTCTTCCAGCGACATGCACCATTGCGGATTCGACGCCATCACATTGCCCCGGCATAACGGGAAGCCGCACAAAGCCAGCGTTTCGTTGATGTGCCGGGCTGCCGGCAGCAATTGCGCGCGCACATGATCCGCGGTCATGCCTTCCGGCACGGTGAAGATCAGCGCGTTGTCCTGGTCGGCGCTCAGGGTCTGTTCAAAGCGCCCTTCCGAACCCAATGCGAGCCAGCACAGCCCGTCGCCCGCCTTGCCGAAATTGCCGGCGGCGAATTCCAGTTCGATGATGCGCACCGTCAACAGGTCGTTGAACGTGGAGATGAACTGGGTCAGCTGTTCTGCCGCCACGCCCTGTGCCATCATGTTGTGCGCCATGCTGCGGATGTCGGCAGCGGATTGCTGCAGTTCTTCGACAGTCTGCGCATGCCGTATCGCCGAACCGATCTGGCGCAGGCCTACCCTTTGCAACGCGAACAGATCCTTTTCCGAGACCAGCCCGATCAGTTGTTCGTTCTCCACCACCAGCACGTGGCGAAACCCGTGTTTGGCCATGACCAGTGCCGCCTCATGAGCCAGCGCTTGTGGGGGCAGCGTGGTCAATTGTGTGGTCATGACGGTGATAACCGGCTGGTCGAGCGCTATCTGCGGCAACACGATGCGCTCCAGCACATCGGGCAGGGTCAGAATACCGAGCGGGCGTCTGGTGTCCATCGACCGCCACCATCGAACCGATGCTCGATCTCATGCATGAGCTCCAGCGCCCGGCGTACGCTGGTTTCCGGCGAACAGGTCACCGGCGTGCGGCGGATGATCGCTGACAGAGGGCTGGTCAGTGATTGCTGTTCTGCACTGGACTGGGTGTACTGCGCCTGTATCAGCTGTTTGGAATGTTCCAGCAGATTGGCGATGCGGCGTGTGCAGAAATCGCGGAAGGGTGCGCTCATGCCGAGCAAGGTGTTGAAATCTGTTGCTCGCAGTTCGAAACAGAAGGTATCATTGCCCGCCCGATAGACACTGACAACCGGGCGATGCGCCAAAAGAGCACCGAGCGGAAAGCATTCTCCCTCGATCAGTTCCAGCCATGCATCCGTATCGGTGGCATTTGCCACAGCCTGCTCGCCCTGCACCATTCCCTGCTTGATGACCAGAAAGCGTTCCGCTACGCCCTGCTCCGGCGAGATGATCACCTCGCCTTGGGCATAATACGCGATCCGCATGTGCTCCAGCATCCACAACAGATGAGCCGGTTCCATGCGATCGAATGGCGCGTGGGCGGCAAAGAATGACAACTGGGAAGCGTGGATCGCACTCAAGGCACGGCCTCTTTAATTTATGCAGCGATGGTATATTATAGTCGCTCTATTTCTCCTGGCCTCGCCATGCAATTCTCCAACCCCGCTCCCGATGAGATCCGCAATTTGCTGAACAAGGTGCACACTATCGCGGTGGTGGGTTTGTCGCCCAATCCGGCGCGACCGAGTTTTCGCGTCGCACATGGCATGCAGGGTCTCGGCTATCACATATTTCCCGTGCGGCCGATGATTGCAGAGGTGCTGGGCGAAAAAGCGTACCCGACCCTGGAAAGCCTGCCCGAACAGCCGGACATCGTGAATGTGTTTCGCGCAGCGGAACATGTTCCCGCCATTGTGGACAGCTGTATCAGGCTAGGGATCAAAAATCTTTGGCTGCAAGATGGCGTCATCCACGAGGAGGCCGCGCAGCGCGCCACAAAAGCCGGTATCTACGTGATCATGGATCGCTGCATCTGGCGCGACGCAATGCAGTTCGGGGCACACTCACCCATGAGCCCGAGTCATGGATAGGAAACGCTGTGCCTGGGCTGGCGGTGACGCCTTGTATCAAAGATACCACGATACCGAGTGGGGCGTACCCTTGCATGACGACCAACGCCTGTTCGAATTCCTGATACTGGAAGGCGCCCAGGCAGGCTTGAGCTGGATCACAATATTGCGCAAGCGCGATAGCTATCGTGCCGCTTTCGATGATTTCGACGCGTCGCGCATTGCCGCTTATGACTCAAATAAAATAGAATCCCTGCTGCAGAATCCGGGTATCGTACGCAACCGGTTGAAAATACAGTCCGCGATCATCAATGCACAAAAATTCCTCGATGTGCAGGAGGAATTCGGCAGCTTTGATCAATTCATCTGGCGATTCGTCGATGGCGGACCCATACAGAACAAACGGCGCAGCATGGCCGATATCCCCTCCAGCACTCCGGAGTCGGATGCGATGAGCAAAGAGTTGAAGCGGCGCGGTTTCAAGTTTGTCGGTTCCACGATCTGCTATGCGCACATGCAGGCGACCGGCATGGTCAACGACCACACCACGGATTGCTTCAGATATAAAGAATTGCGATAAACGAGCAAACTGGAACGCGATTCCACCGACAAATGGATTTATTGAGATGCTATTGAAATTCACCAAGATGCACGGCGCCGGCAACGACTTCGTGATGATTGACGGCGTGCGCCAGGACATCGAGCTCAGCCCGGTGCAATTGCGCCTGCTGGCCGACCGGCATTTTGGCGTCGGTTGCGATCAGATTTTGATTGTCGAAAAGGCCGCGAAATCGGAGGCCGACTTCCGCTATCGTATTTTCAATGCCGATGGCGGCGAAGTGGAGCAGTGCGGCAATGGTGCACGCTGCTTCATGCGTTTTGTGCACGATCAAAAACTCACGACCAAGCGCGAGATCGTGGTGGAGACGAGCGGCGGCCTGATCAGTCCACGACTCGAACAGGACGGGCGCATCACGGTCAATATGGGCGCTCCGGTTTTTGAACCGGTGCTTGTTCCATTTGAAGGCGGCAGCGGCGCGGTCAGCGAGCCGCTGGAAGTCGCGGGCAAAACCTTCAGTATCAGTGCGCTGTCGGTGGGAAACCCCCATGCGGTGCAAGTGGTGGACGATATCGAAAACGCCCCTGTGGAAAAACTGGGGCCAATGATCGAGCATCACCCGCGCTTCCCCAAACGCGTCAATGCGGTCTTCATGCAGGTAATGGATCGCCATTCCTTGCGGCTGCGGGTGTATGAACGCGGCGCGGGAGAAACCCTGTCATGCGGCACCGGGGCTTGCGCAGCAGTTGTGACAGGCATACGGCGCGAGTTGCTGGACAGCCCGGTGAATGTTGCCACACGCGGCGGTGTATTGACCATCTCCTGGGATGGAGATGGCCAGCCGGTGCAGATGACCGGTCCGGCGATCACCGTCTTCGCAGGCGAAATAAATCTATAGGGGCTATCCATGAGAGATGAAGAAGTCGCACGATATTTGCAGGACAACCCGCAATTCTTTGAACATCATGCGGATACACTGGCACAGATCAATCTGCCGCACCCGCATGGCGGACGCACGATCTCATTGAGTGAAAGGCAGTTGCTCGCCCTGCGTGAGAAGAACAAGGAGCTGGAAAAGAACCTGCGCGAAATGATAGCGTATGCGCAGGACAACGATGCGCTACAGCGCAAGGTGCATGAATTCGTCGTTTTACTATTCGCCGCGCGCAGCCTGGCCGCGTTGCAGGAAATGATCCCGCATCTATTGCGCGATATCTTTGCCATACCGCACACGGTTTTGCATCTGTGGCAGTCCGAGCCGCCCAGCGCGGAGGTACTGGCCTTTGCCGATGCGCAAACGCAACCGGTTTGCCTGCATCATCCCGCCCACGATACCGCCGCATGGTTTGGCGAGCATGCCGCACAGTTGCACTCTTACGCCTATCTGCCGCTGCATGCCGGCAGTAACACCATCGGCATGCTGGTGCTTGCAAGTGAAGACAAGCAACGCTTTTATCCCGAAATGGGCACGGTATTTTTGCGACGCATCGCCGAAGCGGTTAGCAGCGCACTGCAACCTTACCTAGCACGCCAGTGAATCAAACAATTAATAATTCGAAAACCCTTCCTGCTGAGGAATCGAAATCCTGCTTTGGCCATGATGATCATTCGATACCCGATGTCACGACCATTCATTCGACCAGCCTGCCGAAATACTGCAACCAGGCCGCCGGTTATCGGGATGAACGGATTTCCGGTTAGTGAAATCCATAGTCATGCGGGATACCTCCCTTCTTAATCAGCAATACCTGAATGGCTATCTGGCGTGGCTGCGCAATGAGAAGCAATATTCCGAACTGACAGCACAGAATTATGCCCGCGACCTCAAGCACCTGTTCGAACTGGCCGCAGATACGCCGCTGTCCACTCTGAAGATTCATCAGATCCGCCGCTTTATCGCTCAACTGCACAGCAAAGGTTTGGGCGGCCGGTCGCTCGCGCGTCTGCTGTCGGCATGGCGCGGTTTTTTCACTTACCTGATTAGGGATCACGGTCTGACCAGCAATCCGTGCGCAGGTTTGCGCGCACCCAAATCGCCAAAGGCATTGCCGCAGGCCTTATCGCCCGATGAGGCGACACACATGGTCGACCTGCCGACCGACACCACTGAAGCAATACGCGACAAGGCGATATACGAATTGTTTTATTCCTCCGGACTGCGGTTGGCGGAACTGGTCGATCTCAACCCGGAACAACTCGACTTGAGCACAGGCGAAGTACGTGTGACCGGCAAAGGCAGCAAGACGCGCATCGTACCCCTCGGCCAGTATGCCATTACCGCGTTAAAGGCATGGCTGGTTGTTCGCGACCAGATTGCCAAGCCGGGCGAGGCCGCGCTGTTCGTCGGGCAACGCGGGTCGCGCATTTCACCGCGTGTGGTGCAACTGCGCATGAAACATTGGGGCATCAAACAGGGCATCACCAGCAATGTCCATCCGCATCTGCTGCGCCACTCATTCGCCACCCATGTGCTGCAATCTTCCGGCGACTTGCGTGCCGTGCAGGAAATGCTGGGGCACGCCAGCATTTCCACCACCCAGGTCTATACCCACCTCGATTTTCAATATCTGAGCAAGATTTACGACGCGGCACATCCGCGCGCCAAAAAGAAATCCAAAACCATATGACCCGGCAAACATCCAGATCATCCTCCACACCGTACCGCCCATCGCGCGGAAGCAGAGATTTTCGCAACCGGACCAAGCACAGCATGCAAACTACCGGCGGCCCGAACGCTCGCAATTCGGTGCATACCGGCGCGACCAACGCTCCACCCGGCATCATTCTCAAGGTCGGCAGGGAGAAATCCCTGCTGCGCCGCCATCCCTGGATTTTTTCCGGCGCGATAGAACGTGTCGATGGCGTGTCTGTCAGCGGCGACACGCTGCCGGTGAGAGATGCCGCAGGAAACTTTCTCGCCTGGGTTGCCTACAACCCGGATTCGAATATTGCCGCGCGGGTGTGGTCATGGCATGAAGAAGAACCTATCGATGCTGAATTCTTTCGCAAAAGGATAGTCGCCGCGTTGGCGGCGCGAGACGTGTTGGGTTATTCGCGCGACAGCAACAGCATGCGTCTGGTCCATGCGGAATCAGACGGCCTGCCGGGAACGATCATCGATCGCTATGGCGACGTGCTGGTGATGCAGATCGGCAGCGCCGGTGCGGAACGCTGGCGGGATGCCATTGCCGACATTCTGCAAACACTGTGCAAACCTGTGTGCATCTACGAACGATCCGATTCCGATTCGCGCGCACTGGAAGGGCTGGAGCCGCGCAACGGCGTGCTGCGAGGCACGTTACCCGAGGCCGTGGAAGTGATAGAGCACGGCCTGCGTTTCAACGTGGATGTAGAAGCCGGACAAAAGACCGGCTTCTATCTCGATCAGCGCGACAACCGCGCGCTGACCGAATCCCTCGCCGCTGGTCGCGATGTATTGAATTGTTTCTGCTATACCGGCGGTTTCTCGCTGTATGCGCTGCGCGGCGGCGCGAAATCGGTGTTGTCCATCGATGCATCGGGTGGCGCGTTGCGCATCGCTGAAGAAAATCTAAATCGAAATGGTCTGGACGAATCGAGCGCGGAATGGATGGAGGCTGACGTGTTCCAGGCGCTGCGCACACTGCGCGACCAGGGACGCAGGTTCGACTTGATCATCCTCGACCCGCCCAAGTTCGCCCCCACCGCCGCCTTCGCCGAAAAAGCCGCGCGCGGCTACAAGGACATCAACCTGCTCGGCTTCAAGTTGCTCAGGCCGGGCGGCCTGCTTTGCACGTATTCCTGCTCCGGCGGCATCAGCGCTGACCTGTTCCAGAAGATCATTGCCGGTGCCGCGCTCGATGCCGGCGTAGATGCACAGATATTGCATTACCTGCACGCCAGCGCGGATCATCCGGTGCTGCTGAGTTTTCCGGAGGGGGAGTATCTGAAGGGGTTGGTGTTGCGGGTGGCATCGTAGGGGCGTATGGCAATACGCCCGTTGCACAAGCATGTAGGTTGGGTTACGCGTTAACGCTGCTAACCCAACCTACCACTACGGCAGATTTACCATCGGCTTGTAGCCGAGCTTGCTCTCCATGCTTTCCGCACTACTACGCGCTTCGCTCAGATTGGCATACGGCCCGATATGCACGCGCACCAGTCCTTCCTGGGTTGTCAGCTTGAGTTGTTTCTTGCCCGTATCACCGAGTTTGCTGCGCATTTTATCCATATACGCCTCGGCCCCCGCTTGCGAACTGAAAGCGCCGAGTTGCAGATAAACGGCGGTGTCACTGATTCCCAATGACGCTATGGCGGCAGGCGGAGAGTTAGACGTGTTAGGTGCGGGTGCGGGTGCGGGTGCGGGTGCGGGCGAAGTTGGGGCCAAAGCTACAGGAGTAGCAGTAGTGGCCGTTGCAGGGGCGGCAGCAACAGGAACCGCGATAACATCAGGTGCTTTCGTGGTAGTAACAGCACGTGCTGGAGCACCGCTTTCCAGCGGTTGGCTTTGCACGGTGCTGGCGGCAATGGTTTTGACAATGACATTGGGATCGAGGCTTTCCACTTCGACTTCTGCACTGCCGTCGCCGATGATGCCCAGTTTGTACGCCGCAGTGTAGGAGAGATCGATGATGCGATCATTCATGAACGGTCCCCTGTCATTGACGCGCACGATGACCGATTTGTGATTGGCAAGATTCGTCACGCGAGCATAACTGGGCAACGGTAACGTTGGGTGTGCGGCAGTCATGGCATACATGTCATATATCTCGCCGCTCGATGTCCGTTCGCCATTGAATTTCTTGCCATACCATGATGCGATGCCGCGTTCCTTATAATTTCCAACGACTGTCATTGGCCTGTATGTCTTTCCCAGCGCAATATAGGGACGATTCGCATAGCGGTGTAGCGGTTCCACTTTCGGAACGGCATCAGGTATCGATTCAAGATTGACCGGTATATCCGCGCCAGGCCCATCCCCTGGAAGGTAGCCGCCAGCACCCGGTGCTGTGGTTGAAGGCGTTTCAGCCTTGCGATGGGGAACAGTTCCGCAAGCGGTAAGCATCAGGGTTGTTACGATCAAGACCGCTACTTTAATACTCATGCAATCTCCTTTATTGGCAGCATCTTCGCTGGCGTTAACCGGCGGTATAGATCATCGTTGTTGGTGACTTAGCCGAATGGCCAAGTGGCATGACAATTTTATCAAGTCTTTACCAATTTTTTGTGTGTCTCTATGCTCATCAGCATACCAAAACCGAGAAGCAGGGTTAGCATAGAAGTGCCGCCATAGCTGATCAGCGGCAGCGGCACTCCAACCACGGGCAGAATTCCGCTGACCATGCCCATGTTGACGAACGCATAAGTTGCAAAGGTCAGCGTGATGGAGCCCGCCATCAGGCGCGTAAAATATGTGGAAGCATGCGAGGTGATGATGAAGCCGCGCCAGACCACAAAAGAGTATAACGACAACAGGATCAGGTTTCCGATCAAGCCAAACTCTTCGGAATAGACAGCGAAAATAAAATCGGTGGTGCGTTCCGGCAGGAAATCAAGATGGGTCTGTGTACCGTTCAAATATCCCTTGCCTAGAATGCCTCCCGAACCCACCGCGATGCTAGCCTGGATGGTGTGATAACCATTGCCCAACGCATCCTGCGACGGGTCGAGCAGCATCTTGATGCGATGGCGCTGATAATCATGCATCATCGACCACAGCACCGGCGCGCTGGCGAGGGCCGTGCTGAACAAACCGGCTATCACACGCCAACTCAGTCCTGCCAGGAACAGCACATAGAATCCGCTCGCCGAGATCAGCAGCGACGTCCCCAGGTCCGGTTGGCGCGCGATCAGCAATATCGGCATGAGCAAAAGCAGCGCAGCGATGAAATAATTTTTCAGCGTGAGCGTGGCTTCGTGTTTTTCGAAATACCATGCCATCATCAACGGCACGCCGATCTTCATCAACTCCGAAGGCTGGACGGTCATCACGCCAAGGTTCAACCAGCGCCGTGCGCCGTGGCTGATTTCGCCGAACAGCGCGACGGCGATCAGCAATACCATCCCCAGCACATAAATCGGCACGGCGGTACGCATCAAATAATGCAGCGGAAGATTGGCGACCAGCCACATGACGGCGAGCGCCGCCACGATATTGCGCATTTGGTTGAGCGGGCGATTCCAGCTTGCATTATCGGCACTGTAAAGAACCAGCAGGCTGGTCAGCAGCAGCAGGCCGATGCCCAGCAACAGTTGCCGGTCGATATGCGAGATGATACGCAGCCAGATTTGTCGCCTAGTCATGTTCGCCTCCCTGTTTCACCGCCGAATCTGCCAATGGTTTTGGCACTTTCCCGAGAAGATAATAATCAAGCACCTTGCGTGCGATGGGTGCCGCTGTTCCGCCGCCGTGCCCGCCATTCTCTACCAGCACCGCCAGGGCAATCTGGGGTTTGTCCGCCGGCGCATAGGCGATGAACCATGCATGATCGCGAAGCCGCTCATCGACCTTTTTCGCATCATATTTTTCGCCCTGTTTCATGGCGACCACCTGTGCCGTGCCTGTCTTTCCGGCGATTTTGTAGGGTGCTCCCAGGGATGCATAAACGGCCGTCCCCCCAGGCTGGGTTACAGCCACCATGCCACGTCTGACCAGATCCAGGTCCTTGGGATTGATGTTCAAATCGAATAGCGGGCTGACTGGCGATAAAACGGTTCTCGCTGCTGTTCGTGCTCTGCACTTCCTTTACCAGGTGCGGCTGGTATGCAACACCGTTGTTCGCCAGCGTGGCAGTGGCAAATGCCAGCTGCAACGGAGTGACCAGGCTATAGCCTTGCCCGATACCGACCGATACCGTATCGCCGGGATACCAGATTTGCTGGTAATGCTTCATCTTCCATTCCTGGGATGGGAGCAAACCGGATGATTCACCTTCAAGATCGATACCTGTCTTCTTGCCAAAACCAAAACGAGACAAATAGTCGAAAATATTGTCTATGCCCATATCGACAGCCAGGCCATAAAAATAGGTGTCGCATGACATCTGGATGGCCTTGAACATGTTCACGATGCCGTGGCCGCCCGCTTTCCAATCGCGATATTGCCGGCTGCTGCCCGGCAAATAATATACCCCGTTATCATTGATGGTCTGCTCGGGCTTGCGGGTATGGAAATTCAGGGCGGTAAGCGCCATGAAAGGCTTGATGGTAGAGCCCGGCGGATATTGGCCTCGCAACGCGCGGTTGTTCAGCGGCACGTCGGGGGAATTGTTCAGCTCATCCCAGCTTTGCGTATCGATGCCGTCTATGAACGGGTTGGGATCGTAGCCCGGCTTGCTGACAAAGGCCAGCACTTCGCCGTTGTTCGGGTCTATCGCCACCAATGCGCCACGGAAATCGCCAAATGATTTCTCGGCGATTTCCTGCAGCTTTGCATCGATGCTCAATATCAGCGTATTGCCTGAAACCGGCGCGGTATTGGATATCATGCGCACTGCCCGCCCCCCCGCATCCACCTCGACCTGTTCTATGCCTGTGGTGCCGTGAAGGTCGCTTTCATAGCTCTGCTCCAGGCCGGTCTTGCCGATGTAATCCGAGCCGCGATAATTTGCTGCCAGATCGCTCTCTTCCAGTTGGCTTGCCTCGGTATCGTTGATGCGCCCGATATAGCCGAGTAAATGGGACATTTTTTCGCCGAACGGATAATCGCGGAACAATCGCGCCTTGATCTCGACTCCGGGAAAGCGATACTGCTGCGCGGCAAATCGCGCGATTTCTTCATCGGTCAGGCGATTGCGTATCACCAGTGTTTCGAAGTTATGGCTTTCGGCGCGCAGCTTATTGAATCGCTTGCGATCCTTGTTGGTGATTGCCACCAACTTTGACAGGTTGTTTATCGTTGCGTCGACGTCTGGCGTGTTATTCTGGTTTATCTCCAAAGTGTAGCCGGAATAGTTGCGCGCCAGCACCACGCCGTTGCGGTCGAGTATCAGGCCGCGATTGGGAACGATGGGAACGATGGCGATACGGTTGCTTTCAGACAATGTCTGGTAATAGCCGTGGCGCACCACCTGGAGATAGAAGAAACGCAACACCAGAATGGCCAGCAATACCGATACAAAGCCAATGCCGACGACCAGCCGCAACTGAAAGTGAAAGATCTCGCGCTGATGATTTTTAAACTCAACGTGCTTCTTCATGTGCGCTTACGATCCGCTCTCATCTGCCCCATGGCCTGGAACATGATACTTAGCGGCATCCACAGCAACGTCGAGGTCAGACAACCGAGAAAATACGGCCACACCAGATAACCGTTCACCTGCCAGTTCGCCAGGGCATACACCGCGTAAGTCATCGCGAATATTCCGAACACCTGTATGGTCTGCTGGCGCAAATCAAACATCTGCAGCCTGCGATGCAACACGATGCCGCCAAAAGCGAGCACTGTATAAGCAAGCGCGTGTTGACCGAACAGACTGGCGTCGGCGACATCGGCGAGTATACCCACTGCCCACGTGATTCCGATGCCGACACGCATCGGCTTGTGGGTACACCAATACAACATGACCAGCGCCACAAAGTCCGGGCGCAATAACAGTCCGATACCCCCCCAGGGCAGACCGTTCAGAAACAGCGCGGCCAGCACGCTTGAGAAGATAAAGATGTTGCTGACAGGGCGCTGGAGTTGCGGCTTGGCGCGAATGGATTGAGAAGGCATCTAGTTGTTTCTCCGGACCTTCACGCGATTTTCCGAATTTGGCACTGCAGATTTCTCGTCGGGACGTTCCGGCAACTTGGGCATGCTGGACAAAATCAGCAGATGACGGTGATTTTCCACCCCCGCCAGCGGCAAACAAATTATATGCGCAAAGGGATAGGCTGCATCGTGTTCGACTGTAATTACCCTGGCGACAGGGATACCCGGCGGATAGATGCCGTCTATGCCTGAAGTGACCAGCACGTCATCTTTTTCAACATCCGCGCTGTTCGGCATGTAACGCAACGACAGCTGGCTGGTATCCCCCGCGCCAAATACGATGGCACGCAATCCGTTGCGCAACACCTGTACCGGCACGGCATGGTCTTTCTCGGTGACCAGCGTGACTTCGGACAGCCATGGATAGACACGGGTGATTTGCCCCACGATACCGTTGTCATCCATCACTACCTGCCCGAGCCGCACGTCGGCATCCGCACCCTTGTTGACGAGCACTTTGCGGCTGAATACGTCACGTTCGGCATAAATGATTTCGACCAACTGGGTAGTATATTCGTTGCGTATCGGCAGCCCGTCCAGGTTGCGCAATTGCTGGTTTTCCGATTGCAGTTCCTGCAATTGCAGTAATTGAGCAACATCGTTCTGATGCTGCAGTTTCAATTCTTCGTTTTCCTTCATCAGGCCACGTTGCGTGCTCTGAGTGATAAAAAAATCTCCGGCCATGTCCCACAATGAGACCGGCAAGGTTGCCAGCCGTTGTATCGGCAAGACCAGTATCGATAACGCGCTGCGTGTTGACTCCAGATAGCGATAGCGTGCGTCCACGAACATCAGCAACAATGAAAGCACCACGAAGAAAACCAGCCGCGCCGCCAAACTGGGGCCACGATTGAAAAATCGGAAGGATTGCGTGCCGTCTATCAACTATGTTCCATCACTAATCTTGGAGAATTAGCAGGGTAACGAAAACCTGCTGTTGAAAATACCGGCCATCTGGCCAGGCTTCCAAATGGTATCAGACCAGTTGCCGGGCATGGCTACTTATTCGACACCCCGCAAGAGAACGAAAATTATTCAGTGGTAAAGATGCTGGTCGAAGTATCCATGTGTTCGAGGGCCATGCCGGAGCCGCGGACTACGCAGGTCAACGGATCATCAGCGATCAACACCGGCAATCCGGTTTCCTCCATCAGCAGGCGATCCAGGTCGCGCAACAGCGCGCCGCCGCCGGTCAATACCATGCCCTTGTTGGCGATGTCCGCGCCCAGTTCAGGCGGGGTCTGTTCAAGTGCCGTCTTCACCGCGCTGACGATGTTATTGAGCGGATCGGTCATCGCTTCAAGCACTTCATTGCTGGAAATGGTGAAACTGCGCGGCACTCCTTCGGCCAGATTGCGCCCGGTCACTTCCATCTCGCGCACTTCACTGCCCGGAAAGGCGGAACCTATCGTCTTCTTGATCTCTTCGGCAGTGGTTTCGCCGATCAGCATGCCGTAATTGCGGCGTATGTAATTGATGATCGCTTCATCGAATTTGTCGCCGCCGACACGGACCGATCCGGAATATACTGCGCCACCCAGCGACATCACACCCACTTCAGTCGTTCCGCCGCCGATATCCACCACCATGGAGCCGGTTGCCTCTTCCACCGGCAGACCCGCGCCGATCGCCGCTGCCATCGGTTCCTCGATCAACTCTACACGCCTTGCACCTGCGCCAACGGCGGACTCTCGTATCGCGCGACGCTCTACCTGAGTGGAACCGCACGGCACGCAAATCACGATGCGCGGACTGGGACTGAAAATGCCGGCCTTGTAAACCTTGCGGATAAAATGCTTGAGCATCAATTCGGTGACAGTGAAATCGGCGATCACGCCGTCCTTCATGGGACGGATCACTGAGATGCTGCCCGGTGTGCGCCCCATCATCTGCTTTGCGGCCAGCCCGACCTGCTGGATCACTTTCTTGCCATTCGGACCGCCCTCCTGGCGTATCGCCACCACCGACGGCTCATCCAGCACGATGCCTTGTCCGCGCACCCAGATCAGCGTGTTCGCGGTACCGAGGTCGATTGCCAAATCGTTTGTAAAATAGCCTTTCAAAAATCCCAACATGTTCTGTCCCTGTCTCAAAAAAGTGCGCCAATATACCTTCGCCAAAAATCCTTCGTATGATACCCTATTGGCCAAATTTCTATAAAGATTTTACTATGTCCCTGACCACAGCAGATGTCCGTAAAGTCGCCAGTCTGGCGAGGCTGGCGATGAACGAAGCGGAGATCGAAACCGCCCGCTCGCAACTGTCCGGGATCTTTGAATTGATCGCCGAAATGCAGGCCGTCGACACCAAGGGGATCGCGCCCATGTCCCATGCCCAGGACCTGCCGCAAAGGCTGCGCGAAGATACCGTCACCGAGACCGATCAGCGCGAGTTATTCCAGTCTATCGCTCCGCAGGTGGAAGCCGGTCTATACCTGGTTCCGCAGGTCATTGAGTAGTCGTTTATGCTGAACTCCAGCCTCACGCAATTGGGCGCGGCATTGCGCTCCAAAAAGATATCCAGCGTCGAACTGGCACAGCTTTACCTCGACCGAATCGCCGCGCTGAATCCCGTTCTGAATGCCTACATCACTACCAGCGCCGAAACCAGCCTGTCGCAGGCGCGTGCGGCGGATGCAATGCTGGCCGGCGGCAGGGCGCAGCCCCTTACCGGCATCCCGATCGCGCAAAAGGACATCTTCTGCGCCAAGGGGTGGCGCACCACCTGCGGCTCGAAGATGCTGGAGAATTTCGTCTCGCCCTATGACGCGCACGTCATCGCTCAATTCAACCATGCCGGGGCGGTGAACCTGGGCAAGACCAACATGGACGAATTCGCGATGGGGTCATCCAACGAAACCTCGTATTTCGGTACGGTGAAAAATCCCTGGGATAATGATGCCGTACCCGGCGGCAGCTCGGGCGGCTCGGCCTGCGCGGTGGCTGCCCGGTTGTGCGCGGCGGCGACCGGAACCGACACCGGCGGCTCGATACGCCAGCCAGCGGCGCTGTGCGGCATCTCCGGCATCAAGCCGACTTACGGCACGGTGTCGCGCTATGGAATGATCGCCTTCGCCTCCAGCCTGGACCAGGCCGGGCCGATGGCGCGCAGCGCGGAAGATCTGGCGTTAATGTTGAATGTGATGACCGGCTTTGACGAGCGCGATTCCACCAGCCTGCAGCGTGACAAGGAAGACTACGCGCGCGACTTGGGCAAGCCGTTGGCAGGACTGCGCATCGGATTGCCGAAGGAATTCTTTGCCGAAGGCCTGGCTCATGATGTCGCCGGCTGCGTGACGGAGGCGATTGCCGAATACAAAAAGCTGGGCGCTACCATCGTCGACATCAGTCTGCCGAATTCCAAGCTGGCAGTTCCGGTTTATTACGTGCTGGCTCCGGCGGAAGCCTCCAGCAACCTGTCGCGCTACGATGGGGTGCGCTACGGATACCGCGCGCCGGAATACAACGACCTCACCGAGATGTACGAAAAGAGCCGCGCGCAGGGCTTCGGCGCGGAAGTGAAGCGCCGCATCATGATCGGCACTTATGTGCTGTCGCACGGCTACTACGATGCCTATTATTTGCAGGCGCAAAAGATACGCCGCCTGATCGCGCAGGATTTCGCCGACGCGTTCAAGCACTGCGATGTGATCATGGGGCCGACCAGCCCAAGCACCGCGTTCAACCTGGGCGAGAAGGGCGACGACCCGGTGCAGATGTATCTGTCCGACATCTACACCATCGCGGTGAACCTGGCCGGACTGCCCGGCATGTCGATCCCTGCGGGTTTCGGCAGCAATGGCCGCCCGGCCGGCTTGCAGATCATCGGCAATTATTTCGCCGAGGCGCAGATGCTGAACGTCGCGCACCAATATCAGCTGGTGACCGGTCATCACGGTCGTGCTCCGCAAAACATCGGGCTGTAAGGACATGAATACGTCTTGGGAAATCGTCATCGGGCTGGAAGTGCATACCCAGCTCTCGACCAGCAGCAAGATATTTTCTGGCGCCTCCACCACCTATGGTGCCGAGCCGAACACACAAGCGGACGCGGTGAGCATCGCGCTGCCGGGCGTGCTGCCGGTGCTGAATAAGGGCGCAGTGGAGCGCGCGATCAAGTTCGGCCTCGCGATCGGCGCGCACATCGCGCCGCGCTCGGTGTTCGCGCGCAAGAATTATTTCTATCCCGACCTGCCGAAGGGCTACCAGATCAGCCAGTTCGACCTGCCGGTGGTCGGACAGGGTGCGCTGACGATCCAGGTCGAGCCGTTGTCCGGCAATGCCGAACCTTATGAAATAGTAGTGCGCATCACCCGTGCCCATCTGGAAGAAGACGCGGGGAAATCTCTGCATGAGGATTTTCACGGCATGACCGGCATCGACCTTAACCGCGCCGGGACGCCGTTGCTGGAGATCGTTTCCGAACCGGACATGAGCTCGGCAGCCGAGGCGGTGGCGTATGCCAAAACCCTGCACTCGCTGGTGCGCTGGATCGGCATCTGCGACGGCAACATGCAGGAAGGCTCGTTCCGCTGCGACGTAAACGTGTCGGTGCGCCGACCCGGCGAAGCGCTGGGCACGCGCCGCGAGATCAAGAACCTCAACTCGTTCAAGTTCATGCAGCAGGCCATCGACTACGAAGTGCAATGGCAGATCGACACGCTGGAGAACGGCGGCAAGATCCACCAAGCCACCGTATTGTTCAATCCCGATACCGGTGAGACGCGTGCGATGCGCAGCAAGGAAGAGGCGCATGACTACCGTTACTTCCCCGACCCGGATCTGTTGCCGCTGGACATCACACCTGCGATGCTCGAACAAGTTCGCGCCACGTTGCCGGAACTGCCTGAAGCAAAGAGGGCGCGCTATATTGGCGAGTACGGTCTCTCTGCTTACGATGCGAGGATCCTCACTGCCTCACGCGAGATGGCGAATTACTTCGAAGATTGCGTAGCATCCGCAGGTAAAGTTAACGCGAAGATGTGCGCCAACTGGCTGATGGGCGAAGTAGCTGCGCGCCTTAACCGAGAAGGAAAGGATATTTCCAACTGCCCGGTTTCCGCCACGCAACTGGGAGTCGTGTTGCTACGCCTTGCCGATGGCACACTTCCTAACAGGCAAAAAGCCAAAGAGCTTTTTGATACTCTTTGGGCAACCGGCACAGGAAATCGAGTCCATGATCTGACTGTCGCAGCGGTAGCCAGTGCAGCAAGCATAGATGCCATCATAGAAGCCAAGGGACTGAAGCAGGTATCCGACTCCGGCGCGATCGAGAAGATCGTAGACGAGATCATCGCCGCCAACCCGTCTCAAGTGGCCGAATATCGCGGCGGCAAGGACAAGGTGTTCGGTTTCTTCGTCGGGCTGGCGATGAAGGCCAGCAAGGGCAAGGCCAATCCGGCTCAGTTGAATGAGGTGCTAAAACAGAAGCTGGGCGGCAAGTAACGTGTGCTGAACAGGCAAGAAAAAACCCCGGGGATGAGCCGGGGGTTTCAACAGAAAGTAATGGATTATTTCTTTTCCACTTTTATTTTATCGACAAAAATGATCTTGTCGAACGTGCGGTTCAACGACTTGCTGTTGAAGTTGGTCATCACTGCGCCATCAGGATAGCTGACGGTGTTGCCCTTCGCGACTTTGGTCTTGGATGCGGCGATCCATACCGGGCCATTGGCGCCGGTGACCTGCAAATAAGTGTAAATAGATGCATCCATCGTTTCCAATACTTTGCCTGTATTGGGGTACTGGCCGGCCGCGAAAGCGTTGGATTGGGGTACTACAATAGCGGTGCCGGTAAGCGCCAACATAACCAGCAGAGTATAAAAGGTCTTCATTATGACTTCCTTAAAATTGACAGTTTGAAAAAAGCCTCGTGATCCGGAGGCCTGTCGGACTTGGGGTCTAACAGCTTCCCAGAATACAGAAAACTTGCCGAGTTGGCAAAGTCGAATTGCCATGTCCTATGCGCCTTATTACAAGTCCAGGGCGATTTGCGAGGATTATCCTTAGATGTATCTGCGTGGTTTGCGCGGCGCTTGAGAGAACAAACTATCATATAGCCAGTTCGGCAACAGTTTGAGCATGCGTCCAACCAGCCCCATTTGCCATGGGATAACCGTTAATGAAGTTTGCCGCTCGATGGCACGCGCCATGCGTTTTGCGGCATCGCCTGCATCCAGCAAGAATGGCATCGAGTAGGGATTGGCAGATGTCATCGGGGTGCTGATATAGCCCGGACAGATCGTGACGACTTTCACCCCGCTGCCATGCAATTCCACCCGCAAAGATTCCAGATACGAGATGGCGGCAGCCTTGGAGGCGGAGTAGGCACTCGCGCCAGGCAATCCGCGAAACCCCGCCACACTGGCGATTCCGACCAGGGTTCCCTGTTGCGCGGTACGCATTGCCTCGACAAAGGGTTGGAAGGTTTTCACCATACCCAGCACATTGATATCCATCACCTGCTGAAAAACGGCCAGGTCTTCGTCATGTTCGGTGAGTGTCCCGACGCTTACCCCGGCATTGGCGATGACCACATCCGGCACACCTGTACGCGCGATAAAATCATTTGCAGCATGCTGTAACGAGCGCGAATCACGCACGTCCACCGCGTAGCAAAAAACCTGATCGGGAAATTCGGTTGCAAGACTCTGCAGCAATTCATCGCGTCTGGCGAATGCGGCAACTGTTGCGCCGCGTTCAAGATAATGACGCGCGAGAGCCAGACCCAAACCGCTTGACGCCCCGGTGATGACCAGCCTGCGTGGTTGTTCCGGCTTTAGTCGGTCTACAACCACGGCGTACTGCCAGCGGGGACTGACATGCGTCTTTTGCATGGTTAAGTCGAATGGCCATGCAAAGCTGACCAGCCTGCGTGGTTGTTCCGGCTTTAGTCGGTCTACAACCACGGCGGTGACGATCTTGCCCAGCCTCCGGCTGGTTGCAAGTCGCCTGCCAAGCGACTCCTTGCGGGTGCTCATGGAGGAGATTTGTCGCAATCCAAGTATTGCGGATTTCCCGACCGCTGCATTGATTATTTATCAGCCCCGGTGTTCCTTGCGCGCCAGCACGATCACATCTTTCAAGGCACGGATGGTATCTTCCGGTTGCAAACCTTCGATCACATATTTGCCATCAACAACCAAGGTAGGTGTTCCATTGATACCATAACTGCGTATCATCTGCTTGGCGCGCATCACTTTGCTTTGCATGGCGAAGGAGTTGTACGCAGCGGTGAATTTCGCGCGATCAACCCCATGTTTGGCCACAAAATCGGCAATCTTGCTTTCATCGATCAGGGCCATATTTTCCTCGTTCCATGCACGATACAGCGCATCGTGCAACTGCTGCTGTTTCCCCATACTTTCAAGCGCATAGAAAGTACTTGCCATCGGCTCCCAGGAATCACGGAAAACGGTGGGCACGAAAGTCAGTTCCACATCTTTGGGCATGGTCTTTTCCCATGCGCTTAGCAACGGATGCAAATGAAAACAGTGTGAACAACCGTAGAAGAAGAACTCCAGCACTTCGATTTTCCTGGTGCTGGTCGGTTGTGGCGGATTCAGCAAACTATAATCTCTGCCAAGTTGGGCATCGGCCAGCGCCGTTCCGCTTATCATCAGAGTCAACGCGACCAATAGCCCTTTGATCAAACTTTTCATCTATCGCTCCTTGGTAATTGTAAAAAATGCTTATTGCGCACGCATCGGAGTGCTATCCACCCCGTTTTGTTTCAGAAATCCGCGCGCATGATTCATATCGTCGACATTTTTGTACGGCCCTACACGCACACGATACCACACCCCCTTATCCGGGATGGTCGCGCTTTGAATATTCGCTTCGACACCCAGCAAGGCAAGCTTTGCCTTCAGATTTTCTGCATCGCTGACATTTGAAAATGATCCCGCCTGCAATATCTGCGGTTCATAAACTGCGGCAGTCTTGCTGTCCGCCGGCAGAGATTTGGCGGGCGTGGACTTATCTGCGGGCCTGGCAGGTGCAACAACCGTCGTTCCCTGCTTGTCGGTCAGCATTTTGTAGAACTCGAAACGCTGCTTTCCATCCCCTGCCGAAGCCGGCTTTTCGGCTGCGGCAGGATTTTTGGCCAAGTCCGGTTTCGCCAATGCCGGCTGTTCCTTGTTCAAGAATGGTCTGGGTGACTTCATGATAAACCACGCCACAGCCGCTGCCATGGCTACACCGAGAACCATGCCGACCAGGATGCCAGCCCACAAGGAATCCCCGCGCTTCAGAGGCGAAGCGGAATTTTTGCCGTTGTCTCTGCCCATGTTGTATCCGTTCTGTCTCATCGCATTTTGCCAAATTCATTACACGTTTATCTTCACATTTTTTCGGGTGCGCTCACACCCAGCAAGGCCAATCCATTATGTATCACTTGTGCTACCGCGGCTATCAAAGTCAGCCGAGCCAGTCTGACAGCCTCTTCTTCGACCAGAAAGCGTGACCCATTATAGTAGCTGTGGAAATCGGCAGCCAACTCCTTCAGGTAAAATGCGATCAAATGCGGCGCCAGGTCCTGCGCGGCATGCTCGATCACTTGCGGATAATCGATCAGCTTTTGCAATAATGTTGTCTCGTATTCGCTATCCAGAAGTGCGACGTCCGTATGCAACAAAGTTTTCCGCTCGCCGCCCCATTGCACCAGCACCGCGCTGATGCGGGCATGTGCATACTGGATGTAGTACACCGGATTGTCGTTACTCTTGGATTTTGCCAGATCGATATCAAAAACCAGTTGAGAATCCGGATGGCGCGCAGCAAGGAAATAGCGCGTCGCGTCGCAACCCACTTCGTCTATCAGGTCGCGCAGCGTGACATAACTGCCCGCACGCTTGGAGATCTTCACCTCCTCGCCGTTCTTCAGTACCGTCACCATCTGGTGCAACACATACTCCGGCCAGCCTGGTGGAATGCCAACATCCAGCGCCTGCAAACCTGCGCGTACCCGCATGGTCGTGCTGTGATGGTCGGCCCCCTGTTCATTGATCACGCGCACAAAACCGCGCCGCCATTTGTCCAGATGATAGGCCACGTCCGGCACGAAATAGGTATATGTGCCATCACTTTTGCGCATCACCCGGTCTTTGTCGTCGCCGAAATCGGTGGTGCGCAGCCACAATGCATCATCCTGTTCGTAGGTGCGGCCGCTGGCGATCAATTTGCTGACCACTTCATCCACTTTGCCCTCTGAATAGAGCGCGGACTCCAGCGCAAACACATCGAAATTCACACCGAAAGCGCGAAGATCGATGTCCTGTTCGCGGCGCAGATAAGCCACCGCGAAATGGCGGATCGCCTCGGCATCGTTCACATCCCCTGATGCCTTCACGTGCTGGTCGTCCGCTTCTACGGTTTCCTGCGCCATATATGCTTCGGCCACTTCCGCGATGTAATCGCCGCGATAGCCTTCATCAGGCCATGACGGGTGCTCTGGCGTGATGCCCCTGCAGCGCAATTGCACTGAGCGCGTCAGGTTATCGATCTGCATACCCGCATCGTTGTAGTAAAACTCGCGCGTCACATTCCATCCGGCCGCATGCAGCACATTGCACAAGCAATCTCCCACCGCCGCGCCGCGCCCGTGACCCACATGCAGCGGTCCGGTCGGATTCGCGGAAACGAACTCCACGCCGAGCTTGCGCCCCGCACCGATATGGATGTGCCCGTAGCCCGCGCCCGCTTGCAATACGCCGTGCACCACATGCTGTTTCGCTGCAGTGGTGATAAACACATTGATGAAGCCCGCTCCCGCAATCTCCATCTTCTTGATGACATCGGATTCCGGAAATGCCGCTATCAATGCCAGCGCGATGTCGCGCGGCGATTTGCGCATAGGCTTGGCCAGCTGCATCGCCAGATTGCAGGCGTAATCCCCGTGAGTTGCCAGCTTGGGGCGCTCAATGACTATTTCGGTTTGAGCCGAACTATTGTTTTCATATCCTGGAGAGACCTCACGCAAAGCCTGCGCGAACAATTCGGCCAAGTGGGATTTGAAATTCAATACGACAGACATGAAACGGCACCATTAAAGTGAAAGTCGCACAGCGATTCGTTTGCCCCCTGTGTCAATTCTACATCCGGCTAGCCGGTCCATGGGTTGCCTAACTTTGGCATCCCCTTTGGGGTAACCTGCGACTCAGCAGACTTACCGCCGAGTCGATTGGCTGGTAGTTCCACCAGAGGGTTGGGGGTTAACGAAACGCGCATTGCGTATTTTATTATCCGGGGTGGCATCATCGCCATGCCCGTTAGAGAGGCGCGAATTATATCACTTGGAAATTATCAAATTGCGAATCAACTCGCTTAGAAAGCAGGATCTACATCTGCTAACGACCCTATGCGGTTTCAAGGATCCAATGTATCTGGCACCCAGAAGATAAATTGTGACTATAATTACCCCAAAATAATTATTGTCATACGTGTTGCTGATACCCATCAGTTTGCATGAAGCCAGGAACGCACATCACCATGCAACAGACCCCGCCCCCCGCCGAAGTGGATGCGCTGATTGCGTTGTATAACGCTCGCCGCTATGCGGAACTGGAAAGCCGGGCGCACATTCTGGTCGAACAATTCCCCAACTTCGGCTTCGGCTGGAAGCTGCTGGGCGGCGCACTGCAGATGCAGGGCAAGAACGCGCTGCCCGCGTTTCAGAAGACATGCGCAACTCATGCCCGGGGAAGCCGATGCGCATTACAATCTGGCGGTTGCCCAGAAAAGCCTGGGGCTGCTGGATGATGCAGCGGCCAGCTATCGCCGGGCACTCAAGATCAAACCCGATTATGCCGAGGCCCACAGCAATCTGGGCAATGTCCTGAAAGACCTCGGCCGGCTCGACGAATCGGTGACCTGCTACCGCCGTGCGCTGGCGCTCAAGCCCGATTCGGCCGATGCACACAACAACCTGGGCGCCGTCCTCAAGGATCTCGGCCAACTCGACGAGGCGGTGGCCTGCTATCGCCGGGCAATCAAGATCAAACCCGATTACGCCGATGCGCATTACAACCTGGGCAATGCGCTGAAGGATCTCGGTCGGCTCGACGAGGCGGCGGCCAGCTATCGCCGGGCGCTGGAGGTCAAGCCCGATTTCGCTGATGCGTACAACAACCTGGGCACTGCCCTCAAAGACCTGGGACAACCGGAAGCCGCACTGGCCAGCTATCGCCGCTTGCTCGAGCTGAAGCCTGATTTTGCCGAGGCGCACAACAATCTGGGCGTTGCCCTCAAAGATCTCGGGCAACTGGATGCCGCACTGGCCAGCTACCGCCGTGCGGTGGAGCTCAAACCCGACTATGCCGAGGCGCACAACAATATGGGCACGGTAATGCAAACCCTAGGTCAAAATGATGCGGCATTGGCCAATTACCGCTTGGCAGTGCGGCTCAAACCTGATTTCGCCGATGCATACTACAATCTGGGCGTTGTCTTAAAAGACCTTGGGCTACTTGATGAGGCAGTAGCAAATTATAGAACTGCGCTGAAGATCAACCCTGATTTCGCCCAAGCGCGTGAGAATCTAAGCATGGCACTCCTTTCCCTTGGTCAATACCCCGAAGCATGGCGCCACTTCGAAGCCCGCTACGATCCAAATATGAAGGATCGTGTCGCCTCGCCTGATCTCAATTTCCCTCAATGGCAAGGCGAATCCTTGACTGAAAAATCCCTGGTGATCTGGCCAGAACAAGGCCTCGGTGATGAAATACAATTTGCCCGCTATATACCCATGCTCAAGTTTCGCGGGGTCACACGTATCACCTTGGTATGCAAATCGCCTCTCAAGGATTTGCTGGGAACACTTGAAGGCGTTGATGCTGTGGTTTCTCTATCGGAAGCAGCCTCATTACCATTTCACGACTACTGGACATTTCCCATGAGCCTGCCCCTGCACTTTTCCACCACGGTTGAGACCATCCCAGCCGGGTTGCCTTATCTGAGCGCCCTCCCAGAACGGCTTGATCTGTGGCGTTACCGCTTGCCCTCGGACGGCTTGAAGGTGGGGCTTGCCTGGAAGGGGAGTGCCGGGCACAAAAACGACGCCAACCGATCTCTGCCGAACCTTTCCGCATTGGCGGCACTGTGGTCCGTACCGGGAGTAACTTTCGTCAGCCTGCAGAAAGGTCAAGGTGAGGAAGAATCCGCAACACCGCCGACCGGACAACCGATCATACATTTAGGTGCTGACATTCGAGATTTTGCCGATACCGCAGCCATAGTGGATCAGCTAGACCTGGTGATCAGCATAGATACGGCAATCGCCCACTTGGCCGGTGCGCTGAAGAAGCCATGCTGGGTTCTTCTACCTTCCTTCGGTACCGATTGGCGATGGTTCAGGGAACGCGCTGACTCGCCTTGGTATCCGGGGGTGATGCGACTCTTTCGGCAAACGAAAGCCGGTGATTGGGCGACGACCATAAACGAAGTACTCAAAGCACTGCGCGCTTGGGTCGAATAGAACGGTTGAGCCATTGCCCGAATTGCATAACGAAAGACTTCGGTCTATTCCAGAATCTGCCCATGGTGGTTAATGAAATCATGACTGTACGGAAGTAATCCTCGATGATTTGACGAATACGCGGCAGCTCTGGCAGTGCAGACAACTTGAATACCGGGGACTGCAAAGTTTTGTTGAACATTTACAACGGCACGACTTCGGGAATTGACCGAACTTCAATCAGTTGCGGGCAATTGTATCGTGTACTGCCCCGACTTCTCGTCACGCAACACTGACAGCAGTTTGTGTTTTTGAGCATCCTCGACAAGTTCCTTGAACGAGCGATAGCCGTAATATGATTCGGTAAACCCCGGCCTGCGCCGCTGCATGGTGGTCTTGACCAGCGAGCCCCAGATCTTTTCATCCGAGCCGCGCTCGGCAATCAGTGCCTCGACGGTTTCGACGATGAAATCGAGCGCTTCCTGACGCTTGTCCTCCTCGCCCTTCGCTTCGCCGGACTTCGCTTCACCTGCTTTCGCCGCTCCTGCCGCGGGCCTGGATGGAGCCTTCCTGGCGGCTTGTTTCTTTTTCGCTTCCTGAGCGCGGACCAGGTCATCATAGAAGATGAACTCATCACAATTGGCGCTCAGCAGGTCCGAGGTCGAGTCCTTCACGCCGATGCCGATCACATATTTGTCGTTCTCGCGCAGCTTTGAAACCAGCGGGGAGAAATCGGAGTCGCCGCTGATGATGACGAAGGTGTCCACGTGGGCCTTGGTGTAACAGAGGTCGAGCGCGTCCACGACCATGCGGATGTCGGCCGAGTTCTTGCCTGACTGGCGCAGATGCGGTATCTCGATCAGTTCAAAAGCCGCCTCGTGCATGGTCGACTTGAATTCCTTGTATCGCTCCCAGTCGCAATAGGCCTTCTTGACCACGATGCTTCCTTTGAGCAGCAGACGTTCCAGCACCTTCTTGATGTCGAACTGTGCATATTTCGCATCACGCACACCCAGCGCGATATTCTCGAAATCGCAGAACAATGCCATGTTGGTTATCTCGGGTTGAGCTGCCATTTGTGTCTCCTATATCTATTTTGCTGGTACGGGCTACAGGACTTTGCCGGGATTCAGCAGCCCGTGCGGGTCGAGTGCCTGCTTGATAGTGCGCATCAGTTCCAGCTCCAACGGGTCTTTGTAATCGCGGATGGTGTCGCGCTTGAGCTGCCCCAGGCCATGCTCGGCACTGATGCTGCCGCCGAGTTCACGCACTACTTCGTAAACCATCTTGTTGACTGAATTTTCCTGCTGTTCGATGAATGATTCGTTCTGACCGGCATCAGGCAAGGAGACGTTATAGTGGATATTGCCGTCGCCCATATGCCCGAATGCCACGATGCGTATATCCTTGAACGCTTTTTGCAACAATGCATCCGCGCGCGCGATGAATTCTGCCACACGGCTCACCGGTACCGCTATGTCGTGCTTGACGCTCAAACCCTCGCGCTTCTGCGCCTCGCTGATATTCTTACGCAATTTCCACCAGCGTTCCGCGCCATCGGCATCGGCGGCAATGTCGAATTCCAGAACCTCGACGCCAAAACTCAGCAATCCGCTGCGCAACGCAGCGTCCGGTGAATCCTGCAGCATGCCGTAGGACTGGATCAGCAGATACCATTCGTAACGCCGCATGAAAGGGTCCTGCGTATCTTCGATATGCCTGAAAACCAGATCAAGGCTGCTGCGTGAAATGATTTCGAATGCGCTCAATGCATCTCCGCAACTGCCGCGAATATGGTCCAGCAACCGCACCGCGGCATCCGGTTCGGTGATCGCCACGCAGGCTGTGGCAGTATATCGCGGGCGCGGAAACAATTTCAGCACGGCAGCGGTAATGATGCCGAGTGTGCCTTCTGCGCCTATGAACAGATGTTTCAAATCGTATCCGGTGTTGTCCTTGCGCAAACTGCGCAAGCCTTTCCAAACCTGTCCATCCGGCAACACTACCTCCAGCCCGAGCACCAAGTCGCGCGCATTGCCGTAACGCAACACATTGATGCCACCCGCATTGGTGGAAAGGTTGCCACCAATCTCGCATACTTTTTGTGTGGCGGTCAGTCCCAGCGGGAAAAAACGGTTGTTTTTTTCCGCCGCCTCGCGCACATCTGCCAGTATGCAACCGGCTTCGACGATCATCGTGTAATTGGTCGGGTCGATGGCGCGAATCTGATTCATGCGCGACAGATTCAGCACGATTTGCCCGCTTCCAACCGGCAGCGACAGCGGCACGCTCGCCCCGCTCAAACTGGTATTGCCGCCCTGTGGCACGATGGCGATTTGATTGGCGGCGCACAGCTTCACCACTTCGGAAACTTGCCGTGTATTCGATGGAAATAACACCGCCAGCGCATTGCCCGAATATCGTCCGCGCCAGTCGGTGCAATATGGCGCAGCCGACTCACGGGTCAGCACTGCATCATTGCCAACAATATCGGAAAGCAAGGGAATAAAATCGCTTTGTATCATCGCTATTAGCTGGGCAGGCCGGTCAACGCATAGCCGGTCAGTATCCCGCGTTAGTACACGGCCCGGGCAGTTCTGCGCCGCTGGCGATGAGTGTCCAGACCATGCGGGCTATATTTTCTGTGGCTACTATCGTATGACGGTTCCCCGACGCGTGCAGCTTATCCCTGATCTCTTGCCGCACCTCTGTCACACCCGTCAGGTCAAAAAGAATATCCAGGCTGCCCCCCATTGCTATCAATTCGTCTATACTGAGATTTCTGATGCCGCTTGCTTTAGCCAACGCCAGTCCTGCGGTATTGTTTTTCTCCACAACAGCGACGATCTCGACACCCTCGTTAGGCTGCCTCAGCAATTCTTCAAGAAAGACTGATCCCATTTTACCCAGACCGACGATTGCGATTGATTGCTTTTTCATTACGTCCCCTGGTCGAAAACCCGTTTAAGCAATCTATTTCAATTGGCCCGCTGACTTTCGAACTCGACAACTTCCACCAGGCTACCTGGGGCTTTTCATAAACCACATCTGATACAGAGATGAAAAAATCATTACTGTCGAAGCCAAGCTGTAGCCGAACCCGCCTATGATCACCAGCCAGGCAAAATTCGGATTTAGTTTGGTCAGCCACCACGATGCCACGTCCACGATCAGGAATGCAAACGGCGTGAAGATCAGAAACGATTTTAGCCAGATATTGAAACCGGTGGCGTAACTGAATATCCAGCCTACCATGAAGAAGATGAAGGAGACGCCGAATAGGTGGATGTGGGAAACCCGGGTCAGAGTGGCAATGGTCATCCCTTCATCGCGTTTCGTCATTTGATCCATCACCGCCTTGTCGGTGATATTGGCCAATCCCGGCATATTGGCGTGACAGGGCCCGCAATATTCAACGACCAGGGGTTTGATCTTGCTTTCCCATTCGCTTGCCGGAGCACCTGCATCAGCCCATTTGAGCAGAGCCATCCTCACTTCTGGAGGGGCGTTGTCCTTCATCGAGCCGAACAGTTTGGATTCAAGCTTCGAGGCATTGGGGCCGTCGTGGTTGCCGTGATAGCTGTAGATGATGTCATCCACCGACAGGCCGAACTTGCCGTCTGCCATGCCGTGGGTCAGCATGATTTGTGCTCCCGCCACCAATAAGCCCAGACCAATCGCAAGCAGGTAGCCGGTGAACAAGGCCTTCAGAGGCAGGTTGAGTTTCTGCAGGGTTGTTTCATTCATTTTTTGGCTCCCCGGGTAAATATCCGCCCAAGCAAACATCCATTGGATACGCGTCGCGACATTAGCACCGTACGGAAAGCATTACAACCTGCTCTTGCACACGGCACCCTGTTAAAACTCCAGCGGGTCGATATCAAGCGAACAGCGCAGTTTTTGCGCGGGTAATGCATCCAGCATCGGCTGCCAGGCGCGCAGAAACTGCTGCAAACCCTTGCGGGTCCTGCTTTGTATCAGCAATTGCGCGCGTATGTGGTTGGCACGGCGAGGCATGGCGGCCGGCACCACGCCGAGGATTTCCACATCATGCTGCAGCGCGACCCCGGCGGCACGCGCGTCATTCAAATAACGGTATACATCGTTTTCCTGTTTTCCTTCAGAGCGCAACATGGCCTGGTACACGAAAGGTGGGAAGCCGGCCAACTTCCGTTCGGCAAGCTGGGAAGCTGCCCAGCCTTCGAAATCATGCATCTGCAAAGCGTGGAACAAAGGATGATCAGGAAAAGCGGTCTGGATCAGCACTTCGCCGGGCTTGTCGGCACGCCCGGCGCGCCCTGCCACTTGTACCAATTGTGCAAACAGTTTTTCGGCCGCGCGGAAGTCGCTGCTGTACAGTGCGCTATCCGGATTAAGCACGCCAACCAAAGTCAGTGCGGAAAAGTCGTGGCCCTTGGCGAGCATCTGCGTCCCGACCAGTATGTCCACTTCATTCGCGTTTATCTGCTCGCGCATGTTCTGCCAGGCTCGCCTGTTGCGCGTGCTGTCGCGGTCCACGCGCAGGATGCGTGCTTCCGGAAAGCGTTCCTGCAACACGCTTTCCACACGCTGAGTGCCGCTTCCGACCGGGTGCAGGTCGGCGTTGCCGCAACTCGGGCAGGCTTGCGGCACGCGAATCTGGTAGCCGCAATGATGACAGCGCAGGAGCCGATCTTTCAAATGCAGCACCATCTTGCCTGCGCAATTTTTGCATCCGGACAACCAGCCGCAGCCGGTGCACATCAGCACCGGCGCATAGCCGCGCCGGTTGATGAATATCAGGCTTTGTTCCTTGCGCGCGATGCGCTCGCCAATCTCGCGCAACAGAATTTCGCTGATGCCGTGGTGCATCACGTTCTGATTGATGTTGACGCAACGCACCGCCGGAAGACGTGCCTCGGCAAGCGCGCGCCCGGTCAATTTGAGCAGCTTATACCGGCCGCTCAGCGCATTGTGGTAGCTTTCCAGCGAGGGAGTCGCCGAACCCAGCACGATGGGAATACCGCACTGGCTGGCGCGAAAGATCGCCACATCGCGCGCCGAATAGCGCAAACCATCCTGCTGCTTGAACGAGCTGTCGTGTTCCTCATCGACGATGATCAAGGCAGGCTTGGGCAACTCTGCAAACACCGACAGGCGCGTGCCGAGAACGATCCGCGCCGCGCCCAGTTGTGCCTGCTGCCAGTTATGCATACGTTCGCCCTCTGACAACCCGCTATGCAGGCTGACCATGTTCACATCGGAGAAGCGGCTGCGAAAATAAGTTTCCAGTTGCGGCGTGAGATTGATTTCTGGCACAAGTAACAAGACCTGCCCGCCGCGATGCAACACATGATCCATCAGGTGCACGTACACTTCGGTCTTGCCGCTGCCGGTGATGCCGTGCAACAGGAAGCAGGCATAGCCGCCGGTCTGCGTGATCGCATCCACCGCCTGCTGTTGTTCGCCGGAAAGGGTATGGGCGTTATCGAAGGTGTGCTCAACAGGGGGCAACTCTTCGCAAAGCTCCACGAAGCCTTGCTGCAGCAACACCTTGAGCTGTGTTGCGGCCGTTGGAGATATATTTTTAAGCTGCGCCACATTGCGCGGCTGTTCTGCCAATTTGGACAGGATGCGCCGTTGTACCACTTTGCGTTTGGGAAATGTCGCGAGATCCAGAACCACACCGCTTTTGCTCAAACGATAAACGGATATCTGCTTGCTGGTGACAGGCTTGGCGGAACGCAACCGTGAGGGCAATGCGGACAATACTGTCTGTCCGATCGGATAGCGGTAGTAGTCGCTGCAAAAACGCAGCAGATCGAGCAGTCCAGACGACAACGGCGCACTGTCGTACAGCAGTTGCGACACCGGCTTGATGCGCTCCGGTGGCATATCCGTGGCGGCTGCACATTCCATTACGACTCCGACCAGCTGTCGCCGACCAAACGGCACGATCACGCGCTGGCCTGAAGCAACCGCAACACCTTCCGCCACCGTGTAATCGAACAGGGTGGGCAGCGGGACATCAAGCGCAATACGGACGATGGACATATTTGTTCGGGCAAGCAACGTTGCGATTGTCGCAGAAATGCAAAAGCCGCAGGACATCGCTGCGGCCTTTATTCAGACTGCTCAAGCAGCTTAGTGATACTTTTTACTGAGCTCGTGTACCGCCGCAACCAATGCCGCCACGTGCTCAGGGTTGGTGTGTTGCGAGATGCCGTGGCCGAGATTGAACACGTGACCGCCGCCATAGCCGTAACTGCCGAGTATTTGATCTACTTCCTTGCGGATCGCATCTGGCGAAGCGAACAGCACGGCAGGATCCATGTTGCCCTGCAGCGCGACCTTGTTGCCGACGCGCTGGCGCGCGATGCCGATATCTATGGTCCAGTCCAGCCCGACCGCATCACAGCCGGTGTTGGCGATGCTCTCCAGCCACAGGCCGCCGCCTTTGGTGAATACGATGGATGGGATCTTCACGCCGTCCTTTTCCTTGGTCAGGCTTGCCACGATGCGTTGCGTGTAAGCCAGCGAAAATTCGTGGAACGCCGCGTGTGACAACACGCCGCCCCACGAGTCGAATATCATCACGGCTTGCGCGCCGGCTTCGATCTGCGCATTCAGGTAATCGATCACTGCCTGGCTGGTCACTTCGAGGATATGGTGCATCAGCTTGGGCTCGTTGTACATCAGGGTCTTCACCTTGGCATAATCATCGCTGCCGCCGCCTTCCACCATGTAACAGGATAACGTGAACGGGCTGCCGGAAAATCCGATCAGCGGGATGCGGCCGTCGATCGCCTTGCGGATCTGCGATACGGCATCGGTGACATAACGCAATTCCTTGCCGATATCCGGCACCCGCAAAGCCTTGATTGCGGCTTCGTCGCGCAAGGGACGCTCGAACTTGGGGCCCTCACCATCGGAGAAATACAGACCCAGGCCCATCGCGTCCGGAATAGTCAGAATGTCGGAGAACAAGATTGCGGCATCCAGCGGGTAACGGTCAATCGGCTGCAGCGTGACTTCGGTGGCGAAATCCGGATTTTTGCATAGTCCCAAAAAACTGCCCGCACGCTTGCGAGTCTCGCGATATTCCGGCAAAAAACGACCGGCCTGTCTCATCATCCACATCGGGGTGTATTCGGTAGGCTGACGCAGCAGGGCACGCAGAAAGTTGTCATTTTTTAGCTTGAAGTTCATGTTTTTCCCGTTTAAATTTAATTCGAAAGCGGCTCACAACTCAAAACCCCGCTACCTACCCCGTTTCGAGAAGCTCAGGATAAGCTTGTCAGGTAAGCCAGCAGCAAGATTCTGGTTAGCGAGGTAGTACCGATGATCCCATCAAAAACTCGTCGACAGCGCGTGCGCACTGCCGGCCTTCGCGTATCGCCCACACCACCAGCGATTGCCCGCGACGCATATCTCCAGCGGTGAATATCTTGTCCTTGCCGGTGAAGTAACTTTCCGTGTCGGCTTTCACGTTACCGCGCGCGTCTCTTTCCACACCGAAGGCACCCAGCACTTTCTGTTCCGGGCTCACAAAACCCATCGCCAGCAACACCAGATCGGACTTGAGCTCGAATTCGCCGCCCGCGATCTCGTGCATCTTGCCGTCTTTCCATTCCACGCGTACCGCGCGCAACTTTTCGACCTTGCCATTGTTGCCGATGAATTCCTTGGTGACGATAGCCCAGTCGCGTTGCACTCCTTCTTCATGCGAGCTGGACGTGCGCAGCTTCATCGGCCAGTCCGGCCAGACCAGTGATTTGTTTTCGTGCTCCGGCGGACGCGGCATCACTTCGAGCTGGGTGACCGACAACGCGCCGTGGCGGTTCGAAGTGCCCACGCAATCGGAACCGGTATCGCCACCGCCGATCACCACCACGTGTTTGCCCGCGGCACTGATCGGATTGCGCCCGTCGCCTGCAATTTCCTTGTTCTGCGGAATGAGGAATTCCAGCGCGAAATGCACGCCTTTCAATTCACGCCCCGGCACCGGCAAATCGCGCGCAGCTTCTGCACCACCAGACAAAATTACTGCATCGAACTTTTTCAGCAGCTCGCCCGGGCTGATGGTCTTCTTCGCATCGTTGGCAACGTTGTTCGCAGGCGCGTCCTTGCCGATGAACACGGCGGTTTGAAACGCCACGCCCTCGGCTTGCATCTGCGCCATGCGCCAATCAATCAGGCGCTTGTCGAGCTTGAAATCGGGGATGCCGTAGCGCAGCAGTCCGCCGATGCGGCTGTTCTTCTCGAACACGGTCACGCTGTGGCCGACGCGCGCCAGCTGCTGCGCGGCAGCAAGTCCCGCCGGTCCGGAACCGACGATGGCGACTTTCTTTCCGGTTTTTTTCTCCGCCGGCTGCGGCACGACCCAGCCGTTCTCGCCGCCCTTGTCGATGATCGCGTGCTCGATGGACTTGATGCCCACCGCGTTGTTGTTGATGTTCAGCGTGCAGGCCGCTTCGCACGGCGCGGGACAGATGCGTCCGGTGAATTCGGGGAAGTTATTGGTGGAGTGCAGCACGTCCAGCGCTTCGCGCCAGTTGCCGCGATACACCAGGTCGTTCCAGTCCGGGATGATGTTGTTGACCGGGCAGCCGGTGGTGCAGAACGGGATGCCGCAATCCATGCAGCGCGCGCCCTGGATCTTGGCTTGCTCGTCATTCAGGTGCAGCACGAATTCGTGGTAGTTCTTGCGTCTGTCCGCCACGGGCAGGCTGGCTTCGCTGATGCGCATGAACTCCATGAAACCGGTCGGCTTGCCCATTATGCAGCCTCCCTTTGTTTGCCAACGGCCTTGGCGCGCTGTTCCGCTATTTCCTGCAATGCACGCCGATATTCGGTCGGCATCACTTTTGTGAACTTGTGCAGATAGGTCGGCCAGTTCTCCAGGATGTGCCTGGCGCGCGGACTGTTGGTGTAGCGCAGATGCTTTTCGATCTGTTCGCGCAAGGCTTGTTCGTCGGCCTGGTCGAGATGGTTGAAATGTCACGCGACCGTGCGATTCGACTTCGCCGGTCTCGCTGGCTTCGGCCTCTGCAGGAACAGATTCGAGCGACACCATCGGACAGATTGCAGCGCTTTTCGAAACCGCCGTCTTCATCCAGCACATACGCCACACCGCCGGACATGCCCGCCGCGAAAGTTGCGTCCGGTCTGTCCCAGCACGATCACCATGCCGCCGGTCATGTATTCGCAGCCGTGGTCGCCCAGACCTTCCACGACGGCGATCGCACCTGAGTTGCGCACCGCGAAACGTTCACCCGCCACGCCGGAAAAATAACATTCGCCGGAGGTCGCGCCATACATCACGGTGTTGCCGACGATGATGTTCTCATGCGTGACCAGCTTCGAATCGGCAGGCGGCATGATGGCGATGCGTCCGCCGCATATGCCCTTGCCCACGTAGTCGTTGCCTTCGCCGCGCAACTCGAACGAAATGCCATGAGAGAGGAATGCACCGAAACTCTGGCCGGCGGTGCCGCTGAATTTCACCGTGATGGTGTCATCCGGCAATCCGGCCTGGCCGTAACGCTTCGCGACCTCGTGCGACAGCATCGTGCCGACGGTGCGGTTGACGTTGCGGATCGCGCTGTCGATGACCACGGGTTGTTTGTTGTTCAGCGCGTTTTGCGCTTGTGCGATCAGCTTGTTATCCAGCGCTTTTTCCAGCGCGTGATCCTGTGGCTGTGATGATAGCGCGCCACGCTGGCAGCCACATCCGGTTGATGGAATATTTTGGAAAAGTCCAGTCCCCGTGCCTTCCAGTGCGCGATACCGTGTCTCACATCGAGCAGATCGTTGCGGCCGATCAGGTCGTCGAACTTGCGTATGCCGATGTGCGCCATCAGTTCGCGCACCTCCTCGGCAACGAAGAAGAAATAGTTCACGACATGCTCCGGCTGGCCGGAAAATTTCTTGCGCAACGCGGGATCTTGCGTCGCAACGCCGACCGGGCAGGTGTTCAGGTGGCACTTGCGCATCATGATGCAACCTTCCACCACCAGCGGTGCGGTGGCAAAACCGAATTCATCCGCGCCGAGCAGCGCGCCGATCAGCACGTCGCGGCCGGTCTTGATCTGGCCGTCCACCTGCAGCGCGATGCGTCCGCGCAACTGGTTCAGCACCAGTGTTTGCTGTGCTTCCGACAAACCAAGTTCCCACGGTGTGCCCGCGTGCTTGATCGATGAGATCGGCGATGCCCCGGTGCCGCCGTCATGGCCGGATATCGTGATGTGGTCGGCCTTGGCTTTGGACACGCCGGCAGCGACCGTTCCGACGCCCACTTCGGATACCAGCTTGACCGATATCGCCGCGGACGGATTGGCGTTCTTCAGGTCATGTATGAGTTGCGCCAGATCCTCGATGGAATAAATGTCGTGGTGCGGCGGTGGCGAGATCAATCCGACGCCCGGAACCGAGAAGCGCAGTTTGGCGATGTACTCGGACACCTTGTGGCCGGGCAGTTGCCCGCCTTCGCCGGGCTTGGCGCCCTGCGCCATCTTTATCTGGATCAGGTCTGCGCTGGCGAGGTATTCGGCAGTCACGCCGAAACGTCCAGAGGCCACCTGCTTGATGCGCGAACGCAATGAGTCCCCGGCCTTGAGCTGGCGGTCGCTCTCGATGCGGTTCTTGCCGATGATGTCGGACAACATTTCACCGCCCTTGATCTTCTTGAAGCGCGCCGGGTCTTCGCCGCCCTCGCCGGTATTGGACATGCCGCCTATGCGGTTCATCGCGATCGCCAGCGTGGTGTGAGCCTCAGTTGATATCGATCCCAGCGACATCGCCCCGGTGGCGAATCGTTTGACGATCTCCTTGGCCGGTTCGACTTCGGCCAAGGGCACGGCCGCACCCGCGGGTTTGATCTCGAACAGCCCGCGCAAGGTTTTCAGCTTGGTACTTTGCTCGTTGATCAGCTTCGCATATTCCTTGTAGGTCGCGGCATTGTTGGTGCGCGTGGCGTGCTGCAATTTCGCGATGGTTTCGGGCGTCCACATGTGTTCTTCGCCGCGCACGCGCCATGCATATTCGCCGCCCGCTTCGAGCGCGTTGGCCAGCACCGGGTCGGCGCCGAATGCACTGCGATGCGTGCGCACCGCTTCCTCGGCCACTTCGCCCAAACCGATGCCTTCGATCTGTGTCGCGGTGCCGGCGAAATACGAATCAACGAATCCTGCATTGAGACCGACCGCCTCGAATATTTGCGCGCCGCAATATGACTGGTAAGTGGAAATGCCCATCTTGGACATTACTTTCATGAAGCCTTTGTTGATCGCCTTGATGTAGCGCTTCTTGGCCTCTTTCGCATCGACCTTTGCGGGAAGATTCATCGCGCTGATCGTCTCATATGCGAGCCATGGGCATACCGCCTCGGCGCCGTATCCGGCCAGCAAGGCAAAGTGATGCACCTCGCGTGCAGAGCCGGTATCCACCACCAGGCCGGTGCTTGTGCGCAGACCGGCGCGCACCAGATGATGATGCACCTTGGAACAGGCGACCAGCGCGGGTATCGCTACGCGATTAGGTGATATCTCCCGGTCGGACAGTATCAAAACGTTGTAACCGTCAGCCACGGCTTTGTCGGCTGCGGCGCACAATGCCTTGATGACCTTTTCGCAACCCGCCGCGCCTTGCGTGACCGGATAGGTGATATCCAGCACAAAAGAACGATAGCGCCCTTGTGTGTGCTGATCGATAACGCGCAGTTTCGCGATGTCGTCGTTCGACAGCACCGGCTGATGCACTTCCAGACGCAGCATCGGCATGGTTTCCTCGATGCCGAGCAGGTTGGGCTTGGGGCCGATGAAGGAAGTCAGCGACATCACGATCTCTTCGCGGATCGGATCGATCGGCGGGTTGGTCACTTGCGCGAACAACTGCTTGAAGTAATCGTAGAACGAGCGGTTCTTGTTCGACAAGACCGGCAGCGCGGCATCTGCACCCATCGAACCGGTCGGTTCTTCACCGGCGCTGACCATCGGGGCCAGGATGAATTTCAGGTCTTCCTGCGTATAGCCGAATGCCTGCTGGGTATCCAGCAGCGACGCATTCAGATTCGGTTTGGTTCGCCACCTCGGGAAGGTCACCGAGGAAGTAACGGGTTTGTTCGATCCACTGCCGGTAGGGCTTGGCGGTGGCGAGTTGATGCTTCAGTTCGGTGTCATCGACGATGCGCCCGGCCTGCATGTCGATCAGGAACATCTTGCCCGGCTGCAGACGCCATTTCTTGACGATCTTGTGCTGCGGTATATCCAGCACGCCCATCTCGGAAGCCATCAGCACCATGTCGTCGTCGGTGATCAGGTATCGCGCCGGACGCAGGCCGTTGCGGTCCAGCGTTGCGCCTATCATGCGGCCGTCGGTGAAAGCCACGGCGGCGGGGCCGTCCCACGGCTCCATCAGTGCGGCATGGTATTCGTAGAAGGCGCGACGCTCTTCGTCCATCAGCGGATTGCCCGCCCATGCTTCGGGTATCAGCAACATCATCGCGTGCGGCAGCGAGTAACCGCCTGCCACCAGCAATTCCAGCGCGTTGTCGAAGCAGGCCGAGTCGGATTGGCCTTCGGTGATCAGCGGCCAGAGCTTTTCCAGATCTTCGCCGAGCAGTTTGGAAGACATCGCCGCATGGCGTGCCGTCATCCAGTTCACGTTGCCGCGCACGGTGTTGATTTCGCCGTTGTGCGCAATCATCCGGAACGGGTGCGCAAGATTCCAGGTCGGGAAAGTGTTGGTGGAGAAGCGCTGATGCACCAGCGCCAGCGCGCTGACCACACGCGGATCCTGCAGATCGCGATAGTACTTGCCGACCTGGTCGGCCAGCAACATGCCCTTGTAGACGATGGTGCGCGAAGACATCGATGGGCAATAGAAGCCTTTGCCTTGCGACTTGCTCAGGTTGCTTACCGCGTGCTCCATGATCTTGCGGATCACGAACAACTTGCGCTCGAATGCATCCTGATCCTTGCAATTTTCACCAAAGGTAGGCAATCCGCCTCCAACCTTCGGTTGGGCGGAGTTGACACTGCCGCGCCCGATGAACACCTGGCGCACGACGGGTTCGACCTTCTTGACGCTCTCGCCCAGACCGGAGCTGTTCGACCGGCACATCGCGCCAACCCAGCAAATGCTGGCCTTCGGCGGCGATCTTTTCGGCCACGATCTTCTCGCACGCGGCTCGCGCTGCCGCATCGCGCGGCAGGAACAACATCCCGACGCCATATTCGCCGGCTGGCGGCAATTGGATATTGCCCCAACCCATCTCATCACGCAGGAACTGGTCGGGGATCTGGATCAAAATGCCCGCGCCGTCACCGGCCAACGGGTCGGCGCCCACCGCGCCGCGATGCGTCAGGTTTTTCAGGATCTGCAAACCCTGGCATATCATGTCATGGCTTTGCCTGCCCTTGATATGGGCCACAAAGCCCACTCCGCAAGCGTCGCGCTCCTGGCGGGGATCATATAATCCCTGTTGCATCGGTAAAGAACTGTTGCTCACGGCGTCCCTCGGTCAAATCATTAATGCCAAAAAATGGCGACACACGTCGCCACGTCAATATTCACAAGCGAAAGGGCGGAAATTCTACCTTGTCTGCGGATGATGGGCAACTGCACCGAACGTATGATGATGCTGCTAAACCGGCACTTCCTCCACCGCAAATATCCTGCGATGTTCACGTATGGCATAGCGGTCCGTCATGCCAGCGATGTAGTCTGCAACTGCGCGAGCGCGGTCTTGTTCTGCCGAGTGTTGGAATTGCGGCGGCAACAGGCGGCTGTCGGCCATGAAAATGCCGAACAGGTCGCTGATGATGCGCTGCGCCTTGGCGCTCATGCGCAGCACGCGGAAATGGCGATACAAATGGATGCGCAGAAAATTCTTCAGCGCGCGCTGCTGCTCGTTGATTCCGGGGCTATAGGCGATCATGGCTGGTGCGCTTCGCACATCTTCCAGCGTGGCCGGTGAATGTGAACTGATGTTGGCTTCGCTTTGCCGTATCAGGTCGGTCACCAGTGTGTTGATCATGCGCCGCACGGTCTCATGCACCACGCGCCGCTCCGCAAGACCGGGATGGGCAAGACGCACCTCTTTTAATTGTGTCGCGACCAATGGCACAGTTTCGAGTTGCTCCAGTGTTACCAATCCGGAGCGCAAGCCGTCATCCACATCATGATTGTTATAGGCGATTTCGTCGGCCAGATTGGCTACCTGCGCTTCCAGCGAGGGGCGGCGATTGTTCAGGAAACGCTCGCCCAATTCGCCGAGCTTTGCAGCGTTATCCGCGGAGCAATGTTTCAGAATGCCTTCGCGTGTTTCGAAGCACAGGTTCAATCCATCAAAAGCGGCATAGCGTTCTTCCAGCTTGTCCACCACGCGCAGCGATTGCAAATTGTGCTCGAATCCTCCATGCGCTTTCATGCAGGTATTCAGCGCGTCCTGCCCGGCATGACCGAAAGGGGTGTGCCCCAGGTCGTGCGCCAGCGAGATCGCTTCGGCGAGATCTTCGTTCAGGCGCAGACACCGTGCGATCGATCGCGCAATCTGCGCCACTTCGATGCTGTGGGTCAGGCGGGTGCGGAACAGGTCGCCTTCATGGTTCACGAATACCTGGGTCTTGTATTCAAGACGGCGGAACGCGCCGGAATGGATGATGCGGTCGCGGTCGCGCTGGAATTCGCTGCGTCCCTGCGGCGCATCCTCGGCTATTGTTCTGCCGCGCGAATTGCTCCCGGTGACGGCGTAAGGTGCGAAGTCACTCATGTTCGCAGCAAGCCTGCAGGGTTTGCTTCAACAGGGCTGGCGGCACATCACCATAAACTACCGCATGGCCGACTCGCTTGAGCAGCACGAAGCGTATCTTGCCGCCCTCGACCTTTTTGTCCAGCCCCATCAATTCAACAAACTTGTCGACGCCAAGGCCCGGTGCCGTCACAGGCAATTTGGCGCGCTCAAGCAGCTTGCGTATACGTGCCACATCCTGCGTGCTGATCCAACCAAGACGCTGCGAAAGATCCGCAGCCATGGCAATTCCCGCAGCGACGCCTTCGCCATGCAGCCAGTTGCCATAACCCATTCCGGATTCGATCGCATGTCCGAAAGTATGGCCCAGATTCAGCAGCGCGCGCTCACCGCTTTCGCGTTCGTCTGCCGCGACCACTTCTGCCTTGTTCTGGCAACTGCGTGCGATCGCGTATTGCAGCGCGTCGGCATCACGCTCGATCAGTTTGTCGATGTTTTGCTCAATCCATTCAAAGAATGGAACATCACGGATCAGCCCGTACTTGATGACCTCGGCAATGCCAGCCGACAATTCCTTATCGGGCAAGGTGTTCAGCGTATTCGTATCCGCCAGCACCATTTGCGGCTGGTAGAACGCGCCTATCATGTTCTTGCCGAGCGGGTGATTGATGCCGGTCTTGCCGCCCACAGATGAATCCACCTGTGCCAGCAGTGTGGTCGGGATCTGGAGGAATGGCACGCCGCGCAGATAGGTCGCAGCGGCATAGCCTGTCATATCGCCGATTACACCGCCGCCCAAGGCGATCAGCGGCGTGCTGCGCTCACAGCGATTCTTGAGCAGCTCGTCATAGACCAGATTCAGCGTGGCGGAATTTTTATACTCTTCTCCATCCGGCAAGATGATGGTCACGCTGCTGACACCGATCTTCTGCAAGGTATGCTGGAGACTCGCCAAATACAACGGGGCGACCGTTGTATTGGAAACAATGGCTACCCGCTTGTGCGGCACATGCACTTGCAGCAATTCTGCATGGTCGAGCAAGCCGCTACCGATGTGTATCGGATAACTGCGTTCGCCCAATCCTACTGTCAGTGTTTGCATAATCTTCCTGCCGCGCCTTAAGGTTGCCTTTGGTGGCATCTGCTCCTGAATGCATCTATCTCATCTGCCAGGTGCAACATCAGGGTATGCGCGTTCTGCTTGCCGCTCTGCACGACAATGTCCGACACTTGCCGATAAAGCGGGTCGCGCAATTGAAACAATTCGGTCAGTTTGGCGTGCGGATCGTCGGTCTGCAACAGCGGACGATTTCGATCATGCCGGGTGCGCTGCCATAAATCATGCACGCTTGCCTTCAGATAGATGACTATCCCGCTTTGCTGCAGTATCGCTCGGTTCTGCTCGTCCAGCACCGCGCCCCCACCGGTCGCCAGAACCATGTTGTCGCGCCTGAGCAATTCACGAAGTGTTACGACTTCACGCTGGCGGAATCCCGCTTCGCCTTCGACATCAAATATGTGCGGGATCGTCACACCGGTGCGCTTGATGATTTCCTCATCACTGTCGACAAAGGTCTTGCCCAGATGTTTGGCCAGTACCCGTCCCATGGTAGTCTTGCCCGAGCCCATCATGCCCACCAGGATCAGGTTGCCGGACTGAAGTTTGCGGGCATGGTCCGGGCAGTTGCCATCCCGAATGCTGTTCTCTTGATTGCTTTGCATGTGTCGCATTGTAATCGAAAAGAAACAAAAGCCCGGACCTGCCGGGCTTTCAATTCGCTGTTTCCCAACCTGATCTACCGCCAACAATTGAGAGTTGTACGCGCCATCATGACCGGGTAAGATTCAGCCACACGTGTCTCTTTGCAATGCAGGTGCCTTGCCTTAACGCAGGTTCAATGAATCCTGGATGATTTTTGGGGTGATAAAAACCAGTAACTCACTCTTGTTGTTGAGCTTGGCCGTGCTTCTGAACAAGTAACCCAGGCCCGGGATATCCCCAAGAACCGGCACTTTATTTTCACCGTTGCTTTCCTGTTGCTGGTATACCCCGCCTATCACCACAGTCCCGCCGTTCTCCACCAACACCTGTGTGTTTACCTTGTTGGTTTCGATACTGGGAACACCTGCATACAGCTGCCCGACCGAGTCCTTGTTCACCTTGATATCCATGATGATATTGTCATCAGGGGTAATTTGCGGCTTGACCGTCAAACTCAAAGTGGCTTTTTTGAAAGCCACACTTGTCGCTCCGCTACTGGTGGCCTCCTGATATGGGATTTCAGTACCCGTTTCGATCAATGCCTCAGTCTGATCTGCTGTCACTACGCGCGGACTGGAAATAACCTTGCCCATGCTGTCAGTTTCCAGCGCGGTCAATTCAACGGATAGCAGCTTGCTCACATTATTGTTGAACAACAGCATGGAAAATGCTCCGGCGGTACCTGCAGATGGCAAATTGACATTGGGCGTGTTGGCGGGCATGGTCACGCCGTTCAATGGTGAGGTGGGTACGGCGACTGTGTTCGCACCTATGTTTCCAAATAATCTCGTGCTGTTGCCAATTGAAAACGCATCTGTGGATTGATATCCCAGTCTTACACCCAGATTCTTGCCCCAGTTATCCGTTGCCACGACGACGCGGGCTTCGATCATCACTTGCCGTACCGGCACGTCGATTTGTTTGATCAATTTGCGCGCCTGATCAAGATGCGTGGGGGTGTCTTGCACAAACACCGTGTTGGTACGCTGATCCACTACCGCGCTACCGCGCTTGGAAAGCAAGCGCTGATCCTTGTTGGTCAGCATCGCTGCAATCGCATCGCCTTTTTGGTAGCTCAACTGGAAACTTTCAGTGCGCAGATCTTCCAAATCGGCGATTTCCTGGTGGGCGGTCAGGTCGATTTTTTCCTTGGCCGCTATCTCTTCGCGAGGCGCGACCTGTATCACATTGCCGTTCTTGCGCATGTCAAGACCGCGACTCTGCAAAATGATGTCAAAAGCCTGGTCCCATGGCACGTCCTTCAAACGCAGCGTGATATTCCCCTTTACAGTATCGCTGATTACCATGTTTGTTTCGGTGAAATCGGCGATCACATTCAAAGCTTCACGAACGTCGATCTTTTGAAAATTAAGTGTCAGCTTTTCGCCCGTATAACCGGGGCCCTTGCTCAGTTTTTCCGGATCGACATAAACCGATTTCACTTCGACGATGAATTTATTGTCTGTTTGATAGGCTGCGTGTTCCCAATTGCCGGTGGGATTGATCACCATGCGCACGTTATCGCCCTGTGCAAAGGTATCCACATCTTTCACCGGTGTAGCAAAATCAGCCACATCCAGTTTGCGCTGCAAATTGCGCGGCAGATTGGTCTTGAGAAAATCAACTATCAACGCGGAGCCTTGTTGCCGTATGTCAATTCCGATACCGGGATCGGAAAGGTCGACCTGGATGCGCCCTTCACCATTTTTACCGCGATGGAAATCTATGTCGCGTAATTCGTGTTGCTGCGCACCCTGTCTGGACTCGGCAAAGCGCGCTATGCTGGTAGCGCCAATCTCTGCAGGCTTGCCATGTAATGTAATCAGGAGATTATTGCCATCAATTTTGGTGTCGTAAGACACCATTTGATCAAGGTTAACCACCAGCCGGGTGCGGTTGCCAGCCTGAACAATATTTGCGCTGCGCAGATCGCCTTCGTTGAACTCCTGAACCGATTTGCCCAATCCATTTGTGGTATTGGGAAAATCAAACGCAATTCGCGGCGGGGTATTGATGGTAAACCCCGCTGGCAAGCTTGCCAGCGGCTGTGTCAATTCAACCTTGATTACCGTCATTCCACTGCCGGTATTGGCGCTCAGCGAGGAAATGTTGTTCTGCGTGTCGGCCTGCGCCTGCCCGCCAAGGACGCCAAATGCGATCAACAGACCCGGCAACCTGACCGCAACCCGGATAGCCCTATCAAGGGATCCTTTGCACTTCATTTTCAAATGGTCAAAGCCCGAAAATCCACTAACCCTAACCCTGGCCCTTGGGCAGAATGATGCAATTTGCCCGGAGAGCAAATTAATAGCAGTGTCAGTAAGCTGTTTCATCATTTGGCTCCTAATCATTCAATTAATTGCAGGCTGCTCATGCGCTCAGTCCAGTCTCCCGAGCTGTCTTGAATCATCTCTTTGACTTTGACTTCCGTATCGGTAACTTCTTCTATCAATCCAAAGTTCGTACCCATATGATTCCCGGCTTTGACCCGATACAGCTTGGAATCGGTAGCACGTATCACCGCATAACCGACCTTTTTCATGTAAAGGTAACCGACCATCTTGAGGCTTTCGAGCGGAAACGCCTCCAACGCCTCTTTAGGGCGATCGAGGTCTGGCTGATTTATCCCCGTGCCCGCTCCGGCACGTGATGTCGGCTTTCTCGGTTTGAATGGGTCGGGCAGATTGGTGTCATTGTTGTAAACAAAATATTCATACGGCTTAACCTCTGGCGGAGGCTCTATTTTCCCGCGCATGTCGGCACCGGAATTTTTGACGAAATCGCGCAAATCCTGAAACTCTTCACCGCCGCACCCTGCCAGCAATATTGAAGCAAGCGCAAAATAAATCAGTCTCATTTTTTCGCTCCGGCTTTGGCTGCTTTCTTCTGAGCGGCTTTCTGAGCGGCAACTTCACTTTCATCCAGATAGCGGAAAGTTTTCGCGATGGCATCCATGGACAAGCCATTACCGCCGGGGGATATCGATATGTCATTCAGCGTGACAATACGCGGCAACATCGAGATGTCGCTGGCAAATCTTCCGATGTCATCATAATTTCCCGTCACTTTTATGGTGATTGGCAGTTCAGCAAACGCCCCTTCCATCCTTTCAGTGCCCGGCTTGAAAAGTTCAAACTGCAACCCGCGTCCCAGGCCCGCCTGGTTGATATCCGTCAATAACGCATCCATTTCCGATTTGCTTGGTAGTTGCTTGAGCAAAGCGCCAAATGATTCCTGGGTTTCGGTAAGCTGTTTCTTGATCAGGTCCAGGTTGATTGCCTGCCTCTTTTTATTGAGGAAGGTTTCTTTCAATTGGCCTTCCTCTGCCCTGACCTTGGTCAATTTATCCCATTCGCCTTGCCACAGAAGAAATGCGCCCGCCACTACTACAGCGACAAACATCGCCACAAAAGCGATGATCTTTGCCGACCACGGCCACGCACCTGGAGTCTTCGGATTCAGGTTCTTCAGGTCGACTAAACTTTGTTTCAGGTCATCTAAATTCATCTTGATACCTTAATTCTTCGCGCCGACAGGTTTGGCGGTAGGCGCGGCACCTGCAGTATCTGCCTTCGGCTTGGTTAAATTGAAGTTCAATTTAAACTCGCTGATACGGCCAGCTCCCGAGTTAGTGGCATGAATTTCTATCAGCGTAGGGGTATCGAGCCATGGAGAATCCTCGATAGCCCGCATCAATGTGGAAACTCGCGCATTTGACTGGGTAAATCCATCCAACGCGATTTTATTGCCTGTCTGCTTGAGCGTCCTTAGGTATACTCCGTCCGGCAGGATGCGCAACATTTGATCCATCAGATGCACAACGTCGGAACGCGTGCTTTGCAAGCCCTCCACGACATTCTTGCGCGCCAGCAAGGACTGTGTTTGCTCGCGGAGTTTTTTGATTTCCTCGATTTGCTTGTCCAAAACTGCCGTTTCTTGTTTCAGGTAAGTATTGCGTCTTTCCTGATAGGAAATTTGGGAGTCGATTGCAAGCACAACTACTCCCACCAGGAAGCTGGCCAGCGCAACAGAAATCGCGCTTAAAGCGATAAACTGAATTTGGCGCGCACGGCGCTTTTCTGCTCGATGCGGTAACAGGTTTACGCGTATCACGATGGATCGAACCTCCGCATAGCCAGACCGCAAGCTATAATCAGCGATGGCGCATCGATTTGCAATTGCCGTGGCTTGATCCGACCCGATAGTGTCATCAAGGCAAACGGATTTGCCACCATGGTGCTCACCTGGGTCCGGGTTGCAACCGCATCATCCAATCCGGGCAATGCCGCACATCCGCCTGAAAGAACGATGTAATCCACCTCGTGATATTGTGTCGAACTGAAGAAAAACTGCAATGCGCGGGCGATCTCAGTTACCACGTTTTCAATGAAGGGCGACAAAATATCGCTCTCATAATTATCCGGCAACCCGCCATTGCGCTTGGCTGATTCGGCTTCTTCTGCAGATAAGCCGAACGTACTTTGGATCTGCTGGGTCAATTGTTCACCGCCTACTTGCTGATCCCTCGAATATACCGACTGCCCATTTCGCAACACATTGACATTCATAACGCTCGCCCCTATGTCTATCAATGCCACGCATTTGTCTGCCGCGGCATCAGGAAGCTGAATACGAATCTGTTCAAAAGCCGTCTCGGCCGCGTAGGGCTCCACATCCATGACTATTGTTTTTAGACCGGCCAGCTGGGCAGCGGCAACACGGTCCTCGACATTCGCCTTACGGGAGGCCGCCAATAGCACTTCCAACTCTTCGGCATTTTCAGGTGCGGGGCCGATCACCTGAAAATCCAGATTAACCTCTTCCAGTGCAAACGGAATATACTGATTGGCCTCGGATTCGACTTGAAATTCCAAATCCTCGTCGCGAAGGCCCGCAGGTAATAGTATCTTTTTGGAAATCACTGCTGCGGCAGGTAGCGCCATACTTACATTCTTGATTCTTGTGCCCATACGCTTCCACGCGCGTTGCATGGTCTCCGCGACAGCATCAAGATTATTTATATTGCCGTCAGTGATAGCATCTTTGGGCAATAATTCGATTGCATACCGATCGACATTGTAAGTTCCCTTTTTCGACGCCTCACTCAGCTCGACCATCTTTATCGAAGATGCACTGATATCTACGCCTATCAAAGGCGGAGTTTTAGCCCACAAGAAATCAAGCGGGATGTCGAAATTTACTTTAAACATTGACCGGTTAGCACTCTATTTGTACAAAGTGGTTTAAATCCTAGCAATAACTATAAATCGTGTAAAGCTATTTTTAGGGGTTATTTATCTTCTAAGAGCCGATATAATTCAACACACAATACCATTTTTTACTTATTTTCGGATAAATGCTCATGCTTTCCCGCCTCAAGTCTCGTCCCGTACTTGCCGCCCTTACCCTGCTTTTGCTGCCGACGATATTGCTTGGATTGGCGGCCATACTGTCTTATCCGTCATTGCCTTCGTTGGAAGCGCTTACGGACTACCGACCCAAGATCCCGTTGCGTATTTACAGCTCTGAAGGCACGCTACTCGGCGAGTTCGGCGAGGAACGCCGCGCACTGATAAAGATTTCTGATGTGCCGGAAGTGATGAAACAGGCAATTCTTGCAGCAGAAGACGACCGGTTTTATGAGCATGGCGGCGTGGACTACATGGGAGTAATCCGAGCCGCTTTATCCAATTTTACGTCCGGCTCTGCAAAGCAGGGGGCCAGCACAATCACCATGCAGGTTGCGCGAAATTTTTTCCTTACCAAGGAAAAAACCTGGACCCGCAAGTTTAACGAGGTATTACTCACCTTTAAAATAGAACACAGCTTGAGCAAAGATGAGATTCTGCAGCTTTATATCAACCAGATTTACCTTGGTCAGCGCGCATACGGTTTTGCTGCAGCTGCCCAGGTTTACTTTGGCAAGCCCCTGGGCCAGGTCACCTTAGCGGAAGCGGCCATGCTCGCGGGATTGCCTAAAGCACCCTCCTCCTATAATCCGGTCGTCAACCCGAGTCGTGCCAAATTACGCCAGCTTTATGTCCTGCGCAGAATGCATGAGTTAAATTATATTTCTGATGATCAATATCAACTTGCACAACAACAACCCATCGTGACCGTCCGTGGCAATCAGGAGTTCGGCATCAAAGCAGACTTTTTTTCGGAAATGGTCAGGCAGGCGGTATATGAAAAATATCAGGACGATACTTACACGCAAGGTTTCAAGGTTTACACCACGATTCGACAACAGGATCAGCTGGCAGCCTATCAAGCCGTACGCACAGGTGTGCTTGAATATGATCGACGCCAGGGCTATCGCGGCCCGGAAGGCTTTGTCGATTTGCACGGCGACATCAGCAATACTGAACTCATGGATGAAACCCTGCAGGATGTCGAGGACGGCGATGATTTGATCCCTGCCGTGGTTCTCTCGGCATCCCCCAAGTTGATACAGGCTTATTGCAAAGGGGGGGAAATGGTCGAGGTAAGCGGGGATGCATTGCTTTTCGCCCAAGCCGCATTGAACAAGAAAGTCGCTTTGAACCAGCGTATCAACGTCGGCTCAATTATTCGTTTGCGCAAAGATGACAATGGCATATGGCAAATCAGCCAGCTCCCTCAAGTCGAGGCTGCTTTCGTTTCAGGCAATCCGCGCAATGGAGCAATTTATTCATTGGTAGGCGGCTTCGATTTTGATCATAACCAGTTCAACCATATCACCCAGGCATGGAGACAACCGGGGTCGAGTTTCAAGCCCTTTGTGTATTCTGCGGCGCTGGAAAAGGGCATTACCCCCGCCACTGTAATCAATGATGCACCTCTTATATTTGATGCGGAGCAAACCGGCAACGAGCCCTGGGAGCCGAAGAACTACGATGGAAAATTCGAAGGTCCGATGCGTATGCGCCAGGCTTTGATCAAATCAAAGAACCTTGTTTCCATTCGAATTCTACAGTCCATCACTCCGGAATATGCGCATGATTATATTACCAGGTTTGGTTTTGATCCCGCCAGGTACCCGGCCTATCTGACTATGGCCTTGGGGGCCGGATCCGTGACTCCGCTGCAAATGCTGACAGGCTATTCCGTATTTGCCAACGGCGGATTTCTCGTTTCACCATATTTTATAGATCGTATTGAAGATGAGCGTGGCACCGTTCTGAGCAAAACTGTTCCCGAGGTGGCCGGAAACGGAGCAAAGCAGGTTATTGATGTACGCAATGCCTATACCATGGTCAGTATGCTGCAGGACGTGGTCAAACACGGAACCGGCATTCGTGCGATGCAGCTTGGCAGGCAGGACTTGGCAGGCAAGACCGGTACCACCAATGATTCGATTGATGCATGGTTTTGCGGCTTCACCCCGACTGTGGTCGGTATCGCCTGGATGGGCTACGATCAACCGCGTAGTCTGGGCGACAGGGAAACCGGTGGCGGAGCGGCCCTGCCCATATGGATGGGCTATATGGGCAAGGTGCTCAAGGATGTGCCCGAAGCTGTTTACACCATGCCGGACAACATGGTTGCGGTACATATCAATGATGAGGGATATCGGGATGACAATAGTCCACTTGTCGAATATTTTTATCAGGAAAACGTACCACCTGTACATACCATGCCTGCTCCCAGCGAAAATATAAAACCGGGAGAATCCATCAAGGATCAGTTACTCTGACCATACATATGCCAAAAGAACGCGCACCCAGAGAATATGCAAACAGGCGCGACCTGATGCGCGAGCAGTTGGCGCATCAAGCCGCTAAACTGATGGCGGAGGATGGCATCACTGACCATGCCTTTGCCAAACACAAGGCCGCCAGGCAACTCGGCGCCGCCGACACGCAACATCTTCCCAGCAATCATGAAGTGGATGAAGCGTTGCACAGTTACCGCGCGCTATACCAACAGGACAGCCATCCCGCCATCCTGCACAAGTTGCGCGAAGAAGCGCTCAATGCAATGCACATGTTGGCGGAGTTCCATCCTTATCTGACGGGTTCGGTATTGAGCGGTACGGCTGGCGAACGATCCGATATCAACCTGATGCTGTTTTCAGATGATGCCAAAGCCGTATTGCTGTTCCTGCTAAAACACAAGATAGATTTCGAAGATGGGGAATGGAAAGTACAAGTCGGCGGACGCCAGGAGATTGTTCCCAGCTACACCCTGACCAGCGAATCTGGTGCTCAGACTCACATCATCGTCCTGCCCGAGAACGCCCGCCACAGCGGCAGCCGCCGTCCTGAGACGCATGCAGATATTGCGTCGGTGGTGGCTTTGTTAGCTCTATGATTATTTAGGTACTTGATCGATGCGGCAATTCGCAGCATAAAGAATCATAGATCTATTTGCAACGTACCCATTGGTCATTAAGACTATTTGTTAAGCCAGCGCGCCGCATCCAGCGCAAAGTAGGTCAGTATCCCGTCAGCTCCAGCGCGTTTGAATGCCAACAATGCTTCCAGCACACAAGCCCTCTCGTCCAGCCAGCCATTCTGCGCTGCCGCCTTGAGCATGGCGTATTCGCCGCTGACCTGATAGACGAAGGTGGGTGCTTTGAATTCGTCCTTAACCCGGCGCACGATGTCCAGGTAGGGCATACCGGGCTTGACCATCACCATGTCCGCGCCTTCCTGCAGATCCAGACCGACTTCCCACAGCGCTTCGTCGGAGTTGGCGGGATCCATCTGGTAAGTATATTTGTTGCCAGAGCCCAGGTTACCGCTGGAGCCGACTGCATCACGGAACGGACCGTAGAAGCTGGACGCATACTTGGCTGAGTAAGCCATGATGCGGGTGTGTATCTGCTTGTTGACATCCAGAGCAGCCCGCACCGCGCCAATGCGCCCGTCCATCATGTCGGATGGGGCGACGATGTCCGCACCGGCGGCGGCGTGGGTCTGCGCCTGCCGCACCAGTACTGCGACGGTTTCGTCGTTAAGGACATAGCCGCTATCGTCGATCAGGCCATCCTGACCGTGGCTGGTGTAGGGGTCGAGCGCAATGTCGGTCATCACGCCGAGTTCGGGAAAATTCTTTTTTATCGCTGCAACCACGCGCGGCACGAGGCCATTCGGATTATAGGCTTCACCCGCATCCAGGCTCTTCAGCGGCGCTTCTATCACCGGAAAGATCGCCAGCACCGGGATACCCAGCTTGACACATTGTTCTGCATCTTTTAACAGCAGATCCAGGGTCTTGCGTTGCACCCCCGGCATGGATTTCACATCCTCGACTTTTCTATTGCCTTCCAAAACAAAAACTGGGTAGATGAAATCCGCAGATGTAAGCACATGCTCACGCATCAGGTCCCGCGAAAAGGCATCGTGACGCATCCGACGCATTCTGATTTGTGGGTATTGCCCTAGTGTATGCATGGTTTTTCCTACAAAAGTGAATTTTCCTGGAACTAATTAAGAGATTGCTTATCTGATGCTGTGAATGATGTAAATCATTCCACGTTTCTCCTCCCTGAGCGTGTGTCTTAACTCTGTTAAGACTTTGCCCCCGGCCTCCCCCTTTGGCTGGGGGCATTTTTTTGCCCATACGCGAACCAACCTGCAATTATCCCTTCCGCCTCTTCCATCCCCAGTTTTTTCAAACTGGAAAACAATTGCGCTGTGCATCCCGGAAAATGCTCTGCCAGATAAGATTTTACCCGATTCAACGTCAACATGGCTTGCTGCCTGCTGAGTTTATCCGATTTGGTGAGCAAGATATGCACCGGTTTACCGGTCGGCGCAAACCAGTCAAGCATAATTTCATCCAGCTCAGTCAAAGGATGACGCGAGTCCATGATCACTACCAGGCCGCATAACTCATTGCGCGTTTGCAAATAGCCACTGAGCAATTCTTCCCAATGACGCTTGCTCTCAGGCGGGACTTTGGCATAACCATATCCGGGTAAATCCACCAGAAAATTATTTTTCCCCAGCGAAAAATAATTCAGGTGCTGGGTACGCCCCGGAGTCTTGCTGGTGTAGGCCAGACGCACATGATTTGCCAGCGTATTGATCGCACTCGACTTGCCCGCATTAGAACGCCCGACGAACGCCACCTCCTTGCCGACGTGCAGCGGCAAATCTTTCAGATGGTTGACGGTGGTGTAGAACGCAGCTTGCGAAAACAGCCCCATTACTTCCAGGACTTGAATATCTTGTCTGCTGCAGCGATGGTAGCCGCGATATCCGCCTCGGTGTGGGCCGCGGATACGAAGCCTGCCTCGAAGGCCGACGGCGCCAGATATACGCCTGCTTCCAGCATGGCATGGAAAAATCGATTGAATGCATCTTTGTCGCAACTCATCACTTCGGCATAACTGGTCGGCAAGGCCTTGCTGAAATACAGGCCAAACATGCCGCCTATGGATTGCGCACAGAACGGAATGCCATGTTTTTTGGCGCTTGCTGTCAGGCCCTCGGTCAACTGTTTGGCCAATTTCGATAGGTTTTCGTAAAAACCCTTGGCTTGAACGAGCTTGAGGGTAGCCATGCCGGCAGCCACTGCCACCGGATTGCCGGACAGAGTGCCGGCCTGATACACCGCACCGAGCGGAGCCAGGCATTGCATGATGTCGCGGCGTCCGCCAAATGCGGCGGCCGGCAGCCCGCCGCCCATCACCTTGCCCAGCGTCACCAGATCCGGCTTGATGCCGTAGTAGCCTTGTGCGCCTTGCAGGCTGACGCGGAATCCTGTCATCACTTCATCCAGTATCAGCACCGCACCATGCCTGGTGCACAGGCTGCGTAATGCATTCAGGAACTCCGGCTTGGGCGTGACCAGATTCATGTTGCCCGCCACCGGTTCAACGATTACTGCGGCGATCTCTTTGCCCATTTGGGCGAAGGCGCGTTCCAGCCCTGCCGCATCGTTGTAGTCCAAAACCGTGGTGAGTGCCGCGATCTCTGCCGGTACACCGGACGAACTCGGCTGCCCGAACGTCAGTGCACCGGAACCGGCCTTTACCAGCAAGCCATCGGAATGGCCGTGATAACAGCCCTCGAATTTGATGAAGCGGCTGCGGCCGGTAAAGCCGCGCGCGAGGCGTATCGCTGTCATCGTGGCCTCGGTGCCAGAACTTACCAGACGCACCATTTCCAGGCTCGGCAACAACTTGCACAACAGTTCCGCCATTTCCAATTCCGCAACCGTAGGCGCACCAAAACCCAAACCTTGGGAGGCCGCATTCTGTACGGCCTTGACCACGTCAGGATGACAGTGCCCGACTATCATCGGGCCCCATGAACCGACGTAATCCGTATAGCGTTTATCGTCCGCATCCCATACATATGCACCCTGGCCGCGCTGCAAAAACAGCGGGGTGCCTCCAACCGAGCGGAACGCGCGCACCGGCGAATTCACACCGCCAGGAATTATTTTTTGGGATTTATCGAAAAGTTGTTGATTTTGCGAAGTCATGTTGCATCTTTCTATCTATCGAACTAAATTCTGGATACTTCAAACTTGAAAATTGCTGCGCTGCCCCTTGTATGTCGTCCGCGCTGAACACCGCGGAAATCACAGCCAATGCATTCGCGCCGGCTTCCAGCAACTGCGCACCGTTGCATGCCGTGATGCCGCCTATCGCCACCAATGGAACCGATATCTCGCGGCGTGCCTGCCGCAACAAACCAGGCGTGGCCGCCACTGCTTCCGGTTTTACCGCCGAAGCAAAGAAGCTGCCAAACGCCACGTAATCAGCGCCTTGCTTAACCGCTTCGTGCGCCAACGCCACACGATTATAGCAAGATACCCCGATAAGTTTATCGTTGCCCAATATCGCCCGCGCAGCTGCTACGCTGCCATCTTTCCCGCCCAGATGCACGCCATCGGCACCCACAAGTTGCGCCAACGCGTCGTCGTCATTGATGATCAGCGGCACGGAATATTGATGGGTCAGCTTGCGTAATGCACGTGATTGTTCCAGTCGCAGTGATGCATCAGCGACCTTGTTGCGGTACTGCAATACTCGCGCCCCGCCCGACAAAGCCAGCCCGGCCTTGCGCAACAACTCCGCCGTATCTGATTCATCCGGAGTTATCGCATACAAACCCCTAACCAATTGTTGTAACACATGGCCAGATTCGATATATATCACCGGTCACCCCGATAAACAGGCGCGGGATTTGTGATCCCTGGCTTAATTTGTACGTTCTTCCGGCTCATCCTCTTCACCGCGCGCCCAAAACAACCGATCCGGAATATGCTGTCCCATGCCGGGACGAAAGCCCGCATTCAAAGTTTGCCAGGTGTATTCCTGCGCCTCCTTGACCGCGTCCGGCACTGCCACGCCCTGGGCCATCAATGCCGCGATCGCCGAAGCCAGCGTGCAGCCGGAGCCATGGTAGATTCCCGGCAAACGTGCCCAGCTGTCACTGCTTACAACCCCTTGTTCGTTGTACAAGGTATTGGTGACTTTGGGAGTCTGTTCGTGCGTACCTGTGATCAGCACGTATTCGCAACCCATGCGCAGTATCCGTCTGGCGCATTCTTCCAGCGACGGGTCATCCTCATCATTGTCATCATCCTGCGCGAGGCGGCGAGCCTCCATGCTGTTTGGCGTGATAATGGTAGTCTGAGGGATCAACAACTCGCGCATCGCATCCAGCATGTCTTCATTAGCCAATTCGTCACCGCGACCCGATGCCAGCACCGGATCCAGTACCAGCGGAATATCGGGGTAGTCCGCCAGAACCTCGGCAAGCGCCGCGATGTTTTCCACACTACCCAGCAATCCCACCTTGAATGCTGCTACCGGTACGTCTTCCAACATAGCCCGAGCTTGATCCACCACCCATTCCGGATCGATCGGCAACACATCATCCACCCCGCTGGTGTCCTGCACGGTGATTGCAGTGACTACCGACAATGGATGGCAACCCATGCTGGAAATGGTCAACAGGTCAGCCTGCAAGCCCGCGCCCCCGCTGGGGTCGGTTGCGGCGAAAGTCATTACTAATGGGAACGATTCAGACATGATTTGGCTATGAGTAGTGGATATTTTGAGCGGCTTGGGTTCATTTTACCCTATATGATGGCGACTACCGAACTCAAAGATATTCTATACGGAGGAAATCATGCGCATTCTTCACACCATGCTGCGCGTAGCGGATCTGGAAAAATCACTCGCCTTTTATACCGGCGTGCTCGGCATGAAATTACTGCGCCGAACCGACTACCCGGAAGGAAAATTCACCTTGGCTTTCGTCGGCTACACAGACGAGGCCAGCGGAGCGGCGATAGAACTCACCCATAACTGGGGTGTGGAAAAGTATGAACTTGGTAATGCCTTTGGCCATATCGCCATAGAAGTGGAAGACGCCCATGCCGCCTGCGACAACATCAAACAACGCGGCGGCAAGGTGGTGCGCGAGGCCGGGAAGATGAAGCACGGAAACACGGTGATTGCGTTTGTCGAAGATCCGGATGGTTACAAGATCGAGTTGATACAAAGGAAAACGGCTTAAGACAACATCGCAGGCGGTAGACCGGCGACGGTAACCTAACTCAAGCAAGCCCAGGAAAGCGCTATATCTTCTCATCAAGAAAATTCGCAATCTGCGTAAACTCCGCAACACTCAAATTCTCCGCGCGCAACTGGGCATCGATGCCCAGTTGCGCAAAATCTTCCTCGCTCAAATAACTCCGTAACGTATTCCGCAATGTCTTGCGCCTTTGCCCGAATGCTGTTCGGACAATTGCTGCAAACAGCTTTTCGTTGCGCACCGCAATTTCGCTGGGGAGCAGCGGTATCATGCGCACAATGGCGGAAAACACCTTGGGAGCCGGGCGGAAAGATTCGGGAGGAACGTCGAACAGTTTTTCCATCCGAAAGCGGTATTGCAGCATAACCGACAAACGCCCGTATGCCGGCGTGGAGGGCTCTGCCACCATGCGTTCGACCACTTCGCGTTGCAGCATGAAATGCATGTCGAGTATGCGCCCGGCATAAGATGCAAAGTGAAACAGTAACGGCGAAGAGATGTTGTAAGGCAGGTTGCCGACGATACGCAGCGGTGCGGGCAGAATCGCGATATCAAAATCCAGCGCGTCTCCGGCATGGATGACCAGTTTGGATTCCGCATCGTCGCGTGGATATTCTTGCTCCAGCCGCGCGATGATGTCGCGGTCGATCTCCACCACATGAAGATGGTTCAATTTCTTCAGCAGCGGGCGGGTAAGCGCGCCCAAACCCGGACCGATCTCGACCATATTGTCTTGCGGTTCGGGCCGGATAGCGGAAATGATTTCACCGACGATTTGCTCATCGACAAGGAAATTCTGGCCAAAACGTTTGCGTGCTATATGCACAGCAAATGCCTCATTTATCGTTTCGGCGAAGGCTCATGCGCGTAGAGCGTGATGCCGTAACCAAAACGTTTCGCGCCCTATGCACGATACAGCCGTTCGTTCCGCGCCGACTCATATTCGGCCATCTGGGCGGCGAGCTTGATCGCTTCCAGCATACTTCCGCAATCGGCTTTGCCGGTTCCCGCCAAGTCCAGCGCCGTGCCGTGATCCACCGAAGTGCGAATGATGGGCAAGCCGAGCGTGACGTTCACACCCTGCCCAAAGCTGGCGTATTTCAGAACCGGCAGGCCCTGGTCGTGGTACATGGCAAGCACGCAATCGCATTGAGCCAGCATGTGCGGCGTGAACAAGGTATCCGCGGGCAGCGGAACGCTGACGTTCATGCCTTCAGCGCGCAATTTATCCAGCACGGGAATCATTACTTCGATCTCTTCCCTCCCCAGATAACCCCCTTCGCCCGCATGCGGGTTCAAGCCCGTCACCAAAATTCGCGGCTGCGCAATGCCGAAACGGCGCTGCAAATCGTGCTGAATGGTGCGCAGAACGTTCTCGAGCAGCGGGGCAGTGATCGCTGCGGCCACATCCTTCAGCGGAAGATGCGTGGTAGCGAGGGCCACACGCATCCCGCCGCCAACCAGCATCATCACTGCCAGCCTGGTTCCGGTTTGTTCGGCGAGGAATTCGGTATGCCCGGTAAAAGCGATGCCTGCATCGTTGATGATGCCCTTGTGTACCGGCGCGGTGACCATGCCGGAGAATTCACCGCGTCCCAGTTCATTGCTTTGGCAGCCTTTTACAGCACGGCGCAGTGTCGCCAGAACGTATTCGCTATTGGCAGCATTCAGCGCACCTGGATGACATTCCGCAACGAGTGGCACATGCAAGACCGTCAATATATCGGGTTGAATTACACATTCCGCCGAAAGCGAATAATCACGGATTTGCAAGGGGATGCCGAGTCGCGCGGCGCGTTGCTGGAGCAAATTTCTATCGGCGATTACAACCAAAGGGATTTCGGAGGGGGTTGCAGCAAGCTGCACGCACAGGTCGGGGCCTATGCCTGCCGGTTCACCAGAGGTAATGACCAAAGGAGCATAAAGCGATGCGGCATTCACTTGCTGTTCTTCTCATAGAGACGATATTCTATGAACGCGCGGTCGCGCAGCTGGCGCAGCCAGTCCTGGAACATTTCGTCCGACTTGAATGAACCTATGGCGATGCGTGCTTGCTGGCGCTTTTGTTGTTCGCTCACATCGGTATTGCGTCGCGCCAGTACCTGAATCAGGTGCCAGCCGAATTGCGTTTGCACCATGCCAATTTGTCCGGGCTTGAGTTTGTTCATCGCCTCTTCAAATTCCGGCACGGTCTGACCCGGTGAAAGCCAATCCAGGTCACCACCCTGTTGGGCGCTGCCATCCTGTGAATATCGTTTGGCCTGCTCGGCGAAATCCGCACCTGCGTCTATGCGCTGCTTGATTTCCATGATGCGCTTTTTGGCTTCTGCTTCAGGCATGATCTCGCTGGTCTTGATCAGGATATGACGCGCATGCGTTTGTGTAATCAACACCGGCGCATTCGCATTGCGCTTTTCCAGGAGTTTGATAATGTGAAATCCGCTCGGGCTGCGCAATACCCCGGAGATTTGACCCGGTTTCATATTTTGCAACTCGTTCATGAACAATGGTGGAATGCTGTCACCTGAACGCCAGCCCAGGTCGCCGCCCTTCATCGCGTCATTTGCATCAGAATATCCGGCTGCAACTTGGGCAAAGTCTGCGCCCCCCTTCAACTTGCTCAATGCCTGATCGGCACGGTCGCGCGCGGCCTGGATTTTCTCTGCGCTTGCCTGCTCCGGTACCACCACCATTATATGCGCGAGATGGAACTCCTCTCCCGCACTGCCTATTCTGGCCTTGTTTTCCAGATAATTATCCACCTCGTTCTCGCTGATGACGATCTTGCTTTCGACTTCGCGCTCGCGCAAACGCGCGGAAATTATTTCCGCGCGTATTTCTTCGCGGAATTTTTTGTAATCCACGCCATCCGCCTCCAGCTTGGCCTGGAACTCGGCTGCTGAGGGAAAGTTGTTCTGTTGGGCGATACGCGTGATCGCCAGATTCAGCTGTGCATCGTCCACGCGCACACCGTTTTCACTGGCATATTGCTGCTGCAACATATCCGTGATCATGCGTTCAAGAATTTGTTTTTCCAGCACATCCGCCGGGGGCAGCGGGGTATCCTGTTTTTTCAATTGGCGCACCACTTCTCGCACACGATCATCCAGTTCGTAACGGGTGATCACATCATCGTTGACCACCGCGACCACAGAATCGATATCTCCGACTTGCTGCTGCGGATCGGAAGCCGGCTTTGTCGATGACTTTGCTGGCGACGTGGCAGCGCCATATGCCGCTTGGGCTGCAAACAGCGCACACCACATTATCAAGAGCGATATTCTCATCATGTTCTTTCAGTTGGCAGGGATTACTTGCGGGGGTTGAGTGGTCAACTTCTCGTTCAATTTGGTATATCCGGGCACGCTTTGCTTGAGCAGACTCAACGGATCCGAACCCACCTTAACAAAGTCATTCAGCTCGAGCTGGATGAAGAAACTGGTGTTGGATTGTTGGGTTGCAGTGGCAAAACGCTGCGCCACCAGGCGCAGCATCCAGCAGTCCTGATTATACTCAAGCCCGCCTATCGCCTCCAAAATACTCGAATCCTGCAAAGAATAGTTCCAGCGCCCCACCGCATGCCAACGTCCTATCAAAGGCAATTGCGTGGAAATGTCGACCTGGCGCAAAGTATTACGCGTAAAACGATAGCCCAGATTCAGCACATTCCCGGACTCGGGTCGATAGCCCGCGGTAATGTTATATCTCTGCACATGCGATTGATTCGGATCGAATTGAAATTCACTGTCCAGAGACCAATGCCTGGTCACTCGACCGGAAAGTGCCAGCAAAATATCCGATTTGTTGGTCGTAGTCGCGGGGGTGACCAGATTCACCTGGGGTGTGCTGAAACTGATGCGTTCTCCTATCATCATTTTCAAGTGTTCCATTCCGTTCCCGGGTTCCAGCAGACGCGAGGTGAGCGCCAGTGTGAGTTGATTGGCATCGCCGATTCGGTCGTTGCCGAAGAACCGGTTTTCCATGAACATCTGGGTAATGCTGAAATCAGCTTGTGCCGAATCGAAATTCGGCAATTGGGATTGATCCTTGTATGGAACGTACACATAAAATGCGCGCGGCTCCAGGGTCTGCACATAATCATTATTAAACATATTACCCTCGCGCTCGAATGCAACGCCGCTGTCCAAACTGAAAATCGGCAAGGTGCTTGATGCGTTCGGCAATGCTCCGGTGTTATTCGCACCCATTGTGTAATATGCGCTGTGTACCGATACTTTGGGCGTCACAAAAAATGCCGGCTGGTCCACCAACGGATAGCTGACGCTCGGATAGAGCACCAGCCTGGTTGCATTCACCGCGGTGGGATGGCTGAAATTCACGAATTCGCCGGCAAATGTCGTGTTCGCACCGGCATAGTTCTGATTTGCATTGAGCGTCAATTGCGGCAAGCGGGTGTAGGGGACTGCGATCGGCGCGGCGGGATCTTGCAAGGTTTGGTAGTTTTGCACTCGTGCCATAGCCGTCCACCAGCCTGCGTCGAAGTGGAGCCCCCCTTCCTGCAGCAAGTTTGATTGCGAAGTTGCATTTACCGCATCACCCAAGTCGCGAAAATAGTCGTTGTCCTTGACACGGGTGTAATTCACATAGCCGCTCAATCTGCTCGTCAATTGTTGATCATGATTTAACGAGAACAGAGCACGGCTATTCTTTACGACCGCGTCGTAGGGCAGCACATCAACATGCATTTCGCCGTGAAACCCGGGCTCCAGATAACGAAACTCGTTGTTTAGCATCAAGCCTCGTTTTGTCATCTCGCGCGGGGCAAACGTGGCATCAAAATTGGGCGCGATGTTCCAGTAAAAGGGCAGGGTGATTTCACTGCCGCCATTGCTCGTGCCGCCAAAGATCGGTGCCAGGAATCCCGACTTGCGCTGGTTGCTCAGCGGAAAATCCATCCACGGGGAATACAGGATGGGCACTCCCTTGAACTCTACCAGGGCGCTATGGGCCACACCGACCTGCCGGTCACGATCGATCTCCAGCAATCCCATTTTCATTTGCCAATCCTGATTCCCCGCCGGACAGGTGGTATAGGTGGAATTTTCCAGACTAAAGTGTTGCCGATCCAGGATATGCAGCACATCCGCAGTACCGCGCGAATCGTTTTCCTTTATATAAAATTGCGGCTGCTCCATCTTCCCGACACCCGTATCCATATTGAGCATCAGGTGTGGGCCGCTCAAGGTATTTCCGCCCTGCTCCATTATCACTGCGCCTTGCGCATCGACTTCGTGAGTATTCTGGTTGAATAGCAAAGTGTCAGCACGGATAGACTCGCCGCCCTGGCGCAAAGTCGCGTCTCCGGTCGCTTCGATTTGATCTTTCGATTTTCCCGCCATGTTATCTGCTTCAATAACTGCGGGGCCTTCCTGGCTGCTCTGCGCCCGTGTCTGGGGATTATTGTCCTTGCTTGAATCGGGCAGGTCTTCGCCTGCGTAAGAATGTTGCGCAATGCAAAACAGAAAGAGGATGAAAGGATAATTGAATCTATACCGCATAACGCGCAGCAAATAGTTAAGGTGTTAAACTTCTGCAAGTTTACCATTAAGCCCCTTTGAGAAAGCGTTATGGGCGCCTTTAGAAATTTATTTTTCGAGATGGCAGGCTGGACACGGCGATGCGAAGCATTTGGGGCGGGTAGGCCTGCTGCTCCGCGCTCCCGCACCAACGTGTCTCGCGGGCACCGCAAGGAGCCGCACAGCAAACGACGGGGCATATCGAATTGATAGACAAGAAGTGAGCGAGCACGCGACCATGCGATTCGCTCGAAAAATGAATTTATAGAGGTGTACCATGCAACGCCAGCAACAACTTACCAAGTGGCTAGATAGCCTGTTCCCAAATGAGCAATTTACGCTTGCTCCCGCCTCGGCGGATGCCAGCTTCCGCCGCTACTTTCGCGTAACATTTCAGCATCATGAAAAAAACGATGGCCAAGCCTACCGTCGCGAGCAGCCTGAGATGCAAGGCGTCGCACAGCGAGCGCCGACACATACCTCACAGGTAGGGGAGGCGCGAGCGAGCACACAACGCAGCAGATCGGGCGCGCAACAGGCTGGCACACTCATCGTGATGGATGCTCCGCCGGAACATGAGGACTGCCGGCCGTTCCTGCACATCGCCAAACTGTTCGAAGAAGCAGGAACGCATGTTCCTCATGTGTATGCACAGGATCTCGAGCAAGGATTCCTGCTGCTGTCCGATCTGGGCGACACCACATACCTGCAAGCGCTGACTGCGGCCAATGCACGCGGCCTGTATGGTGCCGCCACCGATGCGTTGATCAAGATCCAGCTTGCCTCGCGTGAAGGCGAGCTGCCAGCTTATGACCAAGCCCTGCTGCTACGCGAGATGCGCCTGTTCCCGGAGTGGTACATCGCCAAGCATCTCGATATCCCGATCAGCGATGCGCAGAACGCCAAACTCGAAACATTGTTCGCGCGCATCATCGCCAACAACCTCGCCCAACCCCGCGTGTATGTGCATAGGGATTATCACTCGCGCAACTTGATGAAACTCGAAGAGGGCAATCCTGGAATACTGGACTTCCAGGACGCGGTATATGGTCCCATCACATACGACCTCGCCTCACTGTTCAAGGATGCCTATATCCGCTGGGAGGAAGCTGAAATCATTGATTGGCTGGTACGCTACTGGGAAAAGGCGCGCAAGGCCGGCCTGCCGGTAGCTTCAGATTTCTCCGAGTTTTACCGCGACTACGAATGGATGGGGGTGCAGCGCCATCTCAAGGTTCTGGGCATTTTTGCGCGTCTCTATCACCGCGACGGCAAGGATGGTTATCTAAAGGACCTGCCGCTGGTAATGGCGTATTTGCGCGCAGCCTGCGCGCGCTACATCGACCTCAAGCCATTGCTGAATCTGCTCGACACGCTGGAGCCGCAACATAAACAGGCGGGATACACATTTTGATGACCCCTCCAGAAATCGTAGTGAGCAAGCACAAGCGCCGCGCTGTGAATGACATGGTATACCTCGTAGGTAGGCGAGGATTGATCGAGCACGCGACGCAACGATCGAGCTGCGCAATAGATTTATGGAGGCGTCGGTGAAGGCGATGTTGCTGGCGGCTGGCCGCGGCGAACGCATGCGCCCGCTCACCGACCTTACTCCGAAACCCCTGCTTGAAGTCGGCGGCAAGCCGCTGATCGTCTGGCATATCGAACGGCTGGTGGATGCCGGCATCACGGATCTCGTCATCAACCACGCCCATCTCGGCAGGCAGATCGAACAAGCGCTCGGCGATGGTAGCCGCTTCGGCGCAACGATCCGATATTCTGATGAAGGCACCGCGCTGGAAACCGCGGGCGGCATTGCGTTCGCCTTGCAACTGCTGGGGGAGCAGCCCTTTGCCGTCGTCAATGGCGACATCTGGTGCGATTATGATTTTGCGCGTCTGTCCGCACTCGCAACGAATATGCAGCAAAACCATGCCCATCTGGTGCTGGTGAACAATCCGCCACAGCATCCCAACGGCGATTTCGGGCTGCATGACGGGCGCGTGACCGATTCCGGACCCAAACTCACTTTCAGCGGCATCGGCCTCTATCGGCCCGAACTCTTCATGCATATCCCGCGCGGCAGCAAGGCGCCGCTGGCGCCGCTGTTGCGCGAACAGATCGCCAGAGGCAAGGTCAGCGGCGAACATCACCCGGGTTTGTGGTTCGATGTCGGCACACCGCAGCGTCTGGCCGAACTCGACATGCAGGTACGTTCATTGCACAATGTACCCAAGGTATCTTGAAAAGGAAATAGAAGTGAACGAGCCGGATGCAGTGCAAGGCGCACGGAGCACAACGACCGAGACATATCTTTCTGATAGACGAGGAAGTGAGCACCGCGCAACGCCGCAATTCGCCGGCGCAGTCACTCCTTATGTCCAACGCCGCGCCCATCTGCAGAAGCAAATGCATCACGGTATCGCGATCGTCCCCACCTCGCCCGAAGTTGCGCGCAATGCCGACACGCATTACGGCTACCGTCACGACAGCAACTTTTATTATCTGAGCGGTTTCACCGAACCCGAAGCAGTGCTGGTGCTGGTTGCCGGAGACGAACCGCGATCGATCCTGTTCTGCCGCGAAAAGAATCTCGAGCGCGAGATCTGGGATGGTCATCGCTATGGCCCCGACGCCGCGCAGGAACAGTTCGGCTTCGATGCCGCATATGCAGTCGAGCAGCTTGACGAAAAACTGGCCGAGCTGATGGGCAACCAGACTGCATTGTTTTATCCGCTGGGCGGCGATGCCGTGTGGGATCAACGCATCCTCAGGATACGCGGTGAAGTGCAGCAAAAAGTCCGCAGCGGCATCCGCGCGCCGGACGAGATCCGTGACGTGCGCGCGCTGCTCAACGAGATGCGCCTGATCAAGGATAAACACGAACAGGACATCATGGGCCGCGCCGCCGCGATTTCCACGCAAGCTCATCAACGCGCGATGCGCTTCGCGCGCCCCGGCCAGTTCGAATACCAGGTAGAGGCGGAGCTGCTGCATGAATTCTGCAGCCACGGCGCGCGTCATCCCGCGTATACCTCCATCGTCGCGGGCGGCGCGAATGCCTGCGTGCTGCATTATGTCGGGAACAACGCACAGCTCCGCGACGGCGACCTGTTGTTGATCGACGCCGGATGCGAGCTGGAAGGTTATGCCTCCGATATCACGCGCACCTTCCCGGTGAACGGGACCTTCTCCGACGCCCAGAAGGACGTGTACGAGATCGTACTGGCCGCACAAGCCGCCGCGATCGCTGCCGCAAAACCTAAACAGACATGGAATGCGCCGCACGATGCCGCGCTGCGCGTATTGGCGCAGGGATTCATCGATCTCAAACTTTGCCACGGCAGCGTGGAAGAAGTGCTGGAAAAGGAGAGTTACAAGAAGTTCTATATGCACCGCACCGGCCACTGGCTGGGCATGGACGTGCACGATGTCGGCGATTACAAGATCGGGGATAACTGGCGTCCGCTGCTGCCCGGCATGGTGCTGACCGTCGAGCCCGGCTGCTACATACGCCCCGCCGATGACGTGCCGCTCGCGTTGTGGAACATCGGCATCCGCATCGAGGACGACGTGCTGATCACCGCAAAGGGCAACGAAGTCCTGACTGCGGCAGCGCCGAAAACGGTAGCGGATATCGAAGCGTTGATGAGGAAATCGTGAATGACCAGTTCGATATAGCAGTCATCGGCGGCGGCCCGGTCGGCGCCGCGCTCGCGCTGGCGTTGCGCGACAGCAGGCTGAAGGTCTGCGTGCTGGAAGCGCGCCCGGCGGATTCCGGCAGCCAGGATGCGCGCGCGCTGGCCTTGTCCTACGGCAGCCGTTTGTTGCTGGCACGCCTGGGCGTGTGGGATGCGCTGCGCGATGTATCTTCGATCCGCACGATACACATCTCGCAAAAGCAAAGCTTCGGCCGCGCCGTATTGCGCGCGGAAGAACTGGACGTGCCCGAACTCGGCTATGTGCTGCCCTACCCGGCGCTGCAGGACGCTTTGACCGAAGCGCTGAAAAACAGCGCCGTTGCATCCATCTTCGGCGCCAGCGTCACCCAGTTGGAACACTTGGAAGACCACGCCGTGATCGGCTATCGACAAGATGGCACGGAACACACACTGCACGCTCGCCTTGCAGTCGTCGCCGACGGCGGCAAATTATTGGCGCAGCAATTTCCCCCAGAAGTCCACGACTACGGGCAAAGCGCACTGATCACCCACATCACCTGTTCCGTGACGCGCGCCGATATGGCATTCGAGCGCTTTACGTCTCAGGGGCCGCTGGCACTGCTGCCTTTCCAGAATGGCTACGAACTGGTGTGGACTGCGCCGCATCAAGCCGCGCAGGAGATGCTGGCTTGGGACGATGCGAAGTTTCTGCAAGAACTGCATCGGCACTTCGGCGACCGTGTCGGGGAATTCCTGACCGTCGGCAAACGCAGCTGCTTTCCGCTCGGACTGAGGCGCGCGCCGAAACAGACGCCGATGCCGCACACCGTACTGCTCGGCAACGCCGCGCAGACCATGCACCCGGTCGCCGGACAGGGATTCAACATGGGACTGCGCGATGCATGGGAACTGTCTCAAGAGATACTCGATGCCAAGCCGGAAGAACTGGGCAGCGTAGCGATGCTCGCCGCCTACCGCGCTGACCGCCGCACCGACCGGGAGATGGGGATACGCTTCACCGACGGCCTGGTGCGGCTGTTCTCCAACGACCTGCCGCTGGTCAGCGCCGGCCGCGCCGCCGCGCTCACCGCGTTGGATTGTCTGCCGTTCGTGAAAAAGTTTGTCGCGAAGCGGATGATGTTTGGGGCAAATGGTTGAAACAATATCGCCGGGCTACCCCGGCAGCTATAACCAATGACTTAGCCAGCGTCATTTGACGGGTTAATCAGATGGCTAGTAGTTTCATCAGTTACTTTCTTTCGCTTCGCCAAAATAACGTTACCAAAGAACAAGCGCCCCCATCGGCAGATATCAGTTGCTGAACAAGTCTAAAATTCATTCCAATCGCCATCCGTGTCTTCCTTGGCTTTGATCATCTTGGGTTCCTTCCGGTGCCCGGACAGACGTTTTTCGTCTCCGAGCGGCGGCCGGGCCTGATAGGTTACGTCTGGTGTGGCGGCTGGTTCGACAGTCAACCGCGTGCCTTGCTTGCCCGATTCCAGCTTGAACACGCTCACCGCCTCATACAGGTCTTTGGCCTGCTCCTGCATCGCCTCGGCAGCGGCCGCCGCCTCTTCCACCAGCGCGGCATTCTGTTGTGTTACATCGTCCATCTGAACCAGCGCCTGGTTGACCTGCTCGATTCCCGAGCTCTGCTCGCTGGAGGCCGCGGCGATCTCGGCCATGATGTCGGTGACGCGTTTGACCGCCAGGACGATCTCGTTCATCGTCTCCCCGGCCTGATCCACTTGTTTGGAGCCTGCATCAACCTTGTCCACCGAGTCGCCGATCAGGGTCTTGATCTCCTTGGCCGCCGCGGCAGAGCGCTGCGCCAGATTGCGCACTTCGGCTGCCACCACCGCAAAGCCGCGCCCCTGCTCACCGGCGCGCGCCGCTTCCACGGCGGCATTCAATGCCAGGATGTTGGTCTGGAATGCGATGCCCTCGATCACGCTGATGATGTCCACGATCTTCTTCGAGCTGGCGCTGATCAAGCCCATGGTCTGCACCACTTCGCCCACCGCCAGCCCGCCCTTGACCGCGATGTCCGACGCATTGGCCGCCAGCTGGTTGGCCTGCTTGGCGTTCTCGGCGTTCTGCTTCACGGTCGAGTTCAGCTCTTCCATGCTGGAGGCGGTCTCTTCCAGGCTGGAGGCCTGTTCTTCGGTGCGTTGCGACAGATCACTGTTGCCTGCCGCAACCTGCTGTGCGGCATTGCTGATCGCTTCGGTGGTGCTGCGCACTTCACCGACGATATTATCCAAGCTTTCGTTCATATCCTTAAGCGCTTGCAGCAACTGCCCGGTTTCATCCTTGGTTTTCACTTCTATGTCGGAGGTGAGATCGCCGTCAGCCACTTGCCTGGCAATATATATGGCTTTATTCAACGGCCGGATGATTGAGCGACTGACGAATATCGCAAGCGCCAATAAAATTATCCACGCGCTCAATGTCACATATAGCACAATGTGCCGTGCAAGGTCGGTCGAGGCACTGGATTGGGTCTCAGTGGAACTGTTTTCTATCAAATTACTCAATTTTCGACCCCGAAGTCCCAGACTTTTGAACGCCGTGGAGAACTCCGGTAATTGTGCAAGGGCAGCATCAATGTCGGTAGATGCCAGGTCGATGATGGTTTTGGTACTTTTCAGGTAAACATCCATGTAAGGTCGCGTCTTTGCCATTTCTTGTTTGATTTCGTCATTAACCTGGGTGGCTTCCAGACTATTGACGGAATCCGAAAATGTAGTGCTGCGTTCTTCGGCATCTTGTTTGAGAGCCGATATCTGTTGCTGATCTTTTTTGATCCCCGCCAATATTGCGGAGAGGACATCGGAGTAAAGAAGACTGCGTGCCTGGTCGACTTGGAGCTGAAGTTTGATGACACTTGAGTTGAGCATAATTTCATCTTTGGCACTACCCAGCTTCGTCGCCACCCAATATCCAGAACCGCCGACAACAGATGTGAACACCAAGGCAATCAAACTGAAGCTGATCAGTTTGCGCTGAATGGTAAAATTAAATGTCATGCTAACCCCCTTTTAGAACACTCGATTGCTAATCTGAACACGCATGCTAGGCGGACATTTCCGCTGCTTCAATCAATTCCATATCCCTGCTCGACATCAGCCGTTCGATGTCCGTTGATCATTTCTTTCCTGAACGGCCGCAACCAATAACTTCTCCACCGCCAAATACTAACGCAACTCGGGAGACTCCATTCGCATCAGGTTTTTTATATCCTGTTCGATATTGAGTGCAGATTCATGTTCGGGATATAGGAAGACTACCCTTCCCGCCTTGTCCAAAAGATACATGTAAGTACTATGGTCTATGGTGTAGGACGTTCCCGTGACTTGTTTGGAATATGAAACACGATACGCGTCGGCGACCTTTCGTATCTGCTCTTCGCTTCCGCTTAATCCAATAAAATCAGCGTTAAAGGCTTTAAGGAATTGCTCCAAATTATTTGGCCGATCCCGTGCAGGATCAAGCGTCACAAAAATAACTGCCACGTCATTTTTATGATCCATGAAGTCTACAATTTGTGCTGCGCGAGCAAGTATCGTCGGACAACTAATGGGGCAATGAGTAAAACCGAATAGCAGCAGCACATATTTTCCGCGAAACTGCCGTAATGATACTTTGTGCTCGCCCGCAGAATCGAAACCAAGCAGCTCGAAATCCCCTCCGATTTTTTCGGCTGTCACATAACCGTTATATTGAACCAGGGGCGCCGGGAGTGATTCAGCTGACACAGATACCGTCGTGCAGCACAGAATACATCCAAAAAAAGCAAAAAGAGCTTTAAGTTTGCGCTCCACCCCGCCCCCGGCAAGACCAGTGATTCAGTCTTCCATAAGTTATCTTGTGACTTCTATCGTCAGGTGCATATCCGGATGAATGGCACATTCAACATTGACCTTGCCTGCCTTGTCGAACACGACAGTTTTGAACTGCCCCTTGGGAAAAGAACCCAAATCAAAACTCTTGGTATCGGACAGTGAAAAAACGTTGTGGTAGAACGGGTCTTGATTCAAAAAATGTACCGTGTCGCCAACTTTAATAGTTAGAGTAACCGGGACAAATTGCTTGTCTTTCTGAGCAACTGTAAAGGTTTCAGCCTGAACCTGGGTAGCGAGGGTTAACAGAATCAAGATCGAACTTGCGCAATACAGAGTTTTTTTCATGGTCGAATCCTATCTTTAATCAATTGGATGATTGTATATCAACGAGTAGGGAGTAGCGAAAATTTTATATCCGTTGTCTTGCCGGTAATGCTCTTCAAGAAGGTGACAATATCCACCTTCAGCTTGTGGCCTGTCAAGTTTAAGGGCTTGATGTTTGTATCCGGATTTTCCTGACTGGCTCCATTCTCGTTGTAATATTCAGCCACTTCCTCCGGCCTGTGATAAGCCCCGTTTTGCATGCTCGAGACTATGTCAAAAATCCAGCCACAGATTCACCGTGGTCGATCTGTCGCCACCATAGGGCTGTGACGCTAGTACAGCAGCCGCTTCTGCCCCCGCTCCGTATGCATCACCGCTGTATTTTGAGAAGGTGATCTCCGCCCTGGCGTTAAGTGCAAGAGAGTAGGTCAAACCCAGCATCAATGCGTTGTCGCTTGCATTCGTTCCAACGATTGGCGTGCCGGTTAGGTCGAATTGCTCCTGGCCGCTTCTGGCACTGCGCATACCCACCTGTATTGTTGCCTTATTCGGGATTATCCCAAATTCCACACCTATGTTGAATGATTTGCGTGTGTCCGTACCCTGGTTAAACAAGTTAGTTTTCCCTGGGGTACCATTAGCCGGCGCTGTTGCATAGGAAGCAATCAGCGTCACGGGAATTCTTCCCGTGTCGTACAGAAGTTGCGCGTCAATTGCCGTAGCCTTGGTCTCATAAGTTCCTGCTGTCAAATCTGGATTATTCGTAGAACTCGTGCCATCCCAGAATTGGGCGCCAATACCAATGTCCAATCCCTCGGTCAGTCCGCCAGTCATCGCTCCAATACGCAGATAATTGGAAGTCGGGCTGCCCGCACCGGGAGTGCCCGGATCATTCTGATGGCCATTGATCGTGTCCGGCATCCACTTGCTGAAGTTTACGAACCATCTTTTATTGACTCGCAACAAGAGCCGCGCCGCTGGCCGGTGTTGCCGTATTGATATACTGCTGGGCGGAGATTGCGTTCATATCCTGCTGATTGAACAGGTGTACCGCACTCGCACCGGTATTGAACAATTCAAAACCTTGCGCCACGCCCAGTCCGTCCGTAGTGAATAGAACAACACCGGTGTTCACCCCGGCCAAATTATAGACAAAAGGAAACTTGACCGAAGCCAACGCTGCACCGCCACCGGAGAGGCCGACCTCCCCCTCGAAGCCGATATGTTCACCTACGCGCCCCCCCATGAACAAACTGTATTGCGTCATCTGGAACTGTCCGTTGTTGACGTCTTTGGCAAGAGCAGGATTAGCAGGCGTCGGATTCGTACTCCCGTTGGATTTGGTGTAGGCAAGGTTGGTCACGAACGCGAGGTTGAGCGTAGCAGGGAGGGAGAGTCCTTCGTCTTCGATTTTCGGGTTCTTTCTCATCAGGATGAAGCCGCCTTCCTTGAACGCGCGGCCATCCTCGTTGAGCACTGGAAAATGTTGGGCATGGCAAGCGCTACAAGCCACACCAACTTGCCGGGCGAATGCCGGAATTGCATGGCTTTCCGTGGCAACGGCTAACAACGCGAATGTCGCAGCAGCCTTACATAGCAATTTAATGAAATTCATTTGACCCCCCTGTGTAAGTAGAATTTGCAATGCAAAAAATTACTACAAGCCCCGGATATTTTTTCCGGTTGCACAATTGAGAATTATAGAGATAAACAAGAGTATTTGTCTGTTTTCGACAAGATTAAGAAATTCTTGATTAAATTAATATCATTTCTCGACAGTTTCTTACCCCCGGCAAAGCTGGCGGTGGATACCCAGCTACACTGTAAATTGTCTCTCGGTTTTTTGCCATTGTTAAACCCGATTGATTGGCATACCACAATCCCGTGTGAAGCGGCAAATTCTGCCAACTGCAAACGCACGAAAGCAAGCGGGATACCTGTAGCAACAGCGATCTCCTTGTTGAGGTTCACCATGCATAAACATATATTTAATGAGTACGCCGCGGTTGTAAGGCGCTAAAGCCCCTAAAGCACACGCAGAGCCGGATCCTATAAAAGCTCGACAATCACCGGCACATGATCCGACGGCCGCTCCAGTTTCCTCGGCGCCTTGTCGATCACACAGCTCTTGCATTGCGCCACCAGCGGCTCGCTGATCAGGATGTGGTCAAGGCGCAATCCGTGGTTGCGGCGGAATGCCATCATCCGGTAGTCCCACCAGGTGAAGGATTTTTCCGGCTGCTCGAACAGGCGGAAGCTGTCGTTCAGCCCGAGCTTGATCAGGTTCCGGAAATGGATGCGCTCGGCTTCGCTGACCAGCACCTGGCCCTGCCAGATCACCGGGTCGTGCACGTCGCGGTCTTCCGGCGCGATGTTGTAATCGCCCAGCACGACGAGCTTCGGGTAGCGCTTCAGCTCTTCCTTCAGCCAGTCGCGCAACTTGTCGAGCCAGCCCAGCTTGTAGTAATACTTGTCGGAATCGACGGCCTGCCCGTTGGGCACATACACACAAACAACTCTGATCCGATCCGATTGCATCGGTGAAACTGTGCTGGCTTCCTCGCTCACTCCTGGCCGTGCTACTTGCACTGTCTGCGTCGTTTGCTTGTCGCCGCCTTGTTTGACCTTCGCACTCGAACCGGAGGTTATGGGAAACGTTGCGGCGATGACGCGCTTCTGGTCGTCGCCATGATCGGGAATGCCGTGCTGCACTTCGCCCGCCGGTGCGCGGCTCAGGATCGCGACACCGTTATAGGTTTTCTGCCCGCTGAATACGCTGTGATAGCCCGCCGCCTGCAATGCTGCCTGCGGAAAATCCTCGTCCTGCTGTTTGGTTTCCTGCAGGCACAGCACGTCGACCGGATTCGCGGCCAGCCAATCCAGCACATGCGGCAGCCGCACTTTCAGCGAGTTGACGTTCCAGGTCGCTATTCGCATATCAAACGGATCCCATCGTATTTAACCGTACAGATATTCATGTTACCGCGATTCTTCCGGGCCATTGAAGAAGAAGTTGGCAGTCCAAAGGAAGTCTTCGGCACTACTGCAACAGGGCCTATGATCTTTAGCCAATCTCGGGTTGTTGCCAGAATGCGGTGTTAGCGCACAGGCACACTCTGGTACGGCGGCTGTGACGTAACGGAAAGTGCACCCCTGCGGAGCGGTGACATTTACGTTTTTGTCATGGCCCTGCCTTGCCAACGAAATCAGTGCGGCGGTTTTCCTTCCAGCATTGCTCTTCATGGCAGGTTTGCCTGGGATGTTCTTCACCCAAACTGACGGTTTTAATCTGGCTGTCTGCGACGCCTATCAGTTCGAGAGCATTGCGAACGGCATTGGCGCGCCGGTCACCGAGCGCAAGATTATATTCACTGCTGCCGCGTTCGTCGGCGTTGCCTTCCAGCGTGACGACGACGTTCGCATGTGCTTTCATGAATTCAGCCTGCCGCTGAATGAGCCCGTTATATTCCGGTTTGATCAAGGTCTCGCCAAAATCAAAATATACGCTTTGCTTTTGCATTTCATCAAGCTGCGCTGCCAGATCGCTTGAACTGACCTCGGCTGAACGGATGGTATTCGTTTCTGCTCCCGGTGCCTGAGCGTTATTCGCTGCCGCTTCTTGCGCAGGTGCTTCGGCAGTCGTCTCCTTGGACGCAGTGGAACATGCCGAAATTGCAAGGGTTGCGAGCACCACAACGGCCAAATTCGTCTTCATAAACTTTCTCCCGCGCGATGAATTTGCAAAATTTGACACCAACTCGATTGTTAATGTTCCGAACGCAAGTCGACAAGTTTCATTGCTCAACCGGTTTGGCTGGACTGGTCTGACCATCGGAAGACTGGCCTTCAGCAGACGGGGTCTCTTCTGGCATGGATGGCGGTGCAGTGCGTTGACGATAGCTTGCGGTCTTGGGATAACCCGCTATGTCGAGTTCGTTATTCCATTGCGATTCCTCAAAACCTTTCAAATAATCCTTGCCCACAGCCAGGGTCGGAACGAAGGCATCGAATCCGGAAAGCTGCTTGAACGCTTCGGTATCCTTGCTGGTTTTTAGCGACTTTTCACTGAACGGAATACCGCGCTTGTTCAACAAACTGCGCGCTTGAACACATGTCCCGCCGCAATCTTCGCTGACATACAGGGTAACCGGAAAATTCTGTTGCGCGCGTAGCGTATCGTAGGGCAGATATTCGTTCGACGAGGTGTCATTGGGAAATTTCTTGACTTCAACCTGCAACGCGTTCGTTGGCAGCACGTCTCCGTAATATACCTTGCCCGATGAATCCACCCAGCGGTATAGTTCGCCTGCCTGTGCGCTCGATGAAATAATGGCCAGACTAGCCAGCAACAAAATGCTGATTCTCATTTTTGCCTCCTCAAGAAGGGTGTCTCTAAAAATTTAGAGTTCGCCCAAATGCAAGGTGCGGAAAAAATTTCGTAGCGCCGCATATGATGTATATGTTAGCAAGAAATTTTTACGCAACACAGCATAACCAGCGACTTGGCTGTCGACTTTGGACAGCTTAGTCGAATGGCTAGTTGTTCCATCAGTTGGGATGAAATCTGGATTTTTAGATGCGTCCTGAAGTTTCGAGTAGCCCATTATGCCGCAATAACGCGTCTATGCTCGGCTCGCGGCCGCGGAATGCGGTGAACGATTGCATCGCTCCGCGGCTGCCGCCCATCGCCAGTATCTCGCTGCGAAAACGCGCGCCGACATCGGGGTTCAGTACACCGTTTTCTTCAAACAGGCTGTACGCATCGGCGGACAGCACCTCCGCCCATTTGTAGCTGTAATAGCCCGCCGCATAGCCGCCGGAAAAGATGTGGGAGAAACTGTGCGGGAAACGCTGGAATGCCGGGCGGGATCAGCACCGCCACTTCGGCGCGCACCTCGTCGAGCAGCTGCAGGATGCTCTTGCCGCCACCCGCCTCGAAATTGCTGTGCATCAGCATGTCGAACAGCGAGAACTCGATCTGGCGCAGGGTCTGCAAACCGCTCTGGAAATTCTTCGCGGCGAGCATCTTGTCAAACAGGTCGCGTGGCAACGGTTCCGCTGTGTCGATATGGCGCGTCATGCCGCGCACCACATCCCATTCCCAGCAGAAATTTTCCATGAACTGGCTGGGCAACTCGACCGCATCCCATTCCACGCCGTTGATGCCGGACACGCCAAGGTCCTCGACTTCGGTGAGCAGATGATGCAGGCCGTGGCCGAATTCGTGGAACAGCGTGATCACCTCGTCGTGGGTGAACACGGCAGGCTTGCCGCCTACCGGCGGAGAGAAATTGCAATTCAGATAGGCGACCGGAGTCTGGATACCCGTTGCCAGACGACGGCGCGTGATCACGTCGTCCATCCATGCCCCGCCGCGCTTGCTGTTGCGCGCATACAGGTCGAGATAGAACTGGCCGACCAGTTGATCCTGCTGATTGCAGATATCGAAGAAACGCACATCGTCATGCCACACCGGCGCGCGACCCGGCTTGATCTGCAGACCATACAGCGTCTCGACCAGCTTGAACATGCCGGGCAGCACCGCATCTTCGGGGAAATACTGTTTCACTTCCTGTTCGGAGAATGCATAGCGCTGCTCGCGCAGCTTTTCGCTGGCATAGCCCACATCCCAGGATTGCAGGTCATCAATACCCAGTTCGGCGCGCGCGAATTCGCGCAGTTCGGCCAGATCCTTTTCGGCAAACGGCCGCGCGCGCTGCGCCAGTTCGCGCATGAATTCGATCACTTGTTGCGGCGAGTTCGCCATCTTGCTCGCCAGCGACAATTCGCCGTAGTTGGCGAAGCCGAGCAGCCGCGCTTCTTCGCCGCGCAGCTTGACGATTTCTTCCATCAGCCCGGTGTTGTCCCATTCCGGCTTGCCAAACTCGCTGGCGCGCGTGCCATAGGCACGGTACATTTTTTCGCGCAGCGCGCGGTTGTCGGCATATTGCATCACCGGCATATAGGACGGTGCTTTCAGCGTGAACAGCCAGCCTGGCTTGGCCGCGATTCTTTTCCTGGGCGGCCTCTTGCGCCGCTTGCAGCACATCTTCCGGCAATCCGCCCAGTTCATCCCTGTTCTCGACGACCAGCGTGTAGTCGTTGGTCGCATCGAGCAGGTTGTCGGAAAAGCGCGATGACAATTCGGCCAGACGTTCCTGAATCTCCAGGTAGCGCGCCTTCTGCGCGTCCGGCAACTCCGCGCCGCCGAGACGGAAATCGCGCAGCTCGTTCTCGATGATCTTCTTGCGTGCCGCGCTCAAGCCCGCGAATTCAGGGCTGTTGCGCAAGGCCTTGAATTTGTCGAACAGTGCCAGGTTCTGGCCCAGTTCGGCGTAATACTGGGTGATCTTCGGCAGCGTGGCGTTGTAAACCTCGCGCAATTCCGGACTGTTCATCACCGCATTCAGATGCCCGACCGGCCCCCAGGCGCGCGACAGCCGCTCGTTGGCATCTTCCATCGGCACGACAAAGTTCTGCCAGGTTGGATTGCGCACTATCGGCCAGCAGCCGCGCGATCAGCGCGCGATTCTCCGCCAGCAGTTGTTCGATCGCGGGTGCGACATGTTCGGGTTTGATCTCCGCAAAACGCGGCAGACCGGAAAAGTCCAGCAAAGGGTTAGCGGATTGAAGGGAAGTATTCATAAATTTGGTATATACATAGAATTTCGGTGCAGACTAACCTGCAAGCAGGTTATGTCTGAGCCAAAATCAAGCAGTGGGTTCATATCATCCGGAGAAAAACGAAAGCCTTGCGGCTGAGGGCAGGAATTATTGCTGAAACACGATTTGTCCGTCGAGCAGCGTATAGCGTACCCGTCCTTGCATCTCGTAACCATTGAACGGCGTATTCTTGCCCTGGCTTTTCAGCGCGGCGGGCTCTATCTTCCATGAAGTTTTCGGATCGAACACGCAGATATCCGCATGCGCACCGACCGACAGATGGCCCATCTTTTGCCCGAGCAATTGCGCGGGTTTGATCGTGACGTGTGCCAGCGCATCAAGCAACGGAACGCGTTCCTGCTCCGCCCATTTCAGCACCAGCGGCAGCAGCAGTTCCAGCCCTGTCGCACCGGCTTCAGCTTCGGCGAACGGCAATTGCTTGGCATCATCGTCCACCGGTGAATGGTTGGAACAGATCGCGTCTATCGTGCCGTCGAGCAGCCCGGCACGCAGCCCCGCCTTGTCACGCAGGCTGCGCAGCGGCGGCGCGAGATGGCAGTTTGCGTCGAAGTATCCGATATCCATTTCGGTCAGGTGCACATGATTCATGGATACATCGCAGGTTACTTTCAATCCTTCCCGTTTGGCTGAACGGATCATGTCCACTGCCGCCGCGCTGGATACGCGGCAGATATGCAGGATGACGCCCGTCTCGCGCGCGAGTTGCAGAGCAGTGGCCAGCGCGATGGTTTCCGCTATCACCGGGATGGATGGCAGGCCGAGACGGGTTGCCACTTCGCCGTCATGCGCCACGCCGTTCTTGGCAAGAAAGCTGTCCTGCGGGCGCAGCCACACGCGGTAGCCGAAAGTGGCCGCGTATTGCATGGCACGCAACAGCACGCGCGTATCGGTCAGGGGCGCATCTGCCTGGCTGAATGCCTTGCATCCGGCTTCGGTCAGCTCGTTCATTTCGGTCAGTTCCGCACCCTTCAAGCCGTAAGTCAGCGCGCCGACCGGAAACACCCGCGCCTGGTTCAGCGAACGCGCGCGCCGCTTGAGCATCTCCACCAGGCCCGGTTCATCGAGCGGCGGATCGGTATCCGGCGGGCAGGCCAGCGAGGTGATGCCGCCCGCCACCGCTGCGGTCATCTCCGATTCCAGCGTCGCCTTGTACTCGTAACCGGGCTCGCGCAGCCGCGCTGCGACATCCATCAGCCCCGGCATCACGATCATCCCGCTGGCGTCGATCACCTGACCGGCAACGAAACCCGGGGGCGCTTTGCCGATAGCGGCGATGCGCCGGTCAACGATGTACACATCCTGCTGCGCATCGATGTTGTTCTTCGGATCGATCAGACGGCCGTTCTTGATGTGAATGTTCATACCTTTGCTCCTGCCAGCATACTCATCACCGCCATCCGCACTGCGATACCGAAGGTCACCTGCGGCAGGATCACGGAATGCTTGCCGTCTGCCACGCTGGAGTCGATCTCGATGCCGCGATTCATCGGGCCGGGGTGCATCACGATCGCATCCGGCTTGGCGTACGCCAGCTTCTCTTCGGTCAGTCCGTAGTATTTGAAATATTCCTGCGCGGAAGGCAGTGCCGCGCCCTGCATGCGCTCGTTCTGCAGGCGCAGCATCATGCACCACATCGACGTCGCTGCAGTCCCTGCGCCATGTCGTGATAGACCTGCACGCCGAGATTCTCGACCATGGTCGGCAGCAGCGTCTTGGGCGCGATGACGCGCACTTCGGGCACGCCCAGCGTGGTCAGCGCATGGATCTGCGAGCGCGCCACGCGCGAATGCAGCACGTCGCCGACGATCGCAACGCGCAGATTGTGGAATTCCTTCTTGTAGTGGCGGATGGTGAACATGTCCAGCAACGCCTGGGTGGGATGCGCATGGCGCCCGTCGCCGGCGTTGATCACGTGTATTTCCGGCGCGACGTGGCGCGCGATGATATGCGCCGCACCGCTTTGCGAATGGCGCACCACGAACATGTCGGCATGCATCGCGCACAGGTTATCCACGGTATCCAGCAGGGTTTCGCCCTTGCTGGTGGATGACGAGCCGATATTCAGGTTGACCACGTCCGCCGACAGGCGTTTGGCGGCAATCTCAAAAGTGGTGCGGGTGCGCGTGCTGTTCTCGAAGAACACGTTGAACACCGACTTGCCGTTCAGCAACGGCGACATTCTTGATCTCGAGCCCGTCGCTGACATCGACGAAGGTCGCGGCCTTGTCGAGAATGTCGCGCAGGATGTGCACCGGCAAGCCCTCGGTGGTCAGCAGGTGCTGAAGTTCGCCGTTCTTGTTCAGTTGCGGATTGTTCATACGAGTATTCCTGCTGCGGGTTCATCAAAATAGGCCTGCAATATCTGCTGCGCGGCATATTGGTCGATCAGGGATTTTTGCTTCATGCCGTGTATGCCCTCCTCGTTCAACTGCGCGCTTGCGGCAAGCGAAGTATACCGCTCATCCAGCAATATCGTCGGCAAATTAAACCGCCCCTTGAGGCGGTTGGCGAAGCGGCGGCACAGCGCGGTCAGCTCGTGCGGCGTGCCGTCGTCGTTGCTCGGCAGCCCCACCACCAGCGCGCCGGGCTGCCATTCCTTCAATAGCGCCGCTATTGCCGCAAACCGCACTTCGGTCTTTTCTTCGTCGATGGTGGTCAGCGGATTGGCGCGGCGCAACAGGGTGTTGCCGACGGCGATGCCGATGCGTTTGGTGCCAAAATCGAATGCCAGCAAAGTGCCTGATGGTACCGACGCATTCACAACGCAACCCCCAAAATGCGCAACAACGTCGCAATGCGCGTTGCTGGATGCTGGACTTGATCAGGCATGTCCGGCATCCTCCACCAGCGAACCGTATTCAACTCCGAGCAACGCCATCGCTGCAGGCAGGCGTTCTTCGGGAGGCAAGTCGAACAAAATATGTTCCGAAGCCGGTACGGTCAGCCAGATGTTCTCGGATATCTCATGCTCCAGTTGCCCCTGATCCCAGCCTGCATAGCCCAGCGTGACGATCACATTACGCGGCCCTTTCCCTGCGCCCATCGCCTCAAGAATATCCCTGGAAGTGGTCAGCGCCAGCTTGTCGTTGATGCGTAACGTGGACTCCCAGTTTCCCAGCGTGTCATGCAGCACGAATCCGCGTTCGGTTTGCACCGGTCCGCCAAAATACACCGGCAACTTCACGAGTTTTGGCTGGTCCAGCGGTATGTTGACCTGATCGAACATTTCGCCCATCGTCAGGCTGATCGGACGATTCACCACGATACCCAACGCACCGTTCTCGTTGTGCTCGCACATGTAAGTCAGCGTGCCGGCAAACACCCCCTCCTGCATGGCAGGCATGGCAATCAGGAAGTGATGGGTCAAATTGAAATCGGGCATGGCGGCATTGTAACTGTCCCTGTCAGGTGACACAATTTGATTGCGATCACGGCAAATTCCAGGGATGAAGAATTACGCCGAGCACAGCAAAATACTGGTAGCATAAACCGTATACAGAGGGTGTTTATGCGATGTAAGGGAATTAATCCTGGTGCGGCTCACAATGACCAAAACGCATTATTCTTGGGGGAGGCATTCAAAAAATTCTTGCAACTGGCTGATGACTGCAGGCCCAGATCATATATACCCAATATTTTGTCGACTCTTGCCGGCAGATCATTGGTTGATAGCATTTGATAGGAGAATACGATCGCTAGCGGCAGCACTGCAATGAAGAATTGCAAATACATGCGCTGTTTCAGTCTCAATCTGGCAAACATGCTATTAATCCTGGTTCGGCATCGATTTTTGCCATGAGGAACGAATCAAAGGATCCTGCCAATAACAGTGTTGGTTGTTGGCGGCATGAACTCCGTGACGACAGAACTGATCGCGAACTAGCAAGCTATTGAATGACCTTTACCCCGGCAGGCGCGGATGATACGTAACCTATCGCACCCGGTGTTCGTTTGATAAATTCGATCACCTCGGCATCACCCGACTTCACGGCCGGCGTGGTCAAGCCGTCGCGGAAGGCTTTCTTTGTCCAGATGCCATTGTATTTAGCGGCATCCATGTGCATCACCTGGGACAGGAATCTGTTCTGCATCGCCGCATTGTCGATCACGATCAGTTTTGTATCGCCGTCAAACTGCTTTTCCCCGAGAAATATATCCCTTACTTCGTCGGCGGAGACTGATATGTTCGAATTCGAAATGACGACGACACCCGCCGCATTCGCGAACTGGGATGCCAGCAATAGAAATATGGCCGCGGAACAAACCCTGAAAATAAATAATTTCATAATGTCGAATCCAATATAAAATTGTTCGAGTAGGGACTGCTTGCAAGATCCGTGCGTTCATCCATTGCGGAGTCAGAAGAACAAAGCAGGTTGCACAAGAACCTATCGCGCATGAAGCACCTTTCAATTGCAACGACTCCTGGCGATCCGGTCTCCAGTCTGCTTAGCCTTAAGCGATCTGCCTGCTGCCGAATCATCCAACACTAGTCGTCGTGCGACGACAAATATTCCAAAGTCCTTTGCGCGATATTCTGCAGCGCGACCACTTCCCCGGCTCCTCCTGCCGCAATCGCCTCTTTCGGCATTCCGAATACAACGCAGCTCGCCTCATCCTGGGCTATGGTGTGGGAACCGGCCTGTTTCATCTCCAGCATGCCTTGTACCCCATCTTTCCCCATACCGGTGAGAATGATACCCAGCGCATTGGCGCCGGCTACATTGGCTGCCGAGCGAAACAGCACATCAACTGAAGGCCGGTGACGATTCACCAGGGGCCCCTGGTTCAGTGCGACCATATAGCGCGCCCCGCTGCGCTTGATCAGCAAGTGGGAGTTTCCCGGTGCGATGTAAGCATGTCCCGGCAGAATACGCTCGTTATCTTCCGCTTCCTTGACCGAAATTTTGCACAGGCCGTTCAACCGGTCTGCAAACGATTTGGTAAAATGTTCCGGCATGTGCTGAGTAACCAGAACACCAGGCGCATCCGCAGGCAGCTTGTTCAAAATCTCTTTGATCGCTTCGGTTCCTCCGGTTGATGCGCCGATAACGATCAGCTTTTCAGTGGAAGAGTAGCGCCCTTTGGCGCTGGGCAAAATCGCATCCGCGGTGAATTTCTCGCTGATTTGCGGGGCGATCCTTTTCCTTCGGATATGCGCTTGGGCAGCTGCGCGGATTTTATCGGTTATCTGGATGGCATATTCTTCCATGCCGCGGGTAATATCCAGTTTAGGCTTGGCCACAAAATCCACCGCGCCCAATTCAAGCGCGCGAAAAGTGATGTTTGAGCCCCGTTCCGTCAGCGTGGATATCATCAACACCGGCATAGGCCGCAGACGCATCAGCCGCTCCAGAAAATCCAGCCCGTCCATCTTGGGCATTTCGACATCCAGCGTCAGCACATCCGGGTTGAGTTCCTTGATCAATTCACGCGCCGCCAAGGGATCAGGCGCAGCGCCTACACACTCCATATCTTTTTCGCGGTTGATGATCTCCTTCAATACGCCGCGGATCAGCGCTGAATCGTCAATCACCAGAACTGTAATCTTGCGCTTTTTCATATTGACTCTTGTTCTGATAATCCTGTTTCATACAGTCTCACAGATTTGTTCTTCCTTCAAACAATTCCACATCGCCCTCCAGTTTTGCATACTGCAAGCGTTTGTTGTATTCGGTTTCGCGAATCATGATCGTGTCGTTATGTACCTGTTTCAATTTCTTCACCCTGACCAGTCCGGTTCCGGGAAAGTAGTACACTTTGCGCGGGTAAATATCCAGCAAATCCTGCGCAGCGATCGCAATTTTTTCTGTTTTGAGAAACTGCAACACGAACTCGGCGTTCCGCTCGCCGACATTGCCAACGGTGAAACCGCGCAGCACCGAGCCGCCGCCAAACACTTTTGCCTCAAAATTACTGCGCTTCGCGCCCATTTTCAGTAACTGGTTGATCAAAATTTCCATGGCATAAATACCGTAGCGAGCGGAGTCGCCAAGCGGATTGTTTCTATCCTGGCCGCTGTCAGGCAGCATGAAGTGATTCATGCCGCCGATTCCGCTGACCTTGTCGCGGATGCATGCACAAACGCAGGAACCCAGCACGGTAACCAAAACCATTTGACGCCCGGTGGCGTAATATTCACCCGGCAATATCTTGGCCGCCTCTGTTTTATGTTCTCGATCAAAATACAGATGCGGCGAGAGAACTTCTTCAAAGCCATGTTTCGTCATAACAAACTTTTCCTTCCTGCTTCTCTATTGATATAGCCGGGTCATTTGGCCGGCTGTTGTAGATAATCCCTCGCCTTTACCAGCTCATACACCGTTTTCCCGCGCAACCTGAACAAGTGTACGGCATTATGAAAATTTTCAGAATGCCCGGCAAAAAGCAACCCTTCAGGGCGCAATAGCGGCGCGAATTTCTGCAGGATCTTGAGCTGCGTTTCCTTGTCAAAATAGATCATTACATTGCGACAAAATATTACATCCAGCGGTCCGCGGATTGGCCAATTATCACTTAGCAAATTCAATTGCCGGAAAGTGATCATAGCGCGCAATTCAGGCCTCACCCGCACAAAACCTGATTGCGTTCCCGTCCCTTTAAGAAAAAATCGCTTTACTATTCCGGTATCAAGTTTTTCGACGCTTTCAGCCGGATAAACACCCGCCTCGGCCTTGGAAAGCACATTGGTATCCACGTCGGTGGCGATAATCGACACGGGTGGAGTGAATTTGCCAAACACATCCACCAGCGTCATCGCGATCGAATACGGCTCTTCGCCGGTGGAAGCTGCCGAGCACCACAGCGAAATCGGGTGATGTCCCTTTTGTTTGGCGACATATTCGGCCAACAGGGGAAAATGATGCGGTTCACGAAAAAAGGATGTCAAGTTGGTAGTGAGCGAATTGACGAACGACTCCCATTCAACGCCATTATCGCTTTCCAGCAATGCCAGATAATCCCGGAAATTACTGATTCCATTCGCCCGAAGACGGCGGGCAAGACGGCTATAAACCATATCCTGCTTGGATGGCTTGAGCGATATGCCGGCGTACTCATATATCAATTGGCATATTCGCTTGAAATCTTTTTCCGTAAATGCAAATTCTCGATCGCGTCCTTCGCCAAATAGAAGGTCAGAGTTCATAAAACATCCTAAAAATACCTAGAAGATCATCCAGTACGAAGATATCCTTACAGGCGTTCAGAGAGCCCCCGGAGTATAAGGAACCGAGCCTCCGGCAAGCTTGTACCTACAGTCTCCGCAAGTCGCGCTTATGCAAGTTTACACGGGCTAAGAAAATTTAGCGCGGCTAAAACTCGGTCAAGTTGTTGCTTGAAACTACCTGTGAATTGACGGGAACCGAATTAGTGCTTAAACGGGAAACCGGGGGCCCGGCACAGGCATCTGTCTAATGAACAACGGGATTCAGCGATCATTATTTCGCCTTTGCCGTTATGATCCTGTCGATGCTGCTCTTCGCCCTATCCGCCTTTGAGTCGAATCATAAGCATTTGTCCAGCATGGTAGAATTCGTGACTTTCCCCCTTTCAATATTTTAGGAATAACTGTCATGTTCTCCAACAAATGCACCATTTCCCATACTGATCCGGAATTGTGGGCAGCCATACAGAATGAAAACCGCCGCCAGGAGGACCACATAGAATTGATCGCCTCGGAAAATTACACCAGCCCGGCGGTAATGGAAGCACAAGGCAGCAAACTGACCAACAAGTATGCGGAAGGCTATCCTGGCAAACGCTATTATGGTGGTTGCGAGTATGTGGACGTGGTAGAACAATTGGCGATAGATCGAGCGAAAGCCATATTTGGCGCCGAGTATGTCAACGTGCAGCCGCACTCGGGTTCACAGGCAAATCAGGCGGTGTATGTTTCAGTGCTCAAGCCCGGTGACACCATACTCGGCATGTCGCTTGCTCATGGCGGCCACCTGACCCATGGCGCGTCGGTGAACATCAGCGGCAAGCTGTATAAAACCTTCCAATACGGCCTGAACACGAAAGAAGAGATTGATTACGACCAAGTGCAGGCTATGGCGCTGGAGCACAAGCCCAGAATGATAGTGGCAGGCGCTTCCGCTTACTCATTGGTGATCGACTGGAAGCGCTTCCGCACTATCGCTGACAGCGTAGGTGCATATCTGTTCGTGGACATGGCGCACTACGCGGGATTGATTGCGGCGGGCATTTATCCCAACCCGGTTGGCATCGCCGATTTCATCACCAGTACCACTCACAAGACGTTGCGCGGACCGCGCGGCGGACTGATACTTGCCAAGGCGGAATTTGAAAAGGCGCTGAACTCGGCGATTTTTCCCGCGCTGCAGGGCGGGCCGCTGATGCATGTGATAGCGGCCAAAGCCGTGGCATTCAAGGAAGCGGCGAGCAAGGAATTCAAAGCTTACCAAACGCATGTGATCGAGAATGCAAGGGTAATGGCCAAAGTTTTGCAGGAACGCGGCCTGCGCATCGTGTCCGGACGCACCGACAGTCACATGTTCCTGGTTGACCTGCAAGCCAAGCACATTACCGGGAAAGATGCCGAAGCCGCGCTGGGACTGGCGCACATCACGGTGAACAAGAATGCCATCCCCAATGATCCGCAAAAACCATTCGTCACCAGCGGCATCCGTATCGGCAGTCCGGCCATGACCACACGCGGCTTCAGGGAACTGGAAGCAGAAAAACTCGCGCGCCTGATCGCCGATGTGCTGGACGCGCCGAGCGACGAAGTCGTGATCGCCCGGGTAGCAGGCGAGGTGGAGAAGCTGACCACTCAATTCCCGGTTTATGGTGCTTGACATAACCCACATGGCAACTGGAACACCCCTAGAAAACGTAGCGAGCAAGCCCGAGTGCAAGGAGCCGCGCATAACCAGCGACTTGCACGCTTGCGGGCCTAGTCGAATGGCTAGTAGATTTATCGTAAATGACGAGACATACCTGATAGGTAGGCGAGGATTGAACGAGCACGCGTCGCCGCGAGCGAAAGGGTGGCTGCATAGCAGCCGGGCACCCATCGGCCTACTCCTTGCGGGTAAATCGGGATGCGCGGTAAATTTATAGGGGTGTTCAATGAAATGTCCATTTTGTAAAGGTCCTGACACCCAGGTTATAGACACACGCGAAAGCGAAGATGGTGACAGCATTCGCCGCCGCCGCCGTTGCCTGTCGTGCGACAAGCGTTTCACCACAAATGAAACAGTGGAATTGCGCATGCCACAGGTGGTCAAGCACAACGGTATGCGCAGCGAGTTTGATGAGGAAAAGTTGCGCACCAGTTTCAAGCGCGCGCTGCACAAACGCCCGGTTCCAACTGAGTTGGTGGATGCGGCAATAGATAACGTTATACAAAAGGTTTTCGCGCTCGGTGAACGCGAGATCGGCTCGCGCCAGATAGGCGAGATGGTGATGAAGGAATTGCTGAAACTGGACAAAGTTGCTTATATCCGTTTTGCCTCGGTATATAAAAGTTTTCAGGACGTAAGCGATTTTGCCGATGCGGTCGAAGCGGTGCGCAAATCACCGGCACGCCGGAAGCCCAAAGCAAAATAGTCATGTTTACTGTGCAGGACAGCTTATGGATGAGCCAGGCACTGCGTCTGGCGGAACGTGGTCTTTACACCACCAGCCCCAATCCGCGGGTCGGTTGCGTAGTGGTAAACAACGGCTCTGTCGTTGGTGAAGGCTGGCACGATCGCGCGGGTGAACCACACGCGGAAGTTCATGCACTGAGGGCCGCAGGTAAAGCATCACGCGGCGCAACCGCTTATGTGACACTCGAACCTTGCAGTCATCACGGTCGCACCCCGCCCTGTACCGACGCGCTGGTCGCCGCGGGTGTCTCACGTGTGGTAGTGGCGGTGCAAGACCCTAATCCAAAAGTGGCTGGCGAGGGCATCACTAAATTGCGCGCTTCGGGCATCGCGGTCGAAAGCGGGCTGATGGATGCTGCAGCCCGCGAATTGAATACCGGATTTTTCGCTCGCATGACGCGCGGCACACCCTGGCTGCGCAGCAAGATCGCAGCAAGCATGGACGGGCGTACTGCGCTGGCAAACGGAACCAGTCAGTGGATCACCGGCGAGGCAGCGCGGCTGGATGTGCAACACTGGCGGGCGCGTTCCTGCGCGGTGTTGACCGGCATCGACACCGTGCTCAAGGACGATGCGCGATTGAATGTTCGGGACATCATAACCAACCGGCAACCGTTGCGCGTAGTACTGGATAGCCGCCTGCGTATGCCGCTGACAGCACGAATTTTGTCCGGGGGAAATATATTGATCTATAGCGCCGTGCATGATGCGGGAAAATTCTCAGCGCTGGAAAAAGCCGGTGCAACGGTGAGTGTGCTGCCGGATAATAGCGGGCGGGTCGATCTGAACGCAATGCTGCGGGATCTGGCGCAGCGCGGGTGCAACGAAGTGTTGCTGGAAGCTGGCAGTACCATGAATGGCGCGATGTTGCGCGCGGGGCTGGTGGATGAATTGTTGTTGTACATCGCGCCGCAGTTGCTGGGAGACAAGGCGCTCGGCTTGGCGCAGTTGGGTGAGCTGACCGGTCTGGATCAGCGCATCAATTTGAGATGGCAGGATGTGCGGCAAATAGGCAACGATTTGCGCATCACGACGAAGGTGGAAAATGTTTAGTGGCATCATTGCGGATGTCGGGCGCATTGCTGAAACCAGGGATCGCGACGGCGGGTTGCACCTGGTAATCGAGACCAACTCGCTGAATTTGAGCGATGTGCAGGCCGGGGACAGCATCGCGGTAAACGGGGTTTGCCTGACTGTCACCACGCATACAGTCGACAGTTTTACTGTAGATGTTTCCCGCGAAACGTTGAATTGCACCGAAGGGTTGGGCACTATAGGTGCGCCGGTGAATCTGGAAAAAGCATTGCGTTTGGCTGACAGACTGGGTGGACACCTGGTCAGCGGGCACGTCGATGGTGTAGGCGAAGTCATCGCATTCAATGATTTGGGCGAAAGCTGGAGGCTGGACGTTAGGGCGCCGCAGCCGTTGGCGAAATACATAGCGTTCAAAGGTTCGATTACACTTAACGGTGTCAGTCTTACCATCAATCATGTAAAGGGGAACGAGTTCAGTGTCAATCTGATTCCGCACACGATGCTGGTAACCAATCTAAAAAATTTACATGCGGGAAGCCGAGTCAATCTTGAAGTTGATTTAATCGCGCGTTATGTTGAACGCATGCTGACGGCTGATAACGGCGAAAAACTCAATAGATAACCGTGCAGCAAAATGCCAATTCGTATCTGATCCTGGACGTATCACATTAGCGTGCCCGTCTCGATTATCAGTTATTTAATGCCCATGCGTGCACTATATATTTCTACTTCCTTCATTGGCAATTGGCCATAATTCACCCCATTTTGTAGCAATTACTGAATGCCTGAAGATTTACACACGATTTATGAATGCTAACTACCAGTCATGGAGCGAAGCTCCGGGTAAGTGATACATGTTTTCATCAAATAAAAATATATCCTGCTCGGGCCAGTCTTTCAAATAGCGCACGATAAGCGAAGGATTGGAAAGTCCATTCCCGATAAACACCCTGGCGCGCGCGGCTATGTAGGCATCCACCGCTACTTCGATTCCAAGTTGACGCCTAATTGGAACAGCTTGGTAATGGATCCCTTCGGCGCTGTTGGTTCGTCGACAGTCGGTGAAAATAATTTTGTTGCCATATAATTCCCGAAAATATTCCAGTATCCGGGAATCGTCCGTCATCATAAATATTTTCTGGAAATTATAATCAGCTAGGTACCGGTCTATGACCTCCTTGTACTGCATTTTTACCTGATCGATATTATTCATTTCAATCACCTTGTCGGAACCCCGTACATGCACCGCAAGGAAATCGGTTGAAGCGAGACTTTCCTCGAAGTAACGATCGACTGTGTCAGCAACGGCTTTTGACGGGCGCAAATAGCGCCGAACAAGATATCGGTACAATTCATCCACTGAAAGGCCGTGCAAATGATGTCCAATTGGAATCCACGGCTTTAAATCGACAACCCCCGTATGAAAATCGCTCACAACCACTCGCTCCGGACGGCCTAGCAAATACACCCCGTATACACGCGAAAATTCGCCGCCCCATTTATTTATTTCACCCTCCGTCAAGTTTCGTTGATTCCATTTGGGTGGCCAAATATCGAAGTCCTCTGTTTGAAGATCTTCTACCCGCGACTCCGAAATCGTTTCAAAAAAATGCTCGAATGCGTTAACGCCAGCGTCATCCCCGAACAAGCTATTCGACCCCCAATGAACTACAGGGGTACGGCCAGTTATCTCAGCCACCAGAAGCTGGCCCAATACGTGACATACATCTGACCAGAATCCATAACCCCAAGCCTTGATCAGCAAATATCTTTCAGGCAAACCGGGAAGATTCGATTGCTGGCCGCCCATCGGCGCCCGCTCTTGTAATTGATTACCGAATCGCATCAGATTTACCCGCGGTTCTTCCCAATCCGGTGCGTACTTCGCCGCCTCACTGAAATAGTGCTGCGAGAACTGCGGAAGGTCGAATCGGTTGGAAATCAGGCCGAGAAAGTTAAGCGCTTTTGGGTTGTTAGGCTCGTTTTCCAGATAGGCGCGCGTCAGGATATCGGCCATCGGAAGATTGCCTTTTCGAAGCAGACTATTGATATCTCTTTCAAATCGAACTTCTATATTTTGTTTGTTGCTGTTTTTCATAATCGATTTAGCCGATAAAATTGCGGGGGATATATAAATCTGATTTTCGGATATTTTCTGCGCAACTCGGTCGGATTCTTGTGCAAGTACCCCTAGTGCATATCAATCGCTTGGTGGTATTCATGATTTAACATTTGACATCTCATTTCATTATCCCACCAACTCACGCAAGGCGTAAAACAGGGCATGGCAGGCCAGGCCGCTACTGGTTCAAACTTGGCTGACCCGTTACGTTCTGACCTCGAATGAATCAAAACCTGCCGTGAATATATATCTGTTGAATCGTTCAACGTTGGCCACACTTGCCAAGATGGTAGAATCACGCAAGTTGTGCCAATAGGCGGCACACAATATTTGGAATCGCTGAATGACTGCAATATCACCGATACACGACATTATCGAAGAAATCCGTGCTGGACGCATGGTCGTGCTGGTAGATGAAGAAGACCGCGAAAATGAGGGCGATCTGGTATTCGCTGCCGAATTCGTCACGCCGGAAAAAATCAACTTCATGGCCAAGCATGGCCGCGGTTTGATTTGCCTGACCTTGACTGAAGCCCACTGTAAGCAGCTGGATCTGCCGCTGATGGTGCGCGAAAATGGCTTGCCGTTAGCGACGAATTTTACGTTGTCGATCGAAGCCGCCAGAGGAGTGACTACCGGTATCTCGGCAACGGATCGTGCGCGCACCATACGGGCTGCTGCCGCCAAGGATGCCAAACCTGCCGACATCGTGCAGCCAGGCCACATCTTTCCGCTACGCGCGCAAAAGGGCGGTGTTCTGGTGCGCGCCGGCCATACCGAAGCAGGCTGCGATCTGGCGCAACTGGCGGGCCTTACAGCGGCAGCTGTCATCTGCGAAATACTCAAGGAGGATGGCGAAATGGCGCGCCTCCCGGATTTGATCTTGTATGCAAAGCAACACGGGTTGAAGATCGGCACGATTGCCGATCTCATCGAGCACCGCAGCCAGAATGAAAAGCTGGTCGAACGTGCGGCACGCCGCAAGGTGCAAACAGCTTACGGCGAATTTGATTTGGCAACCTACGTGGACAAGACCACGCAGCGCACCCATCTTGCCCTGGTGAAGGGTGATGTCCGCCATGACGCCGAGACTTTGGTGCGCGTACACGAACCGCTTTCGGTGATGGATTTTCTGGAACAAACTGACCATGTGCATTCGATCAGCGTGAACCAGGCGATGCAGAAAATCGGGCAGTCTTCGGCAGGTGTGCTGGTGTTGTTGCATCGTGGCGAGACGTCGCAGGATTTGCTCGCGCGTGCAGCAATGGATACGGCGAGCCTGCAACCCACACAATGGGATCCGCGCAGCTACGGCATTGGTGCGCAGATACTGCGCGACCTTAATGTCGGCAAAATGCGCTTGCTGGCCACCCCGCACAAGATGCCCAGTATGACGGGGTTCGGCCTGGAAGTGGTCGGATACGCCAGTCACGAATAGCATTATTGCAAAGGATAATATGATAGAAATGGAGAAAAATCTCGATGGCAGCGGACTGCGCATCGGAATTGTGCAAAGCCGCTTCAACACCGAAGTATGCGAAGGGCTGCTGGGCGCATGCCGCGCGCAATTGGTTAAACATGGCGTGCGTGAGGATGACATCACGCTTGCGACCGTGCCGGGCGCGCTGGAAATCCCGCTGGTGCTGCAACGCATGGCTTTGAACGGCAAATTCGATGCGTTGATCGCATTGGGTGCAGTGATACGTGGCGATACTTACCACTTCGAGGTGGTGGCCAATGAGTCGGCGCGCTGCGTGGGGGAGGTGCAGTTGCAGACGGGAGTGCCTATTGCCAATGCGATCCTTACCACCGACACCGACGAGCAAGCGATCGCCCGGATGATCACCAAAGGCGGCGAAGCAGCGCTGGTGGCGATCGAGATGACAAACCTGCTGCGGGGATTGGCATGAGCAGCGGGGAAATGATTGTTGCAGAAAAGAAAAAATCCCCGAACAAGAGCCCGCGCCATCGTGCCCGCGAACTGGCCATGCAAGGCATCTATCAATGGCGTATTACCTCGGGTGACTATGCGCAAATCGAAAAGCAGATCAATGCCGAAAAAAATCTGGGGCGCTATGACAAGGAATTGTTTTCCAGGTTGTTGCGCGGTTCTTTGAGCCAGCACCATGACCTCGAGGCACTGCTCGCACCGCATCTGGACCGGCCGCTGGCCGAACTGAGTCCGGTGGAGTTTGCGGTGCTGTTGCTGGGTACCTTCGAATTATCCCAAAACCTCGATGTGCCTTATAAGGTTGTCATCAATGAAGCTGTGGAACTCGCCAAGACCTTCGGCGGCACCGACGGCCATAAATACGTCAACGGCGTGCTGGACAAACTCGCGCCACAACTGCGCGCGCCGGAATTCTCAGGGCGCGCATCCTGAAGCGGATATTTCCGCATGACAGAATTTGACCTGATCCGCAGATATTTCACCCGCCCGGCGCCCGGCGCGCTGCTCGGGGTAGGTGATGATGCCGCGTTGTTGCAAGTGAGCGATGGCCAAGTACTGGCGGTATCCACCGACATGCTGGTCAGCGGCTCCCATTTTTCCCCCGATGCCGATCCGTTTCTGCTCGGACACAAGACGCTGGCGGTGAATCTGTCCGACATGGCCGCGATGGGCGCGACACCACGCTGGGCGACGCTGGCAATAGCGTTGCCCGACGCAAATGAATCATGGCTGGATAGATTCAGCGCGGGCTTCTTCGCCCTGGCTCAGGAGTATGGCGTTGATCTGGTCGGCGGCGATACCACGCGCGGCCCGCTCAATCTGTGCGTGACGATACTCGGCGAAGTCCCTGCACAACAAGCGCTGCGTCGCGATGGGGCGCAGTTGGGTGACGAAGTCTGGGTATCCGGAAAATTGGGGGATGCCGCGCTGGCACTCGCACATCTGCAGGGGCGTATCAAGTTGAGTGCCGCAGAATTTGCGGATTGTGAGCCCGCACTGCACCGGCCCCAGCCGCGCATCTCGCTGGGACTGGCGTTACGCGGTATCGCCAATAGCGCGATCGATATCTCCGACGGGCTGGTCGCCGATCTGGGACACATACTCGAGGCATCGCATTTGGCTGCGCGGCTGGAATTTTCGGCGCTACCGGTCTCCTCGGCAGTGCGCGCCCATTTGCAGCACCCGCTGGTAAAGCAATGTGTCTTGTCCGGCGGCGACGATTATGAATTGTGCTTTACCGCATCGGCCGCCCATCATGCTGAAATATCGGACATTGCCGCAAGACTGAAATTGCCGTTGACCCGCATAGGCACCAATGTTGCGGGACTCGGTTGTCTGGTGCTCGATGCGTCAGGCGACCCAATCAATATTGAAACTACCGGTTATGACCACTTCCGATGAAACGATCGTAAAGCCTGGCTGGCAATTCCTGTTCAGCAACCCGGCACATTTACTGGCATTCGGTTTCGGCAGCGGTCTGGTCCGCAAAGCGCCCGGCACGTTCGGCACCCTGGTCGCATTTCCGATGTATTGGTTGCTCGAACCGCAGTTATCGGATTATCTGTTCCTAGCAATGCTGATTGTTGCATTCGCTATCGGCGTGTGGGTGTGCGGCGAAACCGGCAAGGCTTTGGGTGAAGCCGATTTCGGCGGTATCGTGTGGGACGAAATCGTGTCGTTCATGCTGGTGTTGTTTTTCACGCCCCCAGGCTGGCAGTGGTCCTTTCTGGCCTTTGTGTTGTTTCGTTTTTTTGACATCGCCAAACCGCCACCGATACGCCATTTCGATAGCAACCTGCATGGCGGGCTTGGCGTGATGTTCGATGATTTGCTTGCTGCCGCTTATACAATGATGTGCCTTGCTTTGGTCAAAAGCGTATTGTTGTGAATAATTTCCGCACCCTGGTTTGCTGCGCAATTCTTTGTGCCAGCGGGTGGTCGCACAGCGAGGAACTTCGTCCAGAATCAACACAGGATTTTGCCGCAGAAGTGATTGCGGTGCTGGATGGCGATACCGTGCTGATCCTGCGGAAGGGTGGCGGCGCAGCCGCCGGGCTGCGCCAGGACCACCCTAAGGGCGAGAGTCAGGCGGCGTACCCTTTAGGGGTGAACCCTGCAGCGCCCTCCTCGCGGGGGCGGCACGCAGGCAGTTTGGTGAAAATCCGCCTGGCCGAGATTGACGCACCGGAAAAGGCACAGGCTTTCGGCCTGGCCTCGCGCAACACCCTGGCGGAAATGGTGTTGCGCAAGCAAGTATGGGTAAGCACGCTGGCGGTGGATAAATACGGACGCGAAATCGCCCAGCTTAAAGTCAATGGTCTCAGCGTCAACGAGGAAATGGTGCGGCGCGGCATGGCGTGGGAGTATTCGCACTATCACAGCGACCGACGCTACATTGCCCTGCAGCAGAAAGCGCGACAAGCCGGGCGCGGCTTGTGGGCACAGAACGATCCCCTGCCGCCCTGGCAGTGGCGCAAGCAGCATGCAATGGAAACGGATGCATCACCGGTACTTTCACCGCGCGATTACAGCTGCGGTACCAAGCACCATTGCTCGCAGATGAGCGCCTGCGACGAGGCGTATTTCTACCTCACCGTCTGCGGTGTGACAGGCCTGGATCCGGGAGGCGACGGAGTGCCATGCGAGAGACTGTGTGCGGGCAGCGGCGGCAGGTAAAACCTGATACCCGATCAGAATTTCAGCGTTTGGCAACCCTGGACATCGCAGCGCAAAGCCGAACCATGCTGATACCAGTCTCCCAGCACCCAGCGCTCACAAGTGTGTCCATCCACAATATGCACATGACGATCAGGGCGATGGGTATGGCCGTGTATCAGGCGCGGATATTTGTATTTGCGCAGCAGATCTTTGACGGCTGCATCGTTCACATCCATGATCTCGATATCCTTGTTCTGCTTTTCCATGGTGCTGATCTGGCGTAATTGTTCGATGTGCGCCTTGCGTGCTGCAATCGGCTGTGCAAGGAAGTTTTTTTGAAACTCGGGGTCATGCACCTGTGCCCGGAAGCGTTGATACTCGACATCGTCGGTACACAGTGTGTCGCCGTGACTGAGCAGAGTGGGTGTGCCATACAGATCGAGCAGCGTTGGATCATCCAGCAGCGTCGCCCGGCAGGCCTGCGCCATGGCCCGACCCATCAGCAGATCGCGGTTGCCATGCAGCAGGTAAACCCTGGTATCGCGCGATGCAAGATCATGCAATGCGCTGATAACCTGGGCGTTAAAAGGGTCGTGTATATCGTCGTCGCCCGCCCAATACTCGAACAAGTCCCCCAGGATATACAGCGCATCGGCTTGTGGCGCAACGGCAGTAATGAAATGCCGGAACGCCGCAATACTGTGCAGTTGATCGGGACCAAGGTGAAGGTCGGAGATGAACAGTGTGTGGGACATATATTAAAACGGCGTTGGCCATTTTCATGCGGGTTTGCCGCGCTGAAAATTGCCGCCCTTCGGGATTGAAACGCCGTTGCTCGGGTTACTGCACTACTTCGGCTTTGGTGATGATGACGTCCTGCAGCGGCACATCCTGAAATCCAGGCGGTGGCCGGTCTTCACATTGCGTATCGCGTCAACCACTTCCTTGCCATCCACTACCTTGCCAAACACGCAGTATCCCCAGCCATCCTGACCGGGATAATTGAGAAAGCCGTTGTCCTTGACGTTGATGAAGAATTGCGCGGTGGCGGAATGCGGGTCGCCGGTGCGCGCCATGGCAACGGTATACATGTCGTTCTTCAAACCATTTGCAGCTTCATTCTTGATCGGGGCATTGGTTTTCTTCTGTTTCATTCCAGGTTCAAAGCCGCCGCCCTGAATCATGAAATTGCCGATCACGCGGTGAAAAATGGTGTTCGAGTAGAACCCGCTGTTCACGTAGTCGAGAAAGTTCTTGACGGTGTTGGGTGCTTTTTCAGCATCCAGTTGCAGTGTTATGATGCCCATATTGGTGTGCAGTTTGACCATGGTTGTTTTGCCTTGAGTTGAAGAATGGGAAGATTGCATCGTGCAGCAGAGAACAAATGCGAACAGTGCGGTGAATAGATGTTTCATGTCATGCGGCTCCTTCGTAAATGATTTTCCAACGATTGTCTTGCTTGATCCAGTACTGGCGTTTCTTCATCCGGTTGGACAGATTGCTGCTGCTGTAATCCTGCTCGAAATCCACAACCACCATGTCGGGTTGATCCGGATAGTTGAACATGCTGACATTCGTCAGGTTGACCTTGATCCACGACTTGGCGTTGTTCACCTGCTGCTTTTGATTCGCCCAAGCGGAGTAATCCATGTCGTTACTGGAGAAATCGCTTGCATAATGCTTGAGGTAGGCGTCGGTGTCGAGACTGGCCCAATCTTTGCGCCATTGCTCGACTTCCTGCAACAGGCCGGTACGTTCTATTTGATCCTGCTCGCTGCTCCAGACCATCTGATTGGTGATGATGACCGGCGTGATGCCGACTTGCAGATAGGGGGCAAGCTTTTTCAGATCGTCGTTTGCCAGCACCACGCATCCATTGCTGGCACGCGGCGGCCGGCTGTAGGTGCCGCTGGGCGTGCCATGCAACCAGATGCCGCTGCCGTCACGTTTGTTTCTGCGATCCCATTCATTCGGGTAGCTGAGCGGATAGGCACCGTCGCCATACATATCGGCGAGACGATTTTTGGGCAATTCTGTCTTGATGAAGTACACACCAATTGGGGTGCGTTGATCACCCGAAGATAATTTTTCCGTGCCCAGCTTGCCGATAGAAATGTAGAAGTCGGTGACATAGCGCGGTACGCCATCCACATTTTCATAAACGAATAGTGTTGAGCGACTGGTGTCGACCACCAGCGCGTACTTCTGACGCGCATCCAGTTGCCATAAATAACGCGGTTTGAGCTTGGTATCCGATTGAGACAACACGCGTTGCAAACGCACGCGTGCCTCGTCGCGCAGGTCTTTGATTTCGTCCTGCGGAGCATTTGCCGCATTGCCGAATTTATCGATCACACCGGCATGTGCCATCAGCAAATCACCCTTGACCAATTGTGCAAGCTTGAAGTTCGGTTTGAGCCGCAACAAGTTGTCCACTTCGTTGAGCGCGATATCGAGATGGTTGTCATTGATCGCTTGCAGGCTTTTCACCAATTGCGATTCTGTACTGTCTGTCCCGGCTTGTGCCGTTACGGATAACAAGCTGAATGACAGTGAAAATAACAGGGTCTGTTTCATCATGGTTATCTGGAGCGCTCTTCCTGGATCAGCCACTTGTCGCCGGATTTCACCAACAACATGGTTTTGTTGCCGGCGGTTTTCAGGTGACTGGCACTATAGGTCTGGCGGAACTTCACCGTGGCATGATTACTGTCGGTGAATAATATTGTCTTGATACTGATGGCCACATTGATATATTTTGGGGAGCTGATGCGTTCTTTGCGATCGGCTTCCCAGGCTGAACGAGATTCACCGTCAGGTGTCTTGAAATCATCAGCATAGAACGAAAGATATTTATCAGTATTCTTGGCAGACCATGCGGCCGCCCATGCCATGACCGTATCCGAAACTTCCTTGCTGCTATCTGTCTTGACAACTCGCTCAGGGGCAGATGCGGATCCCGTTATGGATTCGGTTGCAGTTGCCGCAGATGCAGGATGATCCGACTGCGGCTGAACCGCCTCGGCAACGACCGGTGACGTTTCGGCCTCGTCCGATACAGTCGTAATGTGGGCAGGTGGCTCATTATTGTGTGTGTTGCCGTCAAACAGATTTTGAATCATGGCCAGCTTGGTTTGCGTTCCGGTGTTGCTGTGGTCCAGCTGCAAGGCGCGGTCATACGCCTGGCTGGCCATCTTGGCATATATGTCACCGAGGTTCTCGTGCGCGGTGGCGTAACTGGGATGGGTGCTTATCGCCTTTTCCAGCAATATCTTGGCTTTGTCGTACTGGCCTTGGCCGGCATACAACACAGCGAGGTTGTTGTAAGGTTCGGGCAGATCAGGATAGTCTTCGGTCAAGGCTGAAAATATCTCGATGGCATCAGCAGTCTTGCCTTGCTCGGTGAGTATCAGTCCTTTCAGGAATCGCGCTTGCGCATCTTGCGGCTTGTTGGCGAGATAGCCATTAACCTTGTCCAGAGCCTGGCTGCTCCGGCCTTGCTTGAACAGCATGTTGGCATCATCAATGTCATCGGCATGCGCGACCGTGCCGACACACAGCAGCAAAGCACCGGCGAGCACTGCAGCAAGACGTATAAATGGGTTGAATGTGTTCATAATTGTTCTGTTCCGTGATGCCGTGCATCGTGCACGCGGAATTGTTTGAATCGAGGCGGATTCTATCAAATATACCGAACAATTTCACAGTTAATGACTGTCAGGAATGATCCATGATTTCAGGTAAAATCCACCGCTCATATCATTAACCTACATGCGATTCGGGATGAACCAATCATGAGCAGCACGCCGCAACCCCCCACATCCAACTTCATCCGCTCGATTATTGATGCCGACCTGGCCAGTGGCAAACACCGCAGCATCATGACGCGCTTTCCGCCCGAACCCAACGGGTATCTGCATGTCGGCCATGCTAAATCCATTTGCCTGAATTTCGGTTTGGCGCAGGATTACCACGGCAAATGCAATCTGCGTTTCGATGATACCAACCCGGAAAAGGAAAGCGAGGAATATGCCCAGTCCATACAGGACGATGTGCGCTGGCTGGGCTTCCAGTGGGACGGCGAGGTGCGCTGGGCATCCGATTATTTCGAGCAGTTGTATCAATTCGCGCTGGAGCTGATAAAAAAGGGTTTGGCCTATGTAGACGAGCTTACACCGGAGCAGATGCGAGAGTATCGCGGCACGCTGACCCTGCCCGGCAAGGAAAGCCCGTTTCGTGATCGCGACGTGGCTGAGAATATTCAGCTGTTCTCGAAAATGAGGGACGGCGCTTTTGCCGATGGCAGCATGGTGCTGCGCGCCAAGATAGACATGTCCAGCGGCAACATCAACCTGCGCGATCCGGTTATCTACCGCATCCGCCGCGCGCACCACATGCGCACCGGCGATCAGTGGTGCATCTACCCGATGTACGATTACACGCATTGCATCTCCGATGCGCTGGAAGGCATCACGCACTCGCTGTGCACGCTGGAATTCGAGGATCATCGCCCTCTTTACGACTGGGTGCTGGATAACATCACGATTCCGTGCCATCCGCGCCAGTACGAGTTTTCCCGGCTGGAGCTGCATTACACCATCACCAGCAAACGCAAACTTCTGCAATTGGTCAACGAAGGACGCGTGTCGGGTTGGGACGACCCGCGCATGCCCACCATCATCGGTATGCGCCGCCGCGGATATACTCCGGAAGGGATACGCGAATTCGCAAGACGTATCGGCATCTCCAAGAGCGACAACACCGTGGACATGGCCGAGCTTGAATCCGCCATACGCGACGACCTGGAAGCCAAAGCCGCGCGAGTGATGGCGGTGATCAATCCGTTAAAAGTGGTGATCACGAATTTTGTCGCAGGACAAACCGAATCGCGCGAAGCCGGTTTCCATCCGCAACATCCCGAGTTCGGTGAGCGCCTGGTGCGCTTCGACAGGGAGATCTGGATCGAGGCGGAAGACTTCAGCGAGGCCCCGCCGGAGGGCTGGCAGCGCCTAACCGTGGGCGGTGAGGTTCGGCTGCGTTATTCCTATGTGATGCGCTGCGATGAGGTGATCAAGGATGCCGCCGGCAACGCGATCGAATTGCGTTGCTCGATAGATGCGGAAACACTGGGCAGGAATCCGGTGGGCCGCAAAGTGAAAGGGGTGATCCACTGGTTATCTTGTGCACATGCTCTGGCGGCCGAGATTCGCTTGTATGACCGGCTGTTCACCGTTCCGGAACCGGATGCGGATAGGGAAGTCGACTTTTGCACTTATCTCAATCCTGATTCTCTGGTCACGGTGCAAGGCTGGGTGGAAGCATGCGTGAAAGATGCGGCGCCGGAAACCCGCTACCAGTTCGAGCGGCTAGGCTATTTTTGCACCGACCGCCGCGACCACCGTCCCGCGAAGCCGGTGTTCAACCGCACCGTCACGCTTAAGGATTCCTGGGCAAAAGAGCGGGGATAAAACCCGGCAACTTCATTCCTGCCGTACTTCCTGGCCTGAATGGTCTGCTTCGGGCAACGGTTTGTGTCCCTCGATCTCCTCGAGTTTCCGGTACAGGCTGGACAGGCCGATGTTGAGTTTCTGCGCCGCGGCACGGCGGT
>CAWDWW010000018.1:0-75091 GCA_963806115.1 uncultured beta proteobacterium
ATTGCATGATGAACGGGACAAACAGGAACAAACTCAGCTGAATGAATCGGAAATATGCAAATTCCCTGGTTTTCAAATAGTGCGCCAGCGAAGCAACGGAAATCACCTGGTAAAGCAATGGGATGGTAGTTGAGTATTTCAGTCCCATTACCCAATATATGGCCAGCCACAACATCACTGCCAGATTCATGAAGGCGCAGGCAAAAATCAACAAGTCCTTGCGCAATTTGTCTTCTTGGGAGAGAGCCGTTGTTGCTCTGGCTTCGGTGGTCTTTTGCATGTTTTTGATCATCAGCAAGCGCCGTCTGGAATCAAGCCATTATGATACAGATATGCATGTCTATAATCATACCTGAATTATGGCCGATGCAAGCAGGTCAAATGCGCCCGAAAATTTGAAGTTTCTGTTACATAAGTTATCCTGAAAAGGCTAAAATCCGAGCTTATCTAGTGACCAAATCAAGGGAATCTCATTATGTCGATGTCCGACCGCGACGGTTTCATCTGGTATGACGGCAAGTTGGTACCGTGGCGCGATGCTACCACCCATGTGCTGACCCACACCCTGCATTACGGCATGGGCGTATTCGAGGGCCTGCGCGCTTACCAGGCCGCCAAGGGCACCGCAATCTTTCGTCTACAGGAACATACCGACCGGTTGTTCAATTCTGCACACATCTTCCAGATGAAGATGCCCTATGACAAGGCCACGCTCATGGCGGCGCAACTGGAGGTCGTTCGCGCCAACAAGCTGGAATCCTGCTATATCCGCCCGATCGCTTTCTACGGTTCGGAAGCGATGGGTATCTCGGCCAAAACACTGTCCACCCATGTTGCGATTGCGGCCTGGCCATGGGGTGCTTATCTCGGCGATGATGGCATGAACAAAGGCATACGCGTCAAAACATCCAGCTTCACCCGCCATCATGTCAATGTGAACATGTGCCGGGCCAAGTCGGTGACTACATATGCCAATTCGATACTTGCGCATCAGGAAGCCGATAATGACCACTACGACGAAGCGCTGCTGCTGGATGTAGACGGCTACGTTGCGGAAGGAGCTGGAGAAAACATCTTCATCGTCAAGAAGGGAAAACTGTACACGCCCGATCTGACTTCCTGCCTGGAAGGCATAACGCGAGATTCCATCTTCACCTTGGCCAAAGAGGCTGGTATCGAAATAATCGAGAAGCGTATCACCCGCGACGAGGTCTACTGCGCCGACGAGGCTTTCTTCACCGGTACGGCAGCCGAGGTGACGCCGATCCGTGAACTTGACCGTCGAGTCATCGGCGGTGGTTCGCGCGGCCCTATCACGACCAGGCTGCAGCAGGCTTTTTTTGATTGTGTAGCGGGAAAGCATCCGCAGCACACCGCCTGGCTCAGTTATATTTAATGAACACAGGAGACAGGTTTTGAGCAAACAGGACATCACCCAGCGAATTATCGAAATCACCGCAGAAGATTTACCATTGTCATGCCCGATGCCGAACATGAATATTTGGAACGCACACCCGAAAGTGATGATTCCGCTGGATCATGGCGGGGAAGCTCGCTGTCCGTATTGCGGCACGTTATACCGCTTCAAAGGAGAGCTGCCCAAGGCGCATCACTGAAGGCTTGCAGCCAGGTAACGGCATTCTGCGCTTTTTAACTCCATAAAGGACCGTTACGGTCCGGGTACTCATCTAATCAAAGGTCTTCAGGTGCAATGAAAAAAATATTGGTCATCGGCCCCAGCTGGGTGGGCGACACCATGCTGATGCAGCCGATGCTGTCGCGCCTCAAACTACGCCATCCAGAAAGCCGCATAGATGTGCTTGCTCCTTCGTGGACGGCACCGCTGCTGCATTCCATACCGGAAGTGGACGAGGTCATCATCAACCCGTTTCCTCACGGCGCGTTAAAGCTCGGCGCGCGCTATCAAATAGGGAAAAAACTGCGTGATGCGCAATACGATCAAGCCATCGTGCTGCCGAACTCGCTGAAATCGGCGCTCGTGCCATTTTTTGCGCATATACCTCAGCGCACCGGTTTTGTCGGAGAAGCGCGCTATGGACTGCTCAACGATGCGCGCAAACTCAACAAGAAGACCTTGCCGCTGATGGTTGAGCGCTTCGCACAACTCGCCGAAGATGCCCAGGGTGAAATCCCGCGACCCCTTGCCAACCCCAGACTGGAAGTTTCCGCATCTCAGCGCCAGGCCACGCTGCAGAAATTCGGTCTGTTGCTGGATAAACCCGTTGCGGTATTCTGCCCCGGTGCCGAATACGGACCGGCCAAGCGCTGGCCGGTACCCTATTTCGCCGAGATAGCCCAGCGCCTCCAGAAGCATGGTTTTACGGTATGGCTCGTCGGTTCTGTCAAGGACAGGGAAATCGCGGACAAAATCGTCTCACTGGGCAACCAAACATGCCTCAACCTGTGCGGCAGCACAGATCTTGCGCGATGCCATTGCTCTGCTGTCATGTGCGGAACTGGTCATCAGCAATGATTCTGGCCTGATGCACCTTGCTGCCGCACTGGATCGGCCGATGTTGGCGCTGTTCGGCTCCAGCAGCCCGCAATTCACACCGCCGCTTTCGCCCAAAGCCGAAGTCGTCAAACTCGATCTGAAGTGCAGCCCCTGCTTCAAGCGCGAATGCCCGTTGGGACATTTCAACTGCATGATGAAACTCACTCCGGATCTTGTCTGGCAAAAGATCGAGCAAATGTGATACTCAATCATTCCAGAAAAGCATACATGCCGAATTATCCACCGAAAGAAATCTTCAAGGCTTACGACATACGCGGCATAGTCGGCAAGACACTGACGCCAGAAATGGTCGAAGCTATCGGCCATGCCATCGGTTCGGAAGCCACGGCTCGCGGACAGGACACCATCGCCATCGGACGCGATGGCAGGCTGTCCGGTCCGGAACTGATCGCCGCCCTGGCACGCGGTATCCGGAAAAGCGGGGTCGACGTGATCGATGTCGGTTGCGTGCCCACACCGATGGTGTATTTCGCCGCCTACCATCTGCACACCGACTGCGCTGTGATGCTCACCGGCAGCCACAATCCGCCTGATTACAACGGCCTGAAAATGGTGCTGGCGGATGAAACCCTGTCGGGAGAAGCCATCCAGCAATTGCGCATGCGCATCGAACAGAACGACCTGACTCACGGCAACGGCAGCTATACGCAGCAGGACATCAGCGCAGCATACATCGCGCGCATCGTCTCCGACATCAAGCTGGCCCGCCCGATGCAACGTCACCGTGGATTGCGGCAATGGCGTGGCGGGCGCCTATGTCGCCAAGCTGTATCGCCAGCTCGGCTGCGACCGTGAACGAGATGTATTGCGAAGTCGACGGGCACTTCCCCAACCATCATCCCGACCCATCCGATCCCCACAATCTGCAAGACCTGATCGACGCTTTGCGCAACAACGACAGCGAATTGGGACTGGCTTTCGACGGCGATGGCGACCGCCTCGGCGTGGTGACCAAGGACGGAAGAATCATCTACCCGGACCGGCAGCTGATGCTGTTCGCCGCCGACGTATTGAGCCGCAATCCCGGCGCGGAAATCATCTTCGACGTGAAATCCACGCGCAATCTGTTCGACTGGATACGCTCACACGGCGGCAAACCGACGCTATGGAAGACCGGGCATTCGCTGGTCAAAGCCAAGATGCGCGAAACCGGCGCGCTGCTGGCCGGCGAGATGAGCGGTCATGTGTTCTTCAAGGAACGCTGGTACGGCTTCGACGACGGTTTGTATACCGGGGCGCGACTGCTGGAAATCCTGAGCAGGGTACAGGATCCAAGCGCCACGCTGAACGCCTTGCCGGATGCGGTCTGCACACCGGAATTGCACATGCATACTGCCGAAGGCGAGAACCACGCGCTGCTTGCACAATTGCAGAAGTCCGCAAAGTTCACCGATGCAAAGGAGATCATCACGCTGGACGGCCTGCGCGTGGAATATGCCGACGGCTTTGGCTTGGCACGCCCCAGCAACACCACGCCGGTGATCGTGCTGCGTTTTGAAGCAGACAGCGAGTCTGCACTGCAACGCATCCAGAATGACTTCCGCAGGATATTTCTGCAGGCCGCGCCACACCTGAAATTGCCGTTTTAGCGCGGCGCGATCAAATCCGCTCAGTTGCGCCATCCTTCGCGGAGGGAAGCAGTTTGTGCAGTTGCGGATGCATCCAGTATGCCAGACGATCGCGGAAGATTTCGGCATACCCCGCAACGTCAGCCGGTTTTGCCACGAAACTGTTCGCTCCCGCCTTGTAGCTCGTCAGCACATCGGCCTGTGTGTATTCGGCAGAAAACACCACAATGGGAATTTCACCGGTGGCGGGATAACTACGCAGTTTGCGCAGTACTGCCAGTCCATCCAGCTTCGGCAATTTCAGATCCAGCAGGATGATGTGCGGCAACTGTTCATTATTCCGGACGATGGTGCTGAACCAGTCCAGCACTCCATCGCCGCCGGCCACCGCGGTCAGTTCGATATCCGGAAAAGATTCAACCGCAGCGCGGCGCGCCAAATCAATCTGAACCAAATCGTCTTCGACCAGCAACACGTTATAACGACCTGTGTCCACCTGTGTCGCTCCTTATCTAAGGGCCTTGATACAATCCAGCGATGCAATTTTCATTTTAACTGTAGGAGCGGGCCATGCCCGCGAATACTTTTATCGCGGGCATGGCCCGCTCCTACTTTGAAATCAGCTACGTTCTTTTACCCAGTCTGCAACGGAAGCCAATGTCTCGGCCAATCGTTCCGACTGTAAACATAAGTCAGCACATTTTCTCAATCGAGCAGTTCAGGTACGAGTTTCTTTTTCACCCAAGCTGGAACGGAGTTCAAAGCCCTCGCCAGATGCTCGGGTTGCGTGCCGCCTGCCATCGCCATGTCCGGCCTTCCCCCGCCTTTGCCGCCGACCTGCTGCGCAACCATGTTCACCAACTCGCCCGCTTTGATTTTCTTGACGAGATCGGGCGTCACACCGGCAATCAGACTGACCTTGCCATCGGCTACCGTTGCCAGAACGATGGCGGCGGATTTGAGCTTATCCTTGAGCTTGTCCAGGGTTTCACGCAACACCGCCGCATCTGCGCCCTCCAGTCGTGCGGCCAGCACCTTGACACCTTTGCATTCCACCGCCTGACTGATGAGGTCATCGCCTTGCGCACCGGCCAGTTTCGATTTCAGCCGGGCCAGTTCCTTTTCCATTGTCTTAGCGTTATCGATAATTTGCAAGATGCGCGCGGCGGCTTCCTGCGGCTGCGCCTTTACCGCGTCCGCCACCTGCTGCAATTGCCGCTCCTGCTGCTGCACATAGGCCAGCGCGCCCTCGCCGGTCACCGCTTCGACGCGCCGCACGCCGGCCGCGACACCGCTTTCGGCCACGATCTTGAACAGGCCGATGTCGCCGGTACGCTTGACATGCGTGCCGCCGCACAGCTCGCGCGACGTGCCGATGTCCAGCACGCGCACCTCGTCGCCGTATTTCTCGCCGAACAGCATCATCGCGCCGGTCTTCTGCGCGTCCTCGATGCCCATCACGCGCGCCTGAGTCGCCGCATTGGCGAGGATCTCGGCATTCACGATGGCTTCCACTTTGCGTATCTCCGCATCGCGTCATCGGCTGGGTAGTGCACGAAATCGAAGCGCGTCTTGTCCGGGTCGACCAGCGAACCTTTCTGCTGCACATGGCTGCCCAGCACTTCGCGCAGCGCCTTGTGCATCAGGTGCGTGACCGAGTGGTTGCGCTCGGTGCGCGCGCGCGCCTGCATGTCCACCCGCGCGGAGACGCTGTTGCCCACGCTCAGCTTGCCGGTCTTCACCACACCGTGATGGCCGAACACGCTGGCCTGTATCTTCTGCGTATCCTCCACCGCGAAGATGCCGTGCACGCTGCGCAGCTCGCCGCGGTCACCGACCTGCCCGCCGGACTCGGCATAGAACGGCGTGTCGTCCAGTACCACCACGCCCATTTCGCCCTCATTCAGTTCGTTGACCGATACGCCGTCCTTGTACAAAGCCAGCACGTTGGCCTTGCTTTCCAGCATCTCATAGCCATGGAATGCCGTGGCCGGGCCGGTGTATTCGAGATTGGCCGCCATCTTGAACTTGCCCGCCGCGCGCGCCTGTTCCTTCTGCTGCGCCATCGCCGCATCGAAAGTCGCGGTATCAACCACGATCCCGTGCTCGCGGCACACGTCCTGGGTCAGGTCGAGCGGAAAACCGAAAGTATCATGCAGCTTGAAAGCGGTCTCGCCGTTGAATATCTTGTTGCCCTGCTTCGCCATCTCGGCCAGGTCTGCTTCGAGTATCGCCATGCCATGTTCGATGGTCGCAAAGAAGCGCTCCTCTTCCTGCTTGAGGATTTCCATCACGCGCGCCTGTTCCTCAGCCAGTTCCGGAAAGGCCGCGCCCATTTCGGCGACCAGATCGGGCACCATCCTGTGGAAGAACGCGGCACGCGCGCCCAGCTTGTAGCCGTGGCGGATCGCGCGGCGGATGATGCGGCGCAGCACATAGCCGCGCCCTTCGTTGCCGGGGATCACGCCGTCGGCGATCAGGAAGGAACAGGCGCGGATATGGTCGGCCAGCACCTTGAGCGAGTTGCTGGTGAGATCATTGGTCTTTGTTTCGCGCGCCGCCGCACAGATCAGCTTCTGGAACAGGTCGATCTCGTAGTTGCTGTGCACATGCTGCAATACCGCCGAGATGCGCTCCAGCCCCATGCCGGTATCCACCGAAGGCTTGGGCAGCGGGTGCATCACGCCGTGCTCGTCGCGGTTGAACTGCATGAACACGTTGTTCCAGATCTCGATGTAGCGGTCGCCGTCCTCGCTCGGGAGAACCGGGCGGGCCGCCCCAGATGTCCGGGCCGTGATCGTAAAAGATCTCGGTGCACGGGCCGCACGGACCGGTGTCGCCCATCATCCAGAAGTTGTCCGACGCATAGCGCGCGCCCTTGTTGTCGCCGATGCGGATCACGCGCCCGGCAGGCATGCCGATCTCCTTGGTCCAGATGTCGTATGCCTCGTCGTCCTCGGCATACACCGTCACCCACAGCTTGTCCTTGGGCAATTTGTAAACAACCGTCAGCAATTCCCACGCATAGTTGATCGCGTCGCGCTTGAAGTAATCGCCGAAGCTGAAGTTGCCCAGCATCTCGAAGAAGGTGTGATGGCGCGCGGTGTAGCCGACGTTCTCCAGATCGTTGTGCTTGCCGCCGGCGCGCACGCATTTCTGCGACGAGGCGGCGCGGGTATAGGGACGCTTGTCGAAACCGAGGAACACATCCTTGAACTGGTTCATCCCCGCGTTGGTGAACAACAGCGTCGGATCTTCGTGCGGAACCAGCGAACTGGACGGTACGATGGTGTGGCCCTTGGAGGCGAAAAAATCCAGGAATTTCTGGCGGATTTCACTGCTTTTCATTGCACACCCTGAGTATCAAATGCTCTATATAAACAAGGCGCGCATCATACCATGGCGGCTCGCGGCAGCTATACCACGGACGGGAAGGAAGGCAGTCTGAGTTGGGTGCAATAACCCTGTCCTGAGTTCATCGAAGGGCAACGGGCATTGCACCATTTACCGTAAAACATCCGGTGCTACGTGAGTTCATTGCCTAGCTATAATTTTATTTTGCCATGCTTAACCAGCCGTGAGCGGATTGAACTCTCTGTTCTTTGGTGCTCTTCAGCAAGTTGTTTGGTCGTTTTGCCGGAGTCGAAACCGGCAACCAATCGGCGATCCTCTTCATCTACCCAAGCTTTGCCGGCATTGCTTGGAAGTCGTCGCTGTCGGTCGTCAGCTTTCTTTGTTCGCTCCAGTGCCTGTATTGCCGTAAACAGCGCTCGTATTGTCTGGGGATGCTGATATGGACTGCCAACAGCATATTCTTCACCAGTGTGTGGATCAACTCCATTAGCCAAAGCACGAATGATTTCCAGTGACTTGTCAGTATCCATTTCCCCTCCCTTGGTTTATGACTAACAATAATTGGTCGTCATAGTGCTTGAAAAGTAATGCTACCGAAAACCAATCAATCTAATCATCAAGCCGCAGCACCTTGAAAATCACATCCAGCGCAAACCCTCGCGATTGCAGGAAACGGACTTGCTTGGCTTTTTCTTTGTCGTCCTGCGGCAACGCGCCGAATTTCCTTTGCCACACGTCGCGCGCCGCTTCCAGTTCGGTTTCTTTCAATTCCGGCAATGCAGCACTGATCAAATTCTTCCGCGATGCCCTTCTGGCGCAACTCGTGGGTGATACGTTGCGTGCCGAAACGGCTGCGTTTGGCGTGTACCATTTGCGTGGCGGCGCGCTCATCGGACAAGCCAGTCGCGCTGTCAGGTCTCCAGCAGCGTCCAGTCACAGGCTTCAATATCGATCGCTTTCCTGTGCATATGGAAGCAGCTTGCCGCGCAGTTCGGCACGGCTGTATTCGCGCCGCGCCAGGATATTGCAAGGCGCGTGCGCGCAGACTGACTCAGGCTTTTTCCTCAATCGGCTTTCCGCCACGCTTTTCGGCCAACCGGCTCGCTTTTCACCGGCTTTTTCGCTCGGCTTTCGCGGCGCGGCTTTTTCACCGCCCTCGAGCAGCGCCACACCGACTGCGGCACGCACCTTGTTTTCGATCTCCCGCGCGACTTCCGGATGCTCGCGCAGATACTCGCGCGCATTGTCCTTGCCCTGGCCGATCTTCTCGCCCTTGTAGGCATACCAGGCACCGGATTTTTCGACCAGTTTGTGCAGCACGCCCAGATCGATGATCTCGCCTTCGCGCGAGATGCCTTCGCCGTACAGGATATCGAACAGCGCTTCGCGGAACGGCGGGGCGACCTTGTTCTTCACCACCTTGACGCGGGTCTCGTTGCCGATCACTTCGTCGCCCTTCTTGATCGCGCCGATGCGGCGGATGTCCAGGCGCACCGAGGCGTAGAACTTGAGCGCGTTGCCGCCGGTGGTGGTTTCCGGATTGCCGAACATCACGCCGATCTTCATGCGGATCTGGTTGATGAAGATCACCAGCGTGTTGGAACGTTTGATGTTGGCGGTCAGCTTGCGCAGGGCCTGCGACATCAGGCGCGCATGCAGGCCCATTTGCGCATCGCCCATCTCGCCCTCGATCTCGGCCTTGGGTGTCAGCGCGGCGACCGAGTCGATCACCACCACGTCCACCGAAGCGGAGCGCACCAGCATGTCGGCGATCTCCAGCGCCTGTTCGCCGTTGTCCGGCTGCGAGATCAGCAGGTCTTCGACCTTCACGCCGAGCTTCTGCGCGTATTGCGGATCGAGCGCGTGTTCCGCGTCGATGAAGGCCGCCGTGCCGCCCAGCTTCTGCATTTCGGCGATGACTTGCAAAGTCAGCGTGGTCTTGCCGGATGATTCCGGGCCGTAGATCTCCACCACGCGGCCGCGCGGCAAACCGCCCACGCCCAGCGCGATGTCCAGACCCAGCGATCCGGTGGAAACGACTTGTATGTCGCGCGCCACTTCATGTTCGCCGAGGCGCATGATCGAGCCTTTGCCGAACTGTTTTTCGATCTGGCTCAGCGCCGCTGCAAGTGCCTTGGTTTTGTTGTCGTCCATTTTTATCCCCTTTCAAAAGTGATGCCGGATTGTGGCATATCATTTCGCATTTGTACAGAACGTTCGTTCTCGTACTGCTTTCAGGCTGTTTCGGTCAAATTATTCAGCAGATCAACTACTCCCTGCAAGGCGATACGCACCGCCTGTGCGCGAACTTCGGCACGATTGCCGCCCAGATGATGCCGTTGCGCGCGGGTCTCGCCGCCTTTTATACCCCAGGCGAACCACACCGTACCGACCGGCTTGTCCGCTGTGCCGCCGTCCGGTCCGGCGATGCCGCTGACCGCCAATGCAACTTGTGCAGCGCTGTGTTGCAACGCGCCTGCCACCATCTCGCGCACCGTCATCTCGGACACCGCGCCGTGTTGCTTGAGCGTGGCCTCGCGCACGCCCAGCATCTGCTGCTTGGACAGATTGGAATAGGTGACGAAGCCGCGCTCGAACCACGCCGAGCTGCCCGCCACCTCGGTGATCGCCTGCGCAACGCCGCCGCCGGTGCAGGATTCCGCCGTCGCCAGCATCATGCCGTGCGATTTGAGCAGCTTCACCGACTTGTGCGGCGAGTTTGTCCATTTACAAAACCCATTAGCCACAGAGTTCACAGAGCACACAGAGAAAACCTATTGTCTCTCTCGTCCCTCTCTGTGATCTCTGTGGCTGAATTGCTTTCACTTCAGTTACCCAAGCCTCGCGCCAGATCGTTCTGTATATCCACCACCGCTTCCAGCCCCACCGCGATGCGGATCAGGCCATCGGTGATGCCTGCCGCCGCGCGCGCCTCCGGTGTGATGCGCGCATGGGTGGTGCTGGCCGGATGGGTGATGGTGGTCTTGGTGTCGCCCAGGTTCGCGGTGATCGACAGCAGCCTGGTGTTGTCGATCACGCGCCATGCCGCTTCCTTGCCGCCCTTCACCTCGAACGACACGATGCCGCCGCCGGTTTTCTGCTGTTTCATCGCCAGTTTGTGCTGCGGATGCGACGGCAGGCCCGGATAGAACACCCGCGCCACATTCGGCTGCGCTTCCAGCCAGCGCGCCAGTTCCAGCGCATTGGCGCTGTGCGCGTCCATGCGCAGCTTGAGCGTTTCCATGCCCTTCAGGAACACCCAGGCATTGAACGGGCTCATGGTCGGGCCGGCGGTGCGCAAAAAACCGTACACGCTTTCCATGTTCTTCTTGCTGCCCAGCACCGCACCGCCCAGCACGCGCCCCTGCCCGTCGATGTATTTGGTCGCGGAGTGGATCACGATGTCCGCTCCCAGTTGCAGCGGGCTTTGCAGGATGGGCGTGCAGAAGCAGTTGTCCACCGCCAGCAGCGCGCCGCAACTTTTGGCGATCGCCGCGATCGCCGCGATGTCGGAAATCTCGGTGAGCGGATTGGACGGTGTTTCCAGAAAAAACAGCCTGGTATTGGGACGCACCGCAGCTTTCCACTCGGCAACATCGGTGGCGGAAACGTAAGTCGTCTCCACGCCGAATTTCTTGATGATGTTGTTGAACAGGTTCACCGTCGCGCCGAACAGGCTGCGCGACGCGACGACGTGGTCGCCCGCCTTGAGCACGCCCATCACGCACGCGAGTATCGCCGACATGCCGGAGGCGGTGGCGACGCATTGCTCGGCGCCTTCCATCGCGGCGAGCCGCTCCTCGAACATCGTGACGGTCGGGTTGGTGAAGCGCGAATAGATGTTGCCCGGCTGCTCGCCGATGAAACGCGCGGCGGCTTGCGCGGCATTCTCGAACACGAAGCTGGAAGTCAGGAACAACGCTTCGCTGTGTTCGCCGAACTGGCTGCGCGCCGTGCCGGCATGCACCGCCAGCGTTTCCGGCTGATAGGATGATTCAGACATGATTGCCCCTTAAAAGTACAAAACCCGGATAGCTTGGCGCTAAACCGGGTTTCCCACGCTTTAGCCGAATTTATTAAGCGCCCGCAAGCTGATCCTCAAATCGGCGCAGGTGAAGGTTAACGTTCTGCGAGCATATCTGTCAACAACAAAGCGGTGCGATTCTGGCAGTCGTAAATCTCCGAGCCTGGCCCTAAGCAGGCTGACCGCCACGATTCGTTCACAGTGTCACCAGTGAGAAACGGGTGCGATTATTTCCGTTCGGGGAATACAATGGACCTGAAAATACAAGCAGCAAACGCCTCCGAACAGGGGTACTTACTGGCTTGACGCAGACCTGCTAATGATATCCCCTATTATATTGATTGAATTAGTATGTTTCTGTATTTCTGATATCGACCCAATCGCGTCGGCCATGTTTCATCGTATTTCCAGGGACGATACAAGGCCATCATCGTCGAGAAGGACGGCTATCTGCTAGGAACTGTGCGCGCTATGTAACGGTGGAATCAGGCACTGCGCGCCAGGATGCAAAGTAAATTAGATGTTGCGACCGATGCAAAGCCCTGCGAGTCTTCGCTTGACAGCCACAACATCCAGCCACCGGATTGGCTGGAAACCGACTGGATACTGGGTCAATTTTCTGCGCAGCGCCACCATGCGATCAAACTATATGTCGATTTTGTGCCCGGGCGAGGGTGGGTTTGCCGAGCATGGGACCAGCTCAGCAGGGCAGTCTATCTGGGTTGCGAAGGCGTTTATCAACGACATGCAACACCTGACGGACAAGATCGCCATAAGCGAAATCCCTCGCGCGCAACGCCGACCACTGGCCAAACCTTTGAGCCATTATCAGGCCAAATACCACGATCCCAGGGCCGCGATGGTTGCGGCCTACGCCACGGGTGATGTCCTCACCCATGAGGCAACTCGCTGATGATTTTGCGCGTTATGCTGGATCCGGTCAGCACCATGAACGGCAAGCATCAACAGCATCAACAGGACCAGACTCCATTGCCATCCGCAGTGTCGCCGATGCAGCGGAAGCGGAATCACATCGAAGACGCGCTGACCGCCAGATTCAACTCCAGTTGGTCTTCGTCAACCGGCATGTTGGCTTCCCCGCCGCCGCGCAGGCTTTCAACCCTGTTCAGATATTCGGCGCTGATATCGCCGGTAATGTAGTTTCCGTCAAAGCATGACGCATCGAAGCTGCTGATATTAGGATTGGCTTTGTGCACTGCCGCCTTGAGATCGTCGAGATCCTGATAGATGATGCGGTCCGCGCCGATTTCGCGGCAAATCTCGTCGTCGCTGCGTCCGGTGGCGATCAGCTCCTGCAGGCTGGGCATGTCGATACCATAAACATTCGGGAAGCGCACCGGCGGGGCAGCGGAAGCAAAATACACCTTGAGCGCGCCCGCGTCGCGCGCCATCTGCACGATCTCGCGGCTGGTGGTGCCGCGCACGATCGAGTCATCCACCAGCAGCACGTTCTTGCCCTTGAATTCGACTCCGATTGCATTCAGTTTCTGGCGCACCGATTTCTTCCGCATTGCCTGTCCGGGCATGATGAAGGTGCGTCCGATGTAGCGGTTCTTCACAAACCCTTCGCGAAACGGAATGTTGAGGCGATTCGCCAATTGCAATGCGCTGGGACGGCTCGAATCCGGGATCGGGATCACCACGTCGATGTCGATCTTGCTCCAGCTGCGCTTGAGTTTGTCGGCAAGATATTCCCCCATATACAGGCGCGATTCGTACACCGAGACGCCGTCGATCACCGAGTCCGGGCGTGCCAGATACACATACTCGAAAATACACGGATTGAGGCTGGCCTTGTCGCTGCATTGCCGGCTGTGCAGATTGCCGTCAAAGTCGACGAATACCGCCTCCCCCGGCGCGATGTCACGCAGGAATTTGAAGCCCAGGGTATCCAATGCCACGCTTTCGGATGCGACCAGATATTCCGAGCCAAAATCGGTTTCGTTCACGCCGATCACCAGCGGGCGGATACCGTAAATATCCCGGAATGCCAGCAGCCCGTAGCCCGCAATCATCGCCACCACCGCATATGCACCGCGACAACGCTGATGCACGCCGGTCACCGCCGCAAAAATCGTTTGCACATCCAGCTGGTATTTCTTGGATTTGATCTGCAACTCATGAGCCAGCACATTCAACAGCACTTCAGAATCCGAATTGGTATTGACGTGACGCAAGTCTTCAGCGAACAACTGCCGCTTTAACTCATCCGCATTGGTCAGGTTGCCGTTGTGTCCGAGCACGATTCCGAACGGAGAATTGACATAGAACGGTTGTGCCTCATTGTGATCTATCGCAGAGCCGGCAGTCGGATAACGCACGTGCGCGATCCCCGCATTTCCCATCAGTGAGCGCATATGGCGTGTACGAAACGCATCTCTCACCAGCCCGTTGTCTTTGTGCAGGTGGAAAGTATGTCCTTCCAGCGTCGCTATACCGGCTGCGTCCTGGCCGCGATGCTGCAAGACTTGCAACCCGTCATACAACAGCTGGTTAGCCGGTGAATGCGAGATCAGTCCAAGTATGCCGCACATGATTTATATCCCATAATTAGCCATGATTTCAATAATGTATGCGTTGCGCGACGTTGTCCGGCAACCACGACTTGGTCAGAACGGCAACATCTTCCAAAGTCTTGCCTGTCAGCGAGCCTCGCCAGTATCTTTGCTCCGGAATATGTGTCAAGCCGGCCAGCCAGACCAATACCAGCACCACCAACCCGCCGCGCAATATTCCAAACAACCCGCCCATCGCCCTATCCGTCCAGTCAGAACCTATCGCCTTCAGCAATTTTGCAATCAACCTTGTCACTATGCCCCATGTGATCAATGCAGCCACGAACACCAGTGCATAAGCTGTCGCGATTTGCATCTCCTCTTGCTCGATCGGCAGTAGCGGTGCAATGCTGCCGGCAGACAGCTTGCTAATAACAATCGCTATCGGCCAACCTAGTATCGACAGCACCTCAAACAGAAGTCCGCGCCACAAACCCAGCAACATGGATAGAAACAATATCCCCAGTACCGCAAAATCAAGGCCGTTCATTTAGTGCTAACGATCACCGGATGGTATCCATGTTTTTCCAGCTGGCGCCCTGCTTTCTCCGCCTTGTCGCGATCCGTATAAGGACCAACACGCACCCGCGTATTGTCGCCGACTTTTTCGGTATAAGCCCTGAAACCCCATTGCTTCAGCTTCTTGAGTTCCTGCTTCGCGGTGTCCTGATTCGAGTATGCCCCTACCTGCGCTACAAAACCTTCGCCAATGACTGTCTTGGCTGCGTTCACGGTTTCTGTTGATTTCTGGGAGGGTGCCTGTGTCTTGCCCGGTATCCCCTTTTTTTGTTGGACCGGTTCAGCAATCGATTTCGTCGTATCGGGTGCCGGGACAGCTGCCACAGCGGACCCGGCTGGTGGCAATGCCACATCAGAAACCTCCACGCGCGGAACGAACTTGCCTGTTCTGCTGGGGTCCGGAATGCTCAATTCGATGTCTTTACCCGAGATGTTGGGTTCGCTGTCCAGCACCATGGGCAAAATCACCACCACTGCCAGTGTAAGCGCTACTGCGCCGATCAAACGGCGGCGTGATTTGCGTCGCAGGTTCAGTTCGTCTTCTGTCAGCTGTTTTGCCATGCCTTATTCTCGCTTTATCGGAGCCTTGATTTCTTACGTGGTAACGGACAGCCCTTTAGCGGCCATCACTTCCGCCACCGTGTAGAACGATCCAAAGGCGATGATTCTATCATTTTCGCCTGCGGCTTTACAGGCATAACTCAGCGCAGCGGAGATGTCATTACAGATTGTGATCTCACCGCTCACCCGGCATTGTTCCAGCACTTTCTCCAGTAACTCGGGAGTCGCGCCACGCGGCGTTGCTATGCCTGCCACCAGCCAGGAGTCGACATGCGGATCGAGGGCCGATACCACGCCCGCTATGTCCTTGTCCCTGAGCATCGAGAACACCGCCCAGGTGTGCGGACATGGGGGCAAACCGGAGAGATTCTGTGCCAAGGATTTCGCAGCATGAGGATTATGCGCCACATCCAGTATCAGCGTCGGCTTGCCGGGCACCAACTGGAAACGCCCCGCGAGTTGCACTTCGCCCAACCCGCGCCGAACCGCTTCCATGCTTACCGGAAAACGGTCTTTGATCACATCCAGCGCCGCCAGCGCGGCGCTGGCATTCTGCAACTGGTATGCGCCGCGCAGGGCGGGATATGGCAATGCGTTCCTTGTTCCCGACTTGCTGCGGAAATCCCATTGCCCTTGATGAGGCGTAAAACCGAACTCATGCCCCATCCGCCACAGCTCCGCACCGATCTTTTCCGCATGTTCTGCCATAGCAAGCGGCACATCGGCATCCGCGCAGATGGCCACACGGCCTTTGCGGAAAATGCCTGCCTTCTCGAACGCGATCTGCTCGCGGGTCTCGCCCAGATAATCGGTATGGTCGATATCCACGCTGGCGATCACCGCGCAATCATTATCGAATACGTTCACCGCATCCAGCCTGCCACCCAGCCCCACTTCCAGTATCGCGACTTCCACCTTGTGCTCGATGAAACACTGCATCGCTGCCAGCGTACCGAATTCAAAGTAGGTGAGCGGGATTTCTCCGCGTGCCTGTTCGATTTTTTCAAACGAAGCGCACAACTCGGCATCACTCGCCTGCAGTTTGTTGATGCGTACCCGCTCGTTGTAGTGCAGCAGATGCGGCGAGGTATAGCAGCCGACACGGTATCCGGCGGCATTCAGGATGGATTCCAACATCGCGCATACCGAGCCCTTGCCGTTGGTGCCGCCGACGGTGATGACGGGGAAACCAGGCTGAAGATTCAGCCGCTGTTTGATTTGCACCACACGTTCCAGGCCGAGCGCGATGGTTTTTGGATGCAGGGATTCAAGGTAGGCTAGCCAGTCGGCCAAAGTGTCGGGCATGTTGTTTTTTGGTATGCGTAGCATTTGCTGAGCCTCGCTGCTCTGGGTCGGCAAGGTACAGACGGGAATAGCTACGGTATCGTCCTGGCCAAGCGAAACCCGCCGCTACCATTCCGGATCGATGTAACAAACCAGATGCGAAACGATACCCGCGCATCGCGCGGGTCATTGAGCCAAGACCCCCCGCGAAACACGCGCTGCGAACAGTTTCCTTCCCAGCAACCATCCGTCCATTCCATCACATTGCCGCTCATGTCATACAAACCATAGCCGTTGGCCTGTTTTTGCCCAACTGGATGGGTTTGCTCGTTGCCTTTGCCATCGGTCCATGCCACCGCATCAACATCGTTGCTGCCGCAGTATTCGCTCTGGATTCCGCCAAAGCAGGCATATTCCCATTCGGCTTCTGTCGGCAAGCGGTATTGGCTGCCGGTATTGGCGTTGAGCTTTTTAATAAAGACCTGCACGTCGTCCCAACTCACTTTTTCTACCGGGCAGGTATCGCCACAATTGCCGAACTTGCTGGGATTGTTACCCATCAAAGCGCGCCATTCTGCCTGGGTTACTTCATATTTGCCGATCTCGTAGTTCTTGCCGGGAATGGGTACCATGGCAGGTATCATCACCGTGGGTTGCGCTGCCTGCTTGTCCGGGGATTGTTGCACCGGCTGCTCTGTTGCTGCGCGGGCTGTCGTTAAGCCAGCCAAGCAGATGAAGGTGATGATGAACAGGTTGCGCATTTTGTTCCTTATCTCAATCGGGACCGGAAATTTTTCTGTTCCGGCAGCAAATGAAATCCCGTTCAAGTAATCAGGCAGCTTCGATCTCTGTCACCGCAGACTGCTTGGTCAGCAAAGTAATCAGGGTTGCCAGTTGATTCTTCATCTCACGCCGGTCGATGATCATGTCGATCGCGCCGTGTTCCAGCAGAAATTCCGCGCGCTGAAAACCTTCTGGTAAGGTCTCGCGCACCGTCTGCTGGATCACGCGCGCGCCGGCAAAGCCGATCAAAGCTCCGGGTTCGGCGATCACCACATCCCCCATGAAGGCGAAACTGGCTGAGACGCCACCCATGGTCGGGTCGGTCAATACTGAAATGAACGGCAGCCGTTCCTGGCTGAGTTGCGTCAATGCGGCGCAGGTCTTGGCCATCTGCATCAGCGACAGAAGTCCTTCCTGCATACGCGCACCGCCGCTGGCGGAAAAGCAGATGAACGGGCATTTTTGTTCCAGCGCGACCTGCACGCCGCGGACGAACCGCTCTCCGACCACTGAGCCCATCGAACCGCCCATGAAATTGAATTCGAATCCCGCAGCGACCACCGGCACCGCATGGATACTGCCTTGCATTACGATCAGCGCATCGTCTTCATCGGTACTTTGTTTGGCCGCGATCAGACGCTCCGAATATTTTTTCTGGTCCTGGAACTTGAGCGTGTCTACCGGCAGCACTTCCGCGCCGATCTCAAAACGGCCTTCGCTATCCAGCAACTGATCCAGACGGAGGCGCGCAGTGATGCGATGGTGATGGTTGCACTTCGGGCAGACGCTCAGGTTTTTTTCCAGATCGGAGTGATACAGCACCGCCTGGCAGGACGGGCACTTTGTCCATAAGCCTTCAGGCACGTTCTTCTTGATGTCGCCTTCGCGGCGCTTGATCTTGGGCGGCAATAATTTCTGGAACCAGCTCATGATATTTCCTCCATTGTCCAAATTATGCACCTTCTCCTGCTCACGGGAGAAGTTGGCCGGATGCCGGGATCAAGCCTTATCGACTGCCTGCCTCAATTCCTTGACCAGTTTACTCACGTTGGCGACCACATTCTGCTCGGTCGAATTTTCGATCTCCTGCACGATGCGGCTACCCACCACCACACCGTCACACAGCCTCGCCACCGCCAGCGCGGTAGCCGCATCGCGTATCCCGAAACCGACACCGATCGGCAACTTGATATGCTTGCGCAGATGCGGGATCTTTTGTTCGATGTCGGACAGATCCAGGTTCCCCGCCCCTGTCACACCCTTGAGCGACACATAATACACATATCCGCGCGCCTGCTTTGCAACCCGATCCACGCGCGCATCGGTGCTGGTCGGTGCGAGCAGGAAGATCGGATCGATACCATGCTTGTCCAGATGCGCAAACGCCTCGTGGCTTTCTTCCGGAGGGAAATCCACGGTCAGCACTCCGTCTACCCCGGCATCGGCACAACGTTTCGCAAAAGTCTCCCAGCCCATTGCTTCGATGGGATTGCCATAGCCCATCAGCACGATCGGTGTGGCGGTGTTGCTGCGACGGAATTCGGAGACCATATCCAGCACATGATGCAGCCCGACATGATGTTTGAGCGCGCGTTCTGAGGCACGCTGTATGGTCGGGCCATCCGCCATCGGATCGGAAAACGGCACACCGAGTTCGATCACGTCAGCTCCGGCTTCCACCAGAGCGTGCAGCAAAGGCACAGTCAATCCCGGATGCGGGTCACCGGCCGTAAAAAACGGGATCAGTGCCTTGCGCTTGTGCGCTCGAAGCTTGTCGAAAACGGTCTGGATGCGGCTCATAGCGTGATTCCGGACAGACTTGGCCACGGTGTTGATATCCTTGTCGCCGCGCCCGGACAGATTGACCAGCAGCACCTTGTCCTTGCCCATGTTCGGTGCGATTTTCATCGCGTGCGCCAATGCATGGCTGGATTCCAGAGCGGGTATGATGCCCTCCAGATGGCACAGGTCATGGAAAGCACGCAACGCCTCGTCATCGTTGATCGCGACATATTCCGCGCGGCCGGTATCCTTCAGCCATGCGTGTTCAGGTCCGACTCCGGGATAATCCAGCCCGGCCGAAATGGAATGCGTCTCAATGATCTGCCCGTCCGCATCCTGCATCAGATAGGTCTTGTTGCCGTGCAGCACACCCACCGGACTGTTGGCGGTAAGCGGCGCAGCATGTGATCCGCTGGCGATTCCATGCCCGCCCGCCTCCACACCGATGAGCTTAACGCCTGGCATGTCGATGTAGGAATAGAACACGCCCATCGCATTCGAGCCGCCCCCGACGCATGCGATCACCGCATCCGGCTGTCGGCCGGCCAGTTCCGGCATTTGTACCACTGCCTCTTTGCCGACGACTGAATTGAAGTCGCGCACCAACATCGGGTATGGGTGCGGACCCGCCACGGTGCCGATGATGTAGAAGGTGTTTTCGATGTTGGTCACCCAGTCGCGCATCGCTTCGTTGAGGGCATCCTTGAGCGTCTTCGACCCGCTTTCCACGGGCACCACTGTCGCGCCAAGCAGCTTCATGCGGAACACGTTGGGTGATTGGCGCTGCATGTCCGCTGATCCCATGTATACCACGCATTCCATGCCGTAACGCGCCGCTACGGTTGCCGTGGCCACGCCGTGCTGGCCGGCTCCGGTCTCGGCGATAACGCGCTTCTTGCCCATGCGCTTTGCCAGCAGCGCCTGGCCGATGGTATTGTTCACCTTGTGCGCGCCGGTGTGGTTAAGATCCTCGCGCTTCAGATAGATTTGCGCCCCGCCAACATGCTCGGACAGATGTTTGGCATGGTAGATCGGGCTGGGACGGCCCACATAGTGCTTAAGGTCGTCATTCAGTTCCGCGATGAAATCCGGATCATTGCGATATTTCGCGTAAGCCTGGTTCAACTCTTCCAGCGCGCCCATCAATGTTTCGGCAACGTAAATACCGCCGTAAGGGCCGAAGTGACCTGTGTGGTCAGGATAGTTGTAAGTCAATCTGATTAACCTCTTGGATGAATGCGGCGATTTTCGCTGCGTCCTTTATTCCTTTGCTTGTTTCGACACCACTGGATACATCCACCGCGTAGGGGCGCACTTGTTTGATTGCTGCCGCGACATTCTTCTCGTCCAGTCCTCCTGACAGTATCACCGGCAATGACAGTTTCCCGGGAATCAATTTCCAGTCGAATGCCGTGCCGGTTCCGCCGGGGACTCCTTCCACATGGGCATCCAGCAGCAAACCCTTGGCACTGTGAAAATCGGAGGCGCATTGTAGCAAATCCACCCCGGCTTTGATGCGGATCGCTTTCAGAAAAGGCTTGTTGAATTGCGCGCAATACCGCGAAGATTCGTCGCCATGGAATTGCAAAAGATCCAGCGGCACATGTTCCAGCACCTCGCGCACGAATGCCGCTTCAGCATTGACGAACAAACCGACCACAGTCACAAAAGGCGGCAATACGGCGGACAGTTGTTTGGCTTGCGCGACGCTGATATGACGGGGGCTGCGTTCATAGAATACCAGCCCGATGGCATCCGCCCCGCATTTCGCGGCGGCCAGCGCATCCTGCACGCGCGTGATGCCGCATATTTTGGTTCGGGTCATGTTGACGATGCATTCAGATCAAAGAAAGGCGGCATTGTAAAGCATTCCGGCCACAGACCATATCCGGCGTGCTCTGCATTGTCCATAATACAATCCACTGTCAAAATATATACTGACTCATCTGCACATCAGGAATAGGTTGAACCAATGGGCGGCATTAAACTGTTTGAACGATCCCGTCATTGAAATATTGCCTGTGGCCATGAAAACAGAATGAACTCCCAAACATTTCTGCTGCAACTTCTGGGTATCCTGATCGCTTCCCGCTTCTTTGCGGAATTTGTTGTACGTCTTAAATTTCCCTCCGTGATCGGCGAATTGCTGGCTGGTGTTATTCTCGGTCCGAGCTTGCTGGGCTGGATCGAGCCTGCACAGACGTTCCGCCTGCTGGCCGAAATCGGCATCATTTTGCTACTGTTCGAGGTTGGCCTGGAGACTGATGTCATGCAATTGGTGCGTGCCGGCGCCAAATCCATCGTTGTCGCGCTAAGTGGTTTCGTCCTGCCGTTTATATTCGGATTTGCTTTATGTTTCTGGGGGTTTGGACTGGAAATGATCGTATCGCTGTTTGTCGCAGGCACCATTACCGCAACCAGCATCGGGATTACTTTGCGCGTGCTTTCCGACCTGAATCGTCAGCATAGCCATGAAGCGCAAGTCATCCTGGTCGACGATGTATATGCCGCAACGATCATCGTGATTGCGCTTACTACACTGTTGCCGCCATTCATACTCAGGACTTTTTATAATCGTTATCGCGGCCGTTTTGACGAAGCGGGCTGACCCGCTATCCTGACGTCAATCCCACCGCTGCTGCAGTCCCCACTTGGCATCATAGGCAATCCTGCGCAAATACAAGCCGTCCGGTGCAAAGGAGTAATTCAGGTTATGAAGCTGGACAATACATAACCGCCCATCTGGAAATTTGACCTTTCACACTGCATGGCATTGACGCTATCGAAGCCATTCAATAGTTTGTATCGACTTTGCAAACGTGCAACAAGGCCAGGACGCAATGTCAAAGGTCTAGCCGGAACTTTGGCATGAGACTTACTATAAATCACATGCAAACTTGGAGGTTGAAATGAATCTTTTTAAAATGAATTGTCTGCTCTTGATTGCATCATTTGGCTTGATGATATCTGGATGCGCGCCGATGGCAGTTACCGGTTCAGCGGATGTTAACAAACAGGCCTTCGGCGCCAAGAAGAAATTCGCCGTTGTGTCGATTGCCTCGATGAAAACATTCCATGGGGAACAAGGCCTGGGACAAATGTTCACGAAAAATGACGATATCCCTGGCATGAACACCCAGCCGATCATCAACAAGCTCGATTCAAGAATCATACGAGCCCTAGACAATGACAAGCATTTTACGCTGTTACCTGAGAAGACCGTGCTTACCAGCAAAGCATACAAAAAACTTGCTGAAGATGACCGGGTGATGAAAATACTGTTCATGAACGAGACGATGAATGTGGCGAACAACTACAAGTATTTCTCGGACGAGAAAAAGTATGCGGAATTGGCCAAAGATCTGGGCGTGGATGGCGTGATCGGCATTACAGTGAATTTTTCGATTGCTTCCAGCAAGGGTTATGTCTCCGTGATGGGATTGAGTGTAGGCAAGAAAAGCTATAGTGCAACTGCCGCAATTTCAGCAGTAGCCTATAACAAGAACGGGGAAGTTATCTGGAAGGACTCCACGATCAAGGAGGCTGATCCGGGCGATACAAAGGCCATCATCCTTCTCGATACCACGGATATGACCGGCACGGATTTCGAGAAATTCCATCCTTCCGCGGTAGAGATTGGCGGCAAGGCAGTGGATGTCCTTCTTGCCCGATTTGACGATACGATATCCGGCAAAGAAACCAGCATGTTTCAGAGCATGAAGTAGGTTTGTGCAGGGAAATAGCCCGGTTGGCATTCAATGCTGCATTCGGTTCAATTGCCGCACTTCAGCAATTCAGTCTTTAATCCTGAATCTGCGGCAATCCCCACTTGGCCTCGTACTTGATGCGACGCAAGTACAAGCCGTCAGGTGCGAACGTCGGTGCGGCGAGACTGCGTTCGCGGCCGGCCAGGACATCGGCCAGCCAGTCCGGAGGATACTTCCCCTTGCCGACATACACCAGGCATCCGACCATGTTGCGCACCATATGATGCAGGAAGGCGTCGGCACTCACATCGAATATCAGCATTTCGCCTTGTCTGCGTATATCCAGTTGCAACAGATGCTTGACCGGCGATTTTGCCTGGCACTCCGCGGCGCGAAACGCGCTGAAATCATGTTCGCCCAACAAGTGCTGCGCGGCGGCCTGCATCAGGGTCACATCCAACGGGGCGTGAAACCAGCCGACCTTGCCCGCCTGGATGGCAGGCCGCACGGCTCGGTTAAGCAACAGGTAGCGGTAGCTGCGGCCATGCGCTGAAAAGCGCGCATGAAATTCATCCGGAACTGGATGTGCCCAGCGCACCGCAATGCTGTCCGGCAGCAGCGCATTCGCGCCGCGCACCCAGGCAGTCAGCGGTCGTTCGGCCTGGGTATCGAAATGAACCACCTGTTCGAGCGCATGCACGCCGGTGTCGGTGCGCCCCGCCGCGATAACTGAAATCTGCTCTTCACTGATCTTGCTCAGTGCATATTGCAGTGTGTCCTGCACAGTGCTGTCCATCCGACTGGCTCTGCCAGCCGGAAAACGGCGAGCCGTCATACTCCACCCCCAGCGCTATCCTCATCGCAAGGTCTCGAATAACAGCAGAAGCACAAAGCCCACCAACAACCCATCGCCGATACCAAATCGATAAAGCCTCAGTTCCATTTGCTTGCTGTTCTCGTCATGTGTTTCAAACAGGCTCTGCAAATTGTCCTGCCATGTGTGTGTCTCGCGCTGCATCGCGACCTCGGCATAATGCAGGGTCAATGCCAGCCGAACCGCGACTCGTTCACGCGACACGCCGATCAACCGCAATGGAGCAAGCAAAGTGTACAGGCCCGCAACCAACTGCTGCCTAGGCAGCCGATCCAGCAATATCGCCAAGCCGGCCAATGCGGCAAGCAAACGGGTGAGTTGCAGCACGCCATCGCTCAGACCTTCACGGCTGGGGCTGAACATTCCAAGCGCGTCCATCAGGGGCTGTCCGGGTGTGGTGTAAGCATAGATCAGCAATAGCGAAAGCATGATCCAGCGGGTGCGCCGCAGCAAATGAATGAGTTTGTTGGCTGATAGCAGCAGCGAGATCAGCAAAACAAACCCTGCAGCGATCAGCAATATTTCAAGCGCAAGGAATTGCGTGATTGCAACCAGCAAGCACCAGGTCAGTATCAGCGCGGCGGGATGAAACTTCACTGCAATACCCCATTCCAAATGAAAACGGCAGCTCGGTCCTGAGCTGCCGCCATGACAAAGAGCATAACTATCCGAGAAGTACGATAAGGTTTTGCGCGGCTTCGCGTTGCTCGGTATCACCTTCACGCAGGACTTCCTCAAGGATTTCACGTGCGCCGCTGGCGTCGCCCATTTCGCGATAGGCATTGGCCAAATCGAGTTTGGTAGCGACCTCTTGCCATTGATCTCCCTTGTTTTCGGCTGACGATGCGCTTGGTGCCGGAACATCATCGAAATTCAGGCTGATACCAGCAAAACCGATGTCAGGGATTGCTGCAGCCGGAGCTGGTTTCTCGGGTTCTTTCTCAACCGGAAAATCCAGCGTGAACGGCATTCCGCCGTCATCTGCAGGTTTGTCAGCTGCCGCTTCTTCTGAAGGCGTCTTGGGGCTTGCGGATGTGATATCGAAGTCCATTTCAATATCCTGTGCGACAAGATTGCCGTCAGCTGTCATGATCGACGTCTTTTGTGTAGCGGCCAAGAAGTCCTGTTCCGGCGAGTGCGCATCTTGTGGTTCTGACGCGCCCATATCAAAATCAAAATCGAGAGCCGATGCCTGCGGCTTTGGGATATTTTCCGGTTCCGGCGTAATGTTGAAAGCGGGAACTTGTACGGTCGCGCTGCCCGTATCTTCCATAGAACGCGAGCCGCCGCCGCCATACATCGGATTATCCGGCTCCAGTTTGCGACCCATGGCAACTGCTTGCTGCCAAGCATCGTCATCTCCGGAACCCTGCAACCGGCGTGCTATAGTCGAGAAGGAATTTGCATCCTTTCGGGCTGCATAAATTCCCAACAACTTGAGATGGATCTGGTGATTGTTTGGAGTGCTTTGCAATGCTTCCTTGAGTATTTCTTCAGCCTGAACATCTCGGCCAAAGTTAAGGAACAAATCTGCCTCGCTGATAGGATCAACGTTATCTGTTTGGGCCGATGCAGCGGTCTGAGATTGAGTAAAATCACCCGTATCGGGGGATGGCATCACTGGCGCGGCCATACGACCCGTTATTTCACCGATATCCTCTGAAGATTGGCCTGCTACTTCAATCCAGAAGTTTTTTTTTCGGCGGCGTTGCAACATATAGCCAATACCGCCCAACACAAGCAAGGCAGCCGCGCCCACTGCCAGATAAAGAGGCTCACCAAGAACCTGATCCATTAGAGATGGCTCGGTTTTGGCCTGTTTTGGCTTGGGCTGGATTGCAGCTGTTGGCGGTTTTGCGATGCTCGTTGTCACGCTGACTGCAGATTTAGCTACTGCCGGAGCTGGAGCCGGAGCTGGAGCTTTTGCCAACGCGGCAGCCTCGGCTTTCAGTTGGGCCAGGCGTTGCATATCCTGGAGATTCTTTTCCAGCATTGCGGTGCGCTCCTGCGCTTCCTTCAATGCCTTGCTCTTTGCTATCGCGTCTTCCTGGGCAGCATTTTGCCGGTCCTGTTCGGACATGGCCTTGCTGCCCGCACCTGTGCCAACCAGGTCTCCAGGAGCTTCGCCTTTGGATAGTTTCAACACCTCCTTGGCAGATTCTTTGGCCACCGGAGCCATATCGGCTATCGAACTGCTGATCTTTCCTGTGGCGACTTGCTGCGCATCCTGGGACTGATTGCTGATAGGAGCCGCACTGGCCAGCTTTTGCCGATAAGCATTCCAGTCGGACGCCTGTGCATGAATCTCCTTCATCGCATCAGGCAGCGACACGCTTGCCAACTCCTGCTGGCTGGGCAATTGCAGTATTTTTCCTGCCCTGATGCGGTTCATGTTTCGCCCATCAAACTTGTCGGCATTGGCGCGGTACATCGCGACCAGCATGCGATCCAGATTCATATCAGCCAGCTTGTATCGTGCAGCGATCTTGTACATCGTGTCGCCGCGTTGAACCTCGATCCACTCTTTTGGTACAGCTGCGACAGGTATGGCTTGTTCCTGCTCGATTCCCGCCGGCACGGCTTGTTCCTGCTCGATTTCTACCTGCACAGCTTGTTCCCCCGGCTTGGCTGCAGTTTCCATCGGTGTAGTTTGTTCCGCAGAGGTGGTAGCGGATTTTGCGGGAGAGGGTTGTTCTACCGGTGCGACTGAAACTACCGGAGCGGCTTGCAATGGCGATGTGACTGCGGATCCTTCCGGCGCTGCAGGTGCAGCCGTCCCAACCGCAGCGGCGGCAGGTTGTACTTCTGGAGCAACAGCTTGTACCTGCGATTTGGCAGGTTGTTCAGCCACATATCCGGGGGGATCAAGCAGGAAAGTATATTCACGGGACAGTTTGCCTGCAGACCAGGTCAACTCAACCAGCAGGCTTACAAAAGGGTCATTGACCGGCTGCGCGCTGCTCGCCTTGATGTACGTTTGACCATCCGCGCGACTCTCAATCTGAAATTTGAAAACGTTGCCATAAGGATATTCCAGACCGGCATTCTTATAGCTTTCGGGTGAAGCAAGACGAGCGGTCAGGCTGTCTTTTTCTGACTTGCTGATCGCCACTAATTCTATGTCGGCCTTAAGCGGTTGTCCCAAAGCAGAACTCACATTTATTCCACCCATACCTACGGCGGAAACAGTTGTGGACAGCATCAAAGCGACAACAACGCCGAGCAGTTTTAGCAGTGATTTTCGCACGCGTTCACCCTCACCTTTTTTATAGGACAATACAAAATAACATCAAAGAGTTATAAGCACAAGCTCATAATATGCTTCGCATTATGTCTCAACTGAAATATTTCGCAACCAGAATTTCCGCGATTTGCACACTATTCAACGCTGCGCCCTTGCGCACATTGTCGCTAACTACCCACAAATCCAGGCCCATCGGGTGCGAGATATCCTCGCGGATACGCCCGACATAGGTCGCATCGTTTCCCGCAGCGTCTATCGGAGTCGGGTAACCACCCGGTTCTCGCTGATCCAATACGGTCACTCCGGGAGCTTTTTCCAGCAAGGCGCGCGCGGCTTCCGCGGTGATCTTCTTGCGGGTCTCGATATGCACCGCTTCGGAATGACCATAGAACACCGGCACACGCACCGCGGTCGGATTGACCACGATGGAGTCATCTTCCATGATCTTGCGGGTTTCCCAGACCATTTTCATCTCTTCCTTGGTGTAACCGTTTTCCATAAACACATCGATATGCGGCAGCACATTGAAAGCAATGCGCTTCGGATACACCTCGACTTTGACGTCCTGATGATTGAACAATGCGCGGGTCTGTTCGGCGAGTTCGTCGATCGCCTCTTTGCCGGTGCCGGACACCGCCTGATAGGTCGCCACGTTGATGCGCGCGATGCCGACTGCGTCATGGATAGGCTTCAACGCAACCACCATCTGGATGGTCGAGCAATTCGGATTGGCGATGATGCCGCGGTTCTTGTATTGCGCGATGGCATGCGGGTTCACCTCCGGCACCACCAGCGGAATATCCCGGTCATAACGAAAATGCGCAGTGTTGTCGATCACCACGCAGCCAGCCGCCGCCGCGATCGGCGCGTATTTTTCCGACACGCTGCCGCCTGCCGAAAACAGGCCGATCTGCGCTTTGGAAAAGTCGAAGCCTTCCACGTCGATGACGGCAAGGTCTTTACCATTAAAGCTCACCGTGGAACCTGCCGAACGGCTGGAGGCCAGCGGATAAAGATTGCGCACCGGGAACTTGCGCTGCTCCAGAATGGACATCATCATCTCGCCCACCGCACCGGTCGCACCCAGGATGCACACATCGTATTGCTTGCCCATAAAATTGTTACCAAACGTTAATGCAATTCTTGATCAAGCAAAATGCGCAGCATGCGCCGCAACGGTTCCGCAGCCCCCCACAGCAGTTGGTCGCCGCACACAAAGGAACTGATATATTCTGGGCCCAACTCCATCTTCCGTACACGTCCCACCGCAACATCCAGTTTGCCGGTCACCGCGACCGGAGTCAGTTCGCGCACGGATAGATCGCGCTGATTCGGAACGAATTTGACCCAGGGATTGCCGCCCTTGATCAGTGCTTCGATCTCGTTTATCGGTAAATTTTTTTTCAGTTTGATGGTCAGCGCCAAACTATGGCAACGCATCGCGCCGATACGCACACACAAACCATCCACCGGGATGCGCTGAGTTGTGCCCAGTATCTTGTTGACCTCTGCCTGTCCTTTCCACTCTTCCCTGGATTGGCCGTTGTCGAGTTGTTTGTCTATCCACGGGATCAGGCTGCCCGCCAGCGGGGCGCCAAAATTTTCGGTTGGCATATCAGGTGACCGCAGCTTCCCCGCCACCCGGCGGTCGATTTCAAGTATGGCTGAATTCGGATCGGCCAGCAGATCGGATACCGAAGCAAAGGCCACGCCCATCTGGTTCAGCAACTCTCGCATGTTCTGGGCTCCCGCGCCGGATGCGGCCTGATAGGTCATCGACGACACCCATTCCACCAGCCCGGCGTGGAACAGGCCGCACAAACCCATCAGCAGGATGCTGTTGGTGCAATTACCACCGATAAAATTTTTCCCGCCATCCGCCAGTGACTTCTTGATCAGGTCGAGATTCACCGGATCGAGAATGATGACCGCATCCTTTTCCATGCGCAGCGTGGACGCTGCGTCTATCCAGTATCCCTGCCACCCGGACGCGCGTAACTTCGGAAAGATCTCGGTCGTATAGTCGCCGCCCTGACAGGAAATGATTGCATCCATCGCCTTCAGTTCGTTGATGTTATGTGCATCTTTCAACGGCACGCCGCACCCTTCGGCAGGTGCTTCTCCGCCCGCATTGGACGTGGTGAAGAACGTCGGATCGATCAACTCAAAATCTTTTTCCTCGCGCATGCGCTGCATCAGCACCGAACCGACCATGCCGCGCCAGCCGATCATCCCTACTTTCATGATTCTTCCTTGTGATTAAAGGGCAGCAACGACCGCGTCGCCCATCGCCCCACAGCCAATCTTCTGCATGCCGGCCTCATAAATATCGCCCGTGCGCAAGCCTTGCTGCAATACCTTGCGTACGGCATTCTCGATGAGCTGCGCGATGTCCTCACGCGCAAAGGTGTAGCGCATCATCATCGCCGCAGACAATATCGTCGCCAGTGGATTGGCGATGTCCTTGCCCGCGATATCGGGCGCCGAGCCGTGGCACGGTTCGTACAAGCCCTTGTTGTTAGCGTCCAGAGAAGCGGAAGGCAACATGCCGATCGAGCCGGTCAACATCGAAGCTTCATCGGACAGGATATCGCCGAAGATATTGCCGGTCAGGATCACATCGAACTGCTTGGGCGCGCGCACCAGTTGCATCGCCGCATTGTCCACGTACATGTGCGACAACGCCACCGCGGGATACTCTTTTGCCACATCGGTGACGATCTCGCGCCAGAACATGCTGGTGTCCAGCACGTTGGCCTTGTCCACAGAACACATCTGTTTGTTGCGCTTCATCGCGATCCGGAAACCCACATGCGCCACACGGCGTATCTCCGATTCGCTGTAGCGCATCGTATCGAACCCCTCGCGTTCGCCGCTGTCCAGCGTGCGTACGCCTCGCGGCTGGCCGAAATATATGTCGCCGGTCAGTTCGCGCAATATCATGATATCCAGACCCGATACCAACTCAGGCTTCAGGCTGGAAGCATTGACCAGCTCTGGATATACCAGTGCGGGACGCAGGTTGGCAAACAAGCCCAATCCCTTGCGGATGCGCAGCAGGCCTTGTTCAGGACGCAATGGGCGCGCCAGCGTGTCGTATTGATATCCGCCCACCGCGCCAAGCAACACCGCGTCAGATTCTTGCGCCAGCTTGAGCGTCGCGTCCGGCAAAGGATCGCCCGCCGCATCGTAACCGGCGCCGCCGATATGCGCGTATTCCATCTCGATCTTCAAGCCATCTCTGCGCAGTGCCTCCAGCACTTTTGCAGCCTGCGCAACGATCTCCGGCCCGATGCCGTCACCGGGCAATACTGCGATTTTCATGTATATTCCCAGTAAGAATTCACGGCTCAATCATGCGTACAGCCATGGTTGCGCCGCGCGGTGTTTCACTTCGTATGCCTTGATCTCGTCGATATGCTGCAGCGTCAAACCGATGTCGTCCAAACCGTTCAACAGGCAATGCTTGCGAAATGCCTCGACTTCAAACTTGTACACCTTGCCATCCGGCGCGCTGATGGTTTGCCGCTCCAGATCGATAGCCAATTTGTAGCCTTCATTCGCGGTCACCGCCTTGAACAATTCATCCACCTGTTCTTCGGCGAGGCGGATCGGCAGCAATCCGTTCTTGAAACAGTTGTTGAAAAAGATGTCGGCGAAGCTGGGCGCGATGATGGCGCGGAAACCATAGTCATCCAACGCCCAAGGCGCATGTTCCCGCGACGAGCCGCAGCCGAAGTTTTCGCGTGCAAGCAATATCTGCGCGCCTTTATAGCGCGGCTGGTTCAGCACGAAATCCGGATTCAACGGACGCTTTGAGTTGTCCCTGCCCGGCTCGCCATGATCCAGATAGCGCCATTCATCGAACAGGTTCGGGCCGAAGCCGGAACGCTTGATCGATTTCAGGAACTGCTTCGGAATGATCGCATCGGTATCCACGTTGGCGCGATCCAGCGGCAGCAACAAGCCATCGAGTAAAGTAAATTTTTTCATTCTGTCTTGTTTGTCTTCAGTGACTTGTAAACCTGCTCACCACTATTTTTGATTTCATCGCCGCCTTTTTTGAGGTCCTTGTTCAACCCTTCCATCGTATTGCAACCGGCCAACAACAGCATTGCCACCAACCAATACTCTTTTCATCTTTGCCACCCTAAACCTTGCTCACATCGACAAAATGCCCGGCTATCGCCGCAGCCACGGCCATTTCGGGGCTGACCAGATGGGTGCGCCCGCCCTGCCCCTGGCGCCCTTCGAAGTTGCGGTTGGAAGTCGAAGCGCAACGCTCGCCCGGAGAAAGCTTGTCGTCATTCATCGCCAGGCACATCGAACAGCCCGGCTCGCGCCATTCAAAACCGGCCGCGATGAATATCTTGTCCAGACCTTCCTGCTCGGCCTGCCGCTTTACCAATCCCGAACCGGGCACCACCATCGCCAATTTCACATTCTTCGCTATGTGCTTGCCGCGCGCGATCATCGCCGCCGCACGCAAATCCTCGATGCGCGAGTTGGTGCAGGAACCGATGAACACCTTGTCGATGCTGATATCCATGATCGGCGTGTTTGCCGCCAGTCCCATATACTGCAACGCACGCACGGCGGCATCGCGCTTTGCCGCATCGCTCATGCTCGAAGGATCGGGCACGCGCCCGTCCACCGCCACCACCATTTCCGGCGACGTTCCCCAGGTCACTTGCGGTTTGATCTGCGAGGCGTCCAGTTTGGCCGTCTGATCGAACTGCGCGCCTTCATCGCTGTGCAAACTGCGCCAGTACTCCACGGCCAAGTCCCATAACTCGCCTTGCGGCGCGAATGGACGGCCTCTGAGATAGTCGATCGTGGTGTCGTCCGCCGCGACCATGCCCGCACGCGCACCCGCTTCGATCGCCATGTTGCACAACGTCATCCGTCCTTCCATGGAAAGAGCGCGTATCGTGCCGCCGGCGAACTCGATCGCATAACCGGTACCCCCCGCCGTGCCGATCTTGCCGATCACCGCCAAAGCGATGTCCTTGGCTGTGACGCCCCGGCCCAATGCACCTTCGACCAACACCTGCATGGCTTTGGATTTTTTTATCAACAAACATTGCGTCGCCATCACGTGCTCGACTTCGGAGGTACCGATACCAAAAGCCAGCGCGGCGAACGCACCATGCGTGCTGGTGTGTGAATCGCCGCACACTACCGTCATGCCCGGTAGGGTCGCGCCCTGTTCCGGCCCGATCACATGCACGATGCCCTGCCGCAGATCTGACATCTTGAATTCGTTCACGCCGAACTCGGCACAATTATTATCCAGGGTCTCCACCTGCAATCGCGAGACAGGATCGGCAATACCCTGCGCGCGACCGGTAGTCGGCACATTGTGATCGGCCACAGCCAGGATGGATGCGGTGCGCCATACCTTGCGGCCGGCCAGTTTCAGACCCTCAAAGGCCTGCGGGCTTGTCACTTCATGCACCAAATGGCGGTCGATATAGATCAGCGCGGTGCCGTCGGCTTCCTGCCGTACCACGTGAGCATTCCATAGTTTGTCGTAAAGAGTTTGCGCCTTCATGTAAATCCACTTGCCGGATAAGCGTTTTTCAAGCGCGCGATTATGACACATCGGGCGCAACTTGGGATATGAATCCCGACCGGGTTACGCATTCTCTCAGGTAAAAATCAGCGTGAAAAACTGAAGGTTCGTTTCGGGCAAATCAGGTGTCTTCCATTGGCTATTCGGGCGATACTTTGGACACATTGCGGACTCTTCTTCGTGATAGCATATTGCCATGAAGAACAAGGATACAAAATTCCGTCGCAATAACTTCGATGTGGCCAACACCGTCGACGTGACCAGCCCCGTTTCGGTTGCCGATGCGTTGGAGGCTATCTATCTCGATCTCTTTCCCGATGCAAGAGTCGGCATGCTGCGAACCGCGGTGAACCACGTTTCCCAGCTATATCGCGGTGAGCACCCTGCCTATGCGCCATGCGATACCGGCTATCACGATCTGCAGCATATTATGGATGTAACCCTTGCCAGTGCCCGCCTGATGGACGGCTATGAGCGCTCACAAAAAGCCGGAGCCGGATTGGGCGGGGAATTATTTATCTTTGGCATTTTGCTGGCGCTGTTTCATGACAGCGGCTATCTGCGCAAACGAGGCAGCGAAGATGACAGGAAAGGGGCGGAATTCACCCTGGTTCATGTATCACGCAGCGCGGAATTGCTGAAGAATTACATGCAGGAAGTCGGCTTGGGCAAACTGGCTGAAATAGCGGCGCAAGTCGTGCACTTCACCGGATATGAAGTGCCGGTGGAGCGCATCCAGGTGCCGCCTGAATACCGTGCTATCGGCAACCTGGTTGCATCGGCAGACATACTGGCGCAAATGTCGGATCGATGTTATCTCGAAAAATGCTACGACCGGCTGTACACCGAGTTTGTGCTGGCAGGCATTGCAAAAAGTCATGACTCCCAGGGCAATGAGAAAGTCCTGTTTTCTTCCCCGCAAGACCTGGTGATAAAAACCCCGGGGTTTTACAAAAGTGCGAAAAAACGCATGGATGAAACCTTACAAGGTGCCTATCGTTTTGTTGAAAGGCACTTTAACGGACAAAACCTGTACCTTGAGGAAGTGGAAAAAAATATCCAGTTTGCGGAGTACATGATCGAACATAATGCCGATATAGGCATGTTGCAGCGCACGCCTCCCAAGACCCCGGGTTCTGATCTGTCGTCGCCCGAAACCGAAGCCAGGGAACAGCAAGTTGAAGACAGGCGACTGATTATCGGGGATAGAAGGCAGAATAAAGCGCAGCGTTATCCCGACCTGCTGGAAAGAAGGAAAAATACCGAGGATAGAAGGAAGGATCCTTCGAAGAAAAATTAACTGAAGGGACAGATTGCAACCGATGCCGAATAATGCCTCGTTGCTGAATCTGGAATTATTTCGCAAGCTGAGTAGTTTCCATGGCCTGTTTCCACAATATCAGCAACAATCCCAGCAGCGCCATTCCCGCACTGCACGAATACAGCACGCTCGCGCCGTAGTGCTCCCAGATCGGGCCGCTCGCCAAACTGCCAAACATGTTGCCTGCGCCGTAAGTAATGCTGCCAAACAGGGCCTGGCCTTTGGACTGATGCCGCCCCTGAAAGAATTCGTGGACAAGCCCCATTGCAGCGGCGTGATATGCACCGAATGTGGCAGCATGCAGCACCTGCGCAATGAGCAGCAACGACAGCAAATCCACCCCCCAGCCGATCAGCAGGAATCTCAGCACCGCTGAGCTGAAACTGGCCAGCAAGACGCGGGTATAGCCGAAACGGTGCACCAGCCACGGCATCAGGAAGAATACCCCTATCTCGCAGATCACGCCCAGCGCCCACAATCCACCCACCGCGCTTTTCGCGTAACCGTGTTCGACCAGGTAAATCGAGTAGAAGGTGTAATAAGGTCCGTGGGCAACGGACATCAGGAAACAAGCGCTGAACAAAGCGATCACGGGGGGCTGCAAAAGGATTTGTTTGACCGGTTGATGATCGGTGTGATGCGCCAGCACCTCGGTGGGCGGGATCTGCCTGGCAAAAATCAGGATGCCGAGCTCGCACGTCAACCCTGCCCATAGCAGCCAGTAGATGGCAATGTGGTCGAATGCATAGCCCAGCCCGACCACCGAGGCAATGAATCCGATCGAACCCCACGAGCGTATGCGCCCGTAGCGCGTACTGTTTTTGCCGAGATAGCTGAGCGTGGTCGCTTCGACCAGCGGCATCGAGGCACTCCAGAAAAAGCCCATCAGCCCCAGCACCAGGAACATCCCCCAAAAACTGGTGGTAGCGAACACACCGAGATAGCATACTGCGCTCAAGGTCGCAGCGATCTGCACCACCATATGACGCCTGCCCTTTTGGTCGGCCAGCCAGCCCCATATGTTGGGCGCAATCATGCGCATCACGGGATGTATCGACATCAGTATGGCAATCTCGATGGCGCTGAAGTCGATGGATTTCAGGTACAGGCTCCAGTAGGGAGAGAACAACCCCACGAAGGCGTAGTAGAAAAAATAGAATCCGGCGATGCGCCAGTAGTAGTTCTTGTGATTGGACATAATGGTGCGCCATCAAAACGCCGCGCATTATCTCATGCGGAATAAATAATCTATGCCTGCTCTTGAAATGGGAAACTTTAACCCCATAAATTCATGACCGAAATTTGGAGAACGGCATGGAACAGAGCGAAACCAACAACGAAACCACCCCGCAAAGCGAGTCCCAGATAGAACCCCAGTCTGCCCAGACAGACAAGGCGAATGCCGCGGAAGTCATGCCCAGCATGGAAGAAATGCTGAAGGAGGCCGAGCGCAAGGCGCAGGAACACTATGACGCTTGGATGTATGCCAAGGCCGAAGGCGAGAACATCCGCCGCCGCGCGATCGAGGACGTGAGCAAGGCGCACAAATTCGCCTTGGAGCGGTTCTCCAACGAGTTGCTGGCGGTGAAAGACAGTCTGGAAGCCGGCCTGGCGGTTGAAACCGCGACCGTGGAGAGCTTCAAGAACGGAATGGAACTGACGCTCAAGCAACTATCCGGCGTATTCGAGAAATTCAACATCAGCGAGATCAACCCCGTCGGTGAGAAATTCGACGCACACAGGCATCAGGCCATCGGCATGGTGGACAGCGACCAGCCTGCCAACACCGTGGTCAGCGTGATGCAAAAGGGTTATGCGCTGAATGACCGGGTGCTGCGCCCGGCAATGGTGATGGTGTCGAAAGGCAAAGAATAACCAACTGCGCGGCGCCCTTATATTTTGGTCAGCCGCGAAGGTTGTTGCGGTTAGGGGCTTGAAATATCCGGCTGCGCCCTGATGTTAGACGGCAAAGGATTAATAGCATTGTAATTTTTAAGCATTTAACAGAAAGGAAAGCATCATGGGAAAAATCATCGGTATCGACCTGGGCACGACCAACTCCTGCGTGGCCATCATGGAGAACGGCAAAACCAAGGTGATCGAGAACGCGGAAGGCACTCGCACCACCCCGTCCATCGTCGCCTATATGGAGGACGGTGAGGTTCTGGTGGGCGCGCCCGCCAAACGCCAGGCCGTTACCAACCCGACCAACACCTTGTATGGCGTCAAACGCCTGATCGGCCGTCGCTTCGAAGAGCCTATGGTGCAAAAAGACATTTCCATGGTGCCGTTCAAGATCGTCAAGGCCAAGAACGGGGACGCATGGGTGAAAGTGCGCGACAAGGAATTTTCCGCACCGGAGATTTCCGCCCAGGTGCTGATGAAAATGAAGAAGACCGCCGAAGACTATCTCGGCGAACCCGTGACGGAAGCGGTCATCACCGTGCCTGCCTATTTCAACGACTCGCAACGCCAAGCCACCAAGGATGCCGGACGCATTGCGGGCCTGGATGTGAAACGCATCATCAACGAACCGACCGCAGCCGCGCTGGCTTTCGGCCTGGACAAACAGGAAGGCGACCGCAAGATCGCGGTATATGACCTGGGCGGCGGCACATTCGATATCTCCATCATCGACATTGCCGAGATCGAGGGCGAACACCAGTTCGAAGTGATGTCAACCAACGGCGACACCTTCCTGGGCGGTGAGGACTTCGACATGCGCGTGATCGACTATCTGGTCGATGAATTCAAGAAGGAAAGCGGCATCGACCTGCGCAAGGACGTGCTGGCGCTGCAGCGCCTGAAAGACTCGGCGGAAAAAGCCAAGATCGAGTTGTCCAGCGCGCAGCAGACCGAAGTGAACCTGCCTTACATCACCGCCGATGCCAGCGGCCCGAAACACCTTGCGGTGAAGATCACCCGCGCCAAGCTGGAAAGCCTGGTTGAGGACCTGATCGCGCGCACCATCGAGCCTTGCAAGATCGCGATGAAGGATGCGGGTGTCTCAACCTCGGACATATCCGATGTGATCCTGGTCGGCGGTCAGACGCGTATGCCTTTGGTGCAGGAGAAGGTCAAGGAATTCTTCGGCAAGGAAGCGCGCAAGGACGTGAACCCCGACGAAGCTGTTGCGGTCGGTGCCGCTATCCAGGGCGGTGTGCTGCAGGGCGAAGTGAAGGACGTGCTGTTGCTGGATGTGACACCGTTGAGCCTGGGTATCGAAACCATGGGCGGCGTGATGACCAAGCTGATCAAGAAGAACACCACGATCCCGACCAAGGCCTCGCAGGTGTTCTCCACCGCGGAAGACAACCAGAATGCGGTGACCATACACGTGCTGCAGGGCGAGCGCGAAGTGGTCTCCGGCAACAAGAGCCTGGGCCAGTTCAACCTGTCAGATATCCCGCCCGCGCCGCGCGGCATGCCGCAGATCGAAGTGACTTTCGACATCGACGCGAACGGTATCTTGCATGTGTCCGCGAAGGACAAGGCGACCGGCAAGGAGAACAAGATCAAGATCCAGGCCAGCTCGGGCTTGAGCGAAGCGGAGATCAAGCAGATGGTGCAGGATGCCGAAGCCCATGCCGAAGATGACCGCAAGGCTTTGGAACTGGTGACCGCGCGCAATCAGCTAGACTCGCTGATACATTCCACGCACAAGTCGCTGAAGGAATATGGCGATCAACTCAGCGGCGACGAAAAGTCCGCAATCGAGAACGCATTGAAGGATGCGGAATCCGTGGTCAAGGGCGACGACAAGGATGCCATCACAGCCAAGACTGAATCGCTGGCGACCGCCGCGCAAAAGCTCGGCGAGAAGATGTATGCCACCGAACAAGCCAAGGCGCAAGCCGGTCAAGCGGGTACTGCACCCGGTGCGGAACCCAAGCAGGATGAAGGCGACGTGGTCGATGCGGAATTCACTGAAGTGAAGGACGAAAAGAGGTAAACTTCAAAGAACTGCGGGCTAGGGACAGGACATTCCCGACCTGCAGTTTTTCATGTCCCACTAAACCTCAAGCACTCAGCCCCGGAATATGGCAAAAAAAGACTACTACGAAATTCTCGGAGTCAATCGCGATGCTTCGGACGAAGAAATAAAGAAGGCTTATCGCAAACTGGCGATGAAGCATCACCCCGACCGCAATCCGGACAACCCGAAATCCGAGGAACATTTCAAGGAAGCCAAGGAAGCTTATGAAATACTAAGCGACGGGCAGAAGCGTGCCGCTTATGACCAGCATGGCCATGCCGCATTCGAAGCGGGAGGCATGGGCGGCGGTAGTCCGTTCGGCGCGGGTGGCGCGGGAGCCGGCTTTGATTTTTCCGACATTTTCGGAGACATCTTTGGCGGCGGACGAGGCGGAGGTCGCAACAGCGTACAGCGAGGTGCCGACCTGCGCTACAACCTCGAGATCACTCTGGAACAAGCCGCACGCGGTACCGATACGCAAATACGCGTCCCCACAATGGCCGAATGCGGTACTTGCCATGGAACTGGTGCCAAACCCGGAACTACACCGACCACCTGTTCTACTTGCTCAGGTCATGGCCAAGTGCGCATGCAGCAAGGTTTCTTTTCCATACAGCAAACCTGCCCGCGCTGCCACGGTACCGGCAAGATGATCACCTCCCCGTGCAAGGATTGCAACGGCAACGGGCGCATCAAGCAACACAAGACACTGTCGGTAAAAATTCCTGCCGGCGTGGACAACGAAGACCGTATCCGCCTCTCCGGCGAAGGCGAACTTGGCATGAATGGCGGCCCTTCCGGCGACCTGTATGTCGTGATACACACCAAGCCGCACCCGGTATTCCAGCGCGACCACAATGATCTGCATTGCGAAATGCCGATCAGCTTCAGCACTGCCGCGCTCGGTGGTTCGATTGAAATTCCGACGCTGGATGGAGTGGCAACCATCAAGATTCCCGCCGAGACACAGAGCGGGAAAATATTCCGCCTGCGCGGCAAAGGCATCAAAGGCGTACGCAGCGCCAGTCATGGCGATTTGCACTGCCATGTGGCCGTGGAAACACCGGTGAATCTGACCGAGAGGCAAAAGGTTCTGCTGCGCGAGTTCGAGGCCATCAACGAGAAAGACAGTGCGCGCCACAACCCGCGCGCGAAATCCTGGATGAACAAGGTCAAGGATTTTTTCGCCGATTGATCAATTCCCAAGATCCGGCGGATTATCGGCAGGAAATCATTCGGCCGGACAAACCATTTCTGGCTGCTGTGATATTGTGCATAATTATATTGGATTTTTCCCTGAATTATAGTTTCACGCCATGTCCCGTCTTAAAGCGTTCTCGATCCATGTATCCATAAGCGCCGCCATCGCAGCATCGGTGGTCGCCCTGATGCTGCTGCTCTGGTACGCGCCTCCCTTTTTCTCGGCGCTTGGAGGAAAGCATGTGTTGCTGATCCTGCTCGGCGTAGACGTGACGGTGGGGCCGCTGATCACCCTGATCATCTTCAATCCACTCAAGAGCCGTAAAGCACTGACTTTCGATTTATCGGTGATCGCGATCCTGCAATCTGCCGCGCTGATCTACGGCCTGAGCGTGGTATTTCAAGCGCGTCCGGTGTTCGTGGTGTTCAGCAAGGACTCATTCGATCTGGTCACAGCCAATATGTTAAGCAAGGAAGATATTGCCAAGGCCAAATACCCAATCTACCGTTCGCTGCCACTCACCGGTCCGGTTTATGTATATTCGGAAATGCCGACCGATATCAAAGAAAGAAACGAGGTGGTATTGAGTATGTTCTCCGGAAAGGATTTGCCGCAGTTCCCGCAGTACTACATGCCGTACGACCAGCACAGTTCAGCGGCCGGACTGGCCGCAAAACCGATTGCGGAGTTAAATAAACTGAATCCGGAGCGCAGCGCAGATATCGAAAATCTGGTACGCGCGAGCGGACGTGCCGATTCGGAGGTCGGTTATCTGCCGCTGCGCGCCAAATTTCAAGATCAGGCGGTTTTGGTGGGAAAAAGCGATGGCAAGATACTGGCGCAGTTGGAAGTGAATCCATGGCCTTCCTCCGCCATGTTCGATCGCGCTAAAAAATAACCGGTTTGACCTGAAGTTCTTCCGTGCCGGTTTGACAGACTGGTTGAATGGCTGGATCGTCCAAGTATCATTACTTGGCAAACACATCATGCAAAAACAGTTTTGCCTGCGCCCATGAATCCTTATCTGCTACCGCGTCATAAGCGATCGGCATTTTGAATTTTTTGCCCAGTTCATCCGCAGCCGGATTGGTGAAGGCATGCTTTGCGCCGGGATAGGTGACAACCCGGTAATTCGCTCCCGCGGCATCCATTTCCTTCTTGAAGGCAGCAACCTTGTCGGGGCCTATCATCGGATCAGCATCACCGCTGAATGAAATGATGCGCGCTCTTATCTTCCAGGGCTTGGCCGGATTGTCCGTGCCAAGCGTGCCGTGGAAACTTGCTACACCCTTCAAACCTTCGCCGATTCGCGCCATGTTCAGTACCACACCTCCGCCGAAACAATAGCCGAATGCCGCGATTTCATCGGGATCCACGGTATCCTGATTGCGCAAAAAATCCATGCCCGCTTCAAAACGCTCTTTTTCCAGCAACAAGTCCGAGCTCACCTCGGAGGCGAGTTCGCCCGCATCTTTTGGATTATCGGCCACCTGACCTTCGCCATACATGTCCACTGCCAGTGCGGTATAGCCCAATTCCGCCAGCATGCGCGCACGCATGCGCACGTAATCGTTTTGACCCCACCACTCGTGCACCACGAGCACCCCCGGGCGTTTTCCCTTGATGGAGTCGTCATAGGCAAGATAGCCCTTTAAAGTCACATCATCCGCTTTATACTCGACATCTTCGCCCTGCACCTTTGCCTGCACCGCCCCCCCGAAACAGCATAACGACAACAGCACTAGTATGTATTTCATGATCGCCCCCCGTAGAACATCGAGACAAACCCCTGTCTAACTCCCCCCTGCCTCCACCGTCTGCTTCACATAAAACAGTTTCATGTTTTGACTGCGGACTAGTTGCAGCAACTTTTCGGCCAGCGCATCATCCAGAATGAATTCGACCTTGACCGCCAACTCCCCGGCCAATTCGAAAAAGGTATCTTCGTGCATATGACCGTGCCGGCCAAACCCGGCTATCGCACGGAATGCGGAGCCGCCGTGTACGCCCATCGCCTTGGCCTCTTCCAGCAACCATTCATACAGGGGCATATCTGAGTGATGTTGTTTTTCGCTGACGTAAAACGAAAGCATGATCATGATCCCGCTCCTTAAGCCGTTACGTTTGCAGCCATTTGAAAGTCTGTATGCCCAGCACGGTCATCAGCAGCGAACCGCCGAGATGAGTGACGATGATCGCAGATCCCCACGCATACTGTCCGCGCAACAGCAGCGTGACCGTCTCGGCGGAGAAAGTGGAAAAAGTGGTCAGTCCGCCAAGAAAGCCGGTGATGATCAGCAACCGCCATTCCGGCGAAATCCCCGGATAATGTGTAAAGAACGCAACCGCGAGTCCGATGAGATAACCGCCGACCAGATTGGCAGTGAGCGTGCCGAGAGGCAACTCCGGCAGCACGGGATTGAGCCACAGCCCAAAACCCCAGCGCAGCCATGCGCCGAATGCCGCGCCGGTTCCTATTGCGAGAAATGCATATATGGCCATAAAGAAATTTTCTAAATCTGCTTTTCCGTCATTCTACAACACGCACCAGCGCAAAACCTCCTCCCGCTGTGCGAAAGTTGGTGGTCTGTCCCTGATACAGCCGCGCTGCAACAAGTTGTATCTTTCCGTCATATGCGTAGCAGCGCACGTCATACTTGAGCAAAACCGGCTCGGCATCCTGCACACATACCGCGCGTTCACCCGGTGGCGCCAATTTTTGTGCGACATAATCGCCTTGCATTATCTCGGCAAACACGCGTTTGGTCAGGTTCGCGCCGCGATACGCGCCCTTGCCGCCATAACCGCTGTTTGGCTTGAAGAACCATTGCTTGCGTTCCGTCCATAACTGCTCATCCATGTCCGGTCGCAAAACTATGGTATGCGGCACACCCGCTTGCAGAGTGGCGATATCCGCTTCGTTGGCACCAAGAGAACGCAACCCATCCGCATCGGTCAGCCGTGCCAGATTGCGCTTGTCCGCGTATTTCGCGTAAGCATGCGGATGCGGTGTCAGCACAACCTGCCCGCTGGTATATGCGTTGAGCAATGCCGGATGGCGCTGCAGCGAGAAGTCCGTCAGGCGGTTGTACACCATATCGATTTTTTCATGGCCGAAATACAAGCCGTCTTCATTGTGCTGCAACGCTACGGGATCGGCGATATATACCTCTATCCCCCCACGTTCCAGCATGTACTGCGCCAGCAGGAATTCAGGATAGAGATATTGTTGTTCCGGTTGTTCATCGACGATGGCGATGTTTCTGAGCGGAGCGGAGCCGCGCTCCAGGCGCCATTCGTTGCGGAACATCGCCAGAAATGATTGATCAAGATTCTCGATGGCGACGGATTTGCCGGGCAAGGCGCAGTCGCGCTGGCTGGCTATCAGCAACTCATTGAGAAAAGCGCCGCCCGCATTGCTGTTTATCTCGATCAGATACACGCACTGGTCATTGAGGTGAAAGTCGTAACCGTAGAACACACCCTTCGCCCTGGGACCGATTTCTTCGCTTTGCGGTTGCCAACCCGGCAAGCCGACCACCTGTTCAACTGCAGAGATCACCTCGTACATCTTCCGCAACTGTGCGGGAGTAATGAACACCGGCACACCGGCGAACAGATGCGGGCATCGCTCCGTCACCAGGCTATGCCATGCATCGCCCTGCGCCCTTTCCGACTGCTGCAGCGCGTCCTGATCCAGCTTTGCCGCATGGCAATCGGCATTCAGCCGTTCCGCCTCAACCATTTACTTGCCGCCCAGCAATTCTGATTTCAGATCGGCCTGCACCGGCTCCGTGCCCAGCCATATCTTCAGCAACGCGCGATGGAACATCGCTCCGGCGATCATGCCGTAAGTGACACCGTTCACGCTGATCTGTGTGCCGATGGAAGGCAGATAATCCAACGTGATGACATCCCCCGATTTGACCCCACCCACCAGATGAAAGATATCGGACATCTGCTTGATCTGGTCGTCCATCTGGGCCATTTCCGCTTTCGTGTGATTCGCCTCGATCGCCTCGATGAATGCATGCAGGAATTTCTTTTCGCCCAGATCGCGCAGCATGTGCAAAGCGATGCGTTGCGGATTTTCATCCGCGATGATCGCCTCGGCCGAGGTCTGCTTCTGCGGCAGGTACAGCGCGGCGACATAGACCTTGAAGAACCATTTGGTGCGTATTCCCGTGCCGTTCAATTGCACGGGGACATCGCCCACCTTCATGCTTTCAACCAGATGGATACCCGCCAGATCGAGCGCGGAAGCCGAAACGCTCGCAATCAGAAATAACGCCATCAACACAACTCTCTTCATCGTCATCCCCCAGTCAGGCTGTTCAGATATGCAGTGTAGCATTGCGCCAGCCCAGTACCGCCAGCGCAAACACGCAGATCGCCGCGCCGCTGTAGAACGTGCTGGCCGCGCCGAACTTGTCCCACATCAAGCCGGCCAGCACGCTCGCCAGCAGCATCGCGATGCCGCTCATCAGGTTGAAGAAACCGAACGCCGTGCCGAGCAGGTCGGCGGGCGCGGTGTCGGCCACCATGCGAGCCAGCAGACCCTGCGTGATGCCCATGTGGATGCCCCACAGCGCCACGCCAAGCAGCACAAAGCCGCTGTGATTGTTCCATGCCAGCGCGAGGTCGGCGGCGATCAACACCGCCAGCCCCCACGCCAGCATCTTCGTGTGGCTGATGCTGTCGGAGAGTTTGCCGAATGGATATGCGGCCACTGAGTAGATCAGGTTCATCGCCACCATCACCAGCGGAACAAAGGCAATCGCAATTCCGCCCTGTTGCGCGCGCAGCACCAGGAACGCTTCGCTGAAGCGCGCCAGCGTGAACACCGCGCCGACGATCACCACCCGCCAGTAGGCGGGGCCGAGCCGTTCCAGGTTCGCGCGGCTGATCGGATTGGTGGGCTTGTGTTTCTCATGTCGCTGCGGTTCGCGCACGCCGAACAGCAGCAGCGCCACCGCCAGCATGCCGGGGATCACCGCCACCCAGAACACCGAACGGAAATCGTCCGCCCACAACAGCATCAGCCCGGTCGCGAGCAGCGGCCCGAGGAAAGCGCCCACGGTGTCCAGCGACTGGCGCAAGCCGAATGCCGCACCGCGTATCGAAGGCGGTGTGATGTCGGCGACCAGCGCATCGCGCGGCGCGCCGCGTATGCCCTTGCCGATGCGGTCGCTCAGGCGCGCGGCGAGCACCATGCCCGCACCCTGCGCCAGCGCGAACACCGGCTTGGTGAACGCGCCCAGGCCGTAGCCGAGCAGCGCCAGGATCTTGCGTTTGCCGAGGTAATCGCTCAACGCACCGGAGAACACCTTCACGATCAGCGCGGTGGATTCGGCCAGCCCCTCGATCACGCCGACCGACAGCACGCTGATGCCCAGCGTCGTCACCATGAACATCGGCAACAGGCTGTGGATCATCTCGGACGAGACATCCATCAACAGGCTGACGAAGCCGAGCACCCAGACGCCGCGGGGAATTTTTAATATATTGTCTGTCACGTTTTTATCCGAATGGAAATCGTCGCGAACATCGCCATGGCAGTACAAAGTAGTGTAAAAGCTGATTCAAAAATCAGCGAGCGGCTGTCAGGTGGGGAAGGCCGGAGCGGAGGAACCGGAATGTACACGAAAGTTTGGCGCTTCACGCCCCCGGATTCCGAGCACCGCCCGACCCGCATCACGGCCGCGCAGCATTTTTGAACAGCTTTATTACAAAGATTCGAAGATTCCCGCCGCCCCCATGCCTGTGCCTATACACATCGTCACCATGCCGTACTTCTGCTTGCGCCTGCGCAGGCCGTGCAGCAGCGTCGCGATGCGGATCGCGCCGGTCGCACCGAGCGGATGGCCGAGCGCGATCGCGCCGCCGAGCGGATTGACGATCTTCGGGTCGAGGCCGACATCCTGTATCACCGCCAGCGACTGCGCGGCGAACGCCTCGTTGAGCTCGATCCAGCCCATGTCGTCGAGCTTCAGGCCCACCTGCTTCAGCACGCGCGGGATCGCTTCCTTCGGGCCGATGCCCATGATCTCCGGCGGCACGCCCGCCACCGTGTAACCGACAAAGCGGCCTATCGGCGTGAGGTTGTAGCGCTTCAGCGCGGCCTCGCTGCACAGCAGCACCGCGCCCGCGCCGTCGGACATCTGCGAGCTGTTGCCCGCCGTGACCGAACCTCTTTGCGCGAACACCGTTTTCAGTTTGGCCAGCGCCTCGAGCGAAGTATCCGCGCGCGGCCCTTCGTCCTGCGTTGCGTCGCGCTTGGCGGTGCGTACCTCGCGGCTCGCCAGATCGGGCGCGTGATCGCTTATCGGATACGGCGTGATCTCGTCCTTGAATTCGCCGCTCGTTGTGGCCTTGACTGCGCGCTGGTGGCTGGCCAGCGCGAACTCGTCCTGCGCCTCGCGCGACACCTTCCAGCGCTCGGCGACCTTCTCGGCGGTGATGCCCATGCCGAATGCGATGCCGAGATTCTCGTCATGCGCGAAGATCTCCGGATTGAACGCGATCTTGTTGCCCATCATCGGCACCATGCTCATGCTCTCGGTGCCCGCCGCGATCATCACGTCCGCCTCGCCGAGCCGGATGCGATCCGCCGCCATCGCCACCGCCTGCAAACCGGAAGAACAGAAACGGTTCACCGTCACGCCCGGCACACTGTTCGGCAACCCGGCCAGCAGCAGTCCGATGCGCGCGACGTTCATGCCCTGTTCCGCTTCCGGCATCGCGCAGCCGACGATCACGTCGGCGATGCTGGCCGGGTCGAGCGACGGCGCCTGCGCCAGCACGCTCTTCAGCACATGCGCCAGCAGATCGTCCGGGCGGGTGTTGCGGAACATGCCGCGCGGCGCCTTGCCGACCGGCGTGCGCGTCGCGGCGACGATGTAGGCTTCCTGGACTTGTTTGCTCATATACACCTCCGGTGAATGGGTCTGCTCATGGCTATCTCCTGTTTCGTTTCATGAAGCTACCGTTTTTCGGGCGGTATCGATTTCAATTTGGCTGCAAACTGCGCATGGGCCACCGGATCAACCGGCCTGTGCTTGACCTTGGTACTCGCCGGATCCTTGCCCAGATAATTATCCCCATTCCAGTTGTTCGCAGGCCTGATCGGCCTGGGAACAAAACCTCCACCGCAATTCGGACACACGTTGCCCAATACGGTGTCGACACACGTCGCGCAAAAAGTGCATTCGTATGAACAGATGCGCGCCTCAAGCGAGTCCGGGGGCAATGCCTTGTTGCAGTGCTCACAGGTGGGTCTAAGTTCAAGCATACCAAATCCTCATCAGGCCATCCCCAACATCACCAGCGCGATGAACGCGGCAAACAGCGCGAAATGGCTGATGCCCTCGATGGCATTGGTTTCGCCGTCGTGCAGGTTGTTCATCACGGCGACAAATGTCAGCAATAGCATACCAGCCTGAACCGGCGTCAGCGCCATCACGATACGCTCCCCGCTGAACAGCGCAATACCCTCGATCACCGGCAGGGTCAGCAGCACGGTGGCAAGCGAAGCGCCCAGCGCGATGTTGACCGTGGTCTGCATGCGATTCTGCTGCGCAGCCTTGAGCGCGGTGAGAATCTCCGGGCTGGCGGATATCAGCGCCACCAGCACGGCGGGGATCGTCTTGGGCAGGCTGCTGCCTGCCAGCCCGGCATCCAGCAGCACCGACATCACTTCCGAAAGCAGCCCGACCAGCGCAATCGCGCCTATCATCACCGCAACATGCAGCGCATTCGGGCTATGCGCCTCGTCATGCGACTCCTCATCGACTGCGGCTGAATACTCGAAAAACCTGCGATGTTCCACCGTCTGCAGGCGCAGGAAGGCCAGATACATGATCGCCATCACGCTGATGGAAAAAACCGAATAGATCTTCCATTTCTCATCCGGCACGAAATCGGGAATGAACATGCCGATGCCGATGGAAACGATCAGCATCGCGATATACGAATTGGCCGAAGAGATGTTGTATTTGGTCTGGCCGTGTTTCAGGCCGCCGACGATGGCCGCAAGGCCGAGGATACCGTTGATGTCGAACATCACCGCCGAGAACACCGTATCGCGCGCCAGCGTCGGATTCGGCTCGCCGGCCAGCAGCACCACCAGGATCACCACCTCCACCGAAACCGCCGCGAGCGTGAGGATCAAAGTCCCATACGGCTCGCCCAAACGTATCGCCAGCACCTCGGCATGATGGCTGATGCGGAACGCCACGCCGATGATCGCCGCGAGTATCACCAGCAGCAAGCCCCACAACGATACCCCGCCCTGCTCCACGGCAGCATGCTCGAGGAAAAAGCCCAGCGCCAGAATCGCCAGCGCAATGGCGATCGGGAATTCGGCTTTCAGGTATTTCATGGAGGACTGTGGTGCGGAGAAGGGGACGTATTGCCATACGCCCCTACGAATGCTGGATGCAACGAATCTTCCATCCATCGTTGCGGGTTGTTGCTTACATATTCGGCGATGCGATTGTAATCCGCTTCGTCACGGATGATGTGTTCATAATAATTGCGCTGCCATACAGGAGCACCGGGCGTATTGCGAAGTTGATTGATACGCCTGCTTGCCGCACCCTTGAAACCGCGCACCATCGAACCCACATTGCGCGATGGCGACGTAGGGGCGTATGGCAATATGCCCTTGTTGCGGGAAGATCAATTATCTTTTCATCATGGGATCATTTCTTTTTCACAGGACATGGGCGTATTGATGAAGCAACTACCATTCGACTAGGCTGGCAAACAACGCCAACCAAGTCGCTGGTTATGCCATACGCCCGAACGATGTGGACGATGCCGTGGAAATGATTCGGCATCACCACAAATTCACCGCATTCGATTTCCAATCGAAGCTCCGCCGACCTCAGCCATTCCGATGCCACGATTTCCCCATACTCGTTCCGCCTCATCACACCGCTTTCGATTTCACCAAACAAACATTCCCTGCCATAAGCGCAAACGGTCACGAAATACGCCCCGGCTTGCGAATAATCATATCCCTTCAAACGAAGGTTGCGACGGTGACATTCGTTTTGTTGACCGGTCATGTTTGTCCCGTAGGGGCGTATGGCAATACGCCCTATGTTGCGAGTCGTATAACAATTTGGCAGGGCGCACCATACGAAAGGGCGTATTGCCATACGCCCCTACAGCAGATTCTTGCCATCAAACACCGTCGTTTCCAGCGCAAAGGTGTCGACACCGTCCACGCAACCGAGGTTCACGATATATTGCCCCGGACGCCGGGTCGTCTCGGTGAAGGTGTGGATGCCGCAGGTCTTGCAGAAATAGTGCTTCGCCCGCTTTTTGTCGAACTGGTAAAAATTCAGTGCGCCTTCCTGCGCGTCGATCTGGAACTTCTCCCCCGGCACGGGATGCACCATCACTCCGCGCTTGGAACAGAACGAGCAGTTGCAGCGCACCCCATGGGTGAACGGCTCGGCCTCGAACGAGAACTGGATCGCGCCGCAGTGGCAACTGCCCTTGTATTGCTGCATGACCATTTCTTAAGTTTCTCGTCGTGTTAATCATTAAGCTTGGCAACTTCTGGAAGCGTAGCGCGAATGGTTGCTTTCAATCTATCGACTGCATCACCCAGATTGCTAGGCTCCCATTTCACAGTGAGGTGGTGGTTGGTATCAAAATGCGTACCTTTAGCCTGTAGACGCGGACGATCTTTTCTCGCAGAGGTCGCTGGAAAGGGCAGGAAAGTGATTTCTGGTTGTAATGTGCTATGGTTATGATATTCTATAAATGTGTCGTTCTTCCTGTACTCGCCATTTTTATGAGCCGATCTTTGGTGAACATTTCAATCAGAATTTCGCAGGTTCGGTTGGATTAATGATGAGGAGTAGAAACTGTCAGCAGAGCGCTGCTCTTAGCATGAATGGAAACAATCAACAAAGAGATAAGATAGAGCCTCAAAGGGCTGGATTGTACACATTGACAAGTTTTATAATCAGTTTTAACCTTGTTGGCACAAATAGATAAAAATGTATAACGTGCATTATAAAATGAGACGTAATATCGCTTTTTGTTATGCGGGAGTACTTTTGCTCTTGTTTCTTTCTGTAGGATGCAAAGAAACCTCAAAGAGCAATGAAAATCAGTCAACCGGATTCCTTGAAGGAACAGTTACGATTGGCCCTCTCTGCCCAGTCGAACCATGTAATCTCACTTCACAACAGTTAACAGATGCATATGCTGCAAGAAAGGTAATCGTCTATAACTCAGAGAGGACTTCGGTAATCAAGGAACTGAGCCTTGACCAAACGGGATGGTTCCATGCCGAACTTGTAGAAGGAACGTATCTTGTCGACATCAATAATACGGGTATCGACAGAAGCACTGAGGTGCCGACAACCATCACGATCAAAGTGGGTGAGACTATAACGCTGAACATATCGATCGACACGGGAATAAGGTAACACCTTACTCACTTTCATACCTTGATGATGAGGGGATATTGGGGATAATATCTCATACGTAAACAAGTTTCGTAGGTCGGCTTGCACAGACCATTGCCCGAAGAATAATCCCAGCCAGCGGCTACACCGTCCGGGTAATGAACCCGCTCGGCGAATCAGCACCGCTTTAAAGCGAAAAAAGTTCTTCCCATTGCCTAGATTTATCGTCTTCGGGGAACCATGTCGGACTCGAACATATTACATACTACAACTGGCATTTTACAGTTTTCCCAATCGAGTGTGTCTGCATAATAGTAGGTGAAACAACCAACAGGACGTTATCAACTCATTCAAAATATGCAGATGAAATCTACACATTTATTTACTTCCTGGCATAAATCAGTTTCACTCATCTATCTTATTCTTTTTATCGCCTCCTCTTCCATCGCCGACGAATCTTACTCCACCTCCGGCCGTCTGGACCTGCTGGGTGTTGCTGCGCAGAACAGCGACAGCGTCAAGGAAGAACCGGGCCTGACGGGAAGGATCAAGATCGACATGTCTCAGTCATCCTGGCGATTCCACTCCTGGCTCGAAGGAGGATGGGACGGGACCGTGACGCGTCCGGCGCAGGACAAGCAGCTTTTCAAGAACTACGATGAGGTATACCAGAGCAACACGCCCTACGTCGAGGTCAAGGAATTGTATCTCTCACACACAGCGGGTGACATTGACATACGGGCCGGCATCCAGCGCTTTGCCTGGGGCAGGCTTGACGAATACCCGTCGAACGACCTGCTGAATCCCTGGGACTACACGCAGTTCCTCGTAAAACCGCTCGAAGACCGGAAGATCGGCGTGCCGTCGGTCTCGGCGATCGTGAATAAAGGCGACTGGACCTTTGATACGGTCTGGGTCCCGGTCTTCGTCCCCTATCGCCTCCCCCTCCCGAACGAACGCTGGTCAGGCATATCAGTCGCATCGGCGCTTTCGCAGATCCCGAATGCCGAGATCGTCCCAGCTGAACCGGACCTGCCGCCGCGGACCATCGGGAACAGCAGCATCGCCCTGCGCGCCCGGCATGCCGGAGAGATAGAGTGGGCGCTCAATATTTTTCATGGCTTTGATCCGAAGCCGGTCTTCAGGACAACCGCGCTCGTAATCGACCCCCAGCCGGGAGAGGTCCTGATCGATCCCGGGTATACACCTGATTTTCACGAGATCACCTCATTCGGCGCGGATGCGGCAGCGGTAACGGGAGCCTGGAGTCTCCGGGCCGAGGCAGCATATATCCTTAATCGCTACTATAATATCCGTCGCGAGCTCTGGGGTTATCCGGCTGTCCTCGCACCCGGTGTGTACCCCTTGAATTCCATCGAATACAAGAGCGACGAACTCGACTACGGGATCGGTGTCGATTACCGGCTCTTTGAGGACGGTCTCTTGACTATGCAGGCCCAGCAGACGATCATCATCCATCGGCCGGACACGTTGTATGAACGGACAGCGGAGACGATTCTTTGGGCAAACCTTAAAGCAGGCTGGATGAACCAGAAGGTGGAGACGAACCTGAACATGGCTTACAACCCCGAGCACGGCGCCACCATGGTCAAGGCAAATGTCTGGTATGTGTTCACGGATTCATGGAAGGCAGGGATCATGGCGATCGATCTGAACGGACCGCCGCAGTCCATTTTTGGAAGGTATGCGCAAAACGATCAGGTTGAATCGGAACTGGTGTATTCCTGGTAACAGCAGTCATCAGTCGGTAGTCATAACTCAAAACTATAAACTAAAAACTCCCTTCACCGTTTTATCATTTTGAGGAAACGATCAACGACCATCGGATTGAATGACGTGCTTTTTCCCTTTATCAAGCACCGATTCAATGAGTTCCAGAGGCTTCGGCTCCTGATAGGACCTTCTGCTCCTCATGGCATCGAAGACGTCGGCGACGCTGATCAACTGGCTCACAATGTTCGGGGTCCAGCCGCCCTTGATCGACGGATATCCGTTCCCGTCGAACTTCTGGTGATGCTCCAATGCCGCGAGGACCGCTAACTTCGGGATTCCCTCGATACCCATCAGATAGCGCGCACCTTTCTCCGTATGGGTCTCTATGATCCTCCGTTCTTCCGGGGTGAGCATCCCCGGCTTGCTCAGGATCTCGTCCGGGATGAATATCTTTCCGATGTCGTGCAAGAGCGATGCGACGCCGATCTTATGCAGATGTTCACCTGTGAACCCCAGACTCTCCGCAAGGCTCATGGTCAGGATGCAAACGTTCGTGACATGGGTAAACGTATATTCGTTCACGGACTTGAGTGACGCAAGGAGGCTCAAGGGGTTGATCTCCTGTCGAAAACCCTTGATAAATCCCTTGACCATGTCGTCCACACTGTGGACATCGATCTTCTTGTGCCGTTTTGCGCTCAGGTAAATCTCTTTCAGGTGATCGAGCTCATCTGCTGTGAGCGCAAGCAGCTCCTGAAACACCTCCTGGGGTACATCGGCATTGGATACATCCGACGGTATTCGACATGGCATCGGATTCCTTGATCCTGAGTTCCACCTTGCCGAGCTTGATGAACGACGTCGACCTGACCGAGAGGGTATCCGATGAGGCGAGCGCTTGAATGAGGGACTGCAATTCCTCTCTCGGAAGTCCCGCGACAAAGCTGATCCGTTCGATCGCCTGCTTTTTCAGGATCCGGATGAAGTTCGTTACATACGACGCGGACCCCGTTGCCGCCAGCTGCCGGTTATCCGCGACAAGATCATTGCCGATAATGAGCAGCGTGATCTCCGGTTTGTGCTGGAGGATTTCAGAAAGGACCGCATGAGCTTTTTCGACATACTGCGCGACCTGAGGGTGGGCCGGTGAATAGAGACTCGTATTCGTGACCGCAGCAGTGAGCTGCGCGATCACCCGCGACAGACCTTCATGAATGTCATATTCGGCCATGTTCCCTCATAAGCTGAATTCCCATGAACGCTTGACGCATAAGTTGAACGCAGCTACCGTTTATCCACGAGCCGGCTGCATATCCGTCGGATCGTGTCGTTGTTGAGCTTCTCGCCGATGCTGACGAGACCTGCGAGCTTCTCCCGCGGATAGCGGTCGAGCGACGCATAGATCGTTTCCTTCATATGCACAAGACTCTTCAGATAGAGCGACCAGGTCGCACGCGCGAGCTTCTCCAGATCGGGGATCGCCCGAGGGTCTCCAATATTTCCGAGCACCCTGATGATCTCCTCGTTCTCAACATAGTCCGTCTCAAAAAGAATGACCCGTTTGAGCTTCGACAGAACATCCTCGGTAACATCCGTTATACGATATTGCCCGGCCAGGACGACGGCTTGAAAGGCAAAGTCCGGGTCCTTATCATGGATAGCCTCCCGAAGCCGAGGCAGTGCTCCCGGATCTTTGAATTTCACGAGTATTTTGAGCGCTTCGATCTTCACCATGGGGTCCTGATGCCGCAGCAGCGGTTTTACCTGAGGGATCGACGAAGCGTTGCCCGCTCGTCCAATAAATATGAGCAGATTCCGGACAGTGTGCGCCCGCGGGTCACGCAGCCTCTTCTGTGCTTCGCGCACGGCCGGGTCCCCGAAAAGACACAACAGATTAAAGAGAACACGCCTTCCGCCAACCGCTTCGTCCCTGCAGAAAATGTCCATAAGACCCGGTATCGTTTCCGGTCCGAGGGCCTGGATCAATCCGGAAGCCTCTTGTCCCTTTTCCCGCATCCAGCGGTCGAATGCGCTCAGCGCCTTTACAATGAATTCCGGATCGGAAAAGAACTTGCTCGCTTCATTGGCGCAGTCCCGGATACCCTGGTGTGGTTTGTCCGTCGAATGACGTCGAAGCGCATCTAAAATACGCCAAAGCAGCTCAAAATTCCCGGTCTCGAGAAATTGCGGCATGAGAGCAACTATTTTCTGGGCGAATTCCTTATAATCCTCTTCGTCGATGTTCTCTTCCAAAAAAGCGAGCAGCGCCCGGCCTATCTGAAAGTCGAGGTGCTCATCCTCAAGCGACTTTATGTGCTCTTCCAGCGGGAACTCTTCAACTGCAGCAGTCGTTCGTACCATCCGACAAATGCTTGAGCAGGGTTTGATAGTCGTCGCTCACATATTCTTCGTACTTTTCACGGTCGAACAGCTTCTGCATGTGTTCTACCTGTAACGCGCTGTCGTCGAAACCCTTCGCCGATCTCGTACGTTTACCGCGTTGTGGTCCCGCCGGGACGTCCGTACGCGCCTGGGCCAGCTTGCCTACAAGACCCGCAAGCGTCGGCGATATCTCCCGCCCTTCGGCGTTTGCCTGCCCCAGCATCTCGATCACCATATCGTCGGTGAACCCGCCGATGACCGCTTCCGCTTCACCAGGAGATCCTGTTCGCGCCGATATGTTTTTGAAGGCAACCGACAAAAACTGCTTCCTGAGTTCCGGGTGAAGATCCTTCAAAAGAGCATTCATATTTGCAAGTGTCTTCGATTGCTCCTGGGAGAGTTGTTTTTTTTCTGCTGTTCCGCGCACATATGTTGAGATGATCCGGTCATAACTTTCTACTGCAGAGTTCGCATCCAGCTTTCGTTCGTTGAGAAGCCGTGCAAGTTCTGCGGGATTTATCTGCTCCGCGTCCTTCGCCGATACCCCCTGACCAGGTCCGGCGAGGGTGCCTGCGGAAAGATGCGTTACAAAATCCTGCCACACATGGCTGTCTGACTGTTCATCTCCCTTGCCCTTGGCAGAGGCTTTGAATATCTCCTGTTCCTCGGTGAAGTGGAAACTGTCGTAATCGATGGACTGGATCCTGATATGAGGGATATCTGCATCGGCCATGACCTTGGTGATGCCTCCCGAACCCCTGATATCTTCCGGTTTGGTCGTGAGAATCCGTTGAAACCGCACGAGCTCGTCCTTTTCCAGGCCGCGGATAAACGTGACCGACGCGATCTCATGCTGGCTCATTGAAAGCGCAAAATCCCGGTACACGGGATTCTTTTGGTCAAGATAGTCCTGTCCGACCAGCAGGGTGTCCTTGGCCACTCCGAGGGTCATCTCTGCGCGGATCTCGAGCATTTTTTGGAGGATCTGATAGGTACGTTCAATGCTTTTTGCGATTTGGATATGACCAGGCGGGTAGATGCCCACATTCTTGCGGGAAATATTCAGCTCGATAACAGCTTCAGATAGAAGCTGCGTATCAAGCGGAATATCATGTTCGGCGTGCTGAGGGAGTGCCGGCTGGGTATCTTTATTTTCCTGTTGTTCGCTCATATGGTTATATTTTATCTATTATATACATTTCAATTGTTTTTTTCATTAATTATAATGGTCATCGCAAACAGTTAAAACGATCACCATAAGAACCGGCTCTGTCCAGATAAACTTGAGTTCATGAAAGCCCGCGGCAATATACGATGAGCATACGGTTGAAGAATCTGCTGCATAATTTTTATCTTAGTGTCCCGGATCGAGGATACCGGAGTGCGCTCTAGGATGCAGCGTAAAAGCGATACGGATCAGGATATGAAATTGACGTTCAAACAATACAACAATAGAGTGTCAACCGTCTTTTTTCTTGACAACAACATATCTGGATGTTAAATTAAGCACCTTCGTTACGGTAGTTTTTGGGGCTGTAGCTCAGCTGGGAGAGCACAAGGCTGGCAGTCTTGGGGTCAGGGGTTCGATCCCCCTCAGCTCCACCAAGAATAAACAAAAGGCTGGTCATAATATGACCGGCCTTTTTTATTGTTCATGAGGGGGATCGAACCAAGGGAGTTTGAGGGAAGGATTTCCCTCATGCTTCGGGGGAGCACACGAGGGGGCTGGCCCCCTGTGAAGCGAAGCGCGTAAGATTTCCCCCTCAGCTCCACCAAAAATCAAAAGGCTGATCAAAGATCGGCCTTTTTTATTTTCTGAGGGGGTATGGGGAGGAAGGATTTCCCCCATGATTTGGGGGAGTACACGAATGGACCGATCCTCTCGTGAAGCGAAGTGCGTGAGATTCCCCCTCCCTTCCGGACAAATCTATTTCGCCGGCAACACCGTGATGATTCCGCGGATAAGCTCGGGGATGAGCATCATTCCCTGCTTCGAGGACCAACTCAGGGCTTTCATAAGGTATTCGCGATAATAATTCCAGGGAAAATAGAACCGGACGGTGATGATGATCAGGATGATCAGGAAAAGGGCGAGAAGGAGCATTCTCTTGATCTGCGGAAAGACGCCGCGGACCAATCCGTAGGCGCGCCGGCGGTTGTTCGCTGCCTTGACCCTCTCGAGGAGCGGCTCCTTCTTGATGTCGTCCTGGCCGACTTTCCAGGCATCGAATACACCGAGGGCCCAGAGGAACGGCATGGGCAGCAGGGAGAACAGGGACAGCAGGAGCATTTCTTCGACGATGAAGCGGAAATAGGAGTCCTCCAGGAAAGGCCAGGCCTGAAGGATTCCCAGGACTGAAATAAGGGAGAAGATGCCGAACGCCGCGCAAACCGCGAACAGACCGCCCTTTGTCGGCTGACCGTTCAGGAACTGGCCCCAGCCGGGAACAAGCAGGGAACAGAACACGGGCCACGCGCGGCTTGACACGCCGGAAAATGGTGTTCGTCTGGCCTTCATCGCGGTGTGGTAGGCGTCGCTTGCGTTGATGATCCAGAAGATCAGGAAGACGAAAAGCAGGAGCGCGGTAGCAAGCACGGCCTGGGCCGGGGAGATGCCGTAAAAAAAGAGATAGGATGGGATTTCCTCCTGAAATACACAGAGAAGGAGTGCTAAGGCATTACTATACAACGCGAGGCCTATATAGTTCAGGCCTTTGGCGCGCTGTCCGTTGTACAACTGTCCCGAACCCCAGAATAAGAGCGATAGCGTATATGCCAGGGCGGGGTCCTGTTTCAGCGGGGGCAGGATCTTCTTTCGTAATCTGCTGCTTCCGGCAGGGTTTCAGGTATTCATCAGGATCTTTTATGACCCAGATCTTTTCCATTGTCCATCCCCTGTCCTACCCCAACTAATCAAACGAAATAATTGACGAGGCAACGCCTCGGACCGATGAAGTCAAAACCGGAAATTTTATCCGCCAAGGCGCGAAGGACGCGAGGAAGTCAACTGCTTTAGGTTGGGTTTAAAATAGTGTGCGTTTTCGGTGTCCTCGCGCTCTTTGCACCTTCGCGGTAAATGGTTTGATCTTTGAATTTAAAGAACGAAGCTCCCCGGAGGTAACCTGCCTACTCCGGAGAGCTTCAATATTCCGGACATTTATTCGGTGGACACAACGACAAAGTCATCTCTTCTGTTCTTCTGCCAGCAGCTTTCGGTACTATCGGTACAACTCGACTTTTCCTTTCCGTAGCTGATAAGCAAAATACGCTGTCCGGAAATGCCCATGTCGGTAAGATATTTTTTCGCGCTTGCCGCGCGGCGCTGGCCGAGGGTCTGGTTATATTCAATTGTCCCTCGTTCATCGCAATTACCTTCGATCCTGACCTTTATTTCCGGATGAGCCTTGAGCCATTCCGCATTCGCCTTCATGATCTCGCCAGCTTCGCCTCGATAAAAGATCGGTTAAAATCGAAATACACAGGCTGAAGGCCGGCATGAGCGATGGCGGCCGGCTCCCTGGCTTCTTCGACTTTTGGCTTCGCTGTTTCCGCTTTCTGCTCTGGTTGAGCTGTCGCTTCTGCAGCCGGCGTCTCTGCCCTTGGCGTTTCAGGTACAGCCGAAATCTGGGCCTTTTTTGGGCACCCCCAGAGAGCCAGCATCCCGATACAGAATACAACCATTACATACCACGCCTTCTTCTTGTACATCCCGCTCATATTGAATCCTCCTGTGATTTTAGATGCATGCAATGCATCTTATTACTGCTTGTAATTCAGTCTCCAGCACTCAGGCACTAACCTGCGGGCAGGAAATTAATCGGTACAGTATGGTGGTCTTATGCGCAACATAATCTTGCCGCGCAGGGTCGGGTTCTTCAGCGATAATTTCCTTTTTTCCGATTTAAACGCGCCCTTCAGCGTTGACATATCGGCCAAATGATATAAAAAAACCCTAAAGTTGTATGTGATTTTGGATACAATAGTATTATGTTTTAATGATTGCATTTTATGAACGTGGTTCTGTTCCGGAACTCTAGCGGCCCTGGTTTTCTTGGACACGAAGTATGCTAAAACATATGTTCAATTATTTGATGTGAAATACACGGTTGGGTCACTAGTGGGACAAATTGACAATAAAAGCAGCAAAAAAGTAGTCCTGTCGTGACAGGCGTATACTTTGGCAGCTCGTCAGATCTACCAAGTCATCAAAGGCTTAGCTCATTGAGTATGACCCTTTTTCAATTTAACTATGCTATATTTGTGATAGATTCATTTCTAAGAATCTAGTGATTAGGGGTTTGCGTTCACTTCTCTTTAGCCTTGCATTATTGTGAAAAGAGATAAAGCTTTTTACTTATAATTCGGCGTATGAGGCCAGTGTTCCAGAGATGCGTAGATTTAGACGTCTCTCCGATTTCGCCCCCTTTTCGGATAGCTTCAATAACAGAAATCCGTCAGAAACGACACCGATACGATGAGGATGCTCTGACTTATCCAGACTTTCAAATCTTCACGCATGATCTTGTCGTCGTCTTTCTGTGAACCTCTTTGTATGTCCGCTATCGATATCATAACGGTCTGACCCGGACGAGCCGGAACCAATAGGCGTCTCTCACATGCAAAGAACGAAGCGGTATTAAACCAGAAAATGCTTTAAGTTTTTCTTTGCGAGCTTGGCGTCGCAATGTCTCCCTCTTTTTGGACATTGTGAGTTATTTCCATTCAAGGAGAGTATTCATTGAAGTTGAGCAAGAAAACCATTCTCAGGAACCTGCCCAATGTGCTGGTCCGCCTTCAGGGTAAAGACCTGGAAGCACAGTACGCCGTGTACGAGCCGCCGCTGCGATCGGAATTGTTCAGCATCGACCAGATGAAGCAGCATGGCAAGACCCTTGCGGGTATGCACACGGTAAGCCCGGGACACGCTCGTGACCGGCTTCTGGCGCGGTTGGCTGAGAATGAAGCCATCCTGACCGGGACCCACAGCCTGCTGGTAGAGGCGGTCAAGACGGACCGGAGGATCACGCCGGCGGCTGAATGGCTGCTCGATAACTTCTATCTGATCGAAGAACAGATCCGCACGGCAAAGAGACATCTGCCAAAGGGTTACAGCCGGGAGCTGCCCCGCTTGCTGGATGGACCATCCGCCGGGCTTCCGCGCGTGTATGACATCGCCCTGGAGACGATCTCGCATGGCGACGGCCGGGTGGACCCGGAAAGTCTCAGCGGTTTCCTTGCGGCCTACCAGACAGTCGCCGTTCTGAAGCTGGGAGAATTGTGGGCCATCCCCATCATGCTGCGCCTGGCGTTGATCGAGAATCTCAGGCGCGTCGGGGCCCGGATCGCTGCCGACAGGATGGACCGAAACCTCGCCGGCTATTGGGCTGACCGGATTACCGAGGTTGTTGCGAAGGACCCGAAGAGTCTGATTCTGGTCATTGCGGACATGGCACGCTCAAACCCGCCGCTCAAGAGTGCTTTTGTTGCGGAATTTGCCCGCCGGCTTAAGGGACAGGGCCCTGCCCTGGCAATGCCGCTCACCTGGATCGAGCAGCACCTCTCAGAGTTCAGCATGACGATCGATCAGTTGGTGCAGTCGGAGAACCAGCAGCTGGCGGCTGATCAGGTATCGATGAGCAACAGCATCGGCAGCCTCCGTTTCCTGGGCGCGATGGACTGGCGCGAGTTCGTCGAGACGATGAGCGTTGTCGAGCAGACCCTGCGTGAGGACCCCCTCGGTACATACGGCAAAATGGATTTTTCTACTCGTGACCGTTATCGTCACGTGGTGGAGAAGATTGCGAAGAGCGGCCGGCTATCTGAAGGGGAGGTTGCAGCCAACGCGGTCCGGATTGCGCGCGAGAGCGCGGCCCGTAACAACGACGCTCAAGGCGGAGACGATCGCTCGGCTCATGTGGGCTACTACCTGATCGACAAGGGACTGGCGCAGCTTGAACACCTGGCAGGGGTCCGGTTATCTGTCACAGAGTCCCTTCGAAAGGCAGGCCGCCGGTTTCCTTTGTTCTTCTATCTGGGCACGATCACACTGATGACGGCGATTTTCACAGGGAGCCTGTTGGCAAAGGCGCATGCCGGTGGGTACCCGGATTGGCTGCTCGCGGTGATGGGGTTCCTTTCGCTGCTGGGCGGAAGTCAGCTGGCGGTGTCGTTGGTGAACTGGCTGGCAACGTTGCTGGTGACGCCGCATCCGCTGCCGCGGATGGACTTTTCCGAAGGAATTCCGGAGGAATCGCTCACCCTGGTGGTGATCCCGACGTTCCTCACGAGCGCTCCCGACATCGAAGATCTGGTCGAGGCGATGGAAGTCAGGTTTCTGGCAAATCGCGATGAAAACCTGCACTTCGGACTGCTGACTGATTTTCCGGACGCATCGGAGGAAATGCTGCCGGAGGACGAGCCGCTCTTGCTGCTCGCCCGACAGAAAATCGAAGAGCTGAATGAGAAGTACGGGAATGCAAAAAAAGATACGTTCTTCCTTTTTCACCGCCCCCGCCAATGGAATCCCGTGGAGGGCGTTTGGATGGGTTACGAGCGCAAGCGGGGAAAACTGGCGGAACTGAATTCACTTCTGCGCAACGGCTCGCACGACCGGTTCTCCCTCGTCGTCGGCAATACTGCAGTGCTGCTCAACGTGAAGTACGTGATCACCCTGGACACGGATACCCAGCTGCCGCGCGATGCCGCCCGGCAGCTTGTGGGAGCAATGGCGCATCCGCTGAATCGTGCGCAATACGACGAAGGCAAGCAGCGCGTTGTCGCGGGGTACGGCATACTTCAGCCGCGGGTGGCGGTGAGTTTGCCGGGCACAAACCGGTCGCGGTATGCGCGCATGGAGGGTAGCGATCCGGGCATCGACCCCTATACGCGTGCTGTCTCGGATGTTTACCAGGACCTCTTCCTTGAGGGCTCCTTTATCGGCAAGGGGATCTACGACGTCGACGTGTTCGAGCGGGCGCTGGGCGGACGATTCCCCGAGAACCGGATCCTGAGCCACGATCTAATCGAAGGGTGTTATGCCCGGGCCGGACTGTTGAGCAATGTAATGGTGTACGAGGAATATCCGCCCCGCTACAGCGCGGACGTGAGCCGCCGCCACCGGTGGATTCGCGGTGATTGGCAGCTTCTGTCCTGGCTGCGGGCGGTCGTCCCTGGTCACGGACCCGTGCGTGACCGGCAACTCCGGAAGAATCCCCTCTCGCTGCTGTCCCAATGGAAGCTCTTCGACAACCTTCGTCGCAGTCTCGTGCCTTCGGCAATGACGCTCTTCTTATTGCTCGCGTTGGACGATCTTGTCTTCACCCTGGTTCTGGACCGTGTCTATGATCGGGATTATTCTGATCCCTTCTTTTATTTCCTCTATCCTGGATCTGCTTCAAAAACCGCGAGATGTGCTTCCCAGGCAGCATCTCGCTGCCGCAGGACGCTCCATTGGCATACGCTTTGCTCACGATCTGTTTACTCTTGCGTGCCTCCCCTACGAGGCGTTTTACAGTCTGGATGCGGTCGTACGTACGACCGTGAGAATGCTCGTCACGCACAAGCGGCTTCTCGAATGGAGTCCGTCCGGCGACCCGGACCGAAGGGGCCGAACGGGCCTCGCCGCTGTTTGTCGGACGATGTGGTTCGCCCCCTTTCTCGCGGTCGCCATGGTGATCACTCTGGTGCTTTCGAATCCGTCTGCGTTGGGAGCGGCCGGGCCTCTCCTGGTGCTCTGGTTTGCATCACCCGTCATCGCGTGGTGGATCAGCCGGCCGCTTACGCGCCGTGAAGCACGATTGACTACGCGCCAGATCCTCTTTCTCAGAAAGCTTTCCCGAAAGACCTGGGCCTTCTTTGAGACATTCGTCGGCCCGGAGGACAACTGGCTGCCGCCTGATAACTATCAGGAGTATCGCGCTGCCATGGTCGCGCATCGCACGTCGCCGACCAACATGGGACTTGCGCTGCTTGCGAATCTGTCCGCGTTCGACTTCGGCTACATTCCTGCCGGACAACTCATCGAACGCACGGAGAATGCATTGCGAACAATGGAAGCCCTGGATCGGCACCGGGGCCACTTCTACAACTGGTACGACACGCAGTCTCTGAAGCCGCTGCTCCCTGCTTACATTTCATCAGTTGACAGCGGGAACCTTGCCGCTCACCTGCTCACCTTGCGACAGGGTCTGCTCGCGCTACCCGATCACAAGATCCTCCATGCGAGATCGTTTGACGGGCTAAGCGACACTCTGCAGATTCTTGTGGACGCTAGTGAAATTGAAGAACCGGCGGGCGACCCGCCTGAGCTGATCGACGTGAGCAATTCGGCCCTGAGCTCACTGCCGAAGGGTTCGCCGACACGTCTCGCCGCCGGAGGGCTCGTCGAAGTCCTTGCTCAGCTTCAGAAGGACCTGGAGTCCGCGTATACTTCCCCACCGGCCACTCTTGCGGCTGCACGACTGTGCCTTGACCAACTAACAACGTCCGCCGAGGAACTGCTTTCCCGGATCGATAATTCCAGTATCCACCCGGAGGAACAGGTAGTATGGTGGGCGCGCGCCTTTGCCGCGCAATGCCAGGCCTCGCGTGACGATCTGGTCCTTCTCTCCCCGCCCTCGCGTCGCACAAGCGACGAAATCCCGACACTGCGCGATTCGGCCAGACTGGGAAACGATTTTGCCGCAAAGAGGATCACGGCTATCGAACGGCTTGTATTGCAGTCGGGCGAAATGAGCCGCATGGAGTATGACTTCCTGTTCGACAGGGCGAGTCATTTACTGGCCATCGGGTACAACGTGGGCGAGCGCAGGCGGGACGCGAGTTTCTACGATCTGCTGGCATCGGAAGCGAGATTGTGCCTGTTTCGTGGGGATTGCGCAGGGTCAGCTGCCGCAGGAGAGCTGGTTTGCCCTGGGGCGCCTGCTCACGAGCGCTGGTGGAGAACCGATCCTCCTTTCGTGGAGCGGTTCGATGTTCGAGTACCTTATGCCGCTCCTGGTGATGCCGACGTACGAAAATACGCTGCTCGACCGGACCTGCAAGGCGGCCGTCGAGAGGCAGATCCAGTATGGTGGGCAGCTCGGCATACCATGGGGCATGTCGGAATCCTGCTACAACATGGTCGACATTCGTCTCAACTACCAGTATCGCGCGTTCGGCGTTCCGGGCTTGGGGCTCAAACGCGGCCTCGCGGACGATCTGGTCGTCGCGCCATACGCCTCAGTGCTTGCGTTGATGGTGGCGCCCGAGGAGGCGTGCCGGAATCTGCAGCGCCTCGCCGCCGAGGGTTACGTCGGGAAATACGGCTTCTTTGAAGCCATCGACTATACCCCTTCCCGTCAACGACGCGGCCAATCGAAAGCCGTGGTCCGGGCCTTCCTGGCGCATCACGAAGGCATGAGTCTCCTCTCACTGGCCTATCTGCTTCTGGACCGTCCGATGCAGAGGCGATTCGAGTCGGATCCGCAGTTCCAGGCGACCACGCTGTTGCTCCAGGAACGGATTCCGAAGGCGACGGCGTTCTTTTCGCTTGCCGCCGAGGTCTCCGAGCTGCGGACGACTGCCGCCGGCCCGGAAATGCCGGTCCGGGTTTTCAGCACCCCCGACACCCCGATGCCGGAGGTGCAGCTTCTGTCGAACGGCAGATACCACGTGATGGTCACGAACGCGGGCGGCGGCTACAGCCGCTGGAAAGATATCGCGGTGACACGCTGGCGCGAGGACAGCACCTGCGACAATTGGGGTACGTTCTGCTACATCCGCGACGCAGTGAGCGGGGAGTTTTGGTCGACCGCCTATCAGCCGACGCTCAAACGGCCGGACACCTACGAAGCGATCTTCTCGGGAGCGCGAGCGGAGTTCCGCCGCCGGGACCATGACATCGATACCCATACCGAGATCGCAGTCTCTCCCGAGGATGATATTGAGCTGCGCAGGATCACGATCACCAACCGCAGCAGAACACGCAGAGACATTGAGGTCACGAGTTACGCGGAAGTCGTTCTTGCATCGCCTGCCGCGGACGCGTTGCATCCGGCGTTCGGCAACCTCTTCGTCCAGACGGAGATCCTCCCCCAACGCCAGGCGATCCTCTGCACCCGCCGGCCCCGCTCCCTCAATGAGCCGGTGCCCTGGATGTTTCACCTGATGTCCGTGCATGGTGCTGACACCGTTGAAGTTTCCTGTGAGACCGACCGGATGCGATTCATTGGACGCGGAAACACGGCCGCCGATCCGCAAGCGATGAGAGGACCCGCGGCGCTTTCGGGCAGCCAGGGCTCCGTGCTCGATCCGATCGTCGCGATCCGGCATCTGATCACGCTCGATCCGTATGAATCGGCGACGATCGATATCGTCTCCGGCGCCTGCGAAACCCGCGACGCCGCTTTAAGCCTTGTCGGGAAATACCAGGATCGTCGCCTCGCGGATCGCGCCATCGACCTGGCGTGGACGCACGGACAGGTGGTCCTGCAACAGCTCAATGCCGCGGAGGCCGACGCGCAACTCTATGGACACCTTGCCGCCAACGTGCTCTATGCCAATTCCTCTCTGCGCGCCGACGCGAGCGTTCTCATCAAGAACAGCCGCGGGCAATCCGGCCTGTGGGGCTATTCCATTTCCGGCGATCTGCCGATCGTGCTGGTGCAGATCGCAGATCCGGCGAACATCGACCTGGTGCGCCAACTCGTTCAGGCCCACGCGTACTGGCACTTGAAAGGGCTGGCTGTGGACCTGGTGATCTGGAACGAAGATCACGCAGGTTATCGGCAACTGCTCCAGGAACAAATCATGGGGTTGATTGCCGCAGGCATCGAAGCCAACGTGACCGATCGACCGGGCGGTATCTTTTTGAGGCTCGCGGAGCAGATATCGGAAGAGGACCGCATCCTGCTCCAAACGGTCGCTCGAGCCATACTCACCGACAGCCGGGGAACGCTGTGGGACCAGATCCACCGTCGCCGACTGGCGGAAGTGCCGGTCCCGCGCCTCACGCCGGCCCGAACCCATCGCGCCGAAGAACCCGCGGCCGCCGGGCTGCCCCGCCGCGACCTGATCTTCTTCAATGGACTCGGAGGATTCACGCCGGACGGCCGCGAGTACATTATTACGACCTCGGCCGGGCAGAAGACTCCGGGGCCATGGGTGAATGTGATCGCAAACCCGCTTTTCGGGACAATTATTTCGGAGAGCGGAGCTGCCTACACCTGGAGCGAAAATGCCCACGAGTTCCGCCTCACTCCCTGGAACAACGATCCAATAAGCGATTCCGGCGGAGAAGCTTTTTACCTCCGCGATGAAGGGAGCGGCCGTTTCTGGTCCCCAACACCGCTGCCGGGCCTCGGGGCGATGCATTACGTCAGCCGGCATGGATTCGGATACAGCGTCTTTGAACACGTGGAGGATGGCATAAGCTCAGAGGTATGGGTTTACGTAGCATTGGATGCATCTATCAAATTTACGGTATTGAAGGTAAAAAACGGATCCGGCCGTCCGCGCCGGCTCTCAGCCACCGGTTACGTGGAATGGGTACTGGGAGATCTGCGGCCGAAAACGGCAATGCAGGTGATCACCGAAATCGATCCTAAAACCGGCGCGATCTTCGCGCGGAACCCGTATAACTCGGAGTTCGTTGGCCGGACCGCTTTCTTTGATGCGGGTGAATCAACCCGGACCGTGACCGGCGACCGGACCGAGTTCCTCGGCCGCAACGGCACCCTTCAAAGACCGGCTGCGATGACCCGTGCCCGGCTTTCCGGCAGGATAGGGGCTGCCCTGGACCCCTGCGCCGCCATCCAGGTCCCCTTCGATCTCGCTGACGGGCAGGAGCGGGAGATCATCTTCAGGCTCGGCGCAGGGAAAAGCTCCGATGACGCAGGCAGACTGGTGCGCCGCTTCCAAGGATCCGTTGCCGCACGCAGGACGCTCGAAAAAGTCTGGGAGTATTGGAATCACACCCTCGGCGCAGTGCAGGTGGAAACGCCCGACCAATCCGTCAACATGCTGGCCAACGGCTGGCTCATATACCAGACTCTGGCATGCCGTCTCTGGGCTAGGAGCGGATACTACCAGTCTGGGGGCGCATTCGGTTTCCGGGACCAGTTGCAGGACGTGATGGCGCTCATCCATACCGAGCCGCGGCTCGTGCGCGAACACCTCCTCCTCTGCGCGGCCCATCAGTTCAAGGAGGGTGATGTCCAGCATTGGTGGCATCCCCCGACGGGGCGCGGCGTGCGCACGCGCTGTTCGGACGATTTTCTCTGGCTGCCCCTGGCCGCGTGCCGCTACGTTCTGAGTACCGGAGACACCGGGGTGCTGGATGAAACCGTCCGTTTCATCGAGGGCCGCCAGCTCAACCCGGACGAGGACTCGTATTACGATCTTCCCCATGCGTCTGAGGAAACGGCAAGCCTGTACGATCACTGTGTACGGGCCATTCTGAGGGGCCTCAGCCGCGGAGAGCACGGCCTGCCGCTCATCGGCTCGGGTGACTGGAACGACGGCATGAACCTGGTGGGCCAGCACGGCAAGGGAGAAAGCGTCTGGCTCGGATTTTTCCTATGTGAAGTGCTTGTGCGGTTTTCGGAGATCGCACGCCTGCACAACGATCCGTCATTCGCCGAACGCTGCCAAGTGGAAGCCGATCTTATGCGCGGGAATATAGAGGAGCATGGCTGGGACGGTGACTGGTACCGGCGCGCTTTTTTTGACGACGGCTCTCCGCTGGGTTCGGCAAGCAATCCAGAATGCCGTATCGATTCCATTGCGCAAAGCTGGTCTGTTCTCTCCGGCGCCGGGGATGTGGAGCGCTCGCGCACTGCAATGGAAGCGGTGGACAAGCATCTCGTTCGCAGGGAGCATGGCTTGATCCAGCTCCTGGACCCGCCGTTCGACAGATCGGATCTGGATCCAGGCTATATCAAAGGATACGTTCCCGGTGTACGGGAGAACGGCGGGCAGTATACCCATGCAGCGGTCTGGACCGCGATGGCCTTCGCCGCATTGGGCGACAGCAGCCGCGCGTGGGATCTGCTGGCAATGATCAATCCGATAAACCATGCGAGATCGCCCGAAGAAATCGCGATATACAAAGGAGAACCCTACGTTGCAGCAGCCGACGTCTATGCGGTCTCTCCGCACATCGGGCGGGGCGGATGGACGTGGTACACGGGTTCGGCCGGGTGGATGTATCGGCTTATCGTGGAATCACTTCTGGGGCTGCGGCTTGAAACAGACAGTCTGCGCTTCGAGCCGTGCCTGCCTGCGGAGTGGGATGCGTTCAAAGTGCACTATAGGTACCGGGAGACCATCTACCATATCACCGTCCGTCAAACTCGCGACAACAGCGCTGCGAGTGTTATTGTCGACGGCGTTGAGCAGGGCGACAAGACTATTTCCCTTGTTGACGACCGTCAGGAGCACGCGGTCGAGGTGAGAATTGCAGCAAGATAATTTCTTACTTTGCGGATTAAGACGGCTTTTGATCATCCTTTTCCATGATAGTTTTCCATTCAACCTCCGGGACAATGCATTAACAATTTATTGTTTAACTTAACCCCGCGCCTGTAGTCCACTAGTATCGTACAGTTCGTGAGTCAGGAGAGGACGGGAACAGAAGATAAAATTCGGGAAACCGTTTCTTAATCCTGAATGCAAGGGTAAGAAAAAGCAAGGAAAGGGAAAGGCAGAGAATGGTTGTGGACTACGAGGGTTCCGCTGGCAATCTTGGGGTAAGGGGTTCGATCCCCCTCAGCTCCACCATGAAATAGAACAGGGTTGGCATAAGCCAGCCCTTTTCTATTTTGTACTGAGGGGGAGCGAACTATGGGGGGTTGGGGGAAGGACTTCCCCCATGCTTCGGGAGAGCACACGAGAGGGCTGGCCCTTTCGTGAAGCGAGCATGCGAGCGCGTGAGATTCTCCCTCAGCTCCACCAAGAAACTCAGGGGTCAGCTTAAACGGCTAACCCTTTTTCGTTTTACTGCGATATTTTTTCTATCAAATTCCTGTGATCGCCCCTCTGCGCCACCACAATCGTTATTAACTATTAATTCATCTCTTCTGCGCATGACAATGAATGAGGATTTAAATAGCCCTGTCAGCTCTTAGCAGTTGGTCCTTGCACACTCATTCTCATGAATGCATCAGCAATATTATCTGCATCATAGTCGCATATGCCGGATAGATATTTTTTCTCCTTGCAGTAACGGACGATCTTGTCGACGACATCTTTGAATTCCTCTTTCAGGGTCATGAGCTCACCTGTTCCGTCACAGCCTTTGTGCCGCTGTTTTGCGAGAATATATATCTGCGCGTATTCCCGGGCTTCTTCTACCAATGCGGCAAGATGATTATCCGATTTTGCTGCGTTGAATATTGTCTCAAACATATTTCAGCAGCTCTCCTCAAAATGATTTCATTGCCTAGATTGTTGCTGAGACGATATATCCCTCAATACCCCTGCCCGTCGGCATCCAGGTTCGATTGTGAACATAGCCTGCCCCCTACCAGTTAATCACACCCAGATATATCCCCGCAGCCACAGCTCTGCCCTGCACTTCGTTCTGCATTGCTGTTGCTCGTCTTTCTCAGTTCGGCAAGGATCGCATTGGCCACCAATCTCGCAGTCTGCCAGCGCTCCGCTTCCGGTACGGAATCAATGTCAAAATATTCGGTGTATTTCCTGTAATACGATAGAGCATCGAACGTAGCCAGCCTGTCAGCTCCGACCAGATGTTCGAGCACCCTGCCGTGGCAGTGCAGGAAACAGCCATCGATCAGCACGATCTTATCCGCTGAATGCATCCATTGCGCCAGGGCCGATCCTGGCACTGTGATGAATTCACCGTGGCAGGCCCGGCGGTACGGCTCCTCCTTCGCAACCAGGTGAGCGGCAAGTCGGGCGATCTCTCCCCGTATGCAGGCGCCTTCACAGGAGAGAACAGGGATCTTGCCTTCCTGAATGTACCTTCTGCCGGCCTTTTCTCCGACAGGGCAGGTTTTGTCGGTCGACGTAATCATCATGTTGAAACTGTCTTTGTCAGGGCTCATGGAGATCTCCTTAATTTTATTTATGTCTGCGGCAGTTCATGTTTTTCATCCTTACCGGACTTGCTCCTTGTGCAGCAATCCATGCTGTTCCCTTTCCCGCGCATACTCATCATCATAAAGAAACAACCTGCAAACATCAGCACCATCATGATCAGGAATATCCACGGAAACCCGCACCCGAATCCGTCGCACGAAACCATAAGGGATCACCTCCTTCTGTCCCTATAGACGAAGATCGGAAGAAAAAGGATACACCAGAGGGGAGCATTAATTTTGAAATTTGAGGGAAGTGACCCTGCGGTCGCAGGACAGCTCATTACGCTCATCGTGGTAGAGATGACACGCGGTATCCATGGTTTTCTTGAGATGGCGACGGGCTCGGTGCATGCGGATCTTTACCGTATCGATCGACAGGCCGAGAATATCGGCGATTTCGGCATTCGTGAATCCTTCCAAGTCGCCGAGCATCAGCACGACCCGGTAGTTGTCAGGAAGGTCGTTCACAAGGCCACGGATGCAGTCGTTCATATCCTTCCTGATCAGAGCTGTGTCAAGCAAAGGGGCGTCGTCTTGAAACAGCTCACGGACAGCGGATGAAAGATCATCCTCATCAGGAATATCCGTAGTTCTTGCTGACTGCCATGAAGATGGTTTCCTGTGGTGGTCCAGCGCCGCATTCGTAGCGATCCGGTAAATCCACGTTGATAATTGAGACTCTCCGCGAAACCCGTCCAGCGACCTGCTGATCTTTACAAAGACCTCCTGCGCCACATCCTCAGCCTCTGCGTCTCCTACGAGCCTTCTGAGGTAGCCGACGATCTTCGGGGAATACTCACGATAGAGTGCAGGAAAGTCCTGTTGAGAATCAGACATAGACTACCCTTTCCAGATCAGATTAAGTGCTCAGATACTTGTTATCCCAATATAGAGCCCCGCTGCAACGAGCAATGCGCCGCTGAACCGCTTCGAGTACAGCGAGAAATCCTTAATGCCCTTCGAACTAACAATGCTTTCCGTAAGCCCGATGGAAAGACCGGCAATGAAGATCAACGCGCAGTGGCCCACGGCATACGCAAAGAGGAGCGATCCGCCGTACAGGATATCGCCCTGAGTGGAAACGTAAGCGAGGATCACGGCCAGTACCGGCGTAGCGCAGGGGGACGAGACGGTGCCGGTCAAAAGGCCGAGGAGGAACGCGCCCCGGAGGCCCCGGGACTTCACCCGCCGCGTTTTCTGGAATGGCAGCGGGATGGAGATGAGGCCCATGAGCTGAAACCCCATGGCCACGGCGATTACGGCAAGGCCGATATACAGCCATTGGCCCGCAAAAGAAAGGAATTGGCCCATGGCCGATGCCGCAGCGCCGAGCAGCGTAAACGTAATGGAGAGTCCAAGGATGAAGACCAAAGAGAAGACCGCCGCTTTCTTCTTGTTCCCTTCCGAATAACCGCCAACGTATCCGATGATCAGCGGAATGGCGGCAAGCACGCAGGGGCTGGCCGCCGAGATTAAGCCACCTGCAAATACTGCCAGAAACGCCATGCCGTGATTGTTCTGGATGATCGTCTGAATATTTTCCAATAAGTGATGCATAGAGAACACCTCATGCATGATGCTGTTTTAAACTTCCTTGAGTTTTTCCTTTGCCTTGTCCACAACACGGCGGACATCACCCAGGCATCACCTGCCGAGCGGATGGTTTACTCCGCACGAGCATCCTCCGCCTTTTTTCTCAGACAGTATTCTTTCCATGATCAAAGATCTGCCCTTGTTTTCCATGACATCTTTTCTTATGTCGTCTTCTGAATATCCAAAACAGTAGCAAATCTGATTTTCCATGGCGCAGTCCCTCGCGAGTATTACGAGCCTACAAACCGTTCTTCTTCAAAATCGGTGCAATCTCCTCATAGGAGTAGAAACCGATATGCCGGTGAAACTCCTTGCCGGTCCTGTCGAGAAACACCTGCGTTGGTATCATATGAACGCCGAACTGCCTGCTGGTCTTATGGTCCTCACGCACATCGATAAAGATGACGTCAAGCTTCCCCGGGTACGTGTCGCGCAGTTTCTGCATTACCGGCTTCATCTGCTCGCAGGAGATGCAACCCACAGAGCCGAGTTCGAGCATGACGATCTTGCCTTCTTGTTTGGCCTTACTTAGTGCAGCGTCGATATCTCCGGCATTGCTGCATGACGAAATAGACAACAGGAACATTAAAACTAGTACCGTAAACTTGATTCTCATTTCCCCGCCTTAAGCCTCTCTGCAAAGTATTTGGGCAACCCGCTCGCGACGATCGCTTGTGCGGCCTTCTCCACATCATAGGACACCCGCAGGAACTCGACGTTTACCGACTCGGCAGTTATATCGATCAGGGTCACGCAGGCCCTCGGGTCGCCGTCCTTCGGCTTGCCCACGCTTCCGGCATTGATGAAAATCTTGTTCTCAAAGTCCTTCCGGTAGGGCTTGTGGGTGTGGCCGTAGATCAGGACTTCTGCATCTACTTTCCCAGCCATCTCCTGAAAGAACTTCTCCGGACGGTCCTCAAACCAGTAGAGGTTGTTCTTCCGTGGTGTAGCATGGAAAAGTGCGACCTTCCTACCGTGAACCGCAAAAGTGATCTCAGCCGGCAGGTTTCCCAAGAACTCCTTCGTTTTCCCCGATGCATGCACCTTTGTCCAAGCAAAAGACCGGTTCGCCATCTCCTCCTGGACCGGATCTTCGGCCTTGCACCCGCAGTGTTCCCGGTCATGCGCAACGGTCTCGTCGTAGTTTCCCTGCACGCCCTCGATATTATGCTCGATAAGGAAGTTAACAACCTCGTTCACAAAAGGAGAATACCCGCCCAAGTCGCCCAGGTGGTATATCTGCTCGGCACCCGCTGCCTGCGCCGCCTCATATGCCGCCTTCAGGGCCTCAATGTTTCCGTGTATGTCTCCGAATATCGCAAGCTTCATATAAGCACCTCACTATCCTTGATCCGACGATCCTCGTCACAGCGCATCGGTTCCCTTGACGCTGCAGGATTCAACACTGAAATAGGTCCGCTGAAAATACTTCGACACATTCACCAGGCTGATCAATACCGGCACCTCGACCAGCGGCCCGATGACTGCGGCAAAGGCAACACCTGAGTTGATGCCGAACACGGCTACGGCTACCGCAATAGCAAGCTCAAAATTATTGCTCGCGGCAGTAAATGAGAGTGTTGCGGTCTTTGGATAATCTGCCCCGATCTTTTTGCCAAGGTAAAACGACACCAGGAACATGACCACGAAGTAGATCAACAAGGGAATCGCTATGCGCACTACATCCAGCGGCAGTTTGACGATATAGTTGCCCTTGAGGGAGAACATGACGATGATTGTGAACAAAAGCGAGATGAGTGTGATCGGGCTGATCTTCGGGATAAATACCGTCTCGTACCATTGGCGGTCCTTGATCTTGATCAGCGCGAACCGGGTCAGCATGCCCGCGATGAATGGAATGCCGAGATAGATGAATACGCTTTGCGCTATCTGTCCGATTGTAACATTTACCACGACTCCCTTGAGCCCAAACCAGACAGGAAGCACAGTTATGAAGATATAGGCATAGACGGAAAAGAAAAGGACCTGGAAGATCGAATTGAACGCCACAAGACCAGCGGCGTACTCCGGATCGCCGCAGGCAAGGTCGTTCCAGACGATCACCATGGCGATGCACCGTGCGAGGCCGATCATGATGAGACCGACCATGTATTCGGGATAGGAGTGGAGAAAGATGATCGCAAGAACGAACATCAAAATGGGACCGATGACCCAGTTCTGGACGAGCGAGAGGCCAAGGACTTTCTTGTTTCGGAAGACCTCGCCGAGCTCCTCATACTTGACCTTCGCAAGCGGCGGATACATCATCAGGATAAGACCGATGGCAATGGGAATGTTGGTCGTGCCGACTTGGAAGCTGTTGATGAAGGCTTCAGTGCCTTGGATAAAATACCCGAAGCCAACACCAAGAGCCATAGCGCTGAATATCCAGAGAGTAAGATACCTATCCAGGAAAGAAAGTCTTTTAGCCGGTGTTTCGTTCATAGATATCCCCTGATCCTGATCATAAGAATTATTCGTTCTCATCCACGCTCGTCCGGCAAGACCCATCGCAGGCGCAGGCAAAGCTTTTTGTCTTCGCTTTCCCGAATGCCTCTTTACCTTCCCGGTAACAAAGGCCCGCAATTACGAACGTGCCGATGGAGTCAATCCCGCCTATATGGGTGAGTTCGTATCCAGCGCTTGCAATGAGCAGAACGATTGAGAGCTGCAGACAGGCACGGGTGCATGCGGCATCGGAAAGAATAGCTTCGGAATTTAGCTGTTTCCCAACTTTTACCTTGTAGTGGATCAAGAGCCACATCGTGGCAATGGAGATGACGGAAACGACAATGCCCCAAAAGGTAGTCTCCGGTTTATGCCCCCGGTAAAGATCAACAGCAGCGAGGATCGACAGCCCGATTGTCAGAACGTAGAATCCGGCTCCCGTGATCCTGAGCGCCGTCTGCTCGAACTGGTCGGGATTCTCTTTGTCATTATTTCTGACCCTCCGTACCATATGCCAGATCCCGATGCCCGAGATCACTTCAACGAAGGAGTCCACTCCGAATCCGAAAAGAGCCATGCTGCCGTCTTCAACCCCGAAGAAGACCGAAACGACCCCTTCAACGATGTTGTAGGCGATGGTAATGATCGCTAAGGCGGAGGCGAAGGAATAGAGCTTGCTAATTTTTTGTGTGAAATCAAGGGAAATCATATACTGTTCGACCTCGCAAGAGGCAAGTTGATCTTACTGAAAACAGCCTTCTCCATGCTTTACGCTCCGCAGGAACAGCCTTTTCTTTTCGTGGTCGCACAATCAGGACCTGTCATTTTTGACTTGAGAAAACGGGCAAGTCTTTTACGATCATCCTCAATCAGCCCGCCGTCAGCCTTTTCGCATACCGATACCATCAGCATCCTTCTGAACAAATTGACTTCATTCAGACTGTAATGGATCCATTTCCCCTGTTTGCGGTCCTTGATGAGCCCCGCTTCCTTCAGAGCGCTGAGATGGAAGGATACCTTCGGCTGCACCATGTCCAAAGCAGCCGTTATGTCGCACACGCACAGTTCGCCTTTCTCCAGGAGTTTTATGATCCGGAGTCTGGTTTCGTCGGAAAGCGCTTTGAATATCGTCACGAGATCGTTCATAATCCGTCCTCTAAGCTTCGCCCTTGATCAGTTCCTTCATCTTATCCAGGCTCGGCAGCGGTTTGCCTGAGTGCTTGATCTTGCCGTTCACGATGAGGCCCGGCGTTGATAGAATGCCGTGCATGGCGATCTGGGCGATATCCGTGATCTTCTCGATCTTCGCCTCGATGCCGAGTTCCTTTACAGCCGTCTTCGCCAATTCCTCCATCTTAAAGCAGTTTGCGCAACCTGGTCCGAGCACTTTGATTTCCATTGCCAATCCTCCTATAAAATTGCGTTGAAAAGATAACCAATAATAATAATTCCCACTGTCACAATTCCGAAGAAGGTGTAAATGAGACGCATCTTCAGTACATTCTTGAGGATCACCGCCTCGGGAAATGAAATTGCAGTAACCGACATCATAAAGGCAAGCACCGTGCCCATCGCCATTCCTTTTCCCACAAGGGCCTGAACAACAGGAATCATGCCGGCAGCGTTGCTGTAAAGCGGGATACCGATCAAAACAGCGACCAGCACGGCAAAGGGGTTATCGCGCCCCGCATATTTGACCACGAAGTCGGTAGGGATGTAGCCGTGGACAATTCCTCCAAGCGCAATGCCGATGATTACATAAGGCCAGATCCTCTTCAGAAGCTCCGCTGTATAGTCACGTGCATAGACGAGTTTCTCGCGGAAGCTTGTCTCTACTAACTCCCCGGTTCCCACCTTGATTTGCCATACGTAATCCTGGACATACTTCTCCATCTTGAGTTTACCAATGACCATGCCGGACACAATCGCGAGCACGACCCCGGTGCCGGTGTAGATCAAGGCGATCTTCCAGCCAAACAGCCCCCACAGCATGATCAGCGCGATTTCGTTTACCATGGGCGAGGAGATGAGGAACGAGAATGTAACGCCGAGAGGCACTCCCGCTTCTACGAAGCCGATGAAGAGCGGGACTGCGGAACAGGAACAGAACGGTGTGACAATACCAAGCAGGGCAGCCATGATATTGCCGATGTATTCTCTCTTGTGCGACAGTATTCGTTTGGTCTTTTCAGGCGGGAAGTATGCCCGGATGATCGCCACGACATAGACAATGGTGGTGAGCAGCAGGAATATCTTGAGGGTGTCGTAGATGAAAAAATTGAGGGCGTCACCTAAATGGCTGGTCGGCTCCAGTTTCAGCAGGGTATAGGTAATGTAGTCGGCGAATTCCTTAAGCACGTCATCCTCAACATATAAATTGTTATTTATATGTTAAACAAGGATGACTTATTTGTCAAGCCAATTATTGTTCATATTATACATTATATATATATTATTATATCCAACATCTTGCGCTTTTTTTCTTGTGCCCAAATTCTCAAAGGATCAATGATTTAGCTATCTCCAAAATATGGGT